>CAZMGH010000007.1:0-79352 GCA_964565805.1 uncultured Lachnospiraceae bacterium
TGTATAAAATTTTCAATGTTCATCAATTTAGCCTTGACTTTTTATTTGCAGGCTCGTTTAAAGCAAATGCAGACATACCCTCCATCTGTCATGCTTTACTTTTTTCAGGCAACTCACCTGATGATGTAAGTATATCAAAAGATTTAGCCGGTTATAACTCGATTTTTTCAGGAATTAGCGGAAAAAAGTTTGCGGATCGGATAGCAAAGATCCGCATAATTAATGTGGATTAAAAAAACGTATTTTTTTTCTAAAAAAGCTGCGCATTATTTTTTATAACAAAAGTCACTTTACAGGACTGGCATTTATTGCGTTACAGTCTGGCATTTACTGTTTTGCCGAGATAATTGTGTTATACCAGAAGGTGTGATAGAATAGCAAGGAGGCGATATGCCGACGGAAGGAGAACATTATGAAAATATTATTGGTGATCGACCAGTTTGACGCCGACAATAACGGCACCACCATGACGGCGAGACGACTGGCAGATACACTGGTAAAACACGGACATGAAGTATCTGTTGTAAGCACCGGCAAGCCGGCGCCCAACAAATTTGTAGTAAGAGAAGTTTATATGCCTCCCGGAGTGAAGGGGATTATTCATTCCCAGGGTATGGTTATTGCCCATGCGGACCGTCAGGTGCTCCGCCAGGCCATCAGCCAGGTGGATATAGTACATTTTGTTATGCCCTTTGCCCTGTCTGCTGCCGGACTGGAGATTGCCCAGGAGCTGGATGTTCCTCACACTGCTGCCTTTCATGTGCAGCCGGAGAACATTACCTATACCCTCCATATGGGCAGGGTACAGTGGGTGAATAAGGCCATTTATTACTTTTTCAGAGAGTTTTTTTACAATCAGTTTACTCATATCCACTGTCCCAGTGCGTTTATAGCCAGACAGCTCCAGGAGCACGGATATACAGCCCGGCTTCATGTAATTTTCAACGGGGTGGACAGTGATTTTGTTTACCGGAAGCTTCCCAAGCCTGAGGAATATAAGGGAAAATATGTGATTCTTATGATCGGCCGTCTTTCTAATGAAAAGCGGCAGGATGTTTTAATTGATGCTGTGAGCCGGTCTGCTTACAGTGATAAGATCCAGCTGATCCTGGCAGGCCAGGGGCCAAATTATAAAGCTTTGGAAAAGCAGGGACGGCAGCTTAAAAACCCTCCGGTGATACGATTTTTCTCCCACAAGGCGCTGCTGGACGTGATCGGGGTCAGCGACTTGTACGTCCATGCGGCAGATGCGGAGATTGAGGCTATATCCTGTATCGAGGCTTTTTCCAGCGGTCTTGTTCCTGTGATCGCCGACAGTGAAAAGTCCGCGACACCTCAGTTTGCTCTGTGCGATGAAAGTCTTTTTGAAGCGGGAAACAGCCGGGATCTGGCTCAAAAGATCGACTACTGGATCACTCATGAACAGCGGCGCAAAGAGATGGAGCTGGTTTACAGCGAGCAAGGGAAAAAATATTCTCTGGACACCTGCGTCCGGAAAATGGAGGATATGTTTGAGGCCGCTATTGAGGAAAAGCGCCAGGAACAGCGCTTTGTGGTAAGAGAGGAGCGGGCTTAATGGAAAGATATAAGGAAAGAGTCTGCGAGACAGAGATTCCTGAGGACCGGCCGGAAGATGAGCATATTGTAAAAATGTGGACGCCCTTGCACTTTTCCACGCCAGTGGGATATAAATACTTTCCTGAAAGCCGGTTATTTGCGGCAATGAACTTTTTGCTGCGCCAGTTGGTATATCTTATCGGGCCGGTGATCTTTAAAGTGTTTTTTGGCCTTCAGGTCGTCCATAAAGAACGGCTGAAGGCCCTTCCTAAAAAAGGGGTGACCGTGTGTAATCATGTCCACATGCTGGACTGCGGCGTGGTAGCCTGCCATATGGGCCGAAGGCGGGTCTGCATCCCCACTTTGGAGTCTAATTTCTGTATCCCTGGCATCCGGTGGCTGGTCCGCCTTCTTGGCGGCGTCCCGCTGCCGGGAAAGCTTCAGCCTTTTCGCCAGATGCATGAGGCGCTGACGGATTATATTAACCAGGGGAATCTGGTCCATGTGTACCCGGAAGGCATCTTATATCCCAGGTATAACGGGGTGCGGACTTTTAAGCGGGGCGCTTTTTCTCTGGCTTATGACTGTAATGTTCCGGTGATCCCCTACGTGATCCGGTATGTTCAGCCGGAAGGACTTTGGCGTCTGTTTCACAGAAAAAAAGTGATGCGGCTGTATATTCTGGATCCGGTGTATCCGGACACCGGAAAAAATAAACATGAAGAAACCATACGCCTTTCCAATGAAGTCCACAGGAAGATGGAAGCGGTGTTTACACAAGGCTCTCCAGTTCCTCCCACTGCTCCATAAGCTGAGTCAGTTCCTGGTCTAAGTCCTCCTTTTCCTGATTGATTTCCATAAGGCGCTGGACATTCGTATAGACCTCTTCTTTGGTCAGCTCTTCATTGAGAATGACCATGCGCTTTTCAATTTCATCAATGCGTTTTTCGGTCCGGGCCAGATCGTTCTGGCGCTTTCTTATGCGGGCGGCCTCTTCCTTTTGCCGCTGGTAATCTGCTTTTCCATCGGAAATCTTAGGGGCTTCCTGAGAAGCGGGGGCAGAGGCGGCTGCGAAAGCGCCGCCGGTCCCGGCAGTGACCGGATGTTCCTTTTTCTCCAGATAGTCATCGTAATTACCGGGGTAGTTTTTCAGTCCCCCATTGGTCAGTTCCAGGATCCGGGTGGCTGTAGTATTAATAAAATACCGGTCGTGGGACACGTAAAGGACCGTTCCCGAATAGCTGCGCACAGCATTTTCCAGGATTTCCTTAGAAACAATGTCCAGATGATTGGTGGGCTCATCCAGGATCAGGAAGTTGGCATCTGACAGCATAAGCTTTGCCAGGGACACACGCCCCCGCTCACCGCCGGAAAGATCGCTGATCCGCTTAAAAACATCATCTCCGGTAAATAGAAACGCGGCCAGCACGGTTCGGATCCGGGTGTTGTTCAGGGTCGGGTAAGCATCGGAAATTTCTTCAAAAATCGTCTTTTCCGATGCAAGAAGCTGCTGCTCCTGGTCATAGTAGCCGATATGGACCTTGGCCCCTAACCGGATCTGGCCGTCGTCTGCAGGGGTCAGGCCGTTAATGATCTTTAAGATGGTGGTTTTTCCGGTTCCATTATTTCCGATGAGAGCTACTTTTTCTCCCCGCTTAATGTCCATGAAAATATGGGAAAACAGGCTGAGGTTGCCAAAGGACTTCGCCAGATCTTCCACCATAAGCACATCATTTCCGCTGATCACCGATGGCGTCAGGGCCAGATTCATGGAGGCGTTGACCTCTGCAGGCTTGTCCAGACGCTCTACCTTGGCCAGGAGTTTTTCACGGCTTTCTGCCCGTCTAATGGATTTTTCCCGGTTAAAGGACTTAAGCTTGGAGATAACTTCCTCCTGGTGACGGATCTCCTGCTGCTGGTTTTCCCAGGCTTTCCATAAGATTTCCCGCTGCTGGGCCTTTTTCTGGGCATAAGCGGTGTAATTTCCTAAAAATACCTGGCCTTTATGATTTTCCAGCTCAATGACCTTGGTTACGATCTTGTCTAAAAAGTACCGGTCATGGGCAACAATGATCACAGCCCCTTTATAGTTTTGCAAAAAGGTTTCCAGCCAGGCAATAGAGCTCATATCCAGATGGTTGGTGGGCTCATCTAAAAGGATCATATCCGGCCGGGATAAAAGGAGCTTGCCCAGACAGATCCGTGTCCTTTGTCCTCCGGAAAGAGTATCGACTTTTTTGGAAAAGTCCTCTTCACTAAATCCAAGACCGGTAAGCACGCCGGTGACTTCGCTGTTAATGGCATAGCCGTTGGCATCTTCATAGGCGTGGGTCAGCCGGGCATATGTATTTAATAAGGATTCTCTTGATTCTTCCGGCGCCTGGGCAATATCCTGTTCTAAAGCCTTCATCTTCCGGTAAATATCAATAACATCCTTTTTCGCTTCCATAACCTCGTCATAAATGGTATTTCCGCCAGTCACCCCGGACTGCTGGGAGAGATACCCCATGGTCCTGCCCTTTGACAGGACAACCTGGCCTTCATCGGGGGTCAGTTCCCCGGTAATGATTTTTAAAAGGGTAGACTTTCCTGCCCCGTTAATGCCTACAATGGCTGCTTTTTCATGGTCTTCTATATGGAAAGAAATACTTTTTAAAATTTCATCTGTGCCAAAGGATTTTGAAATGTTCTGACATGAAAGTATCATAAAAATCCCGCCTTTCTGTAATCATTCACACGCCATTTATCATATCATTTATAAAGACATAAGTAAAGCAAGATTGTTTTGACAATGAAACAAGTTTTCTATATAATGGTTATAGGTCATAACAAATGATTGAAGTAAGGGAGTGCATAAGTGTGGGCGACAGAGAAATATCATCAGCAGTGATCAAAAGACTGCCCAGGTACTACCGGTATCTGGGAGAACTTTTGGAAAATGGCGTTGTACGTATTTCTTCTAAGGAATTGAGTATTCGTATGAAAGTGACTGCATCCCAGATTCGTCAGGATTTGAATAATTTCGGTGGATTCGGGCAGCAGGGATATGGGTATAATGTAGAGTATCTCCATGAGGAAATCGGTAAGATATTAGGGTTGGATACGACTCAGAACATGATTATTATCGGCGCGGGAAACTTGGGCCAGGCACTGGCAAACTATGATTTTGACCGTATCGGTTTTAAGGTGATCGGAATTTTTGATATAAACCCAAGGCTGGAAGGACTGGCTGTGCGCGGGGTGGAGATTAAGATGATGGATGAACTGGAAGACTTTATTAAGATCCATGAAATCCATGTGGCGACGCTCACCGTGCCGAAAAAACAGGCCAGAAGCATAGCTAGCCAGTTGGAAGATTGGGGGATCCGGGCTATATGGAACTTTGCCCCTACAGACCTGCATCTATCGGATGATGTGTGTGTGAAAAATGTTCATCTGGATGAGAGTCTTATGACCCTGTCTTATAATTTCAGAAATCGGGGAAAAGAAAAGTACAGTTACAAATCGTATATGGAGGATTAACGTTACCGGACACTTATGAACAGTAACGGGTGGACAGCTGCCCATTTGGCGGCCCGGGAGGATCCTGCAAAGGTGAAACGAATTAAAAAAGCCGGAAATACAGGCTTTTTTAATTCGTTGTTTTTATCCCGGAAAAATGATTCGGGTCAAAACCTGGATGCTGTAAAGTCACGGCAGGAAAGGAGCGGTAAAAATGATCTGTTTGGCAGATGCTAAGGAAATGAAATCAATAGACAGTTATTCGATACAAACCCTGGGGATCCCTTCCCTGGTCCTTATGGAGCGGGCGGCTTATTCTGTGGCCCGGCGCGTAGATGCGGCTTTAAAAGACAGGGAAAATAAGCTTGTTATGGCTGTGTGCGGCAGCGGAAACAACGGAGGCGATGGTCTGGCAGTGGCTCGGATCCTTTATACCATGGGGTACCAGGTGTCTTGGTATATGGCCGGAAATATAGACCATGCCACAGAAGAAACCCGGCTTCAGATGGATATATCAAGGCGCATGGGTATTCGAGAATGTAAGGCTTTAGATGAGCTAAAGAAGGCCGGACTGATCGTGGATGCTTTGTTTGGCATCGGCCTGACCCGGAGTGTGGAAGGGGATTATGCCCGGACCATTAAGGCCATCAACGCCGCTGGAGCCCTGGTGTGCGCAGTGGATATTCCATCAGGGGTTAGTACAGATAGCGGACAGATTTTAGGCTATGCCGTAAAGGCGGATTTTACAGTGACTTTTGGGGTGAATAAGCTGGGGCTTGTTCTTTATCCCGGCGCTGTCCAGGGAGGCAGAGTTTACGTGGAAAATATTGGATTTCCCGCCATGGCTGCAGAGCAGGCCCATATACATACCTTTGCTCTGGAGGATCAGGATCTTCCGGGTCTTCTGCCGGAGCGCTCCCCTTATTCGAATAAGGGAACCTACGGAAAGGTGCTGGTCATCGCCGGATCGCCCCAGATGGCCGGAGCGTGCTACTTTTCCGCCAGGGCTGCTTACGGCAGTGGCTGCGGCCTGGTCCGTGTGTTTACTCCAAAGGAAAATCATGATGTTTTGCTTACCCGGTTGCCGGAAGCGGTGATGACGCTCTACGATCATCAGCAGGTAGATCTGGCTTTGCTTACGGAAGGACTGGCGTGGGCCGATGCTGTGGTGATCGGGCCAGGGTTATCCTGTGATGATACGGCAAAAAAGATTCTTGAGCACACATTAGAAAAATGTCAGGCGCCTTTGCTCATTGACGCGGACGGGCTGAATCTCCTTGCAAAAAATCCACAATTTTGGTCATGGGTGCCTGAGAATACGGTAATCACGCCGCATTTAGGAGAAATGGCCCGTCTGTCGGGGCTTTCAGTGGATCAGCTAAAGGAGGGACTTCTTAAAGTTTGCCGTAACTTTGCCGCGGACCATAAGGTGGTCTGTGTTCTTAAAGATGCCCGGACGGTCATCAGCAACGGCACAGACACCTATATTAACCTGTCAGGAAATGACGGCATGGCCACTGGGGGAAGCGGGGATGTACTGTCGGGTATTATCGGCGGCTTTTTAGCCGCAGGTCTTTCACCGATCCGGGCAGCGTCTTTAGGATGTTTTGTTCATGGCCGAGCCGGAGATAAAGGCAGGGAAGTGAAAGGCGCCTATGGACTTTTGGCGTCAGATATTATACAATACATGTCGAAAGTTTTAAGATAAAGGAAGGCGTAAAAATGAGTACGTATAGAGTGTGTGCCCAGATTGATCTGGACGCATTTGACCATAACGTAAAAGAGATACAAAAAAAGATCGGCCCGGATACGGGCCTGATGGGCGTCATTAAGACGAATGCCTACGGCCATGGGGCCGTGATCCTGGCAGGAGAGCTGGAGCGCCTTGGGGCTTCATGGCTGGCAGTAGCCTGCGTGGAGGAAGGGATCGAGCTGAGAAAGCATGGAATCCGACTTCCGGTTCTGGTTCTTGGTTTTACTGCCCCGGATCAGTATGAAGATCTTATAGAGTATGAGATCACTCCGGCTGTGTTTTCCCTGGATATGGCCAGGGCCATGGATGAGACGGCAAAAGAGGCGGGAAAGGTTCTTCCTGTGCATATTAAGGTGGATACAGGCATGGGCCGGATCGGCTATGCGCCTACCCGGGAAAGCGCGGAAGAGATCTATAAGATCAGCCAGCTGGCTCACATTCAGGTGGAGGGCATGTTTACCCATTTTGCCTGCGCGGATATGGAAGATGAAGCTTATAAATCGATTACCCGGCAGCAGTTTGACCGGTACTGTCAGATGGAGCAGTGGCTTGAGGACATGGGTCTTTATATTCCTCTGCGCCATTGCGCCAACAGCGCGGGGATCATGGATGCTCCAGGGATGCATAAGGATATGGTCCGGGCAGGGATCATCCTTTACGGCTTGTATCCTTCCGATGAGATGTCAAAGGAGATCCTGGACCTGAAACCGGTGATGTCCTTAAAGAGCCATATTACATATATAAAAAAGGTGGCGCCGGGCCATGGGATCAGTTATGGCTATACCTATGTGACCCCAAAAGAGACTTTGGTGGCAACGATCCCGGTAGGTTACGGGGACGGCTATCCCAGACTTTTGACCAATCAGGGAAGCGTGCTGATCCACGGTCAGCGGGCGCCCATTATCGGACGGGTATGTATGGATCAGTTTATGGTGGACATTACGGACCTTACAGATGTCAAGGAGGGGGACGAAGTGACCCTGGTCGGCCGGGACGGAGATGAAGAGATCACCTTTGATGAGCTTGCCGGACTTATCGGGACCATCAGCTATGAGCTGGTATGCGATGTGGGACGCCGTGTGCCCAGAGTCTATATAAAGGACAAAAAACCGGTGAAAATGTCTGTGTGCGAGACTGTCACAATCCCCTGGACCAGATCTTAAGAAAAGGTTATCAGGAGTGATCATCCGTCTGGAACCGGATACATAAACGCGCAAACAAAGTGTATCGGCTACAGGGCGATATGCACCAATGTTATGCAGCAAACAAAGGTCTTGCCAGCAAAAGAATTTGGTGATAAACTGTATAAGTTAGTGTGAGCGTAAATATACATTTTAGAAAAGGAGTGTTATTATGTCAGGCCATTCTAAATTTGCCAACATAAAACATAAAAAAGAGAAAAATGACGCAGCTAAGGGAAAGATCTTTACCATTATCGGTAAGGAAATTGCTGTGGCTGTAAAAGAAGGCGGCCCTAATCCGGATAACAACAGTAAGTTAAGAGATGTGATCGCCAAGGCGAAAGCCAACAATATGCCTAATGATACGATTGAAAGAGGTATTAAGAAGGCTGCCGGAGATCTTGGCTCTGTCAATTATGAGACAGCCACATACGAAGGCTACGGCCCCAGCGGTATTGCCATTATTGTAGAGACTCTTACCGATAACCGCAACCGTACTGCGGCCAATGTGCGCAATGCGTTTACAAAAGGCGGCGGCTCTGTAGGCGCTATGGGCTGTGTTTCTTATATGTTTGATAAAAAGGGTCTTATTATCGTGGATAAGGAAGAGTATGAAGGGGATGCCGACGAGCTGATGATGACCGCTCTGGACGCGGGAGCAGAGGACTTTTCCGAGGAAGAGGACAGCTATGAGATTACTACAGCGCCGGATGATTTTGGCGCTGTCCGTGAAAATCTGGAAGCTGCAGGCATCCCTATGGCATCTGCTGAGGTCACTATGATCCCTCAGACATGGAATACTTTATCCAGCGAGGAAGATATAAAGAAGATGAACCGTATCCTGGATCTGCTGGACGAGGATGATGATGTTCAGAATGTATACCATAACTGGGATGAATAAAGCGAATGTTTTGGCAGGCGGCGGATTTGCCCGGTTACCGGCCGGAGATTTTGGCTTAGGCGGCTAAAGGCCCAGTTTCTAAAAAGAACTTTATTGCTTCGGCAATGTCATCAGATCTAAATGACATTGGGAGTAATAGAGTTCTTTTTTGAGATTCGGGAAAAATTTTTTTTCAAGATATAGTAGACATAATTGGTAGACCTAACATTATCTTGTATTTTTTGTGAAAAACCCTGTATTTATCAAGGTTTCGCGGATTTTTTTTGTTTGATTTTGCAGGAAAAATTGATTATAATAGGCGTATGTCATGATGTCAGGCGCCAGTGGCGCCTGCTTGGCGTCGGCCGAAGCGGCAGTGAAGACCACAAAGCGCGGAGAAATCTGTGGCATCATGGGTGTTAAAATACCTTTTTAAAGATACGAATGAGGGAGATCAGAATGGAAACTTACTTAGAGGGCTTTATCCAATATCTGAAAGATATAAAAAAATCCTCAAAAAACACCATATTGTCATACCAGAGAGATTTACGTAAGTTTTTTGCATATCTCCAGGAGGCGCGGATTTGGGATATAACGAAGGTGAATCAGACCAATCTTAATTCCTATATGTTATATATGGAAAAAGAGAATTTTGCCGCCTCTACGGTATCCAGGAATATTGCAACGTTAAAGTCCTACTTTATGTACCTGTTTAAGCAGGGGATTATTTCCCAGGATCCGGCAGATCAGCTGAAAGCGCCAAAGATTGAAAAAAAGATGCCCGGGATACTTACTGTGGAGGAAGTAAATCTTTTGCTGTCCCAGCCGTCAGGAAACAGTAATAAGGAATTGCGGGACAAGGCTATGCTGGAGCTGCTTTATGCCACCGGTATCCGTGTCAGCGAGCTAATCTCACTGACCATGGAGGATATTAATCTTACATCCGGCTATATCCGTGTGCGGGAAGGCAGCCGGGAGCGGGTCATTCCCTTTGGCCACGCGGCCAGGCTGGCATTAAAAAATTACTTGGATCATGCCAGGGAGGGTATGATTGCCGCAGAAGATGAGCCGGTGCTTTTTACCAACTGTAACGGACAGCCCATGAGCCGCCAGGGCTTTTGGAAGGTGTTAAAACAGTATGCAAAAAGAGCAGGCATTGAGACGGATATAACCCCTCATACACTAAGACATTCCTTTGCCGCCCATTTGGTGGAAAATGGGGCAGATCTCCATTCAGTTCAGGAGATGCTGGGACATTCCGATGTATCCACCACACAGATCTACGCAAAGTTTAATAATAATCGGATCAAAGAAGTTTATTCAAAGGCTCATCCCAGGGCCTGACACATAAAAAGCGCCGGCCTCCCCGGTTTCTTCACTAAGGAAGATGCCGGGAAGACCGGCGCTTTTTGCTGGATACGCCTGGCAAGCGACCGTCATGCGTGTATGGGCGGACATTTGCCAGGGTCAGCACCGGTTCCCATCAGCATCGTCCGGCAATCTCATAGATCAGGCGTTCAGAATCCTCCCAGCCAAGGCACGGGTCAGTAATAGACTGGCCGTAAACATGGTTGGCGCCGCCGATCTTTTGATTGCCTTCAACAAGGTAGCTTTCAATCATCACACCTTTGACCAGGCTGTGAATATCTTTGGAATGTTTCCGGTTATGCAGGATTTCTTTAACGATGCGGATCTGCTCTTTAAACTGTTTGCCTGAGTTGGAATGGTTTGCGTCTACGATGCAGGCGGGATTTTTCAGGCCAAGGTCGCTGTACATGTCATACAGGCGGATCAGATCTTCATAGTGGTAGTTTGGCTTGGACTGGCCGTACTTGTTTACCGCCCCCCGTAAAATGGTGTGAGCGCAAGGATTTCCGGTGGTGGTCACGTCCCAGCCGCGGAACAGGAAATTATGGCTGTGCTGGGCGGCAATGACGGAATTTAACATAACGGAAAAGTCACCGCTGGTAGGATTTTTCATGCCTGTAGGCACCTGAATGCCGCTGCTTACAAGACGGTGCTGCTGATTTTCCACAGAGCGGGCGCCGATAGCCACATAAGACAGAACGTCTGCCAGGTACCAGTAGTTTTCCGGGTAGAGCATTTCATCGGCAACGGGCATTTCAAAAGTTTCCAGGGCGTGCATATGCATCTTGCGGATAGCGATCAGCCCGTTTAACAGATCCGGCGCTTTTTCTGGATCCGGCTGATGGAGCATGCCCTTATAGCCCTTCCCGGTGGTGCGCGGCTTGTTTGTGTAGATCCGGGGAATGCAGATCACCTTGTCGGAAACCCTTTCCTGAACTCTCTTTAAGCGGCTGATATATTCGCATACCGCTTCCTCATTATCCGCGGAGCAGGGACCGATGATCACTAAAAACTTATCCGATGCTCCGGAAATAACATCGATCAGTTCTTTATCCCTTCCGGCCTTAATGGCGGCCAGTTTTTCCGATACAGGATACTGCGTCTTGATCTCTTTAGGCACCGGTAATTTTTGGTTAAAAGTAAAACTCATTTTTTAGAACTCCTTTGTGTTTATTTAAGTGATAGCAGGGAACTATTTCAGCCAGGTCCGGGCATTTGCTCCTGGGACCTGGGAAATGATTCACGATAGCAGAGCGAATGATGTGATAAAAAATTTTTTTCCATATTATAATATATTTTATATCCTGTGTCAAAACGCTTTTTTTCGGCCAAGCAGACCTGGACAGGAGAGCGCGATAAAAAATATAAGAAAAATTAAAATTGATACTGTAAAAAAGCGGATGAAAGTGGTAGAATTAGTTGTCAAAGTCTGTTCATACATATGGACTTTGATAAATGAAACGGGAAATTTTCCCGAAAACGGCAGCAATCATAAAAAATATGAATCATGGAGGAAAAGAGTTTATATGAGAAAGACAAAAATTATCTGTACAATGGGTCCTGTATTGGAGAATGACCAGATTATCCGTACATTGATGCTGGAGGGGATGAATGTTGCAAGATTTAACTTCTCCCACGGTGACCATGCTGAACAGAAAGGGCGTCTGGATCGTCTGAAACGTATTCGTGAAGAGCTGGGGCTTCCTGTGGCTGCGCTTCTGGACACAAAAGGCCCGGAAATCCGTATCGGGAAATTTGAAAATGGCAAGGTAGAGCTTAAAAAAGGACAGCTTTTTACTTTGACAACAAAAGAAATCACAGGAAATGAAGATCAAGTAACGATTTCTTATAAAGAACTTCTCAATGATGTGGAAGAGGGAATGATCATTCTTCTGGATGATGGCCTTATTGCTATGAAGATTGAAAAGATGACTTCTACAGACATTATCTGTAAGGTTATTAACGACGGCACTCTGGGAGATAAGAAAGGCGTAAACATCCCAGGAGCAAAACTTTCCATGCCGTTTATCAGCAAAAAGGATTATGATGATATTGTTTTTGGTATTGAAAACGGATTTGATTTTATCGCTGCGTCCTTTACCCGTACTGCGGAGGATATTCTTGAGATCCGCCGGATCTTCCAGGAAAAGAACTGCCATTCCATGAATATCATCGCAAAGATTGAAAACATGCAGGGTGTGGAAAATATTGACGAGATTATCCGTGTGGCTGACGGCATTATGGTAGCCAGAGGCGATATGGGTGTGGAGATCCCTCTTGAGGATGTGCCGGTGATCCAGAAAATGATCATTAAAAAGGTATGTGAGGCTGGAAAACAGGTGATCACAGCCACGCAGATGCTGGATTCCATGATTAAAAATCCACGTCCTACCCGTGCTGAGGCCACGGACGTGGCCAACGCCATCTATGACGGAACCAGCGCTATCATGCTTTCCGGTGAGACAGCCGCAGGCATGTATCCGGTGGAAGCGTTAAAGACCATGGTGCGCATTGCTGTCCGGACAGAGCAGGATATTGACTATCGGAAGAGATTTAAGATGCGGGAAATTAACGACCGTCCGGATGTGACCAACGCGATTTCTCATGCGACATGTACCACAGCCACAGACCTGGGGGCATCTGCCATTATTACAGTTACCAAGTCCGGTAAGACTGCCCGTATGATTTCCAAGTATCGTCCGGAGTGTCCGATTATCGGATGTACCACTGAAGATTACGTATGCCGTCAGTTAAATCTTTCCTGGGGCGTCACACCTTTACTGATCCGGGAGGAGAACGACACCGATGAGCTGTTTGAACATGCAGTGGATGCTGCCCAGAAAGCTGAACTGGTAAAACAGGGCGAGCTGGTTGTTATTACAGCCGGTGTGCCTTTAGGTATTTCCGGGACAACAAACCTGATCAAAGTTCATGTGGCCGGCCATATTTTGTTAAAAGGCAAAGGCTTATGCGAAAGAAGCGCTGTAGGTCCTTTATGTGTATGCAGCAGCAAAGAAGAGCTGGAGCAGAATTTTAAACAGGGCGACATTATTGTTATTAAAGAAACAGATAACAGTATGTTGTCTTATATTAAAAAAGCCGCAGGTCTTGTCGTTGAGGCAGACGGAGAAAATTCCCACGCAGCTATTGTAGGACTTACCTTGGACATTCCGGTGATCCTGGGGGCAGAGCATGCGGTTAAAATCTTAAAGTCCGGCGCTGTGGTAAGTATTGACGGCGGCGAAGGTCTGGTGTGCAGCAACCGGTAAGTTTTTTTAATGAATGATCCGGCCGGAGAAAAAGAGGATGTGGCGAAAGCCGGATATACGGATGATTTGAGGAAGATCTCACAGTCGCTTCTTGTGGGATGAAAAACAAAAGGCCCGTCAGTCAAAGGTTGATCGTATAAGGGATCATGCCGTTTAAAGACTGCCGGGCATTTTTGGGCAAGCTGGCTTATATAAGTCAGGGAAAGGTGGAATAACATGTCGATCCCTGTAAAGCTAAGAGTGTTTGAAGGGCCTTTAGATCTTTTACTTCATCTGATTGATGTAAATAAAATTGATATATATGATATTCCCATTTCGCTGATCACAGATCAGTATTTGGATTACATCCATCAAATGGAAAAACAGGATATGGAGATCATGAGCGAGTTCCTTGTTATGGCGGCAACGCTTTTGCGGATCAAGTCTAAAATGCTCCTGCCTGTGGAAAAAGAACCGGAGGAGGAGCCGGAGGATCCGAGACAGGAGCTGGTGGAACGGCTTTTAGAATATAAGATGTATAAGTATGCGGCAGGTGAGCTTAAGGACATGCAGATCAATGCCCAGAAAGCCTTTTTTAAGCCAACGACCATGCCGAAGGGCCTGAAATATGAGGAGCCGCCTGTAGATCTGGACGCCCTGGTGGGGGATCTTACATTGGATAAGCTTCACCAGATCTTTAAGTCTGTAATGAAGCGGGCCAGCGATAAGGTGGACCCGATCCGCAGCAAGTATGGAAAGATCCAGCAGGAGGAGATCAATCTTTCCGATAAAATGGCTGAGATTGAAAATTATTCCAGGACAAAAAAACATTTTAGTTTCCGTCAGCTTCTGGAAAAGCAAAAGACGAAAATGAACACCATTGTGACTTTTCTTGCCATCCTGGAGCTGATGAAAAGCGGAAAGCTGCATATTGTGCAGGAACACCTGTTTGACGATATTTTAATTGATGTTGTGGAGTGAGGATATGGAAGAAAAAGTTATGGAGATCGGTCAGGCCAAGGCGGTCATCGAGGCCTTACTGTTTACCATGGGGGAGGCAGTCCCTTTAAAGGATCTGGCGGCTGTGCTGGAGCATGATGAGGAGACAGTGCGCAGGATCATTCATCAGATGATGGATACATATAAAATGCAGAAGCGGGGGATCCAGATCATTGAGCTGGAGGATTCGTTTCAAATGTGCACAGATCCGGTCTATTATGATTATATTGTCCGTCTTACCCATCAGCCAAAAAAGCATAGCCTTACGGACGCCATGCTTGAGGCCTTGTCCATCATTGCCTATAAGCAGCCGGTGACCCGTTCCATGATCGAACAGATCCGGGGTGTCAGCAGCGACTATGTGATCAACCGGCTCATTGAGTATAATCTTGTGACAGAGGTAGGGCGGCTAGACGCGCCGGGAAAACCTATTTTGTTTGGAACAACAGAGGAATTCTTACGCGCTTTCGGGGTCAAGTCTCAGGATGAGCTTCCGGTGATCGATCCGGTGAAGGTGGCAGAGTTTAAGACAGAGGCGGAGGAAGAAGCTGCCTTAAAGATCGAAACCTGATCCCTGTGCCGGATTTTTCACCAAATTTTCCTTGAAAAATTTGGTGAAAAGAGATAGAATATAATCGGCAGAGAATTTGATGTTTTTTATAAAATTTTATTACTATGGAGGGCTAAAAATGAACAATTTGAAACAACTGTCAGCAAGAGAAAGAATTAATTTACTGCTTGATGACAACAGTTTTGTTGAAATTGGTGCTTTGGTTCATGCGAGAAGCACAGACTTCAACATGGCATCGACGCCTACTCCGGCAGATGGGGTGATTACCGGCTATGGCCTGGTAGATGGCAATCTGGCCTATGTGTACAGCCAGGACGCATCTGTGATGAACGGAGCTGTCGGCGAGATGCATGCAAAAAAAATATCAAAGATTTATGAGCTTGCCTTAAAAACCGGAGCTCCGGTAGTTGGACTGATCGACTGCGCAGGTATGCGTCTTCAGGAAGCTACGGATGCTTTGGATGCTTTTGGCGAGCTTTATTTTAAACAGACGATGGCATCCGGCGTGATCCCCCAGATCACAGCGATTTTCGGAACCTGCGGCGGCGGCGTGGCTATGATTCCTGCCTTGACGGACTTTACATTTATGACTCGGGAGGGGTCCCGTCTGTTTGTCAACACCCCCAATGCATTAGAGCATAACGACGTTTCTAAGTGCGATACATCCTCCTGCCAGTATCAGAGCGCTCAGGCCGGTACTGTTGATTATGCAGGAGAGTCTGAAGAAGATGTCCTCTCAAAGATCCGCATGCTTATTTCCCTGCTTCCTGCCAACTGTGATGATGAAAGTGTTTATGCAGAATGTAATGATGATCTGAACCGGGAAAATCCTGTTCTGGAAAACGTAAAGGATACTGCTTATATTCTCCGGGATATTTCGGATAATTATCAGTATTTTGAATTAAAACAGGATTTTGCTCCTGAGATGGTTACAGCCCTGATCCGCTTAAACGGCATGACTGTAGGCGCAGTGGCAAATCGCAGTGAGTTTTTAGGAGAAGACGGTACCGTGGCAAAGACAGCGGATGCTGCCCTTACAACAGACGGGGCTGTTAAGGCTGCTGATTTTGTACGGTTCTGCGATGCTTTTTCCATTCCTGTGCTCACCCTGGTGAATGTGGAAGGGTATAAGGCTACCGTTGAAGAGGAAAAGACCATTGCAAAGGCATGCGCCCGTCTGACCTGCGCTTTCGCGGATGCGACAGTGCCTAAAGTTACTGTTGTGATCGACAAGGCTTTTGGCAGCGCATATCTTGCCATGAACAGTCGTCATATCGGGGCGGATATGGTTTATGCATATCCGAATGCTCAGATCGGTATGATGAACGCTGCTTCCGCAGTAAAGATCATGTATGCAGATGAGATCAAAGCTTCTGAAAACGCCCAGGCGCTTATGGCTGAAAAAACCGCGGAATATGAAAAGATGCAGAATAGTCCTGTATCTGCCGCCGCAAGAGGCTATGTGGATGATATTATTGAGCCTGCGGCTACACGTAAGCGGGTGATCGCTGCTTTTGAAATGCTGTATACAAAAAGAGAGGATCGTCCTGATAAAAAACACGGCACGATTTAGAAAGAGGTGATATATGATGAAAAAGCTTGTTGCATTTTTGTGCATGCTTATCTGTATTCTTTCGATGGCGGGCTGTGCAGAGACGGATACGACAGACTATACGGCCAATTATGACCAGGAAGCGCTGAAGGATAGTACGGAAGATTTTTTTGCTATGCTCCAGGAAGAAGAAGAAACCTCGATCCAGGAGATCATTGACATGGACAACAGCCAGATTTCATCAGACAATGACCTGGCCCTGGAAATCAAGGCGGGATTCCAGGCATGGCTGGACAGCAAAGATGAGCTGGGGGATTTTAATCCTCAGGAAAGCGATGTATGCACGTTAACTGCTGATAAAGATGGAGCAGTACTTGTCATTGATTCCACCTTTACCAACCGCACCGGCAGGATCACTGCCAACTACAGTTCTGATGGAACTCTTATTTCCTTTAATGTAGAACCTGTGTATTCTACCATGGAAAATCTGCAGAACGCCCTGTTAAATACAGTACTTGGCATGGGAATCGTTTTTATCGTCCTGATTTTCATTGCGTTTATCATCAGCCTGTTCCGGTTTATTAATAAAGCGGAGAGCCGGGCTGCGGCAGGACATAAAGAAGAAAGCCGTCCGGCACAAAAGGAAAGTCCGAGACCGGCGCCTGCGCCAGTTGCTGCAGCGGCGCCTGCCCCTGTGATAGAGCCTATGGATGATCTGGAACTTGTTGCCGTGATCACAGCTGCGGTGGCTGCGTCCATGAATACATCTGTAGATCAGCTGGTTGTCCGTTCCATTAAGAGAAGAAGTACGAATAAGTGGCATAAAGCCTGAATTTAGGAGGATTAAAATGAAAAATTATATTATTACAGTTAATGGTACAAGCTATGAAGTTTCCGTTGAAGAAGCCGGCACCGTTTCTGCTGAAAAAACAGTAGTTATGCCATCTGCCGCACCGGCACCAGCACCGGCGCCTGCCGCTGCCCCTGCGCCTAAGGCCGCTGCTCCTGCCCCTGCGCCAGCCTCCGCTCCATCTGGGGCGGCAGGTTCTGTTAAAGTAACCTCTCCCATGCCCGGAAAGATTGTTGATGTTAAAGTTAAAGTTGGCGATGCTGTAAAGAGAGGCGATGTCGTCCTGATCCTTGAAGCCATGAAAATGGAGAATGAAATCGTTGCTCCTGAGGACGGTACCATTGCTACTGTAGATGTAGCTGCAGGCGCTTCTGTTGAAGCCGGAACCGTTCTTGCAACATTAAACTAAATGATACACGGGCATTATTTCCCGGAAATTTTCATGGGAGGTTAAAAAATGGATTACATTTTAAATACACTGGACAGCCTGGTTCATCAATCCGCATTTTTTAATTTGACCTATGGGAACTTTATTATGATCCTTGTAGCCTGCGCCTTTTTATATCTTGCTATTGCAAAGGGCTACGAACCACTGCTTTTAGTTCCCATCTCTTTTGGAATGCTGCTTGTGAATCTTTATCCGGATATTATGAAGACCATTGAGGAAGCTGCTGCTGACGGCAGTACCTCGGCCGGACTTTTACATTACTTTTACTTAGGGGATGAGTGGGGCATCTGGCCGTCGCTGATCTTCCTGGGGGTAGGCGCCATGACAGACTTTGGTCCCCTGATCGCAAATCCCAAGAGCTTCCTTCTTGGGGCGTCAGCCCAGTTTGGCGTATTCTTTGCTTACATTGTGGCAATTATAATGGGCTTTACCAACGAGCAGGCAGCTGCCATTTCCATTATCGGCGGCGCTGACGGCCCTACATCCATTTATCTGGCAGGAAAACTTGGACAGACGGATCTCATGGGCCCCATTGCGGTGGCGGCATATTCCTACATGTCCCTGGTACCTATTATCCAGCCGCCGATTATGCGGCTGTTGACCACAAAGAAGGAGCGGGCTATTAAAATGGAACAGCTTCGGCCGGTTTCCAAACTGGAAAAAATCCTCTTCCCTGTTGTGGTATCCATTGTTGTTATTTTGATCCTGCCGTCCACTGCTCCTCTCATCGGTATGCTTATGCTGGGCAACCTGTTCAGAGAGTCCGGAGTGGTGAAACAGCTGACAGAAACGGCTTCTAATGCCATGATGTATATTATCGTTATCCTGCTTGGTACTTCTGTTGGCGCCACAACAAGCGCGGAAGCCTTCTTAAACTGGACAACCATTAAGATCATTGTTCTTGGTCTTATTGCCTTTGCCATCAGTACAGCGACCGGTGTTCTATTTGGAAAGATTATGTGCGTGGCCACCCACGGCAAGGTAAATCCTCTCATCGGCTCTGCTGGTGTATCGGCGGTGCCTATGTCTGCCCGTGTGTCCCAGAAGGTTGGCGCGGAGACAGACCCAACCAACTTCCTGCTGATGCATGCTATGGGACCAAACGTGGCCGGTGTTATCGGTACGGCGGTTGCGGCCGGAGCATTTATGGCATTCTTTGGCGTCGTATAAAAGCGCGGCAGTTCAGCATGCTGGACCGCTGTGTGAAAGAAGCTGGCCGAAACGGCCTTTTGACACAATCGCATATTAAGGAGGAGAACAAATGTCAGAACAAGTTAAAAAACCGGTGGGCATTACCGAGACTGTTCTGCGTGATGCCCATCAGTCTCTGATCGCAACACGTATGACAACAGAGCAGATGCTGCCCATTATTGATAAAATGGATAAAGTCGGTTATCATTCTGTAGAGTGCTGGGGCGGCGCTACCTTTGATACATGCCTGCGCTTCCTTAAGGAAGATCCATGGGACCGTCTTAGAAAGTTAAGAGACGGATTTAAAAATACAAAGCTTCAGATGCTTTTCCGTGGACAGAATATTCTTGGATACAGCCATTATGCTGACGATGTAGTCGAGTATTTTGTACAGAAATCTATTGCCAACGGTATTGATGTTATCCGTATCTTTGATGCGTTAAATGACCTTAGAAACCTGGAAACCGCGGTAAAGGCCGCTGTTAAAGAGGGCGGACATGCCCAGATTGCCTTAAGCTACACCCTGGGCGGTGCCTATACTCTGGATTATTGGAAGGATATTGCAAAACGTATTGAGGATATGGGGGCAAATTCCATCTGTATCAAAGATATGGCCGGACTTCTGGTGCCATACGCGGCGACAGAGCTGGTAACGGCTCTTAAGGAATCTACAGATCTGCCGATCCAGATCCATACCCACTACACCAGCGGTGTGGCATCTATGACCTATATGAAGGCAGTAGAGGCAGGAGCTGACGTGATTGATACAGCCATGTCACCATTTGCCATGGGAACAAGCCAGCCGGCCACAGAGGTTATGGTGGAAACCTTTAAGGGAACGTCCTATGATACAGGTCTTGATCAGAAGCTTTTGGCTGAAATCGCCGACTACTTTAGACCTATGCGGGAGGAAGCTCTTGAGTCCGGTCTTATGAGCACCAAGGTCCTGGGCGTAGATATTAAGACATTGATCTATCAGGTGCCTGGCGGCATGCTTTCCAACCTGGTTTCCCAGCTTAAGGACGCTCATGCTGAGGATAAGTATGATCAGGTGCTTGAGGAGATCCCAAGAGTTCGCAAAGACTTTGGCGAGCCGCCTTTAGTAACGCCATCTTCTCAGATTGTCGGAACTCAGGCTGTTCTCAACGTGCTTATGGGAGAACGTTATAAGATGGTCACAAAAGAGAGTAAGGCGCTGCTTCATGGCGAATATGGTCAGACGGTAAAGCCCTTTAACCCGGAAGTTCAGAAAAAAGCCATCGGTGATGAACAGCCGATCACCTGTCGGCCTGCAGATCTTATCAAACCTCAGTTAAAAGAGATTGAGGCTAAGATGGCCCGTTGGAAACAGCAGGATGAGGATGTATTATCCTATGCCTTGTTCCCGCAGGTAGCGGAGGAATTTTTCAAATATAGAGAAGCCCAGCAGACTAAGGTGGATCCAACGGAAGCTGACACGGAAAATGGGGTATACCCGGTATAAATGGCAAAGTCTAGAAAGGCTGCCCGGCTGTAAAAAAACCGGCAGCCTTTTCTTTTTCTTGGAGGAACATGATGTAAATAACGATCAAATGCAGTCTTTTGGATGGGGAAGTGCTCTGTATCCATGCGTCCGCAGGAGATGGGAACGGAAGAAGGGGAATATTCACAGGAGATAGATGCGGCAATTTGGTCGGCTAAATAATTGCTCCGGCGGATAAAAATATACAGCAGGCATTGACATTTAAAAAAAAAGGCGGTAAAATTTTTACATTAGTGTAGAGGCAGGTGGAGCGCAGTGCTGCAGGCTGCGCGGATAGCATGCTTGCAGCAGCTGCGCTTTATCATTGCATCGCGATAAGTTTTAAGGAGTGAAATAACATGAAAAAATTTCTCAGTATTCTTTTGTCAGCAGCTTTGGCTGCATCTTTGATGACTGCCTGTGGATCTGGAGATTCCGGCAGCAGCACTGCAGATACAACAGCGGAAACACAGGCTGAAACTGGCGGAACAGACGAAGATGAAAGCGCGGCTTCTTCAGAAGATTCCCAGGCTTCCGTTGCCGCAGGTGAATCTGTAAGTATTGGCGTGATCCAGTATATGCAGCATACTTCTTTGGATGAGGCTTATGAGGGCTTTGTTGATGGTCTTGAAGAGGCCGGTTATGTTGTAGGTGAGAACCTGACCATTGATTTCCAGAATGCTTCCGGAGATACAAGTACAGCTCAGACGATTTGTGATAACTTTAAAAACAGCGGCGTTGACATGGTTCTTGCCATTGCCACACCGGCTGCCCAGTCCGCGGTAAATGTATTTGATGATACAGATGTGCCGGTATTGTTTACTGCCGTTACTGACGCTGTAGAGTCTCAGCTGGTTGAAAGCAACGAGGCTCCCGGAAAGAACGTGACTGGTACAGTAGATATGCCGGTGATTTCCGATCAGATCCAGGTGATTCGGGACATCCTTCCCGATGCAACACGTTTGGGAATCCTTTATACATCCAGCGAAGCAAACTCTGAGATCCAGGCTCAGGAAGCTCAGGCTGCCGCGGAGGCTCTTGGTTTTGAAGTGACAATTGCCACAGCTTCCAATACAAACGAGATCCAGCAGACCATGATTTCCGTTGTAGGATCTGTGGATGCTATTTATATTCCTTCAGATAACGGCTTTGCCAGCGCTATGGGTACAGTGAATAACGTTGCTGTGGAATATCAGCTTCCGGTATTCTGTGCCGTTGAAGCGATGATCCAGGAGGGCGGTATTGCCACAACAGCGATTAATTACTATGATCTTGGACAGCAGACCGCTGCTCAGGCTGTACGTATCTTAAACGGTGAAAGCCCTGCGGATATTCCTGTAGAAAGTCAGGAAAACTGCGACCTGGTAGTGAACCAGACTTTTGCTGAAAGTGTTGGCGTAACTATCCCTGAAGATATTTTATCTGAAGCAGTCACGGTTTACTAAAAAGGAAAGAAAAACGAATGATCACTTTGCTATTAAATAATATACAGTCTGCGGCAGTTTTGGGCGTGATCTGGGGGATTATGGCCCTGGGGGTCTACCTGACTTATCGGGTGCTCAATTACGCAGATCTGACCGTAGACGGAAGCTTTACTTTGGGCGGAGCTATGTCTGCTGTGTACATTTCCGCAGGGATACCTCCCCTCCTGGCCATTCTCCTGGCAACATTGGGCGGTATGATCGCTGGTCTTGTGACTGGTATACTTCATACAAAATTAAAGATCCCGGATCTTCTGGCCGGTATTTTGTGTCAGTTTGCCCTGTACTCCGTAAATCTGCGTATTATGGGCAAAGCAAATGTCAGTCTGTTAAATGTAGAAACTATTTTCTCGCAGATTGAGGATCTGGGCGTGCCATCGAAGTGGTCCGGTTTGATCGTGGGCCTGATCTTTGCAGTGATCCTGATCATCCTTATGTACTGCTTCTTTGGAACAGAGATCGGCTGCGCTTTAAGAGCTACAGGAAATAACCCGGACATGGTCAAAGCCCTGGGAACAAACACAAAGGTCATGGTCGTCTTTGGCCTGGTCATCGGAAACGGCCTTGTAGCCATGTCCGGCGGCCTTCTGGCTCAGTATCAGGGCTATGCGGATATTCAGATGGGCGTTGGTACCATTGTTTTCGGTCTGGCTGCGGTTATTATCGGAGAGGTTATCTTTTCAAAGAGGACCTATTTCCACCGGCTGGCCGGTGTTATCATCGGATCTGTGGTGTACCGTATCATTATCGCCCTTGTTCTTTTACTGGGACAGCGCCTGAACTTTGAAGACACTTTGGGCTTCCGCATTGAGGCCAATGACACAAAGCTGATCACAGCCATTATCGTGGTGATCTGCCTTGTGTCTCCATCCATTAAAAACTGGATTTTTTCCAGAAGAAAAAAGGAGGGCGCCTGAATGTTGGATATTATTAATGTACATAAGTCCTTTAATATTGGCACTCCGGTGCAAAAGGACGCTCTTACAGGTTTGAACCTCCATTTGGACAAGGGGGATTTTGTTACCGTTATCGGCGGCAACGGCGCCGGAAAATCCACCATGCTTAACGCAGTGGCCGGGGTGTTCGGCGTTGAAAAAGGCGTAATAAAGATCGACGGCCATGATGTGACCCGTGATCCGGAATACAAACGGGCAAAATATATTGGCCGGGTCTTCCAGGATCCTTTAAAGGGAACGGCCGGAGATATGTGGATTGAAGAAAATCTTGCGCTGGCCCTGCGCCGGGGCAAGCGGCGCAGTTTTCGCTGGGGGATCAGCAATAAGGAGAGAGCGCAGTTTGTTGAGCTCCTTAAAACTCTGGATCTTGGCCTTGAATCCAGGCTCAGCGCCAAAGTTGGCCTTCTTTCCGGCGGTCAGCGCCAGGCTCTGACTTTGCTCATGGCAACCATTAAGGAGCCTCAGCTTCTTTTGCTGGATGAGCATACGGCGGCTCTGGATCCGAAGACCGCCAAAAAGGTGCTGGAGATGACCGACGAGATCATTTCCCGGAGCAATTTGACGACCTTAATGATTACCCATAATATGAAGGATGCTATTAAATATGGTAACCGTCTGATCATGATGGATGACGGTAAGATCATCTATGATGTTTCCGGGGATGAAAAGAAGAATCTGAAGGTTTCCGACCTTCTTGCCAAGTTTGAGCAGGCCAGCGGCAGCGAATTTGCCAATGACCGGATGCTTTTAGGGCAGTAGGGCGGCTTCAAAAGTCCGGTCTAAGTATAATAAAATTAAATAAAAATACACATAACCGTTCAGCCTCCTGAACGGTTATGTTATATCCGGAGATGTATCCTTCTGGTATATTTTATTTTGCTATAAAATAGTAGATGAACGGCAATAAACCTGTTATAATAGAACCTGTACGTATATTCCCGGAAAAAGCGCGGCCGGAGGGTTTTTTCAGTGAAAAGACGGCTTATGCTTTTGCGGGAAGATTAAGATAAAAGTACAGGAGGATGTTTATGAGTGATTTGGCAAATGCCCCCCGCAACGTTGTCCGGGAAGTAGGCAAGGTCGTTGCGGGAAAAGATGTGTACATAAAAAAGGTCATGCTGGCCATTTTGGCTGGGGGCCATATTTTAATGGATGATATTCCAGGCGTTGGAAAGACGACGATGGCCCTGGCTTTTTCCAAGGCCATGGCCTTAAAGCAGAAGCGCGTCCAGTTTACTCCGGATGTACTGCCCAGCGATGTGACAGGATTTTATATGTTCCAAAAAGAAACGAAAACCTTCCGATATATGCCCGGGCCGGTAATGACGAATCTGTTTTTGGCCGATGAGATCAACCGTACTTCCCCAAAGACTCAGTCTGCTCTTCTTCAGGTTATGGAAGAGGGGAAAGTGACCATTGACGGTAATACTTTAGATGTACCGGAGCCTTTTATTGTTATTGCCACCCAGAATCCTGTAGGATCTGCTGGGACCCAGCTTTTGCCTGAGTCCCAACTGGACCGTTTTATGATCTGCTTTAGCCTGGGGTATCCGGATATAAAAAATGAAATTCAGATCATTAAGCGGCGTCATGCGGATAATCCTTTGGACCATGTGCGTCCTGTCATGGACAGCGCCATTTTGCTGTCCTGCCAGAAGGCGGTGGAGCAGGTGTATATCCACGACGCTGTTTATGAATATATTGCCCAGCTGGTCAATGCCTCTCGGAATAATGAATTGATCAAGCTGGGTGTCAGTCCCAGAGGGACTTTAGCATTGTGCCGTATGGCCATGAGCTCGGCCTTTCTTGCAGGAAGAGACTATGTGCTTCCCGATGATGTGGCAGGGATTTTTAAGGATGTCGCCGGGCACAGGATCGTTTTAGACGCCCGGGCCGGAATCGCGGGCTATGACGCCCATACGGTGCTGGATCGGATCATTGCTTCAGTGCCTAAACCGGTACCTCGATAAAAGGCGGATGGGCTATGAAAAATTTACCTGTATATATTCTTGGGGTGGGGCTTTGTATCTATATTATGATCATGTATACAGAGCCGGCGTTCTTTATTGTTATTTTAGTCATGCTACTGGTTTTGATCCTGGATCTGGTATGCGCCCTGTATCTGCGGGCCAGTATTAAGATTTCCGGGGAAATGACAGGAAACTTTATTCATCATTCGGAAGGGATTCCTATTCGGATTCACATTCATAATAAAAGCTTTCTGCCGGTGAATCATCTGCGGATCCGGATGAATTACAGGAATAAAATGGGAGTGCTTTCCAAAAGACAGTGGGTCTGCACCTATGCCGATGCCAGGGCTCATGCTCAGGTAACTTTTCATCTGGAATCGGACTGCTGCGGCGTTCTCCAGGTGAATATGGAGCTTTTTCGTGTCGGCGGTATTTTTAAGTTGTTTGCCTTTTCCGGGAAGATTGGGCAAAGCCTGGAGATTCCCATTTTTCCTTATATTTTTCCTGTGGAATTTCAGATCAGTACAAAGATCCGGGATTTTATCGGGGAAAGTGATACATATTCAAAGGTTAAAAGCGGGGATGACCCGTCAGAGGTGTTTGATGTGCGTTCCTTCCGCCAGGGAGACCGGCTTCAGAGGATCCATTGGAAGCTGACAGCCCGGGCAGAAGAGCTGATGGTTAAGGAATTTTCCCGGCCTGTGGGTTATCCGGTGGTCCTTTTTTTTAATTTTTCCCGGCTTTCCCCGGAGGGGAGTGGAAAGAAACAGGCTCTGGTCAAAGGGGCGGATCAGCTGAAGGCCATGACCAGGGTGATCGAGGCGGGATTGTCCATGAGCGCCGGGCTGGCCCAGGCTCAGTGCTGGCATTATATTGCCTGGTGCCGGGATGACATGACTATTGAGCGTCATGCCATTGAGTCGGAAGAGGATGTTTATGAACATATGGGAAGGCTTCTTTATGTCCATCCCCATATTAAGATCAGCAATCCCAGGGACTTTTACGGACGGACCTGGGGGGTAGACAGTTTTTGCACTTTTTTATCAGTAAATACAAATATGACAATTGAAAAAGACGGAGAAATCTATGAAGAAAGAGGATTGGACAGGGATACACTTTCTGGAAAAAACTTCATATTATGATGGAAAGAAAAACAGGCTAATGGGCCTTGTATGGATTGTGGCCACTGTAGCGGGATTTATGCTGAGCCAGCTGTCCGCCTTTTCTATATTTTTTGCGGGACTTTCCATGACCTTTAACGGGGTCCTGATCGGCGGTTTGATGATCATTCTTTCCCTGATATTTTTCCTCCTGTCCTTTAAATGGCAGCTGTTTTGGAGCGGTGTCGGCGTGTGCGCCCTGGGTCTGGGGCTTTTTGCATGGCTGCGGTTTGATCCGCTGTCCCAGGGCCTGGTAAGTATTTATGAGCGGGCCTTTACCCTGGCAGCCGATTACTATATGGAAGGCACTGTGGACGCAGGTGTGTGGTCAGGCGTATTGTCTCAGGAGGTATATATTTTTATTGCTGTGTTTTTGATCCTGTACGGCGCCATATGCTTTTGGGGGCTTAAAAGCTCTGTGCCTGTGGCATTTCCCGGCGCGTTAGGGATCCTGGGCGTGTTTTTAGTGGGACAGGTGCCGGATCTTTTATGGATGGGCGTATTTTTGTTTTCCATATGTATTCTTGTTGCAGGCAGTTATACCAGCCATCGCTTTGGCAAATTTGGCACGCTGACGGCTCTTAGAGGTCATTTTTACGTGAGAGGGGACCAAAAGGCTGCGGCTAAGATCGGCGCAGGGACGGCAGTGGCTGCAGCAGCAGTGCTGACGGCAAGTCTTGCCCTGTCTGTTCTTGTGGGAAATATTGCTGGACTGCCGGAAGAGGATACTCTTAGAGGATACCAGCAGCAGGTGCGCAGCTGGACTCAGGAGCATTTTCAAATATTCAGCCAGTGGGGACAGGCGGACCGGGTACCCCAGGGGGGCATTAACGGCGGCGACCTGGCTTCTGTTGGGGATCTTTATTATCACGGGGACCAGCAGCTTAGAGTTCAGGTGGATGTTCAGCCGGATTCCGGCATGTATATTAAAGGGTATGTGGGAGATTACTATGAAAATAATCGGTGGAATACCGATGATAGTGGGAGCTATAGCCAGTTTTTGGAAGAATACGCCATTGACGGAGAGCAGGAGGGGCAGCTTTTAAATCTGACTTATAATATGCTGTCAGAATTTGGCTCGGCTCATATGACTATTGAAAAGCTGGCAGTTTTTGGCAGCTATGAATTTTTCCCTTATGGGGCTTATATCCAGGATTCCCAGGGGTGGCTGAATGACCTGTATATCCCGGGAACCGAGTCTTCCTCGTCCTTTTACTATGCGCCTATGGTTTATCCCCTGGCCGGCGCCTTTGACGATCTGACGGCCTATGGGGAGGAAGTATTTGCCAATTATCCATCTCTGGAAAATCTGGAAGCCAGTTACCGGAATTTTGTCTATGATCACTATACCCAGGTTCCTGAAGATACCCAGTCCATGCTTAATGATTTTACCCAGGGGGTTGTGCCGGAAACTTTGTCAGAAAAGGTCTCCTATATTCGGGCCCTGCTGGGACGTACCTGTGAGTATACTCTGACGCCGGGGGATCTTCCGGCGGGGCAGGATTTTACAGAATATTTTCTCATGGAAAATCAAAGAGGCTATTGCACGCATTTTGCAACCGCAGCGACTCTTCTGCTGAGAAATATGGGTGTTCCGGCACGGTATGTGGAGGGTTATATTTTAGTGCCCGGAAATTTTTCGGCCTCTGAAGATGGGTACGAGGCGATCGTTTATGACCATCAGGCCCATGCGTGGGCGGAGATTTACGTGGATGGGGCAGGATGGGTGCCTGTGGAAATGACGCCGACCTACTATGATTCCTCGGAGCTGACAGAGGATGCTTCAGAGACTGATGAGACAGAAACTGAGACTGCGGCAGAAAGCGAAACTCAGTCGGAAACTTATGTGCCACAAAGTGAGACCACTCAGTCCCAGACCGATTCCCAGAGTTCTGCGTCGGAAACAGACGCTGTGGAAAATAATGGCGGCGAGAGTTCTCAGGGGTTAAGCGGCGGTGAAAGCGGATTTTTCCATGTGGTTACTACCATTCTTTGGGGGATTTTGCTGATCTGCGCAGTGATCCTGATTCTCGGGGCTGCCATTTTCCTAAGAGCGTCTGCTCTGACGCGTCAGAGAAACCGGCGGATCCGACAGAAGAACCGGAACAGAGCAGTGAAGGCGATTTACAGCTATACCCTGGATCTGTTTGAGAAAATGGGGTACCGGCAAATGGATTATAAAAATCTCCATGCGTTTTTTGAGGCTGTGGCTAAGGATTATGATTTCGTGGACGTAGATGCATTAGACGAGATGGTGACTTTGGCCAATCAGGCGGCTTTCAGCCGGGATGGAATCAAGCCTGAGCAATGGCAGGCCTGCAGACAGGCGTATCAGTCCCTGCGCAGCCGGATGCTTAAAGGTCAGACATGGTGGAGACGGCTTTTGCTCCAGTATATTTATTGCTGCTGATCTGAAAGAAAAGGCAAAGAAAAGACATGGGTTTTCGGGGGTCTGAAAATCCATGTCTTTAATTTTTGGGGAGATCCTCACGAATCTCCCCCTGAGTCGTTAGCGGGCTGATCTTAGTTATCAGCCTCGCCGGTTCTCTTTAAAATGTAGAAACCATCATCTAAAGCTGTGATAATGATGTAACCTCTGTCATCTACGATAACATCCTCAGTTACAGCATTTCTTGGGCCTGGGAAGCCTGGGAAATAAGATTCCTCAGGTTTCTTATTCGGATTCGGCGGAATAAAGTAAGCGATCTCTTTAATGTAGTAAGGATCGGATACATCATAAATGCGAAGCCCGGCTGCAAAGTAGCAGCAGTATACCCGGTCGCCTCTCTGCTCAAGCCATGGTTTGCCGCTCATAGGCTCATGGAGATTGTGAGGTCCGAAAGGTCCCTGGCATCCCAGGTTCATCACGTTAAAGTTAGGATATGGAAAATCCTTTGGAACTTCCGGATATGGGAACTCAGCAATCAGTGTCGGCTTGGACGGATCACGCACATCAACCATATGGATATTATTTAATGCCTGAGCCTCTTTAATGGATCCAGGTTCAAAGAACTGGAAGCGCTCGCCTTCATTGGTCACGACAACCAGATCGCGTCCCGGAAGCGGAAGGGCTGTATGAGTTCTTGCGCCAGCCAGGTGGCTTGAGAATACTGGCTGAAGTCTTAAATTACCTACGCACTTGGGGCGTGTTACATCATTAACATCAAGGACATATAAGCCATCGCCGCAGTAGCCGCAGAAGCACAAACCATCCTCACGTACATATGGCGGTCCATGCATCCATCCTTTATCCATAAACGCAGGAACATGAGCTGCAGTGTGATCCACAGTACGTCCCGGATAACCGTCAACAAACTGCTCCGGTGACCACCAGTTGCCCACTTCTACCGGATGAGCTGGATCGGCAATATCTATAATACGCATGATCATGCCTTCAAATCTTTCTGCTTCGCAGGAAAGATATACGTACCGTCCGCCGTTATACATAAAACGATGAACACCGATGGAATGAGGCACACCGCAGTCCCAGTAGCCAAGGAATTTCGGGTTTTCCGGGTCCTCCTTCAGAGAGTAAATGCGGATACCTACTTCACACTTAATATTTCTTAATTCGCTCTGTTCTACTAATGCGTCCGGACCTGAGCCTGCAGACATGGCGCAGATCATAAGATCATCGGCAACCTGGAGTTTTGGCGTGGTGGTGGTAGGATATTCTTTTGGATCTACCAGCTCAAAATGTTTTACAAAACGCGGGTTATAAGGATCTGTAACTTCGCTGATCATAACGCCGTTTTGTGTGCCGCCAAAGCATGCGCCGTAAAGATAGTATTTTCCTTCGGCAGTTTTATAAAGCGCCATCTGGAACATACCACAATTGCCGTCCATTTCATTAAAGGAGCAGACTTCAAGGTTTTTAATATAACCGTTGTTGCCCGGCCCCTTTGCATAAAACATATCAGCCATAGAACTACCTCCTATTTTTTATATTTAAGCATTGTAACTTCATTGCTTTGTGTACATTTTACATAATAATTTAACGTAAATCAATAAAAACATGTGAATTTATCCAATGCATATTAAAATTTGCATGACAAAAGCTTATGGATAAGGAAAATGATATAATTAAGCCATACATCTTCATGTGAGTAACTAGCCGGGCGCTTTACTTTCTCTTGCTTTTTTTAGAATATGGTTTACAATATTAATATGATGATACCAGGGTCAAGTCTTTATTTGACCTTAACATCATGGTTAATATATTTCAAAAGAAGCTTAACAGGGGGCGTTTTTATTATGGGTAAGATTAAGATTTTCGGAGATAGTACATGTGATCTTCCGCGGGAGATCCTTGACCGATTTGATCTGGAGGTTATGCCGCTGCCGGTAATGATCGGGGACAGGCAGTGCCTGGATGGTGTGGACGCTGCGCCGGAGGACATTTACAAATATTATGAAACTACCGGAAAAATGAGCAAGACCAGCGCGCCTAATGTAAATGACTACGAGGAGTTTTGGAAACCGTGGGTGGAGCAGGGCTATGAGGTTATCCATTTTCATATCAGCGGAGATATTTCCAGCACTTACAGCTTTGCCTGTATGGCAGCCAGCGAGCTGGGCCATGTATATCCTATAGATTCCAGAGTATTATCTACCGGGATCGGCCTTCTTATGCTGGAAGCGGCAGATTTAAGAGATGAGGGAAAATCGGCCCGGGAGATCGCGGATGTTATGAATAAGCGCAAGGAAAAGTGTCAGACCAGCTTTCTTGTGGATGTGATAGAATATTTGTGGAAGGGCGGCCGGTGCAGCAGTGTGGCGGCCCTTGGGGCAAATGTCTTAAAGCTTAAGCCAAGGATCGATCTGGTGGACGGCAAGATGATCTCTACGAAAAAGTACAGAGGGAAAACAGAAAGGTGTTTTGCCGCCTATGCAGATGATCTGCTGGCCGGCCGGGAGGATATAAAGCCGGACCGGATCTTTGTTACTCACTCAGGAATCGACCAGAAGATCATTGATCTGATGGTGAGCAAGGTGAAAGAGCACCAGCCGGAAGTAAAAGAAATTTTTGTGACAAAAGCTGGGTGTACTATTTCCTGCCACTGCGGCCCGGGAACACTGGGAATCCTGTTTATGTATAAATGATACCGGGGATAGCATAGAGCAATCCGTATTGCGCAAAAAGGCTGTGAAAGAGGAGCCAAAATGCTCCGCCTCACAGCCTTTTGAATCATTTCCCCGCGGTCTGGGTCAGGTTACTGATTTCTTCCGCAGCAGAATTTATATTTTTTGCCGCTTCCGCAGGGACAGGGATCGTTGCGGCCGATTTTTTTGCCTTTGACAACAGTTGTAGAACTTTTCTGAGCTTTGTAAAGCTCCTTGCGGCGCTCTTCACTTAAAAGATTGTCCCACTGAGGAAGATTGTAAAGCCAGTCTGCTCTGGCTGCAACCATGTTGTAATACAGCTTTTCCAGATCAATGTCAATGGTTACAACACTGTCTGCTTCCAGCTCTTCAATAGGATTCGGCTCCTTAATACTTTCATTGATGCCGTCCAGGAAGCCCAGCATAATAGCCGGTTCAATGCCATACTTATCAGCAAGCTCTTTTACTGTGCCTGTGACCACTTCCACAGGCTCTGTGAGAAGCTGCTCGTAAACAGACTTTTCTTTTGAATAATAAAGTGACCAGAATCTTTGTTGTGATGCCGCATCTTTGCTGTATTGGGTAACGATCTTCTCCCATTCTTTCATTAATTCGCTCATTTGCTTCACCTTTTCCTTTTCTTTCATTGGTTCGGTATTACTGTTCACAGGTCGGACAGCAGCGTTTCATCCATGCAGGGAAAGCAATCCTTTCTGGAACATGGAGTATGCTCTGGTATTATAGTATAATTTAAGGTGTGTTGTCAACCTTTTGTCGATTTCCCGAAAAGCGCCTGCATTTTACTTTTCATATGTTCCCGTCGGCGCGGATTATCTTTTTTTACATAGACGCCTTCCTGGGCCTCCAGGGCATCCCCCTCAATACAGTCTGCAGGTAAGAGCGCTTTTTTTATATTGATCATGGCGCCGTCTTCCTTCTGGCAGACGGCAAAATCTCCTTCAAAACGATCAATGGTCAGCATATATGAAGGCCTCCTTTAATATTTTTTATATTTTAGCGGATAAAAAGAAAAAACGCAAGCACGCATGGGAGAGCAAATAACTTTTGACCCGTAGTCAAGAGTATGGTAGTATAAAAATAGTTAGATAATAAAAGATGGAGGTTGTGTGTATGCTTAATTGGGGAATTGCCGGAACTGGAGCTATTGCCAGTAAGTTTGCAGATACAGTATATAAGATGAAGGATGATGCGGCGGTTTACGGCGTTGCCTCCCGGAATTACGGAAGAGCCTATAAATTCGCGAAAAAACATCATGTGGAAAAAGCCTTTGAAAGTTATGAGCGGATGCTGGAGGATGAAAATATCCAGGCAGTTTATATTGCCGTGCCTCATCCCATGCATTGTGAGTATGCAGTGTCTGCCATGAAGGCGGGCAAGCATGTGCTCTGCGAAAAGCCAGTGGGAATGAACGCCAGACAGGTCCAGCATATGATCGATACAGCCTACGATCATAATGTCTTCTTTATGGAAAATATGATTCCGCGTTTTTTGCCGGCCGTGGCTCAAATCCGTCAGTGGATCGATGACGGAGCCATTGGGGAGGTGCGCCTGATCGAGGCCAGCTACGGATTTCCTGCCCAAGGGTTTCCGGATACTCGCTGGTTTAACAAAAATCTTGGCGGCGGAGCACTTCTTGATGTGGGGATTTATCCGGTAAGCTTTGCTACGATGATCCTTGGATTTGATATTGAGGATATTAAAACCATCGCTTATTTAGGAGAGGCAGGGACCGATGAACATAATATTATCACTCTCATTTACCGGGGCGGACGGCGCATGGCTAATTTAAGTTCTTCGGTGGTTGCGGATACAGGGTGCGGCGCGGTCATCGCCGGTGAGTTTGGAAAGATCACTATGGACCATTTTACAAACTGTACAAAAGTGGCTTTAACCTCGAATTTTCAGGAACCCAGGGTTCTGGAATTTCCCCATGAGGTAAATGGTTTTGAATATGCCATCCGTGAGGCAGCGTCCTGCATTGCTTTAGGCGAGCTGGAGAGCAGCCGCCTTCCATGGGTGGTGACACTGGAAAATATGCGGATCATGGACAGGATCCGGGGCATGTGGGGACTCCATTATCCCTGCGAGTAAAGGAATGGAAAAGAATGTTTGGATATGTAACAGCTAATGAGCCGGAGCTTAAAATGAAAGAGTATCATGAGTATAAAGCCTATTACTGCGGTCTGTGCCATGTGCTGAAAGAGAAGTACGGCTTTGTGGGCCAGATGACCCTGACCTATGATATGACGTTTTTGATCATGCTGCTGACAAGTCTGTATGAATGTGAGCCTAAGGTTAGGGAACGCCGATGCAAGGCTCATCCGGTGCGGCCTCAAAAGATGCTGACCAACAAATTTACCCGGTATGGGGCAGATATGAATATGCTTTTAACCTACCATCATCTTATGGATGACTGGAAGGATGAGGGAAGCCGGGCCGGATGTGTAGGCGCGGGGCTTTTGCGTCCGACTTATAAAAAGCTGAAGAAAAAATATCCTGAAAAAAGCCGGGCCATGGCCTACTGGCTTCACCGTCTCCATGAGCTGGAGAAAGCCGGGGAAAAAAGTATTGACCGGGTGGCCGGGTGTTTTGGGAAGATCATGGAAACCATCCTTGTCTACGAATCCGATGCCTGGGAGGATATTTTAAAGCGAATGGGGTTCTTTCTGGGAAAGTTTATTTATATTATGGATGCCTTTGACGATGTGGAAAAGGACATAGAAACCGGCAGCTATAATGTTTTAAAGAATCGTTTTGGTCACGAAAATTTTACAGAAGAATGTAATTTCATGTTGAATCTCATGATGGCAGAGTGTACAATAGAATTTGAAAAATTGCCTTGTATACAAGATGCTCAGATCCTGCGTAACATCTTATATGCCGGAGTCTGGAAAAAGTTTGAAAAAAAGGTGCAGGAGCGGGAGAAAGATCAGGGCAGTTCATCCCATTGCAAAAAGTGCAGCGGGAAGTGCAAAATGAGAAAGTAAAGGAAGGAAGTTATTAATGACAGATCCATATAGCGTGCTTGGGGTATCCCCCAACGCATCTGACGAGGAAATAAAAAAGGCATATCGTAATTTGAGCCGGAAGTATCACCCGGATTCTTATAATGATAATCCTTTAGCTGACCTGGCTGAGGAGAAGTTTAAAGAGGTCCAGGATGCCTATAAGCAGATCATGGAGGAAAGATCCAGAGGAGGCAGCTATTCCGGCTCGGGAAGTTCCAGTTATAGCGGCGGTTATTCCGGAGGCAGCTATTCCGGCTCCGGTGATTCTAATGTTGAGCTGACCGCGGCGGGAAACTTTATTAATAATGGACGTTACCGGGATGCCTTAAATGTTTTAAACGGCATCCGCAATCGAGATGCCCGGTGGTATTATTACAGCGCTGTAGCAAACGCAGGCATCGGAAATAACATTCAAGCCATGAATGACGCAAATCAGGCTGTGAATATGGATCCGGGAAATCCGGAATATCGGAACTTTTTAAATCAGATGCAGTGGCGGACAAACCGCTATCAGGGCACAGGCTCGAATTATGGCGGACAGCCCACATGCAGCACAGGAAATTGCTGCTGTGACCTGTGGATCGCAGATACCTGCTGTGAATGTATGGGAGGCGATTTGTGCGCATGCATGTAAGTGCAAAAAAGATTGCCTTTTTAGGTCTTTTGCTGGCAGTGGCTATGGTGCTGACACTGATTGGAGGCTATTTTGAGCCCAGCACCTTGTTTTTTATGGCTGCCGCTGCTTTTTGTACAGGAATCTCTGTAAGAGAGTGCGGTCTGTACCCGGGCGCTGCTTTTTTGATTGCTGGAATTTTGCTGGCCTTTTTCCTGGCGCCAAACAAATTATATATTATTACCTATGGGGGCATGAGTCTTTATATTTATATACGGGAGTTTGTGTTTGAGAAGATCGGGGATTCCAGGACCATGCGTCATCGAACTGCTGTTTTTTGGGCAGTGCGCTATATTGTTTTTAACGTTATGTTTCTGCCTATTTTATTTTTTCTGCCTCAGGTCTTTTATCCGGGCACTATTTCTCCTATATTCATGGCCGGACTGATCGTAGGCGCGCAGGTTGTCCTGTTTGTTTATGACAAAGCATATGATTATTTTCAGGCCGCCATGTGGAACCGAATCCGCAGGAGCCTAAAGTTGTAAAGGGGAAGAGAAAATGGATATTTCAGGATTCCATGGAGAGGGACAGTGGTATAAGGGAAATCTTCACTGTCATACTACAGTTTCAGATGGAGATCTGACACCGGAGCAGGTGGCAGACTTATATAAAAGTCACGGATATTCTTTTCTGGCCATCAGTGACCATAACATTTTTACAGATTTTGGTTGCCAGCTTAATGACGATCGTTTTATTATCCTGCCGGCAGTAGAGGCGGCGGCAGTTTTCCTGGAGGATAATGACAGCTGCGTAAAGACTCACCATATTCACGGGATCTTGGGACCGGTGATCCCGGAGGGAATAAAGCCTTATTCTCATATGGAAGAAGTCCCTTTAAGGGTTTATAAGAAGCCATGGGATACGCTAGGCGCAGCTCAGGAGCTGACCGATGCCCTTCTTTCCAGAGGCTGTTTTACGATCTACAATCATCCCATCTGGTCCAGAGTCCGGGAAGGAGATTTTATTAACACCAAAGGCCTGGCAGCCATAGAAATCTTTAATTACGGAACTCAGATTGAAAGCGGTACCGGTTATGATACAACTTACTGGGACACCTTGCTTCGAGATGGAAAAAAGATCTGGGGCGTAGCCACAGATGATAATCACAATCATCCTGGGCTTGAGGATTCCTGCGGCGGATATATTATGGTAAAAGCTTTTGAGCTTACCCGGGAGGCTATCACTCGGTCTATTGTGGATGGAAATTTCTATTCCTCCTGTGGACCTGAAATATTTGACTGGGGAATTCATGACCAGGTGGTCTTTGTCACATGCAGCCCTGTCCAGCGGATTAATTTTATCGTTGGAAATTATGTAGGGGCAGGAGCGACCATCCTTTCTGAACATGGCGGCGATGATGTAGATTACGGGATCCTGCGCCTTAGAGGGGATGAAACCTATGTGCGGGTGGAGTGTATTGATTCCACCGGACGCCGGGCATGGAGCAATCCCATCTTTCTGTAAATTTTATAAAATGATGCGAACCTTTTTGCCGACAGCAGACGGATGGACGCGCTTTTGCGTTTCATGGGCCTGCTGTCGGTATTTTTGTGATGAACCGGAAAGGGCCTGCTAAGAGATGGCCCTTTATGGGGTTGATCGATAAAACAGATCAGCTATGCTTTTACAGCATTTTCCAATATGTTTAAGGGGTATTAGACTTTATCCAGGCTTTTTCATATAATAGCTGTAGAAAGCAGGGGTATGTGAGGATACCCTCGAATATTTTACTGTGGAGGAGATAAAGTGAAAGCATCCGTATGGGTAGACCGGTTTATAGAACCAAAGGAGCAGATTCCATCTGAAAGAAAGATTTTTTCAAACAATGATCTGAAAAAGCTCATTGTACCATTATTTTTTGAACAGCTGCTGGCTGTTTTAGTTGGCGTGGCTGATACCTTTATGGTCAGTTATGCGGGAGAAGCGGCAGTTTCCGGCGTTTCTCTGGTCAATATGTTTAACACGGTATTTATTTTCCTGTTTTCCGCCTTGGCCGCTGGCGGAGCAGTGGTGGTAAGCCAGTATATCGGCAGCAGGGACCGGGAGAAGGGTCGTTTATCTTCCGGACAGCTTGTGATGATCTCTGTGGTCTTTTCTGTGGTCGTGACGATCCTGGTGCTGATCTTTAACCGTCTTCTTTTAAGACTTTTGTTTGGAGAAGTGGAAGGGGATGTTATGGACGCCTGTGTCACTTATCTGAGGATTTCCGCGTATTCTTACCCGGCTCTGGCGATTTACAACGCAGGGGCGGCTATGTACCGGAGCATGGGAAAGACCAGCGTCACCATGTACATTTCAGTGCTTTCCAATGTGATCAATGTTATAGGAAATGCCATTGGTGTTTTTGTCCTTCATGCCGGAGTGGCCGGAGTGGCTTATCCTTCTCTGGTAGCCCGGGTCTTTTCCGCAGTGGTTATGACAGCGTTGTGCTTTTCTCGGAAAAATGAAGTGTGGCTGGAAATAAAGAGTATTTTTGCCTGGAACGGGCGCATGGTCCGCAGGATTTTAAGCATCGCTGTGCCAAACGGCATTGAAAATGGACTTTTTCAGCTGGCAAAAGTGGCCTTAAGCAGTATTACCGCCTTATTTGGCACAGTGCAGATCGCGGCCAATGGGGTGGCTCAAAGTTTCTGGTCTGTGGCAGCTCTTATGGGAACCGCCCTCGGCCTGGCTTTTGTAACTGTGGTAGGCCAGTGTGTGGGCTCCGGCGACCGGGACGCAGCCCAGTATTATATGAAAAAGCTCCTTCGGACCACTTTTATAACTTCCATTTTGTGGAACGCTTTGATCCTGGTCGTGTCACCTTTGGTCCTTCAAGGGTATGCCCTTTCTGAGGAAGGTACCCGGCTGGTATTCATTTTGATTCTGATCCACAACATATTTAATGCCTGCTTTTATCCCTTATCCGGTGCTTTATCAAATGGCCTGCGGGCTGCGGGAGATGCGCGGTTTACTATGTATGTGAGCGTATTTTCCACCATCGGATGCCGGGTGGTGTTCTCCATTGCCTTTGGCATATGGCTGAATATGGGCGTCATCGGCATTGCCTTTGCCATGTGTCTGGACTGGGTCATTCGTTCCGTGTTTTTCTGGGTAAGATTTCGCAAAGGCACCTGGAAGCGTTTTAATGTTATATGACGATACCAAGGTCAAGCAAATATGTTTCAGGCCTCCGACAGCTGTTTTAGGTCACGGAAAAATTCAGGATAGGAAATACGGATACAGTCTGCCCCGGAAATTTCCACAGGACCTTCACTGTTCATAGCAGCAATGGCAAGGGCCATAGCTATGCGGTGATCGTCATGGCTCTGGATCTTAGCGCCATGTAAAGGACGGCCGCCATGAATGATCATGCCATCATCTGTGGCAATAATATCGGCCCCCATAGCAGACAGGGCCTCCACTACTGTGTCGATCCGGTTGGATTCTTTTACCTTAAGCTCCTGGGCATCCTTTATAATGGTGGTTCCCCGGGCAAAGCAGGCAAGAACAGCAATCACCGGGATCTCGTCAATAAGGGTAGGGATCAGTTTTCCGCCAATGACAGTCCCCTGAAGGCTGCTGGAGGATACAGTAATATCTGCCACAGGCTCAACCCCTTCATTATGAACATTTTCTATTTTCATGCACGCACCCATCGCCTGGCAGACCTGAAGGATCCCATCTCGGGTAGGATTAATGCCCACATTTTTAACTGTGACTGATGCGTCAGGAACCATGAGTCCGGCGGCGATAAAGTAGGCGGCGGAGGAAATATCGCCCGGAACCTGTATATCTCTGGCGTAAAGCTCCCGGGCCGGTTCAATGGAAATTTTATGGCTTCCATCAGAAATTTTTTCATGGGAAACATGAGCGCCGTAAGCCGTAAGCATAAGCTCGCTGTGGTTTCTGGACAATGCCGGTTCTGTGACGGATGTTTGACTGTCGGCATAAAGCCCTGCCAGCAAAATAGCAGATTTGACCTGGGCGGAGGCTACCGGGGAAGTGTAGTTGATGCCGTGAAGTTTGGCCCCGGTGATTTTTAACGGCGCGCAGTCATTTCTCTTAAGGCTTTCAATGTGAGCGCCCATCATAGATAAAGGGGTAATGATCCGCTTCATGGGGCGTTTCTGAATGGAAGCGTCTCCAGTGAGCAGCGTGGCAAAAGGCTGAGCGGATAAAATACCGGAGATCAACCGGGTGGTAGTGCCGCTGTTTCCTGCGTCCAGGGTCTGTTTTGGAGCCTGAAGACCATGAAGTCCCCGGCCCAGGATCCGGACAACTTTTTTCACCGGATCATTTTCCACAGACACCCCTAATGCTCTGAAACATTCAATGGAAGAGAGACAGTCGGCGCCTTCAAGAAAATGGGTCACTGTGGTGGTCCCTTTGGCCAGCGCACCGAGCATTACGCTTCTGTGGGAGATGGACTTGTCTCCCGGAACAGTGATTTCGCCTCTTAAACGGCGGACAGGATGAATGATCATAATATTAATTCCTTTCGTAAACTGTATAATGGAACTTTCTTAAATAGGTCACAGCCTTTTGGGCCGCGTCTTCCTCATAAAATTCAATGCGCAAAGCACCATCCTGAAATTCCCGGTTATGGACGATACCGATATTTTTTATGCTGATACTGTTAGTGGCAAGGATCGTTGCAATGGTAGCAATGGCTCCGGACTCATCAATAATATCCACATAGATTTCATACACCGGACGGAGACTGCCCTTAGCCTTGGTTTTGGGAATGGAATCCCTGTAGTCTTTAGCCTGATCGAAAAGCTCAAGAAGGCGGTCATTCTCCCCCTCTTTAATGGAATGAGCAACCTGCTGAAGGCTTTTAATATACTGGTCCATAATTTCCAAAAGATTCTCCCGGTTTTCATCACAAATCTGCTGCCACATAACTGGAGAGGATGAGGCGATGCGGGTAATATCCTTAAAGCCCCCTGCAGCCAGCATACGCATGTGCTGCTGTTCATCGTCAGAGTCCCGGACAAGATTTACTAAAGTATAAGCAATCATGTGGGGCAGGTGACTGATCGCTGCGGTAATATAGTCGTGGCGGTGAGGATCCAGAACGACCGGAAGAGCGCTGATGGAACGTATCAGCCAGGCAACCGCGTTCACTTTTTCACTGGATACACTGTCTGATGGCGTTAGAATATAGTATGCATTTTCCAAAAGACGGTCACTGGCATTATTATAGCCGCTTTTTTCTGAACCGGCCATGGGATGCCCCCCGATAAAACAGTCCTCCATGCCAAGCGTCTTTATTTCATGATGGATAGGCGTTTTCACGCTGCCTACATCGGTAAAAATACACTGACTGCCGGTGATGTTTTTCAGAAGCTTTAAATTTTCCATATTATAATTGACAGGAGCGCATAAAAAGATCAGGTCACACTGGGAAAATGCCTCGGAAAGGTGGTCATGGGCCTGATTTAATGTCTTATCCAGCAAAGCTGCGGTAAGACTGTCCCGGTCTGTGTCAAAAGCCATGATCTTCATATCCGGGTGTACCCGGCGTATGGCTTTTGCAATGGAGCCGCCGATCAGGCCAAGACCGGCAAAGCCTATGGTTGAAATAGTCATATATATATCCTCCAGAATAAGTTTATACCGTCTGGCCCGCCAAATGCCCGGCCATCCGCGCAAGCAGGCTTGCCGTCGGCCCGGTCACTTGGCGGGGCTTTCTTGTAAAATGTTAGCATTTGTGGGGGAAAATTGCAAGAAGATACGAGGGGAATCGCGGTTTCTGGCTGAATTGCCACAAGAGGGGCTAAAGAACCTTGTTAAATTTTACTAAAAGTATTGAAAAAGTTCTGACGATTTAGTAAAATGTATACATGGTTTCTGCTTACATGCAGGACCCCATTAAAAACAGTATTGGAGGAAGATGACATGAAGGTATACAAGACTCAGGACATACGAAACGTTGCGATCTTAGGACACGGCGGCTGCGGTAAGACGACCCTTGTAGAAGCTATGGCATATGCAGCTGGAGTGACAAAACGTCAGGGTAAGGTTGACGATGGAAACACGATCAGTGATTATGATAAAGAGGAAATCCGCAGAAAGTTTTCAATCAGCACATCCGTTGTTCCACTGGAGTGGGAATATTGGAAGATCAATCTTTTAGATACCCCTGGATATATGGATTTTGTTGGCGAGGTTGAGGAAGCCTTGTCTGCTGCTGACGCAGCGATTATTGTAGTTTCAGGAAAAGCCGGTGTAGAGGCCGGGACTGTTAAGGCCTGGAACTATTGTGAGAAGTATGGCATCCCGCGCACGATCTTTGTGACAAACATGGACGATGAACATGCCGATTATATGAAGGTTGTTGAACAGCTGAGAGAGCTGTATGGCAAGAAGATCGCGCCTTTTCATCTGCCGGTCCATGAGGATGGCAAGTTTACAGGCGTGGTCAATGTGGTTAAGATGGCAGGCCGCCGCTTTGTTTCCAGCGGTAAGTGGGAAGCAAGAGATATTCCTGAAGATGTTCAGCCGGAGCTGGAAGAGTGCCGGGAAGCCCTCCTGGAAGCTGTTGCGGAAACCAGCGAAGAACTTATGGATAAGTATTTTGGCGGCGAAGAATTTACTTTAGATGAGATCATTGACGCCCTTCGTATTAATGTTAATGAAGGCAGCGTTGTTCCTGTACAGTGCGGTTCCGGTCTGTTAGGTTATGCATCGGCAAATCTTTTAACCACCTGCGTGGAATTTTTGCCGTCACCTATGCGTGACCATATTAAAATTTTTGGTAAAGATCCCAGAACAGATAAAGAGTACAACGTGGATTACGACTCAAGACGTCCGTTTTCCGGCTATGTATTTAAGACCATTGTTGACCCGTTTATCGGCCGCTATTCACTTGTTAAGGTTTGCTCCGGTGAGCTGAAGAATGACTCTGTTATTTACAATTATGATAAAGACACCGAAGAGAAGATGAATAAGCTGTTTGTTATGCGGGGCAAAGAGGTCATTGAGGTTCCTGAGCTTAAGGCCGGGGATATTGGCGCTATTGCCAAGCTGAGCAACACAGCCACTGGCGATACATTATCCTTAAAGAGCGATCCTCTGGTCATTGACAAGATGGAAATGTCCGCGCCTTATACATACAAACGCTATGCGGCAAAGAATAAAGGGGATGAAGATAAGGTTTCCCAGGCTCTGTCAAAGATGATGGAAGAGGATCTGACCCTTCGTGTGTTTAATGACGCAGAGAATCATCAGTCTCTCTTGTACGGCATCGGCGACCAGCAGTTGGATGTGGTTGTCAGCAGACTGTTTAACAAATATAAAGTAGAAATTGTTTTATCCAAACCGCGGATTCCTTACAGAGAAACTATCCGTAAGAAAGTTTCCGTTCGGGAAAAATATAAGAAACAGTCCGGCGGCCATGGCCAGTATGGTGATGTGGCTATGGAATTTGAGCCTTCCGGCGATCTGGAGACACCCTATGTGTTTGCAGAGCGGGTTGTAGGCGGCGCTGTGCCGAAAAACTACTTCCCGGCAGTGGAAAAAGGGATTGCCGAAGCTGTAAACAAAGGGCCGTTAGCCGGCTATCCTGTTGTTGGTATTAAGGCTACACTGTTTGACGGTTCCTATCATCCGGTAGACTCCTCGGAAATGGCCTTTAAGACCGCGGCAAAACAGGCATTTAAGAGCGCGTTTATACAGGCATCTCCGATCCTCTTAGAGCCCATTGCTTCCTTAAGCGTTTATGTTCCGGACAGCTATACCGGCGATATTATGGGGGATCTGAATAAGCGCAGAGGCCGTGTTCTTGGCATGAATCCGACAGAATACGGCAGGACAGAGATCGTTGCCGATATTCCTCTGGCACAGCTTTACGGTTATTCTACAGATCTTCGGTCCATGACCGGAGGTCGGGGCGATTTTGCGTATTCCTTCAGCCGCTATGAGCAGGCTCCGTCGGATGTACAGGAAAAGGTAATCGCAGAAAACGCAAAAGAAGAAAATTAAAGTTTAGGCCACAGCCGTGGAAATTGACCACAGGCTGTGGCCTGTTTCATAAAAAAAAGGAGGGGATGATATTTATGGCAACACCTCATAATGAAGCAGCACCGGGCAGCATTGCAAAAACCGTTTTAATGCCCGGGGATCCTTTGCGGGCTCAGTATATTGCCCGGACGTATTTAAAGAATCCAGTACAGTTTAACTCTGTCCGGGGAATGTTAGGTTTTACCGGCACTTATAAAGACACGCCGGTTTCTGTTATGGGCTCCGGCATGGGCATGCCCAGCATTGGCATTTATTCCTATGAGCTGTATAAATTTTATAATGTGGAAAATATTATCCGCATCGGCAGCGCAGGGTCTTACACTTACGATCTTCAGGTGATGGATATTGTTCTGGCAGAAAGCGCGTGGAGTGAATCTACCTTTGCCATGGTCCAGGCCGGTGTAAAAGGACAGGTCCAGTATCCCACGCAAAGCTTAAATAATGTGATCCTGGAACAGGGGAAAGTGCTTGGCCTGACGTTAAATCCGTGCCGGGTTCATTCCAGCGATGTATTTTATCATGAGGATAACGTGGATGGATACAAAGAGTTTTATGAGAAATACGGCTGTGCCTGTGTGGAAATGGAAAGCTACGCCCTTTTTCATAATGCCAGGGTCCTTGGCCGCAGGGCAGCCTGTCTGCTGACCATTTCCGATTCCTTTGTGGATCATAAAGAGCTGACGGCAAAGGAGCGGGAAACCAGTTTTGATGATATGATGCGCATCGCTCTGGAGGCTGCCCGGGCCTGCGGGGGCAGTAGTTAATGCTGTGTTCCGATGATTTCTTGTACAACAGCTTTGGCGGCAAATTCTGAGAATATATCCATGTCCCGGCATGTCCGGGAATCTGTCAAAGCTGTGTCATAGCCCTGGATGCGATTTAAGGAAACAGAAAGCTTTGGGTAGCCGCAGGCGGCCAGAAGATGGTTCATAAGTTCCTGGGCCAGCTCTTCGTTATGGCTGTTAAAAGGCGCCATATCCACCATGCGCTTATAGGCCATGGCAGCCAGTTCTATCGGATGTAGGGTATGTCTGGAAAATTCCAGCTGGCTGAAAAAATGGCTTACAAGATGATCCAGGTCCTGAGGCTTTGGAAAATGATTTCCCGGCGCCGGGGCAAGGGGAATGGTCCGGTAGGTCGGCACGTCCTGTCCGGTAAGGCTGGCGTACATGGATTTAAGATCTTTTTCACTGAGCTCCAGGTCTGGCTGACGGGAGACTGCCTGGGGTACATATAAATCAATCTGATCTAAAATCTGTTTTAATTGGCTCATAGATGTTCCTCCTTATCTGGAATGTACAGCAGTTCAGATTGCTGACCTGTAATATAGCATGATGATGATACCAGGGTCAAATCTTTATTTGACCTCAACATCATAGCATAAAAGCAGCTGGATTGACAAGTCTTGCTTTCCCGGGATGGGGATGGTAAAATAAAGCAGTTATTGCTCAGGTGGTGAGCCGTAATATGCGAAAGAAAGGACAGGATGATAGTGACAATTTATGAATTTGCGGTCTATATTGCCGGAAAAACCGATACGATCATTGCCCGGAGGTATGGAGTGACAAAGGTTGAGGTAACCGGAAGCCAGAACCGGCCGATGATCCATATTGTAAACGAAGAGTTTGCCATTGACCAGACCGTGCCGGTGGAGGGCCCATATAAAGACTTTGAGGCAAATAATGAAACTGAGGCAGATACTTATGCTGAAGCGTTGGCCTTTGAAGTGGAGTATGCTATGTTTGATGCCCTGACACTGAATCAGGATGTTTCCAGATACAAAGACTTTGCAGTTGCCGGAGAGATGCTTCATACAAAACTTCTGGATGTGGAACGGAGCCAGGGGATCATGGAAGGGGCTTTAGGGCGGAACGTGGATGAATACAGTATTATGGTTTTGTACATTCATGACGGCCATACCAAAACCTTTGTGAATGAAGCGCTTGTAAAAGCCTGGGGCGTAGCGCCCGGCGCGCTGTTTATTAAAGCATCGGAAAATGCTTGACAAACCCCAGCTTTGTGATAAAATTAATCCATGCATTTGAAAATGTAGAAAAGGCAATGACGAGGAGTATTAAGAACCGCCCTCATTTCAGAAAGCTGCCGGATGATGCGAGGCAGCATGAGATGTTCCCAACTCGCCTCTAAGCGTTGCAGGTGAAGTGTCAGGGCGGGTTCTTTGGCATGGGTAGTCTGCATCGGCTGATCCCCGTTACAGGATGACAAGTGTGTCAGGCCCTGCCTGGCAAATCAGAGTGGTACCGCGGAGCCGGAATCCTGAAGAATGTTCCCCTTTCGTCTCTGAAGCAAAAGCTTCAAAGACGAAAGGGTTTTTGCTGTGACCACTGAGTAAAAGCAAGCCGCAGGCCCAAAGCGCGGCTCACAATATAGTAAGAAAGGAAAATTAATCATGGCAAAACCATACAACCACAAGGTGATTGAAAAAAAATGGCGTGACCACTGGGAAAAGTACCCGGTGAATGTGAATGATGGGAAAAAGCCCAAATATTACTGCCTGGATATGTTCCCATATCCATCGGGCAACGGCCTTCATGTAGGACACTGGAGAGGCTACGTAATTTCTGATGTTTGGAGCCGTTATAAAATGCTTAATGGCTACTATGTGATCCATCCCATGGGGTGGGATGCTTTCGGCCTCCCTGCTGAAAATTATGCCATTAAAATGGGTGTACACCCGGAAAAATCCACTGCGGAAAATATCGACAACATTAAGCGTCAGATCAAGGAAATTGCCGCTGTGTATGACTGGGACATGGAAGTAAATACTACAGATCCTAATTTTTATAAATGGACTCAGTGGATCTTTGTAAAAATGTTTAAGGCCGGACTGGCTTATGAGAAAGAGATGCCTATTAACTGGTGTCCGTCCTGTAAGACCGGACTTGCCAACGAGGAAGTTGTCAACGGCAAGTGTGAACGGTGCGGCGCTGATGTAACAAAGAAGAATCTGAAACAGTGGATGCTTAAGATCACAAAATACGCGGATCGTCTGTTAAATGACCTGGATAAGCTGGATTGGCCGGCCAAGGTTAAGAAAATGCAGACGGACTGGATCGGCAAGTCTTATGGCGCGGAAATTGATTTTGCCTTAGATGGACGGGATGAAAAGATCACTGTGTATACCACACGTCCGGATACGCTTTACGGCGCGACTTTTATGGTACTGGCGCCGGAGCATGCTCTGGCAAAATCTCTGGCAACCGATGACACACGTCAGGCTGTAGAAGATTATATTTATCAGACATCCTTAAAATCTTCTGTCGACCGTCTCCAGGATAAGGAAAAGACCGGCGTATTTACCGGAAGCTATGCCATTAATCCATTAAACGGCGCTAAGGTGCCTATCTGGCTGTCCGATTATGTACTGGCAGATTATGGTACCGGAGCGATCATGTGCGTACCTGCCCATGATGACCGTGACTTTGAATTTGCAACAAAATTCAATATCCCTATCATTCAGGTAATTTCTCCGGATGGCAAGGAAAATCCAAACCTGTCTCAGGCTTATACAGAGTCTGGTATTGTGATCAATTCCGGCGAGTGGACTGGCATGGATTCTGCCGTATTAAAGAAAGAGGCTCCGGAAATTATTGAAAAACGGGGCATTGGCAAAAAGACGACGAATTACAAGCTTCGTGACTGGGTATTCTCCCGTCAGCGTTACTGGGGCGAGCCGATTCCAATCATTCACTGCCCCAAATGTGGCTGCGTGCCGATTCCGGAGGATCAGCTTCCCCTGCTTCTTCCGGAGGTAGAAAGCTACCAGCCCACAGGAACCGGAGAATCACCTTTGGCAGCCATTGATGAGTGGGTCAACACAACTTGTCCATGCTGCGGCGGCCCGGCAAAGAGAGAAACAAACACGATGCCTCAGTGGGCAGGGTCCTCCTGGTATTTCCTTCGCTATGTGGATAATAAAAATGACAAAGAGCTTGTATCCAGAGAAAATGCGGACAAATACCTTCCGGTAGATATGTATATTGGCGGTGTAGAACATGCGGTTCTCCATCTGCTGTATTCCAGATTTTATACAAAGTTCCTGTATGATATTGGCGTGATCGACTTTGATGAGCCGTTTATCAAGCTGTTTAACCAGGGAATGATCACCGGAAAGAACGGCATCAAGATGAGCAAGTCCAAAGGAAATGTGATCTCTCCCGATGATCTGGTGCGGGATTATGGCTGCGATTCCTTAAGACTTTATGAGCTGTTTGTAGGACCTCCGGAACTGGATTCTGAGTGGGATGACCGGGGCATTGAGGGCGTTTACCGGTTCATTAACCGTTACTGGAATATGGTTATGGACAACAAGGACAAAAATATTGCGCCGACAAAGAACATGCTCAAGCTGCGTCATAAGATGATTTACGATATTTCCACCCGTCTGGAACAGTTCAGCCTGAACACAGTTATTTCCGGATTTATGGAATACACCAACAAGCTGACCGATCTTGCGAAAAAAGAAGGCGGTATCGATAAGGAAACCCTTGAAACCGCGGCAATTCTTATGGCTCCTTTTGCCCCGCATCTTGGTGAAGAGCTTTGGGAACAGCTGGGCCATGAAAACAGTGTCTTTGACAACCAGTGGCCAAATGCTGATGAGGAAGCTATGAAAGATGACGAGGTTAATGTTGCCGTTCAGATCAACGGCAAGGTTCGGGCAGTCATCCAGCTTCCTGCGAATGTTTCCAAGGAAGATGCTCTTGCAGCTGGCAAGGAAGCTGTTGTCGCAAAGCTGACTGGAAATATTGTAAAAGAAATTTATGTTCCCGGAAAGATCATTAATATTGTTATGAAGTAATGTTGTAAAGAAAAGTAGCGCGGATAGTGGAAGCATTGTCTGCGCTATTTTAGCGAAATGGTGTAAGAATACATGGAAATATGATCCGTGTGTTCAAACGCTGAAAATCGTTGATGAGCATATACAGGTGTTGTATGAAGAAAGTGAGTAAATGAATAGAATGAGTGGAGGATTCTGAGTTGAAAAAGAATAAATATGAAATCGATATGTGTAATGGCTCGATCATGGATAAGTTGATTTCATTCGCGCTGCCGCTGATGCTTTCAAGTATTTTGCAGCTGATGTTTAACGCGGTGGACATTATCGTGGTGGGACGTTTTTCCGGCAGCCAGGCCCTGGCGGCAGTAGGCTCCACCACGGCCCTGATCAATATTTTTACCAATCTGTTTATTGGCATTTCCCTGGGGGCAAATGTCCTTTCCGCCAGATATTACGCAGCGGGCCGCGATAAGGAAATGTCAGAAGCTGTACATACAGCCATTGCCTTTGCCATTATCAGCGGTATTGTGATGGCGATTGTGGGCGTAGGCGTTTCCCGAGGCGCCCTGGCTCTCATGGACACCCCGGCAGATGTAATCGATCTGTCCGCGGTTTATATGCGCATTTACTTTTTAGGCATGCCATTTTTTATGCTTTACAATTACGGCGCGTCGATTTTAAGAGCTGTAGGTGATACAAAGCGCCCTTTGATCTTCCTTGCAGTGGCCGGTATGGCCAATGTGATCCTGGACCTTTTGCTGGTTATTGTTATTCCTCTTGGGGTAGCCGGTGTGGCAATCGGTACAGTGGCATCTCAGATGATCTCGTGTATCCTTGTTCTGCGGTGTCTTTACAAAACGGAGGGCAGCTATCAGCTGAGATTTTCAAAGCTTAAGATCCGCTGGAACTATCTGAAATGGATCTTCCAGGTAGGTATCCCGGCAGGCATCCAAAGCACGGTCATTAATTTTTCCAACGTTCTGCTCCAGTCCTCGGTAAACTCTTTTGGGTCCACCGCTATGGCCGGATATACGGCGGCCAATAATATCCTTGGATTTTTATATGTATCTGTAAATGCAGTGACTCAGGCCTGCATGAGCTTTACAAGCCAGAATTACAGTGTAGGCAAGCAGAAGCGTATTGACCGGATCCTTTTAGACTGCGGGATCCTGACCGCAGGGATTTCTGTTGTCCTGGGTGTTGGAGCTTACGTGTTTGGTTCCCAGATTCTGACGATTTATACGACAGACCCGGAAGTAATCCAGTGCGGCCTTGAGATCTTGTCCATTACTACAGTGCCTTATTTTTTATGCGGGTTCATGGATCTGTTCCCCGGCTCCATGCGGGGCATGGGCCATTCCGGTGTTCCCATGATCCTGTCCATTATTGGTACAGTGGGTACGCGGATCCTGTGGATTTACGCATTTTTCCCCCATAACCGGTCCTTATACTTTCTGTTTGTTTCCTATCCCGGATCATGGATCTTTACCATTGTTATGCAGGTGATCTGTTTCTGCTTTGTAAGAAGAAAGAGTATTCGGGAAATGAAAGCCGCGGGGGTTTATAATGCAGCGTAAACATGATGAACAAAGACTTTTTCTGATCCGGGAGTTGCTGGCAGAAGAACCGGAATATAAAAATATCCACATCCCTGAGGATAAAAAAGGGCAGGAGGACCTGCTGCGAAGTCTGATGAATGTTCGTATGCCAAGACCTGTTTCTGAGAATTTCTTAAAGGTGCAGGATGAATATTTGCAGAAAGACAGGGATCTGAGAGGCGTGGTTGACAGTGAAAAATTGGCTCCAATAGGGGCCGATGAAAGGATCGCTGTTGAAACAGTGAAAAGCTTTTTGGATGAGAAAATGTCCCCGATCCAGGTGATCTTTAATGTATTTAAGGACGTGGATCTTCAGATTTATGAAAATCTATTGATGCCCTGACAAGCTGTTCCAGGCAATCAGCGTCAATATCAGGCCAAAAACGCGGTGATCATGGATCAAGACTGAAAGAAGGTGATGAAATGAAGCATATGGAATTTCGTATGGAACGGCCGGGACTTGTAAAAGTTGGAGATTCTATTGAAGTGCGGGAATCGGTTCTAAAGACACTTCAAGGGACGATGTATTACTATACGATCCATCCGGCAGTGGCTATGTCAGGCAATATTCCGGCCAAAGACAAGCTGAACAATTTCCATGGGGTTGTCGTACAGATCGATGACCAGGAAAGCTTATGGACCGTTCACTGTGAATTTGAAGATTAACCTAACAATTCAGCCATACCTGAGCGCTAAGCCGGAAACCGGCGGTTCAAAGGCCGGACCGCCTGGTTTGGACGAAAAAGAGTTTTGGCAGTTATTTTTACAGGATTATCCCATAAATGATCCGCCCGATAAAAAAGACTACCGGGATAAACAAGGATGGAAGCATGTCCAAAACCTTGAATTTTTTTATGTTTAATATGCCCAGACCGGTGCAGGCAATGAGAAAGCCGCCAACGATGCATAGCTCACAGATCAGGTCTGTGCTGAAAAAGTCTGCCCATATATATTTTGTCAGCACATAAATGCTTCCCTGCCACAAAAATAAAATCCCGGCGCACACGATCATTCCGATACCGTAAGCGGAAGAAAGAACCATGGAGGTGACCAGATCTAAGGAAGCATTAGTAAAAAGAAAGGTATGGTCTTGATTTAGGGCAGCCATAACCGGTCCGACAATGGAGAGAGAGCCGATACAGTAGATCAGAACCCCGGTTACGATCCCCTGACCAAGTTTTCCGTTGGAATGACGGTCAATAAATCCGTTGAGACGGTCATCCAGCCGCAGTTTTGTGCCAATCAGGCTGCCCAGCACCAGGCTGACGATAAATAATACCGGATACTTGCTGTCCGGCATGTTGCCGGCAATAGCATTAACGCCTACCCCGAAGGCAGCTAGGCCGCAGGCATTTAACATGGCTGTTTCATATTTTTTGGGAATCCCTTTGTTTAGAAGCCCTCCGCAGAGGCTTCCGATAGCAATAGTCAGTGCATTAACGATAGTTCCGATCATTACGGTTCTCCTTTCCGTTTATCCATATATCTTTTTCGGCAAGATGGACTGGCACGCTTGTCCGCCTGCCAGTCCACCTTGCCGGAAAGAAGACAGCGTATCTTCTTTTTCACGCCGCCTTAAACTGTTTATGTATATTAAAACATTAACGCAGTAATGTGTCAAGTGTTAAGAAGGGATGATAACGGCCTGTGCCGTAACCGTTTAGCTGGACGAACGATCCCCTTATGCCGTGAAGGACACGGCAGTAATAGTGAAATGAAAGGAAAGAGCATATGTTTTTTGGAAAGAAAATGGTAGAGATTTATCATGATATTATGAAGGAATATATTCAGGAAGGGGATTCTGTCGTAGATGCCACTGTGGGCAATGGTTATGATACAGAGTTTTTGTGCCGACTTGTGGGAGATCGTGGCTGCGTCTACGGATTTGATATTCAGCCCCAGGCGCTGAATAATACAAAATTGCGACTTGAAGCGTCACATATGGACACTCGGGCAAAGCTTCATTTGGCATCCCACGATCTGGTGGATGAATATGTTCACGAACCGGTTTCCGCCTTCTGTTTTAATCTGGGGTATCTCCCCAAAAGTGAAGACAGTGTTGTCACGCAAACTTCCACAACGGTCCCAGCAGTGAAAAAATGCCTGGAGGCCTTGAAAAAGGGCGGCATTGGCTGTATTCTTGCCTATTGGGGCCATGAAGGAGGACGGGAAGAAATGGAAAATGTCGATGAATTGTTGCGCCAGCTTCCGGGGAAATTTTTTGAGGTTTTTCGCCTGGAGAACCACAACAGAGCCAATCAGCCGCCGGTTTTATATCTTATAAAAAAACAGAGATAATTTTTAGCGACTTGCCATGAAACGACAAATAATTCAATCTCTTTATGCTAAAATATGTAATGCGTTAGGAAAACAGTATTACACATGGAGGGAAGATGAAAAGATGATTGAAGAAACTTACAAAATGACAGAGTTAGGCTATTCATTAAAGGAGTACAGGATCCGAAATAATATTACTCAGCAGGAGCTGGCAAATCAGATTGGTGTTAGTACCAATACGATCCATTTGTGGGAAACTAAAATGTGCCGTCCGTCTATGGGATCACTGCTGATCCTTTCCGACATTCTCCATGAATCGCTGCTGGATATTATCACAAAATCTAAAAAAATCTATAAGTAAATGGTTTTGGGATAGCAATCCCTATTTAAATGCTTTATAATAAAAGAGCATTGGAAATCCCGGATAAAGGATTTCCTTATACCGTATAAGGTACGGCAATACACTAAGAAGAGAGGATGAAGAGGATGAGAGAGCCTGTTCTGGTGATCATGGCTGCAGGTATGGGCAGCCGCTATGGCGGTCTGAAACAGATCGATCCTTTAAACGCCCAGGGGGATATTATCATTGATTTTTCAATTTACGATGCTATGAGAGCTGGCTTTAAAAAGGTCATATTTATTATAAAAAAGGAACTGGAAAAGGATTTTAAAGAGCGGGTAGGCGATAAAGTTTCCAGATATATGGAAGTGGAATACGTTTACCAGGATATTCACAATATCCCGGCAGACTTTTGCGTGCCGGAAGGCCGGGTAAAACCCTGGGGGACTGGACATGCTGTTTTAAGTTGTATCAACAGCATCCAGGGTCCCTTTGCAGTCATTAACGCGGATGATTATTATGGCTGGCAGGCTTTTAAAGTAATCTACGATTATCTGGCGTCCAATCCGGATGATGACCAGTACCGCTATGCTATGGTAGGCTATCGTGTGGAAAATACTTTGACAGATTTTGGATATGTATCCCGGGGCGTGTGTGCTACAGATGACCAGGGGATGCTTGTGGGAATCCATGAGCGCACTCGCATTGAGAAGCAGGGCGATGGCGCAGCTTATACAGAAGACGATGGCCGGACATGGGCTCAGATTCCTAAGGAAAGCATAGTTTCCATGAATTTGTGGGGATTTAATCAGAGTATGCTCACAGAACTAAAAGACCGTTTCTCCGGATTTTTGGAAAACGGCCTGAAGACAAATCCTGAAAAATGTGAATATTTTCTGCCTAACGTGGTTGGACAGCTGCTGGATGAAGGAAAGGCGACCGTCAAGGTGCTGCCCTGCGAGGACCGGTGGTACGGCGTAACTTACCGGGAAGATAAGCCTATAGTTGTTAAAGCCATTGAGGACATGAAACAGCGGGGAGAATACCCGGAAGTTTTATGGCCTGAAAAATAGAACATTGCGAATGATCCTATAGGAACGCGGTCTCCTTGATCCGCCCATACTGGGAACCGCTTACGGAAAAGCCCGGACAGAAAGGAATAAAATCCTCTGTTTGGGCTTTATTTACGCGACGATTTAATGGGGCGTTGTTTCCAGCGGATGGCCTCAAGAATGGAAAGAAAGGTCGGATGGACGTTATTGTATAAAATGGACATTTGTGATAAAATTTTTACCGTATAGGAAATGTGATTGTTCAAACTGTTACAAATCATTTGGAGATTTTATGGGATATTGACAGGAATTATGGAGGGACGGTGATAAAATAGGATGAAAAAAAAGATCTCATTAAACCGGTTTTTGTCTATTTTTACCGGGGTCATCTGTTCGATCATTATTTTCTTTTTGCTGATCATTGATATTTTTCTTATTACTAGGTATCAGAAAGAAGTACGGACTTCAGAAGAAAGCGTTCTTGAGGAATATACAGAACGGTGCGGTGAGGCTTTTTCAAAAATTTCTGATTATATCGATGATATTTATGCTAACGATAATGGATTCGCAAAGTTGTCAGGGTCATTAAATCCTGAAGAATCCTATGATATTGTTTATGATCTGGATTTTGAACTGAGGGCAAAGCTGCGGCTGGAGGAAACTTTGTCCGGATATATTCTATTCTATGAAAATTTGGACAAAGTTCGGTATTATTCAGACGATGACGCTGTATCTTATGATGATATGAATCATCTAAAAACTGTAGTATCAGCTTTATTAGAATCCGGGAGCAGTAATGGGATATGGACATTTACAGAGATTAACGGAAATGTTTATGGAATATGGCTTAGGATCCGGGGAAATGCAGCCATTGCAGCGTTTTGCGGTCTTTCATGGGTTAGCGTACAGCTTCCGGAGACTATGGGATCTGTTGATGATATTATATTTATATGGGACGGACAGCTCCTGGGGGAGAACAATCCGGATAAATATGATCATCTGCCATCAATAACAGAAAATTATGATCAGAGTTTTCGGGAACTGAATGGAGGGTGTTACGTCTATGGCAGCCGGATTGAAAACAGCGATCTTTGGATATGTATGACTGTACCTGTAACACTATTTACATATATGGGCATCCCTCAGTTGATCATGGTCTTTTTTACAGCCTGCAGCCTTATTGTTATTTTCATGATCTACAGGTACTTACGCAGAGGTATGATCTTCCCTTTAAAAGATCTGATTCATGTGATGAATCAGATCCAGGAGGGCGTGTGGGACGCCCGGATGGAGGGAGAAAATTCTTTTGAAGAACTAGAGCAGGTGAACGAAACTTTGGAAGTGATGGTATCAGAGATCAAGAAGCAAAAGCTTTTGTCTTATGAGCAGACGATTGAAAAGCAGAAAGCCCAGCTCCAATATCTTCAGCTCCAGTTAAAACCCCATTTTTATTTAAATGGACTGAAAACTTTAAATGTACTTTTCAGAAATGGGGATGCTGACCTGGGTGAAGGATTGATCCTGCGGCTGTCAGAGCATTTAAGATACCTTTTACAGTCTGAACGGGAATTGGTTCCCCTGGAAAGCGAAATTAATTATGTGAAAAACTATGTCCAGCTTCAAACGGACATGACTGGACGTTCTTTTTCTGTACAATGGGAAGTGGATCAGGAAAGAAAATCCTGGATGGTGCCTACTTTATGTATCCAGACGTTTGTAGAAAACAGTTTTAAATATGCCAGGCTGGGAAGCGCGGATATGGAGCTGGTGATACGGATTTATATTAATGAACTGGATACGGAAGAAGGCCTGTATTTGGATATTCGTATTCATGATAATGGCTCCGGCTATCCGGAGGAGGTTTTGGATGAAATTAACAGAGAACCGGAAGAAGGCAGCAGAATGGTGGGAATCAACAATATCAAGCGGAGATGTCTGCTGATTTATAAAGATAAGGTCGAATTTTTCTTTTACAATGATCAAGGGGCCCGAAGTGAAATGATCCTCCCCCTTGCTGTACATGAGAAGGTGAAAAAATGAATTTGCTTATTGTAGATGATCAGAAACTTATTGCGGATAATCTAAGAACAGTCATTAACTGGACTGAAATGGGTATTTCCCGGGTGTTTTCAGCCTACAGCGCCAGAGAGGCGCGTCTTGTCATGCGTAATTTTGAAATCGATATATTGATCACAGACATAGAGATGCCGGAAGAGGATGGACTGGCGCTGTTTTCCTGGGCTAAGGAAAACTATCCGGATCTTATTGGTATATTTTTAACCTCCCATGCAGACTTCAAATATGCCAAAACGGCTATACAGCTTCGGGGGTTTGACTATATTTTGCAGCCTGCGCCTAAAGAAGAAGTGTGCCGGGTGGTGGAAAAGGCTATCGCGCATATGGAATATACCAATAAGATTCATAGGATTGAAAAACATTCCAGACGTATGTCCGATCAGCTCAATTGGGTATTAGATCTTATGGTGGGAAATATCCTGGAGGGAAGAGTGGAGGAAAACTGTGAAATGTTTACCCATCTTCAGCAATATTTTAGTATGGATTATACCCGCTGTATATTTTGGCCGGTATGGGTCCAGATCCGGCATTTTAAAAAAGCCGGGATCAGTTGGGACGGAATGTTGATCCGTATGGTCTTTTGTAATGTGTTAGATGAAATATTTTCTGCTCAAAGCGTAAAGGTCTGTGTAGGTACGGACCGTAAGCTGGGCTACTTACTTTTTGTTGCGGGAGAATCAGGCGGTATGGAGACTTTTACATGGGAAGAGGGAATGGCGGCCTTTACAGATTTCATCAATAAATATATGGATTTTACCGTCAGTGTTTATCCTGAGAAAGAACCTATGGAGGTTTATAAAAATAACCGGATCACAGCTATGCGGAATCGAAGAGGCGGATCTGGAGCAGGGAAAATAGGGATTTTCTGGGAGGATCCTGTTCAGGATCCTGAACAGGCGGACATGGAAGAACGGATACGCCAGGCAGGAGAATATATTCGGGAGCATTTAAATCAAAGCGTTACCCGGGCGCAGATGGCAGAAATGCTCCATCTGAATGAGGAATATTTTTCCAGGGTTTTTAAAAAATACACAGGATATACATTTAAAGATTTTCAGACTATGGAGCGGATAAATCAGGCAAAACGCCTTCTGGAACATTCCCGTTTTTCAATCAGTATCATTGCGTCAAAGGTAGGCTATGACAATTTTTCCTACTTTTCCAGAACTTTCAAAAAAATGACAGGAGAACTGCCTCAGGAATATAGAAAGTCGAGAACTCAAAAACAGCGCAAACCGTGATTTAAAGTCACAAAGTGAATAATTATTATCACAAAAATAGCAGATAAAAAAGAACAGCCCTGGTAATATTGTACATGTAATTAGGACAGATGCCATGGTACCCCTTGACGCGCTGATCAAAATATATGGCATGGAATGTAAAAATCCCAAATGGGGAAGGAAATGGAGGATTTTGCTTATGAAATTAAAAAGAGTTATGGGATGGTTATTGTCATCGGTAATGATCGTTTCACTGGCAGCCTGTGGGGGGAGCAGTGATACCGGAGACAGCGGCAGCAGTGAAAGCAGTGAAAATAGTGAAAGCAGTGCATCAGCAGTAGATACCAGTGATATGGTGACTGTGCAGATAGCCTTGCCGTCATTTTATGACATGACAGACGCGCCCATGGTTAATGAGGCGATTAATGAAATCCTTGCAGAACGTTACGGCATCCAGTGTGAGATCACTTTTATTAGTATCGGATCCTGGAGCCAGCAGTCCAATCTTCTTTTGACCGGTGATGAAGTGGATGTGATTGCTTTCTATACGCTCCCATTGACGACTTATGTGTCTAATGGCCAGTGTCTTCCATTAGATGACTATGTTGCTTCAGCCAGTGATGAGTTCAAAGCTCTGTTTACTGAGGAGCAGATGGATGGCTGTAAAATTAACGGAATACAATATTCAATTCCCAACCTGAGAAATTATGGCAGTATATATGTTTGTTTCTTCGATGAGGAAAAGCTTACAGAGCTTGGTTATGATGTTGAAGATATTACAACAATGGATGACGTGGAGGAAGTCCTTTATGCGGCTAATGAAGCGTATCCTGACATTTATACGGTTGTACCTCAGTCTGCGTCTACCTTCTGCAATGGGTGGACTTGGGAAGGTCTTGGCGATAATGAGATGATTGGTGTTTTAGGAAACCAAGGGCAGGATGAAACCGTTGTAGACATTTTTGAACTTGACGAATTTATCGAATTCTGTAACTATACACATCAGTGGTACACGGATGGCCTGATTATGGGCGATGCTTTGAGTAATCAGGAAACTGGAACAACAATGATCCAAAATGGCGCGGCATTTGCTTGTTTCAGTAATCGTGCTAATGAAACGCCCCCAGAAGGCCTTACTCAGGCAGTTCTCGTAGAAAATTGGACGCCTAGCGCGAATATTAGCACATTAAGTTACGGGATCAATGCATTATCCTCTCATCCAGATGAAGCGTGGACTTTGTTGGAAGCTCTTTATACAGATACAGAGGTTATGACACTATTAATTGACGGTATTGAAGATGTCCATTATGTCTTAAATGATGATGGAAGCGCCTCCTATCCGGAGGGTGTAACAACAACAACAAGTACCTACGGCAATGCAACAACCTATTGGGCGATGCCTTATGCAGATGGGGTTCCGCCAATTGATACTTTGGGCAGCGCTACGTTTTTTGATGATTTGATCGAGTTCAATAATGAGTCACTGCTTTCCAAGGGCACAGGCTATGTTTTGGATACAGAAAGTTCGGGAATCACAGATCAGTATACCGCATGCCTGAATGTTTTGGAGAAGTATTATGATGGATTGATGAACGGCGTTCTGGATCCGGATACATACATGGAACAGGCCCATCAGGAAATGGTAGATGCCGGTATTGAAGATATTATTGCAGTAAAGCAGGCGGCGCTTGATGAATTGTTAGGAAAATAAAGTCGTTAAGGAAATGGATGTGATACCACATCCATTTCCTTATATAGGAGTGATACTATTGAAGGATATTGTATTAACGGATAAAAAACCGAAAAGAAAAAAAATTAAAAATCTGAAAATGAAGCTGGCCCTGTTTTCCATGATGATCCCAGGAGCAGTCTACCTGATCATTAACAACTATATTCCTATGCTGGGTCTTCAGATCGCGTTTAAACGTTTTAATTACAGCGATGGGGTGTGGGGAAGTCCCTGGACAGGCCTTTCAAATTTTACCTATTTGTTTAAAACAAAAGATGCCCTGATCATGACGCGAAACACGATTTTGTATAATCTGGTGTTTATCATCCTTGGAACAACTTTTGCGGTAGTTATAGCTATTATACTTAACGAGATACGAAGCTCTAAGATGAAGAAATTATATCAGATCCTGTTTCTCATCCCGTACCTGATTTCCATGGTTGTTGTCAGTTATATTGTTTTTGCTTTTTTAAGCTATGATAATGGATTTATTAACAACAGCATACTTGAAGCTATGGGAGGCAGCGGGATCAACTGGTATACAGAGCCAAAATATTGGCCCTTTATTTTAACAATTGTGTATCTTTGGAAAAATTTCGGTTACCAGAGTATTATTTATTTTGCTACAGTTATTGGAATCGATTCGTCCCTGTATGAAGCTGCCGTAATCGATGGAGCCAACAGCTGGCAGCGGATCTGGCATGTGACGCTCCCAGGTTTAAAGACCACCATTATTACACTGACACTTTTAAGTGTGGGACGTATATTTTATTCGGATTTCGCCCTGTTTTATCAGGTACCCCAGGACTCAGGAGTCTTGTCTTCGGTTACACAGACGATCGATGTGTATGTATACAAGGGTCTGACTCAGCTTAATGATGTCGGCCGCTCATCGGCTGCCGGTTTTTATCAGTCCATTGTAGGCTTTGTCATGGTACTGTTGGCGAATCTTATTGTCCGCAAAGTAGATTCAGATAGCGCGTTGTTTTAAAGAAAGGAGGCAAAAGGTATGGAATCTGTTGTTTCCCACAATAAAATCGGACAGTTTTTTATGCATTTAATATGTATACTTTTATGTATTGCCTGTGTAGCGCCTTTTGTTCTGCTTATTGTATCTTCTCTGACAGAGGAGGCTACATTAATGAGGAACGGATATAACTTCTGGCCGGAAGTGTGGAGTCTGGAAACTTACCTGTATATTTTAAGAAAGGGTTCAACTATTTTGAGAGCTTACGGGATCACGGTGTTTGTGACCGTTGTTGGAACTACGGTCAGTATTTTGATCACGTTGATGTTTGCATACCCTTTGTCCAGAAAGGAACTTCCTTTCCGGTATCAGCTGTCATTTTTTGTGTTTTTTACAATGCTTTTTAATGGCGGTCTGATTCCTACATATATGATGTATACCAATACTTTTCATATTAAAAATACGATTTTTGCGCTGATCATTCCGTCATTGCTTATGAATGCTTTTTATGTAATGATGATGCGATCCTACTTTACGTCCAATATTCCGGATGAATTGGTGGAAGCCGCAAGGATTGACGGCGCGGGAGAATATAAAATTTTATTCCGGATCGTAATCCCGCTATCTATTCCTATGGTGGCAACGCTGACCTTAATGGTCGGTCTGGGCTACTGGAATGACTGGCTGAACGGTCTGTATTATTTAACAGATACAAGCTTGTTTAGTATACAAAATGTTTTGAATAAAATGATCACTGATGTACAATTCCTGGCAACCAACGCAAGTTCACTGGCCTCATCTGTGGATACGTCAAGTTTGCCAAGCGTTGGGATCCGTATGGCCATTGCCGTTATCGGCGTCCTGCCGATTCTGGTAATATATCCGTTCTTCCAGAGATATTTTGTAAAAGGTATTGTTGTGGGCGGCGTGAAAGGATAATGTTTGTTTTAACCGCATTGGAGGAGGAATTTTAAGTGGCAAAAGAGGATAATAGGAAACCGGATTATACAGATCTGGATTGGAGCGCCCTGATCGCTGACCGCACTGAAAAATGGACGATAATGCTTAAAACTGTGGAAGAGAGAGGGTGGAAGTCTTTTCCGCTCCGTGAGGACAAAGGGTTTACGTCAAAGTTGATCTTACTTCCTGTACACGAAAGGTCAAAACAAGGACTTCTTATTGTTTGTGCCGGAGGCGGATTTATGTTTAAGTCTCCGAATGAGGCGCTTCCTGTTGCCGAGTTTTTCCATGATCAGGGAATCAATGCTGCTATTTTAGATTATCATGTAGATCCCCAAAGTCCTATGGGGAAAAATGAAGATATTAGACTTTCCGCTGGTGAGGATGGCCTGGCAGCTGTTCGGTTTGCCCGAGCTCACAGCCATGAACTGGGAATTTTACCGGATAAGATAGCAATTGGCGGTTTTTCTGCCGGAGGCATGATTTCTGCTATGGCGGCCACTATGTTTGATCAGGAGGATAAAAATACAGTGGGACCGTTGCGGGGAACTTCCTCCAGGCCGGATGCGGCATTGATTCTATACGGAGCTATGTCTCAAACGGGTATAGGAAGCAGTGTAGGGCAGTATGATCCAAAACTTCAGGCGCAAAAGTGCAGGATCGATCCTATAAGAAATATAAAGTCTGACTGTCCGCCCATGTTTGTTTTTCAGACGCATAAAGACGATCCCCGCCACGCGCTGCTGTTTTGCTATGAGCTGGCGTGCTATGGAGTCCCTTATGAGATCCATACCTTCGAGGACGGCCCTCACGGAGGCGGTCTTTATGACGGAAAAACGGAGGATTTTCCTTTATTTGAACATACGGCCCGGTGGGCGCCTTTGGCAGTTTCCTGGCTGAAGCAAAAAGGTTTTTAAAAGATTCTATGGGCTGTGAAATAACGGAAATTCAAATTTCCGGTTTTTACAGCCTGTCTTATTGGTTATTATTTTTCTTGTTCACCTCTACTTATTCTTGAAATCCCCAACAAAATGGTATACAATAATACAATGATACTAAAAAGATGGCCTAAGAAGGAGGAAATCCCCTGAGGGGATACCCTTATGGCCTTAAAAGGATGGCCTAAGAAGGAGGAAAAAATCATGGAGAAGATCAAGATGACCACACCGTTGGTGGAGATGGACGGAGATGAAATGACACGTATTTTATGGCAGTATATTAAAGATGAGCTTTTGCTGCCATATATTGATCTGAATACAGAATATTATGATCTTGGTCTGGAAAAGAGAAATGAAACGGATGACCAGGTAACTGTAGATTCTGCTTTGGCGACAAAGAAGTATGGGGTTGCTGTAAAGTGCGCGACCATCACTCCCAATGCTGCCAGAGTTAAGGAATATAATCTGAAGGAAATGTGGAAGAGCCCTAACGGTACAATCCGTGCCATCCTGGACGGTACAGTGTTCCGTGCGCCTATTGTTGTTAAAGGTATTGAGCCTTGTGTGAAAAACTGGAAAAAGCCCATTACCATTGCAAGACATGCTTATGGTGACGTGTATAAAGGATCTGAAATGAAGATCCCGGCGCCGGGAAAGGTAGAGCTGGTCTATACGGATGAAAATGGCAATGAGACAAGGGAGCTTGTCCATAACTTTGCCAGCCCGGGCATTGTCCAGGGGATGCATAATGTTAATAAATCTATTGAAAGCTTTGCAAGAAGCTGCTTTAATTATGCTTTGGATACAAAACAGGATCTGTGGTTTGCCACAAAGGATACGATTTCTAAAAAATATGACCATACGTTTAAGGATATTTTTCAGGAAATTTACGATACTGAGTATGCAAAGAAATTTGAAGTGGCTGGCATTGAGTATTTCTATACTTTGATCGATGATGCTGTTGCCCGCGTGATGAAGTCTGAAGGGGGCTACATCTGGGCGTGTAAAAACTATGACGGAGACGTTATGAGCGATATGATCTCCTCTGCTTTTGGTTCTCTTGCCATGATGACCAGCGTTTTAGTATCTCCGGACGGCTATTATGAATATGAAGCTGCCCACGGCACAGTTCAGCGCCATTATTACAAGCATCTTGCCGGCGAAGAAACATCTACAAACTCTGTGGCGACGATCTTTGCATGGACGGGAGCACTGCGCAAGAGGGGCGAATTGGATGGAAATAAGGATCTGATGGCTTTTGCCGACAAGCTGGAAAAGGCCACTCTGGATACGATTGAGTCCGGAAAGATGACAAAAGATCTGGCGCTGATCACTGCGCTTAAGGATGTGACAGTTCTTAACAGTCTTGATTTTATCCGGGCAATCCGTCAGACTATGGAAGCTATGTAAATGTTCTGGACTGTGCATCCTTCCGTAAGTATTAATGAATGGAGAATGGTTAAGACATGACAAATCTGGACATTATGGGAGAGACTGGCGATGGGCTTTCCCTTCGCGGAAAGGTTTATAAACAGCTGAGGACGGATATTTTGTCCGGAAAGTATAAGGATCACGAAGAGCTGCGGGAAAATACCATTGCAAAAGAATATGGCGTCAGCCGCACTCCGGTGCGAGAGGCGATACGTCAGCTGGAGCTGGAGGAACTGGTCCATACAATTCCAAATAAAGGCGCTTATGTAAGCAGTATTAAGCGCAAGGATGTGGAAGACATATATGCAATCCGAGCCCTTTTGGAAGGTTTGTGCGCCCGCTGGGCTGCCCGGCACATTACAAAGGAGCAGCTGGAGGAAGCTCAGGAAATCCTGTTTATGACCAGATACCATTTAGAACATGAGCATTTTGATCAGTTATACCAGTATGATGGAAAATTTCATGAAGTTTTATACCGGGCTTGTGACAGTCCTATTTTAAATCATGTGCTCCGGGACTTTCATGAGTATATACAAAACGTGCGCCGGCGGGCCTTAAAGGGGCAGCGGCGGGCCGTTTTATGCCAGGAGGAGCATGAGGCGATCCTGGAAGCGATCAAAAAACGGGAACCGGATCTGGCAGCCCGGCTGGCCAGCCAGCATATTGAAAACGCGGCAGCCAACATTATCCGGGAAGACCTGAATGATGAAGATTGAGAAAAAATTAGATAGGAAAAGTCGTTTTTTCTATCTGATTTTGTAGACTGATTGTAAACTTATATGTTAAAAATAGTTGACAATTGCCAACTGCTTTTGTATAATGATGAAGACTTTTCCTATAAAAACAGGGGAGGATTTTTATTTATGGAACAATCAAAAAAATTATCCGCAGCTGTGATTGTGTTTTGCGCCGTTTTTGCGGCGCTGACGGCAGTCTGCTCCCAGATCCAGATCCCTCTGCCTATGGTGCCTGTTAATCTGGCTTTGTTTGCTGTTCATTTGTGCGGAGCAGTGCTTGGGCCGATTTACGGATCCTTAAGTATTATTGTGTATGTCCTTCTTGGACTGTGCGGTCTGCCGGTGTTTGCCGGATTTTCAGGCGGCGCGGGCATTTTATTTGGTAGCACCGGCGGCTACATTTTAGGGTATATTCTGGATGCTCTGATCGTAGGAGCCATCACCTGTAAGTGGGGGGCATCCTTTAAAAAATGTATCGGCGCAATGACCGTTGGACTTGCAGTTTGCTATCTGTTTGGAACTTTATGGTTTATGTGGATCACAGGCAATGGCTTGTGGGCCTCTCTATTAACCTGTGTTTTCCCTTTCCTTATTGGAGACGGAATTAAGATTTTTCTTGCCGCCAGTTTGACCGGTCGAATCCGGAAAAGTCTCAGCTTCTAAACAGCTTTTTGGGTCCGCATAGTTTATATGCGGACTTGTTTGATTTATAAAGAAAATTATCATGATTTATTGAAATTAGGACTATCCCAGCGTATAATCAAGTTACAAAACATAGCATCATTGGAGGTTTAAAGCTATGAGAACATGGATCAAGGGAGGCCTGGTTTATATTTCCGGCAAAATGAAAGAAACCGGTTTGCTTTTGGAAAATGGGCGGATCAAAGGTTTTTATCCAGACTGGGAACCTGATCAGGGAGATGCGGTTTATGACGTGAAGGGGGCCTATGTGGTTCCCGGCTTTGTGGATATACATACGCACGGCGGAGCTGGCGTTGATGTTAACGGAGCCTCCCGAGAAGATTTTCAAAAGGTTGGACATTTTTTTGCATCTCAGGGAACGACATCCTGGCTGTGTTCCATTCTTACAGATACCAGTGAGCAGACACTTTACACGATCCGGGAGGCGGTGGCTCATCAAAAAGCTCATAAAAATTGCGCGGACCTGGCAGGAATCCATTTAGAGGGGCCATTTTTGGCACGGGAATATAAAGGCGCTATGCCGGAGTACTTGCTGCGCGCAGCGGATATAAATCTTGTTGCAACGTATCAGAAGGCGGCAGAAGGGAAGATCCGGTATATGACTGTATCACCGGAGGTTTCTGGAGTGGCTGAGGCGATTCCGGCGATAAGGGAAATGGGGATTGCTGTGGCTATCGGTCATTCCGGCGCGGATTATGAAACCGCATGGCAATGTATTAATAACGGCGCCGTTTCGGGAACGCATGTGATGAATGCCATGAAGCGGATTCATCAGCATGACCCGGCTATTATGGGCGCTGTATTGGAATCAGATCTATATTGTGAAGCGATCTGTGATGGACGACATCTTCATCCCGGTACAGTCCGATTTCTGGTAAAAATAAAGGGAGTGGACCGAATGGTAGGAATTACGGATTCTATTATGGCCGCAGGTCTTCCGGATGGCAATTATAAGCTTGGGGTTAATGATGTGATTGTTGTTGACGGCGACGCCCGTTTAAAAGATGGAACAAGAGCGGGAAGTACGCTGACCGCCGGGCAGGCATTGAAAAACGTTATGAAATTTACCGGGAAAACTTTGGAGCAGGTACTTCCTATGTTTACAATAAATCCCGCAAGAGTTATTGGACTGGATCGCCGAATCGGAAGTCTGGAGCCTGGCAAAGATGGGGATGTGATTATTTTGGACGAAAATTATAATGTAAAAGATACCTTTGTCAAAGGGAATAGGATTGATTAGGAAGTGTTTATCTATGGATCCTGTAGTAAGTATTATTGTGCCTGTGTATAATGCCAGGGAATCGCTGAAACGCTGTGTGGAAAGTATTTTAAATCAGGAATACAAAGAATTTGAACTGATCCTTGTGGATGATGGAAGTATTGATGGTTCAGGAAGGATTTGTGATGACTATTTAGATAAGGATAGCCGGGTACGGGTGATCCATAAAGAAAATTCCGGTGTGTCGGATTCAAGAAACCAGGGCATCGGTTTGGCCAGGGGAGAGTTTATCCAGTTTGCGGATAGTGATGACTGGATCACCCCTGATGCTACCCGTCTTATGGTGCGGGCAGCCAGGGAGTCGGATTGCGGCATGGTGATTTGTGATTTTTACCGGGTGGCCGGAGAGCGGGTTTCCAGAAAAGGGGATATTGAAAATGGCGGCGCCATGAATGTGGAAAAGTTTGCTGCCTATATGTTGGAAAAACCGGCGGATTTTTATTATGGTGTTTTGTGGAACAAGCTTTACCGGCGGGATATAATGGAAAAGTACGGCCTGCGTATGGATCCGGCCATCAGCTGGTGTGAGGATTTTATGTTTAACCTGGAATATATCCGTCATGTTCAGACGATTTATGTGCTGTGTACACCGGTTTATTATTATGTGCGTACTAAAGGCTCTCTGGTCAGCCAAAGCTTTAGTCTGCCCAGGTCCATTCGCACGAAGCGCATGGTTTTTGAGTATTATAATAATTTTTACAAACACATATTGGATGAAACAGACTATGAAAAAAACCGTCTTCAGGTATACCGCTTTTTGTTGGATGCTGCAGGGGACGGAATTGTGCCGCCTTCCATTTTTCCTGGTTCAAAGAAACTGGGAGAGGAGAGAGTCCGGATCTGTCCCCCTGCCTTAAGGGGTACAGGAAATTTAAAACATCTTTACCGGAGCAGGAAGCTTCTGGAGTATTATCTTCGGCCGGCGGCTTTGAGAAATAACCTGACTTTTGAAGACGCCTGGGTCATGCTCTGTATTGTTGACCTGCCTATGCCCTGCAGAAAAAAGGATCTGGAAGATGTGAGCGGAATGACGGGAAAAAAGCTGTCTGCCTGCCTTAGCCGCCTGGCCTCCAAGGGATTGTTAAAAGCAGAAGAAAAAAAGGCGGAAGATTCTAAGGGAAAGCTTTTTTATATTGAATTAATGAAAAAGGCGGAATATGTTATGGATGATTTTATTGTGGCAGATAAAGACTGCGAACAGGCTTTTTTTGACGGCTTTACCCCTCAGGAGCGGGAGATGTTTGAGGCGCTGGCGGCAAAGGGAAAGGCAAATATTTTTAAACTTTTACAGTAAGTCCCAGCTGCGGCGCTGCCTGTAAATGGTGTTGAATAAAAAGACCGGCGGAGACATGATTTTACGCCGGTCTTTCATTTCCTACAATCTTAGTTTTGTACCTTTTGTATCTCTTTTTGAAAGTTTGATACGGGTGGCGGCAATGGTTTTGTCGTTATACTGGATCATTTCTTCGGATGGGTTTGTTAAAAGCCAAATGTGTTCTACGCTGTCCTGGTCCGAAAGGCGAATACTGCGGACACCGATAGCCCCTTTCTTCTTTTCCGGAATTTCCTCTGTCAAAAATCGGATAAATACGCCGTTTTTTGTTTGAAGAACAATATTTTTCTCATCCTTTAGCGGGAAGATCCCTGTAATCGTGTCGTTTTCCATAAGTTTTGCAGCGGCAATGGTCCGCTTGCTTACGTTAAATTCTGTCCCGGCAACGACTTTCAGATAACCGTTTTTGCTGGCGAAAAGAAGCCTGGAAGAGATCACATGGCTTAATGCGTTTACATAGACCATCCGTTCTCCGGAACTGTCATAATTACACAGATTATCGGCAGGAAGTCCTTTATCCCGAAAGCGCCCAAGAGGCACATCAGAGGCCTTGATCAGGTGGAGCCGCCCGGTATTGGTAAACAGGGCAATGCGGTCTGTGTTCATACAGTGGAAAACATATTTGTTTTCACTGTCAGCAGCCTCCTGATTCCGGTCATATGTCTGAGTGTCAATGCACTTACAGTAACCGAAACGGTCCATAAGGAAGACCACTTCCATTTCCTCAAACTTCTTTTCTTCATAAACAGCTGCCGCCGCATTTTCAATCGTTGTTTTTCTTGGAACTCCATAGGACTTTTTGATCTGATCCAATTCCTTTTTTATAACCCTGGACATGCTTGAGTGGTTTTCCAAAATATCCTCATAGGAAGCAATGTTTTTCAGGGTTTTTTCGTGTTCCTGTTCTAATGCGGCAATCTCAAGGCCGATCAGTCGATAAAGACGCATTTCCAAAATGGCTGTAGCCTGTTTTTCTGTAAAGCGCAGCTTTGAGGCAGCCTTCTGGGAGGTTTTTGTCTTAAAGCGGATACCCTCAGTGATACCCTCCACAAGACATGCCTTAGCCTGTTTGAGATTTTGGCTGCCCCGGAGGATTTCAATGATCAGGTCGATGACATCGCAGGCTTTAATTAGTCCTTCCTGGATCTCTTTCTTTTCCAGTTCTTTGGAAAGAAGATTGCGGTATTTTCGGGTAGCGATCTCAAACTGGAAATCCAGAAAATATTCAATAATTCCTTTTAAACCAAGGGTTTCCGGACGTCCGTTGGCAACGGCCAGCATATTAACGCCGAAGCTGTCTTCGAGTCGGGTTTTTTTATAAAGCATGTTGGTGAGCTGGTCAATATCCGCGTTTTTCTTTAGCTCAAGAACGATGCGAATCCCCTCTTTGGAGGACTGGTTGGAAATATCTACAATATCGGTTGTCTTTTTTGTCTCTACAAGACTATAGACATCGTTAAGGAATTTTCCAATATTGGCACCGATCATGGTGTAAGGAATCTCGCTGATAACCAGACGATCACGGCCGCCTTTGCCTTTTTCCACAGAAACCCGTCCCCGAAGCTTGATCTTACCCTGACCGGTCTCATAGATCTGCTCCAGTTCATCTTTATTAATAACAATGCCTCCAGTAGGAAAGTCAGGGCCTTTAATATAGTTCATCAGCTCCCGGGTGGTGATCTGATTATTATCCATGTAGGCCTTTACTCCATCGATCACCTCACCCAGATTGTGGGGCGGGATGCTGGTAGCCATACCTACGGCAATGCCGTCAGATCCGTTAACCAGCAGGTTCGGGATACGTACCGGAAGAACGGAAGGTTCTTTCTCGGTTTCATCAAAATTTGGTACAAAATCTACCACATCTTTATCAAGATCTGATAAAAACGCTTCCTGAGTCACTTTGGCCAGCCTTGCCTCAGTGTAACGCATGGCAGCGGCCCCGTCGCCTTCAATGGACCCAAAATTGCCGTGTCCGTCTACCAGGGGAAGGCCCTTTTTAAAATCCTGGGCCATGACCACCAACGCTTCATAAATGGAAGTGTCTCCGTGAGGGTGGTATTTACCCATAGTATCTCCTACAATACGGGCGCACTTTCGATAAGGCCGGTCATACCGGATTCCCAGTTCGTTCATGTCATAAAGGGTGCGTCGCTGTACCGGTTTTAAACCATCCCTTACATCCGGAAGGGCACGGGCGATAATAACGCTCATGGCATAATCAATATAGGATTTTTGCATGATCTCCGAATATTCAGTGCGTAAAATCTGTTCTTCTTTATTCATAAATTATTCAACCTCTTTGATCTATCCATAAATGGTCCTGTTTGGCCTGTCAGGAAGAAGTCCTGACACATTTAAATATCCAGCTCAGCATCCTGAGCGTGACTGTAGATAAAAGCCCGGCGGGGCGGTACATCTGTACCCATGAGCATTTCGGTAACATCCGAGGCCATGCGGGCGTCTTCAATTTCTACTAGCTTAAGAATACGGGTTTCAGGATTTAATGTGGTTTCCCAAAGCTGCTGAGCATCCATTTCTCCGAGACCTTTATAACGCTGGAGAGTAAAGGACCCTTTGTGAGTCTTGCGATACTTTTCCAGGGCTTTATCATCATAAAGATATTCTTCTTTGCCCCGGGCAGGCATGGCCTTGTATAAAGGAGGCATGGCAATATAAACATGCCCCTCATAGATCAGCTCCGGCATGAACCGGTAAAATAAAGTAAGCAGGAGAGTACAAATATGGGCTCCGTCCACGTCCGCATCGGCCATGATGATAATCTTGTTGTAGCGCAGCTTAGTAATGTCAAAGTCATTACCGTAGCCTTCGGAAAATCCGCAGCCGAAAGCATTGATCATGGTTTTGATCTCTGCATTAGCCAAGACTTTGTCAATACTTGCTTTTTCCACGTTCAGGATCTTTCCCCGGATCGGCAGGATGGCCTGGAAATTACGGTCCCGGGCAGTTTTTGCTGAACCGCCGGCAGAATCTCCCTCTACAATAAAAATTTCGCACTGACTGGGATTTCTGCTTTCACAGTTGGCCAGTTTGCCGTTAGAATCAAAGGAAAATTTCTGCTTAGTCAGAAGGTTTGTTTTGGCTCTTTCTTCAGATTTTCGGATCTTGGCTGCTTTTTGGGCGCAGGCCAGGACATTTTTTAACACATCCAGATTCCGGTCAAAATAAAGCTGGATCTCCTCGCCGGTAACTTTGCTGGTGGCCCGGGCCGCGTCCTGGTTATCCAGCTTTGTTTTGGTCTGTCCTTCAAAGCGTGGAGCAGGGTGTTTCATGGATATAACGGCAGTCATGCCGTTTCGTATATCTGTTCCTGTAAAATTAGCGTCCTTTTCCTTCAGGATTCCCAGTTCCCGGGCATAGCTGTTCATTACTGTAGTGAACATAGTCTTAAAGCCGGTAATATGGGTTCCTCCTTCTGCGTTGTAAATGTTGTTGCAGAAACCAAGGACGTTTTCATGAAATTCGTTTACATACTGGAATGCTGCTTCTACAGTGATCCCCTCAGATTCCCCTTTAAAATAAATAGGGTCGTGGATACATTCTTTGTTTTTATTCAGATCCCGTACAAAGCCGATGATGCCTTTTTCCTCATGGAATTCTATATGTTCCAAAGGTTCCTGACGCCGGTCTTCAAAAATAATGGTCAGCTTTGGATTAAGGTAAGCGGTTTCGTGGAGTCTGCTTTTGATTTCATCCGCTTTAAAGCGGGTTTTTTCAAAAATCTCACCATCCGGCAGAAAATTAATCGTGGTACCGTTTTTTTTCGTGCGCCCGATGGTAGGGAGTAGGCCATCTTCCAAAGAGATGACAGGAATACCCTGTTCATACCGGTCGTGGTGGATATAGCCATTCCGGGAAATCTGTACGTCCAGATAGGCGGAGAGGGCGTTGACCACAGAGGAACCTACACCGTGAAGACCTCCGCTGGTTTTGTAAACAGAGTCATCAAATTTTCCTCCGGCATGAAGGGTGGTAAAGACGACTCTTTCCGCGGAAACGCCTTTGCTGTGAAGATCCACAGGGATGCCCCGGCCGTTATCAGAAATGGTGGCAGAGCCATCCTTTTCCAGATAAACCCGGATCTGGTCGCAATAACCGGCAAGGTGCTCATCAACAGAATTGTCTACGATTTCATAGATCAGATGATTCAGTCCTTTCCGGGAAACACTGCCGATGTACATTCCCGGCCGTTTCCTTACAGCCTCAAGGCCTTCCAGCACGGAAATACTGTCAGCATCGTATGTATTTTTTGACATATAAAAACTCCTTTAATGTGTGCCGCCAAAAGGACAGAGTTCCTTTTATTGGCTGGGATTTATGGATTTTAACAGCTGGTACTGCAGCGCAAGCGTTTGTTGGATCGCAAAAAATCAAGTGGAACGCAATCCATGTCTCATGCTCATTTGTCGGGCAACTCAGTTAATTATTATAACATGAAGTTTAAATAAGAACAAGCGTTTGGTTTGAATATTTGAATAATTTGATACCAGCGTCAAAATATCTTTTGACGCCTTCATCATAGTTTAGGTCCCTTCGTCATTTTATAGGAAAATAAAAAAGACAGCAACGTTCGCTGTCTTTTTAAAGGAGAAGGTATTTTTTGTTTTTATGGGGGTAACAAAAAACTATAAACAAAACAATGTATTGGGGAGGGTTTGTTTACAATCTTTATTATACTCAAATTCCCTTATAAGTGTTCACAAACATAGAAAAATAAAAAAACAAAAATTGTGCAGATTGATTTTGAGAAAAATTTTTTGTGGCAAATTGTACAGAAGAAATACCTTTGCGGCAAATGCCATGGAAAAAACGCCCTTTGTGGATGGAAGCACACCCAATAGGGGTGTGGGTTAGGAGTAAAGGGGAGTAAAGGGAAGTGGCGGGGAATCGCACTGCGTGCTAAAATATAATCAGCAAATTGGGTAAGGGAAGTTTAGAAAAGCGAGGGAGTTACATGAAGCTGGAAAATATAAAGCCCAAAAATATGAAGCTGAAAAAACTTGTGACCATCCTGATCGGATCGGCATTGATCATTGAAGGATGCGGCGGGGGATGTGGCAGCGCTGTGTCTTCCGGGGACAGGGCTGAAACAGAAACAATCATGATTCAGGGAACAGAAGCGATACAGGAGACTGAAACGATACAGGGAACGGGATCCATGCAGGAGACTGAAACGACACAGGGGAATGAGTTCGTGCATGACACTGAAACCATAATCGGCAGTAAGGATGAGACATTTGAAGAGACTAAATATTCAGATGAAATACCCGTGGAAGTCGATATTCCAGCTGTGGGCGAAAAGATAGCTGCAGGACTGATTGGGGATAAGGAGACAAAAAAGCAGACGGATGAAGCAGCGGCGGCAAAGACAGCAGATCCCGTCACAGAAGTTTCCGGTACAGAAAGCAGCGGCGGCAAAGGGACTGCAAATAAAGGAAATCCGCAGACAAAGCCGCCGGAAACCCAGCATACCCACACATGGGTTGCGCAAACGACTACAGTACATCATGATGCTGTGACAGAACAGGTGTGGGTGCAGGATAGTGAGGCTTGGGATGAGGCGGTGTATAGTACAAAGATCGTGTGCGGCTGTGGAGCTCAATTTGATTCTGTGGAAGGAGCAAATGGTTGGGAATATCATTCGGCATTTGGCTGTCCGTATGGATATTCAGTACAATCGGTTCAAACGGGAACTATCCGTCATGAGGCCACAGGCCATTATGAAACTAAAGTGATTCAACAGGCTTATGATGAGACGGTGACTACCGGATATGTATGCAGTGGATGCGCAGCAACAAAATAACTGAATAAAATTAGAAGCCAATGAGTGCCTTACGCGTACCATTGGCTTTTTTATGCCCGGATTTCAAAACATGCCGAAATTGGGTACGCAGCGCATATGAAAAATCCAGAGGATTATCATGTCTGATCTTCTGCTTTTATAGATATTTTACCAGAAAAGGGGGATCGTTTTTGTAACCTGTAAAAAAGAAAGATCGAAAAACAGTCTTTCTTCAACAAAAAGAGGAGTGTAGAAAATGAAAAAGATCAAGAAAAAATTAAGATCATTCATTAGCCTTTTCCTTGCCGTTTGCATGACAGTCTCTATGCTGCCGTCTGGTGTACTGGCATCTGAAACCGGTGGAACAGAGGTTCCTTCAGATCCGGTGATTGATAGCTTTGATCCCTATGATTGCTATGGATCGGATCCATATCTGTCCATAGACGATTATACATCGGAAAGTCAGCTTCCTGAAACCCTGAAAGTGCATCTCTCTAATGGAGAAAATGCTGAGATTAAAATTGCCTGGAAGACTGTTGCGGAAACGGAAGCGTATATTGATTTTGAGTCACAGCTTCCGGAGGATTATAATGTATCAGAAACACTGCGGAATGACATTGCAAACGGTAAGGCGCGTCTGCCTTGGATCAGGGCATCTTTGCCAATATCAGCTGAAAACTCAGGAGCGGGCCAGCAGGTTATCATATCCTTTAGTATGACCGGAGCCAGTGTAAATCTTCCTAAAGGCACTTTGGAGGAAGCTTTGGCCTCCTTGCCATCCACAGTGCAGGTCACTTTAGAGGACGGGCAGACGGTTGATATACCGGCATCCTGGGAGTGTACGGATGATTATGAGCATACAGAATATGACCTTTATACCTTTGATCTTGTACTGCCGGAAGGATATATTTTAGGCGGCGATCTGACAGAATGGGATCTGCCTTACTATGAAGTAAATATATCTGATATGTACAGCAAGGAAGTCCGACATTCCTGGACATCGAACCCAGATGGGACGGTTACGATCGATCTGGCTTTGGGCGCAACTCAGGACATTGTGGCCTATCTTGAAGCTAATGCAAACCTGTATCTTGGAACGCCATATAATGGAGATTTTGATGATCCGTCAAAAAGCGGTGTGCCTGGCGTAGGCATGAATTGTACAGGATTTGTGGGTCATGTTCTTATGGCATGCGGCGCGGATCTTTCCCCTATCGTGCAGACCAGTATGCCGTCATACCTGGCTAAGGCATGGACAAATCTGTCCTGTTGGGAATGGTGGATTGATAACAATCCGGATATTATTTCTTATCGTTTTAATTCCACTGCAGACGCTTTAGCCAGCGGTATCCTGGAGAAAGGTGACATCATTATTTATGAGCCGGATGTATCTGTCTGGAATGCCGGTCAGGATGCCTATGGAAATAAAGCGGATTGTCATATTGGTTTTTTCTGGGGCGATGATTCCCATGACAATAAGTTTTGGCACTCAAGCCATGACACTGTGGGGATCGAAGGATCTGACCGTATCGTTTATGCCGGGACAAATCCAGGAAACCAGATTTCCCAGCTTGCGCCGAAATGTGTCAGTTATTGTTATGTTGTAAAAACGACTCATCCTCAAACCGGGTATCTGCAGCTGCAAAAAAAATCCTCAAATTCGGCGATGACTGATGGAAACAGTTGTTATTCCCTGGAAGGCGCTGAGTATGGTGTGTATACGGATGCCCAGTGTACCGCTCAAAATCGGGTGGCCACGTTGACAACAGATGCGGACGGAAAATCAGAAACCATTGAACTGGATGCAGGAATTTACTATGTAAAAGAGACAAAGGCATCCAAAGGCTTTGCTATTGATGGAACAACCTATACCGTAGAAGTGACCAATGGCCATACAGCTAAAGTCCCGGCAGTGGTGCAGTCTGTAGAAACACCGCTCAACGACCCGTTAGCTATAACTTTAGCAAAGATTGATGCTGAATCAGGTTCTTCGATTTCACAAGGAGCTGCTTCGTTGGCAGGCGCTCAATTTACCATTTGCTATTATGATGGGTATTACACTAAAGATACTTTGCCAAGTACACCTAAAAAAACATGGGTTATCGAAACGAAAAAACTCACTATGGGTGAACAGACTAGATACTATGCCCAGTTATCAGAGAGCTATAAAGTTGCTGGGGATGATTTCTATTATGTAAATGGAATAGTAACCTTGCCATTAGGAACAATAACCATCCAGGAAACGAAAGCCCCGGAAGGATATATCCTGGACGGAGCTTATCTTCAGCCTTCAACTGGCGGAGATCGTGTCACAGGGATGTATGTGGCCCAGATCAAGGACTATGGCTCTACAGCTCGGCTGGATGGCGGCAATGAATACATCGTTGCGGATTATGCCGGACGGGGCGGTGTGAAGATTCAGAAACGGGACGCCGAAACTTCCGATACCACGGCCCAGGGAAACGCAAGCCTTGCCGGGGCAGGGTTCTCCATTATCAATCAAAGCGCTAATCCTGTCTATGTAAGTGGAAAACTCTACGGGAAAGGCGAAACGGTGGCTGTGATCACGACAAATGAAGCTGGACTGGCTCAGACGGCAGCGGATCTTCTCCCCTATGGTACATATCAGATTACTGAAACAAATCCACCGACAGGCTATACCGGCGATGGGACGATCACCCGGGAGTTTACCATTACTCAGGATGGGGTCACTGTGGATCTGACGGATACGGATCATTCCATTTTTAACGAAGTGATCCGCGGCGGCGTGAAGGTTCAGAAGCGTGACCTTCAGTCGAATGACGGAACCGCCCAAGGCGGCGGGACGCTGGAAGGCGCGGTTTTTGAGATCACCAACATGAGTTCCGGCGCTGTTATTGTAAATGACAAATCCTATGGGCCTGGCGAAGTTGTAGCCCGTATCAGCACTGATGTCAATGGTCTGGCCCAGACGGAAGCTGATCTCCTGCCTTTTGGCGTGTATAAGATCACAGAAGTAACGCCGCCCAAAGGCTATTTGGGGGAAGGCATCCTGGAACGTTCTTTTATGATCTCCAGGGACGGCGTGATGACGGATCTAACTGGAGAGGATCAGTCCATCAAAAACCAGGTGATCCGAGGAGATTTTGAACTGACAAAGATTGATTCGGATACTCAAAATGCCATGGCGGGGATCCCTTTTAGGATCACATCCAATACCACCGGGGAATCCCATACCTTTACCACCGATGCCAATGGATTTTATTCATCCGCTTCCAACTGGAACCTTCACAGCCATAACACTAATGGCGGCGGCGCTGAGGATGGCTTGTGGTTTGGCCTGGATGGGGAAGGGAACCCTGTGGAAGTCAACGATGATCTTGGGGCGCTGCCCTTTGATACCTATACCATTGAAGAGCTGCGGTGTGATGCCAATGCGGACAAGGTACTTTATACAGGGACATTAACCATTTCCCGGGATGGATACACTATAGACATGGGGAATATCGAAAATGAAACGGTGAACACACCAGCCATTTATACCTCCGCCCGTAATGAGGATACGGGAACCGCTTACGCCATTGCCCAGGCGGGGACAGTGATCATTGATACTGTGACTTATACGGGACTGACGCCTGGTGAAACCTACACCCTCCAGGGAACGTTAATGAACGCGGCTACTGGTGAACCGGTGATGAATGGCGAAAGGCCAGTGACCGGAGAAAAGACCTTTAAGGCTATCCTGGAAAATGGAACTGTAGAGGTGGAGTTTGTCTTTGACGCTTCCGGCCTTGCCGGAGCTGATGTGGTGGTTTTTGAAAAGCTGATCTATGAGGATAGGGAAGTGGCCGCCCATGAAGATCTGGAAGATGAGGGCCAGACCATCCACTTCCCAGGAATCGGCACTACGGCGAAAGATTCCTCCACTGGCGTCAATGTGGGTGCGCCAATGGATACAGTGACTATTATTGATACAGTGGTCTATACAAACTTGCAGGCCGGACGTTCTTATACCTTGACCGGAACACTGATGGATAAGGAAAGTGGGAAGCCGGTGCTCATTGATGGTCGTGAGGTCACGGTCACAAAGACCTTTATCCCGGAAACTTCGGATGGCGCTGTGGATATGGAATTTACCCTGGATGCTTCCGGATTAGCCGGAAAATCCGTTGTTGTTTTTGAATCCCTGTCCCGGGGCATTGTCGTTTACGCTGTCCATGAGGATATAGAAGATGAAGGCCAGACGGTCCACTTCCCTGAGATCGGCACTACGGCAGTGGATGGAGACACCGGGAACCACATGGGAGACGCGTCGAAGGAAGATGTAATCATCGTGGATACAGTATCTTATACCAACCTGGCTGTTGGCAAGGAATATACCGTAACTGGTACTTTGATGGATAAGGCCACGGGAGAGCCTTTAACTTATAACGGACAGACTTTTACTGTTGAGAAAACGTTTACAGAAGACAAAGCAGATGGCAGCGTTGACCTGACTTTTACCGTTCCTGGAGCGGCGCTTCTGGGCAAGGTTGTTGTGGCCTTTGAGCGTGTTGCCTATGAAGGGATCGAAGTGGGTTTCCATACGGACATTAATGATGAGAACCAGACCGTGTATTACCCGGAGATCGGAACCACAGCCGCAGATCAAGCCACCGGTACCCACTACGCTTTCGCGGAGGGAAAAGTGACGGTTCAGGATATTGTAGAATATGCCGCGCTGATCCCAGGCAAGACCTATGTGATGACCGGAACCTTAATGAACGCGTCTGACGGGGAACCGGTGATGAACGGTGAAGAACCGGTGACGTCTATTCAGGAATTTATCCCGGAGGCATCGGATGGAAGCCTGGAAATGACCTTTACTTTTGATGCTTCGGCTTTGGCCGGCAGCGATGTGGTTGTTTTTGAATCATTGACCCTGGATGGAACCGTGATCGCGGCCCATGAGGATATGGAGGATGAAGGCCAGACTATCCACTTCCCGAAGATCTCCACGACAGCGGTCGATGGGGATACCAATGACCATATGAGCAACGCGGATGGTGAAGTCACCCTGATCGATACGGTGACCTACAAGAACCTGGAGCCTGGCACAGAGTATATCTTAACAGGCACTTTAATGGATAAGGCCACCGGGGAAGTCCTTGTGACCGGTGAACAGACCATAGCTTCACAGATCACCTTTACCCCGGAAAAAGCCAATGGCAGCGTGGAAGTGACCTTCACTTTTGATGGCTCCGGACTGGCTGGAAAAGACCTGGTTGTTTTTGAGGAATTATCCATGGACAGCCATCTTATGGCCTCTCATAAAGACATAGAAGATGAGGGCCAGACCATCCACTTCCCTGAGATCCAGACGACAGCTGCGGATGATGTAACCGGCGACCATGTGGGCAATGGGGATGTGGAGGAAGTGACCATCACTGATGCAGTGGCTTACAAGAACCTGATCTCAGGCAGGGAATATACGGTGACCGGGACTCTGATGGATAAGGCCACAGGAGAGCCTTTAACCTATGACGGACAGACCTTTACCGCAGAGATCACCTTTACCCCGGAAAAAGCGGATGGAAGCATAGACCTGACCTTTACAGTTCCTGGAGCTGCCCTTCTTGGAAAGACGGTTGTGGCCTTTGAGCGTGTCACCTATGAAGGGATCGAAGTGGGTTCCCATACGGACATCAACGATGAAGAACAGACAGTGTATTATCCAGAGATTGGCACCACAGCCAAAGATTCGGTCAGCGGCACCCATCAAGGCTTTGCCCGCGAGGATACGGTCATTGTGGATGAAGTGGTTTATAAAGGCGTTGAACCTGGCCAGGAATACACGATGAAAGGTATCCTGATGGATAAGGCGACAGGAGAACCTTACCTGGTGGACGGGAAAGCGGTCACTGTTCAAAAAACATTTACGGCAGAGACTGAGGAAGGGGCTATAACCCTTGAATTTGCCTTTGACGGATCCGGGCTTAAGGATGTGACCCTTGTTGTCTTTGAAAACCTGTATTACGGCGATAAGGAGGTTGGAAGCCATAAAGATCTGACAGATGAGGGCCAGACGGTTTCTTACCCGGAGATCACCTTAAAGACAGAGGCTAAGGATAAGGCCAGCGGCACCCATGAGGGGAAAGCTTCCGAAAGTGTGGCCATTGTGGATACGGTGACCTATACCGGGCTGATCCCCGGAAAAGAATATACCATGAAGGGGATACTGATGGATCAGGCGACCGGAAAAGCCTTCTTAGTGGACGGTAAGAAAGTGACCGCGCAGACAACTTTCACCCCAGAAGAGCCAGACGGAAGTGTGGAGATGGCCTTTACCTTTGATGGAAGTGCTCTGGATAAAAAAACACTGGTTGTTTTTGAATCCCTGTATTATGGGGAGCTTGAAATTGGGACACACGCTGATTTAAACGACGCGGCCCAGACGGTGAAGATCGTACAGCCGGAAGTTCCCGGATTTTCTGTACCCCGGACAGGCATTGGAGAAAAAGGACGGGCACTTGCTGTTGCTTTTGGTATGCTGATAGCTGCTGCAGGTGTGGTTATTCTGATTGCTTTTCAAAAACGTAAAGTAAAAGAATAAGGTTTGTGCTGCTGAAATATATGAGAACCGGGTGGGAAATTTTCCTGCCTGGTTTGTTTTGGAAGCAATTCCTATTCGTTATGAATACAAAAAGGAGTGTGAGGGATTGGCAGATGAAAAAATTAAAGAAGTGATAAGCAATCTTGAGCGTGAGATCACAGAACAGATGACGGCGCTGAATGTGCGCCACCAGAAGATCCGGGAGATCACTGTCCATCTGGAAAAACAAAGTAAGCAGCTCAAAAGCCTGAATGAAAGCCTGGATGCGCAGCTAAAAGCTCCCGGACAGGCAGGCAAGACCAGCCAGGAGTTAGACGCTGCAGGGGAAGCACCAACGACACGGATGGATACGCTAATTTCTGATGCTATAATATGAAATGTATCTCCTAGGCACTTATCAAAGTCTTTTTCTATCTAATAATTGCTCCTTTATGCCACTTGATGCTTACAATAAGACCGTATTGTCAAAAGAACGAATACAGGTATTTCAACCGCCGCTGTAACCAAAATGATATACGGTGTCCAGAAACTCATGCTCCCAATATGCAAATAATTGAAA
>CAZMGH010000008.1:0-21744 GCA_964565805.1 uncultured Lachnospiraceae bacterium
TCAATTATCTACACACAAGATTTCAACTCTGCTTAAAATCAATGTGCTCCTCCTTTCTTTAGATTATTTTCTAATTTTTTATTGATAATCTATAGAGAATAGTCTAAAATAAACGTATCACCAATCAACGAGATTGCTCCCCATATCGTCTTATGATTTAGACTTTTTCCTAAATCAGGATTTTTAATTATTAGGAGTTATCTCTCATTTGTCGAGCACTATTTTAGACTTTTTTCTAAAAATAGAGAGGTAATATGGATGGCGTAGAACTTGTTAAAAAGATATGTAAAGAACGTAAAATACCTATTTCCCGACTGGAAAGAGATTGCGGCTTCTCGAATGGGTATATAAGAAAACTGCAAGAAGGCAAGTTTCCATCTGACAGGCTATTAAAAATTGCTCAATATTTAGATGTGCCGTTTTCGTACCTTATGACCGGAGAAGAAAAAGAAGACAGTAAGAGGTATTACCTCAATGACGAAACCGCAGAAATGGCGCAAAAGCTATTCGAAAATAGAGATTTGCGTGTGCTGTTCGATGCGGCTAAAGATGCCTCACCAGAGGATTTAAAAACTACTTATGATATGCTTATGGCATTGAAAAGAAAAGAGCGTGGGGAAGATGAGTTTTGATTATCAGTTGTTTTACATGAATGGTATGAAGACAAACGAGGTTGTGACGGAGAATGAAGATGGTTCTTATACTATATTCGTAAACAGTTACCTTTGCGAGAGTAAAAGGCTTAGTGCCATCCGGCATGCCATCAAGCATATAAGAGAGTGTGATTTTGAAAAGGCAGATGTTCAGGAAATTGAAGCGGAGGCACATGGATGAAAAAAATATTAAACGAGTCAATACGCGAAAGGCAAATATATAATACATTCTTGCAATGAAGGAATTTGTTTTGATTTTATTGCCTGCTTAATTTCAAATTGGTCGTCTGATGGAAATCAGGTGACGATTTGTAAGGCAAAAGTACTGGACAAAGACAACAACTGGATAATAAAGCAGATCACCAAAAATGAAGAAGGCATGAGAACAATTGCTGTGCCGGATTTTGTTACCGGCATGATACGCCAGCAAGGATACATATACAAGGGCCATCCCAATACATTATTGAAACATCTTACTAAAATCCAAGATAGTTTGGGAATCCCCCACTTTAGCTTTCACAAACTTCGGCATTACTACGCTTCCATGGCTCACAGTATTGATATGCCAGACGCATATATTATGGCTGCCGGAGGATGGAAAACCGATGGGGTAATGAAAACCGTATATAGACACGTTTTGAAGGACAAGCAAAAGAATATGGAAGACATGGCGATTTCTTACATCGAAAACAATCTTGCCACGAATCTTGCCGCAGAAAAAGAAAAAGCCCGTATTTAGCGGGCTTAAGCCAATGCAGAAGATGGGAGTTGAACCCACACGCCCTTGCGAGCACTAGAACCTGAATCTAGCGCGTCTGCCATTCCGCCACTTCTGCATGCATCTATAATACCACATTTCCAAAAAAATGCAACCCCTAATTTTTAAAGTTTTTAGAATTTCTCAAAAAATACAAAAAGCACCAAAAATCTTAAATATGAAAATAAAAGGTATGAAAAACTGGTGGTATTATTATAAATGGTACATTGACGCTCAATGAGATGCCAAAACTGTTACTTGCAAAAATCCATTTAATTTCTCACATTTTTTTGACATTTACAACATAATTCCTTCACAAAATCCGGTTATTATATATACATATAAAGCGAATGAGTTTTATATAAAATAATCTTTTCATTTTCATAACACCTGGCCGGACAGCCCGGCCGGGTCTCCCTCCTTCTACAGGCTTCATTTAAAATTGTATCACTGCTTTGGCAGTGATTTTTTTTGGCCCGCAATGGGAAAATCCTATAGTATATTTCCCTGGCAGCACAACACAGCGCTCTCCGCTTTTAAGAACACTTTCAAAACGTTTTTTAGGCAGGACACATGTGTATGCTCGCTTTTCTCCCGAAGCAAGGTGGATCCTGTCGAAATGTTTCAGGCTGCATAACGGCTTTTCAAAGGCCTCCCCTTCATAACGCACATAGGCCTGGAGCACTAAATCTCCGGCAACAACTCCGGTATTTTCTATATCTAAGGTGCATACGACCTGATTTTCCTCCACCCTGGCCCGGGCATCTTCCAGGGCAAAAGCGGTATAGGACAGACCATAGCCAAAGGTGTATAAAGGCTCCTGGGTCATATACCGGTATGTACGGCCCTTCATGGCATAATCGGTAAAATCTGGAAGGGTATTTTCTTCGGAATAAATGGTAATAGGCAAATGGCCGGAAGGACAGGTTTTCCCGGAAATAATATCTGCCGCCCCGTGTCCCCCTTCCTCTCCGCTATACCATGTATACAAAACAGCGGCCGCCTGTTTATTATAGGGACGAATATCCATCGAGCTGCCTCCGGTCACAAGCAGGACAACCGGCTTTCCTAAAGAAAAGACCGCGTTGCACATTTCCTTTTGGGGATCCGAAAGGCAAAGGCGCTGCTTATCTCCAAAGCCGTCGGTAGTATCATTGCCTTCCTCCCCTTCCATGGTAGGATCCAGGCCAACACATAAAAATACCACATCTGCCCGCCGGGCCGCGGCTTTCACTTCGCCGATCTTATATTCTGCCATAGCTTCATATTCATTGGATGGATTGTCTAAAAGGCAGCCCTGGGAATAATACATATGGACATGATTTTCCTCACAAAGCTCCCGGATCCCATCCAGCAGAGTAATATAATGGGATGAGGTTCCATTATAATTGCCCTCCAGCACGGTTCTTGAATCTGCCACAGGGCCGATGACCGCCACGCTGGACAATTTCTTAAAATCTAAAGGCAGTATGCCGTTATTTTCCAAAAGTACCATGCTCTTGGCCGCGGCTTCCCGGGCTGCCTGACGGTGCTCTGGGGCGTCATTGGCCTCCAGAGGAATTTTATTAAATTCACAGTTTTCATCAAAAAGGCCCAGCTTGTAACGGGTCGTAAACAGGCTCTCTGCTGCCTGTCGGATCATTTCCTTCGTGATCAGACCCTCCTGGTAAGCCTTCATCACATACAGATAGGTGACGCCGCAGTTTAAGTCACAGCCGTTTTTCATAGCCAGGGCCGCGGACCCTGTTGGCGTCTTTGTCACCCTATGGTGCTCATGAAAATCTATAAGGGCAAAGCAGTCGGAAACCACATGGCCGTCAAACTGCCATTTTTCCCGTAAAATATCCACTAAAAGCGTCTTGCTTCCGCAGCAGGGCTCCCCATTGGTCCGATTGTAGGCGCCCATCACAGATTCTACGTGGGCCTGGGTCACTGCCTCCTCAAAGGCCGGGAGATACGTCTCCCACAGATCCTTCTGAGAAACTTCAGCATCAAACTCATGGCGCAGGCTTTCCGGGCCGGAATGGACCGCGAAATGCTTGGCGCAGGCAGATATTTTTAAATACTCCCCGTTCCCCCTCCGCAGACTGGGCATTATACTTTGCCCTGGCCTCTGTGGAAATAATGTCCGCAATGGCTTCCATGCCTTCCACATCAAACATGGCAGCCATGGCAATAACCTGGGGAAAGACTGTCGCCGTCCCGGCCCGGGCAACCCCGTGAAGGGCCTCATTCCACCAGTTATAAGCCGGGATCCCCAGTCTTGGGATCGCCGGAGCATCAAACTTAAGCTGGGACGCAGCCTCTTCCAATGTCATCTGGGCAACAAGCTCCCGGGCCTTTTCCCGGCATTGTGTGATTTTCGTCTGATCCATAAAATCCTCCTTTCTAGTTTCCTTCCCCAGCTGTTAAAGCGTTTATTAACAAAATACCCTGACGCTGTGGTCAGGATCACAGCTTACAAGAATCCCCTCCGGCAGCCAATGGTCCGGGAATGGGAGTCCAAGGCCGTTTTTCTCCAAAATAATCCTCGTCAAATAGGATCGGCGTGCCATCCGGCGCCTCAAATTTCTGTTCCGGCTCAAAGGCCTCGCCTAAAAGTTCCGTGTCTGCCAAAGGCGCGTGAATCGCAGGCATAAAATCATAAACATTAGTAGAGAAAATATAATCTTCCCCTTCCTGAGTCAGCGACCATGTGATTTTATGTCCTGTATCAACAGCGTAGTTTTCTTCCGTATCACAGGGCTGGGCGCCGTTAAAATAAACATTGCCACCCGTATACACCGGAAGATGGTCATAAAACAGATCCTTGCTGCCAAAATCCGAGGTGGACTGAGCAGTAAAGCGGCCAAAATAGGTTTTGGCGTTGGGATACCTGTCATAAGGCTTTGTCCCGCAAATAAAATTATAAAAGCTTAGAGCATCCTGATGGTTTTCCTGAACATAGGCCTTCAGATCTTCCCGGACATCGCTCTGGACAAAAATATTATTATAAAACCGGGCATCCCCGTGAAGAATGGTCATAAAACCTGCAACCTCTGTGCGGTGAGGCACATGGTAGGGCGTGTATCTTGGCGTTGGGAACTTTACGCCGCCGTTGTCCGTACCCATGCCGACCCAGGTAAAGGATCCGGCAATAAAGTTATGGACGAGGGCAATGCCCTGAGTACTCAGACGGCAGGCGCATGGGGACAGAAGGAAGTTGTTGTCCACTAAAGTCGGTCCGTGGGACACTTCGATAAATATATCCTCACCAAGAGACAGTCCCCCGTCAATCTTTGTGTTTTTCGGCGGCACATTATCATGGAACAGGTTTCCGGTAACACGGGTGCCCTGTGCCTGCCAATCCAGCCAAAGGCCCCGGGTGCAGTGATGGATATGGTTTCTGCGGATGATCACGTCAATGGCTGCATGCATTTTAATACCGCCGATCTCTGCTCCGGCCAGATCCTGCTTATTATTAATGTGATGGATATGATTGTCCTCAATGATGGAAAATACGCCGCCCAGATGGCCTACAATACCCGTCTGGCCGCAGTCATGGATATTACAGCCACGGATGATATGGCCGCCGATATTTTCCTTTGTCCAGCCCTCTCTCTGAGCCTGGCAGATTGCGTCGCGCTCTGTCTGAGTGCCGTCTTTTAAAAACTTTGTTGTCCATTTATTCTCATTATTGGGCTGAAGGTATTTGCCTAGGGAAATACCGCTGCACTTAGAATTGGAAATCTCGCAGTTTTCAATCATCCAGCCCTTGGACCAGTGGGGTCCCACCATGCCCTCCTGATAAGCCGTCGGCGGCGCCCATGTAGTGGCTGCCTGAGTCACCTTAAAGCCGGACAATGTAATATATCCCACGCCGGTCTTATCCGGATAAAAACAGTTGCGGCGCACATTGATCTCAACATTTTCCTGATTAGGATCCGCTCCCTGAAAATTGGCCAAAATGATCGTTTCATTGCCCTCCTGGGTAGTGTACCATTGATAAAGCGTTCCTTCCGGATCCCAGGAATTTTCCCGTTTCTGCGGATTTTTTACCGCCTCCAAAGAAAAAGCTTCGTACATGGATTTTCCGTTCAAATAAACCTCGCCTGTGTGTACCGGCTCCTGGGAATAATACCAGTCTCCCCCAATAACTGTTGTATAAGGATTATAGTCCCCAAAAAGTGCGTTGGGGATACGGGCCTCCCACATATTTCCTTCAACGAATGTCCAGTTTTTAACTTCCTCGGCCCCTGTGATCACCGCTCCTAAAGGCTCTAATGACCGGTAAATGATCCTGTGGGCATCATCGCTGCCGCCCCGGGCAGGATTCACATATTCCCGGTACACCCCCGGGGCCACAAGGATCTCATCCCCCGGCTGCGCTGCCGCAGCAGCCTCACTGATGGTCTTAAATGGCCGTTCTTTTGTTCCCCATCCACCTTTTTGTGTCTGGCAGGATACATAATAAATCATAAAAACACTCCTTTCTCCAGTAAACAGCAACCATCCAGCCATCTAACGGTTGCGATGGCTGAGTTGCTGAAATTTTCGCTTTACAAATATGATTATAGTGCATATAATTTAAGAAATATAGTGTTATTCTGACGAAAAATATGATTATCCTGCCATCATTTCAGCTTTTAAGGAGGAATATTTCATGGCCATCATCCAGATTCCTGTTGACGATCAGCAAAAAGAAAAAATTACTTTTTACGGGGGTATGCTTCATTACAGTCTGTATCCCCCAGGTCCCAAAGGCGCCTTTTACGGGGATATTCCATGGCATTGGCATGAGGAATTTGAGTTTGGCTATATTTTCGGTGGAAAAATGCTTTATAAAACGCCTAAATGTGAATATACTCTTTCTCAGGGGGACGGCATTTTCGTCAATTCGGGCACACTTCACTACCTCCACCCTCTGGAACCGAAAGAGTCGGTCGTGCTGTGCTCCCAGTTTATTGACCGAAGCTTTCTGGCCGGAACACCGGGCAGCCTGATTGACACAAAGTATATTGTCCCGATACTTAAAAATCCCAGTCTGGACGCGATTCCTCTATTGGGCGACAATAAGGAAAATACCCGCATCCTGGACCTGATCCTGGAAGCCGTACATTTAGGTACTGCCCGCCAGCCATTTTTTGAAATGCGGATCCGAAATCTATTTTCTCAGCTGTGGGAGACGATTTATGCCTTGTCTGCAAAGGCAAATATTGAGGATGCTCCCCAAAGCCCTCTGGAAAATGACCGGATCAAGGAAATGCTCCAGTTCATGCAAAGTCATTACAGTGAACACCTTACCATCCGCCAAATCGCGGAATCGATTCCCATAAGCGAAAGAGAGTGTTTCCGGCTTTTTAAAAGCAACCTTGGCATGTCCCCTGTGGAATACCTTATCGCCATCCGGCTCCAGGCTGCCCGGGATCTGCTGATACACACCAAAAAAGGCATTATGGAGATCGCCATGGAAACCGGCTTTGGCAGCAGTAGCTATTTTGGCAAAATATTCCGCCAGGAATATGGCATGACTCCCAGACAATACCGGAATATGAATCAGGCTTAATAATGTGTCAGGAAATATAACCGTTCGGCCTGGACCAATGTTACCAGGAAATTCCTTAAATCCATCTCCCCTTTTGTTCTTTATGCTAAATCATATGGTATCGGTTTCATATATTGTACAAAAAAACAAGCCTAAAAAATAAATCTTTGGCAACACTTTTGGCATAAGATTAGGTATTATAATAACCGTAAACCCCCCAATACATTATATAGTTTTTTGTTACACCCCATATGAAACAAAAAATACCTTCTCCAAGGAAAAGGCAGCCGTTCGGATTGGCTGCCTTTTCTCTTGTCATAATGTACCCCTTTCACGATTTTTGTATATTTTGTCACATACCAGAAAGAAACTACGGTTTTTGGCGCTCTACACATTGTATAGAAACCTCGGGAAAATTCAGGCATCTTTGTTGACACTTATTTTCGTGTCCATGGTATTATAATAACCGTAAACCCCCCCAATACATTATATATAGTTTTTTGTTACACCCCATATGAAACAAAAAATACCTTCTCCAAAAGGAAAAAGCAGCCGTTCGGATTTGGCTGCTTTTTTCTTTGGGGGAGACAGCATCAGCCGAGGGAACCGGCGCCTTTCAGAATCCACACATTCCCAACGATTCCTGTCGGATCCATAACATTGGCCGCTTCACTAAAGGGATGACTGCTTCCCTGAAGCTTATTGACCTTCCGCACCAAAGTCGTGGCCACTTCGATCCGGACAGTATTCTTTCCTTCCTTTATCCCATCTGTAATATTAAATTCATAAGGCGGGCAAATGGCCATGCCTGCATAAACATCATTCACCCATACTTCCACCCCTTCGTAGGCATTGTCCACAGACAGTACGACAGGAACCTGTGTACTGCCCTGATATTCCAAAGACGTTTCATAACAGATAAACCCTGAAAAGTCCGGAGCGATCCGGGCAATGTTGTGAAGGGTTTCCATATTCGCCAGAGGCTTAAACTGAGGATACTGAGACGCTTCACATACAGAAACCTGCCAGGGGCCGGAAATCGGGACCTTTTGTCCACACTCCAGCCGGTAAGGGGCAAGATTATCCACCGGCGTATCAAAAATAACCACAGCGCTTTCATAAGGACGCAGCTTTAGGGCAATCTTCGTGCCATCTTTAGAGTCCTCCGTCTTAAGGGAATACAGACGGTTTTCCATGGCATCATATCCATAGACATTTCCCCAGGCAGCCACAGTGACAGATCCTTCAAAAACCTCCTGGGGCGCTTCATTGGAGATCATGTATACATGGGCCTGATCCTGAACATAGTGGTAGCACCGCAGCCGGGCAAAAGGCGGATCTATACTTACTTCAAAAATACCGTGATTTTGAAGATATTCTCCCAGAGACGCCAAAGGCACCACCTGACCGCACAGAGCCAGAGCATTTTTTAAAACTTCATCTTCCCTTTCCATGGTACAAATGCCTTCCGGTCTTCCGTCCACAAAGATCACCGGAAATCCCCGGCGGCTGGCCATGGCAATAAATTGGGCGGTTTCCTTTGTGATATACTGAGCATAGGGAATGACCAGGGCCTTATATGTATTTCCATTCACTGACAGCACTGTGCCGCTGGCAGCGCCTGCCGGAACATGATCTGGTGAAATATATCCAAAATCTGTCTTGAAAGTCTCCCGGTCCGCAAACACGTCAGAAGGAATAATATCAAAATCAATCTGATGCTCTAAAAGCTGCCGGGCTGGCTTCTGGTCAAACATATAGTCGCCGGACCATTCTGCCTCCCCGTGATACAAAAGAGCCACCTGGGCCACGCTCTGACCATGGCTTAAAATATGACACATCCGATTCATGTAGATCATAAGCTTGGCAAAATGCCGGTACTGAGGATTTTCTCCGTGAGCGTAAAAATGGGGCGGGCAGTCCGGATCCGGAAACGCCTTAGGCGAAAATGCATGGGGAACGAAAACATTAATTCCCCGCACAAGGAAATGGTCCGTCAGATACTTCATTGTCCGCACTCCGGTCCTCCACCCATAGGCTCCAAAAATTTCACACATAGCCCGGCCCTGCTTTTTAGGGTCGATATGGGCAAAGGAGGAGCCCAGCTTTCCCAGCTCAAAGTGGAAAAATTCCCCCTGGCCGCCAATGCCGAAACCGCCGCTGCGCCGGTTATTTTCTCCGCCAATCATAACCTGATTTCCAATATCGTCAATACCGGACATATGCTGGCCGATCATGGACCTGAAATAATGGCCCATGCTGCTGCCAAGACGGCTGTGCTGGTTAGAATCTTCTACAATGTGGCCGATATATTCCACTCCATGATCCTCGCACCATTTCCCGATCTGCCTGCTAAAGCTTTGGGAAATCAATGTCGTGGCCGCGTCCATATAGCTGTAGCGGATCTGTCCCGTAAGATGGGGATCATCCATGTCTGCCCACAAAGCGGGCAGGAAGCAGGCATAGTCGCTGCCAAGGCGATCCTGCATCATGCCGTCCATATCCTTATTCCATGGCAGGTTCATTTTATTGCGGCCAATAGACTCGGTAAAATCAAAACCATTGGTATTACCTACAGCTGGCTCATCAGAGAAAAATCCCGCAATAGTCTTTCCAAAATCCTCTTTATAATGGTCATAATGAGGCTCATACACCGCTTCGATCTGTACATGACAGGAAGCCTCATCCAGCATATTAATGTAGTGGGTCCGTCCCCCTCCGTTTCGTGTCAGATAAAAGACAAAAACACGCCAAACACCGTCCGGCACATTCCATTCCAGCCATCCATCCTTTACCTGATCATTAAGGACTACCGTATCCGCACACACCGAATCCCCTTCCACAAGCCGGGCGGCAACCACAGCAACAAACTGGTCATCGTCAAAATGCCGGGGATCTTTTTCCGCAAAAAACGGATCCACAAAATCCCCCATAGACGGCCGGTGATGGGACAGCAATTCTACATTTAAAGATGCTTCCGGCACCGGTCCGTATACATCGGTAAAATTACATGCCATATACTGCTTGCACAGACTGTCATCCTTCTTCGCCAAAAGGCCATTGGCATAGCCTGTAGGGAAATGGGCGTCATCCAGGATCCACACCTTCATCTTCCTCTTTCTGGCCTCGTCCAGGATAATATCCATATCATGCCACCACCCCGGTCCGGCAAAATCCGGATGAGGCCTGGCCTCCACACACACAGCGCCGATGCCGCAGTCATTCATCGCTTTCATATATTCCCGTAAAACCTCTTCTGACTCTCCGTGCTGCCAGAAAAAGGGAAGAATATAATTATCTCCATTTCCACTAAGCACATCCTTAACAAATCCCTTCACACATATCTCTCCTTTCTATCGTGAGCGCCCCGGAGGGGTTTATTTTTCAGTTGATTAAAGTTTAGCACATTCATCCCGGGATTTCTTGTAAGATCCTGTTCTCCTTCTCCTCAAAAAATCCAAAAAGAGTAGATATTTACCAGGTCAACGCATCTGCTGTGGAAAGCGCGGCATAAGGCTATTGCTTCAAATTACGTAATTATCCAGTACGATGATCAAACCAGATCTGAATATCATCATGGACCGCCGCTGCCAGCAAACATATTTTATCCCTTTCAGCCCATGTCCGGCTGCATCAGTTCTTTCTTAAATTTCATTAAAACGATTACCGCAAGGACTGCCGCAAGAACCGCTGTTCCGGCAAAATTAAGCCAGATGCCTGTCAGTCCCATAGACCAAAAAAACACCGATAAGTATTACCGGAAATACCAAAGCTGTAGCTACAGAAATCAGCGCATATACCCGCAAATACTGAACCGCAAACTGGGCAAACGCCCCGTCTGCACCCATAATCTTCATGAGCAGGGGTGCAGACGCAAAAAGAATCGCGCCTACGATCGCTCCCGCAATAAAGATCATCAGGCAGGCGCATGTAAAAATATTATTCGCCTCTTTTTCTTGTTTACGGCCCAAGCTGACAGATATAGGAACCGCAGAACCTACGCCAATAAGATCCGCCAGAGCAAAATTAATAATAACAAAGGGCATGGCAAGATTTAATGCCACAAATTCTGTCGCTCCTAAAAAGCGTCCCACAAACACGCCGTCAATGGTCTGATATAGTGCCGAAGCCAGCATACTGATAGCTCCTGGTATGGCTGCAACAAAAAACAGCTTTAAAGGGTTTGTGGCCGCAAATAAATTATGGGAACCCATAAACCTTTTCCTTTCATCACGTCTCAAATTTGGTCAAAAATGTGTTTCTGGAAGGCTTCCTCCAGACATGCGGAAAAGCACTCCATGGCCGGGACAAAATCCGGTGAAAATTTTTCCAGTGTCCTTGACAAAGCCTCCTGCTCCGCCTGATAGATCTTTTCTACAAGTCCATGGGTATACTGCTTCCCTTCCTCTGTCAGAGTAATGATCTTCTCCCGTTTTTTCTCACTGGGAACAAGGGTAATGCTTCATAAGAATCCTCCAACACAGCACCTCCTGTAAATTTATCCGCAAAAATCTTTTAAAAATAACATGAAAGTACGAAATTGTACTTTGTTTAGTATGGTACGATTTCGTACCCCAGTCAATACATCTTTGCGGGCCTGGATCACATTCTCATGGTCCGCCCAGTAAATGGGCAAGCCTGACTGAACTTGTTACCAAAATCTCCAAAATTATTCGCTTGTTGTATCTGGTTATGTGTGCTAGACTGCAATTGTTGTTACTGTAAACAGCAGTAATTGTTACTTACCAAACGCTGTTAAGTGAATGTTTCGGGGCCTTTTTCAGGCACGGACATTTGAAAAGGGAACAAAAGTGAGAATCTTTGGCGATCCGGTCACTGTGATCACGGAATCTGTTTTTATCCCCAGCGCTGCCGCTTTTTGCGGGGCGCAGGGGTTTTATATGCCATTGCAGTCCTCTGCCTGTCAAAAAGCGTGTTTTAACCCGTCAAAAAGCGTGTTAATGGGATTCAGCGCCGCAGATCAACAGGCAGTAAAGGTCAGGCTGTGAGAAGGCCAAAAACAGGTGATGATGTGTAAGCCAGGAGACCTGCTTAGCAGTGAATGATGAAGCTTCCGAGTAAAGCCAACATCGTTTTCTGTCATGCCTTAAGCACTGACAGAACCCTTGGGGAAGCCTTCATCACTGGAAAGCAAAGCCGTCGCTGGCGGCAGACGTTTTGTGATGAAAGGAGAAATGACACATGAAAATGAACACACTTGTAGCAAAGGCCCTGACCCTCATCCTGTCCGCAGGCCTGGTCCTGTCCGCCGGGGGATGCTCCGGGGGCAATGGCAACAACAGCGGTGACGCCGGACGTATCGACGCGGAAGATGTCCGGGCAGACAACCAGGCGCCGGAAAGCGCCGATGGCACCAGCGCCGCCCAAACCGTTGACAGTGCGGCCGATAACAGCGCCACACGCACCCAGTACCCTCTGACTATGACTACCTATGGCCCGGACGGCCAAGAATATTCCATGACCTTTGAAAAGGCCCCGGAACGAGTGGTGGCCGTTTATCAGGGCTGTATCGAAACACTGCTGGCCTTAGGTCTTGAAGACCGTATCGTAGCCACGGCAGGCCTGGATAATGAAGTGCCTGATGATCTGAAGGCAGCATTTTCCGCTACAAATTATCTGGATGAATTTACCCCTTCTAAAGAAACCATTACCATGCTGGAACCGGATATGATCTTTTCCTGGGTATCCTATTTCAGGGAAGACACTTTAGGAACCCCGGACGAGTGGATCGGCAAAGGGACCAATGTGTATATTAATACAAACACAGCCGTCAGCCAGGATTCCCTGGAAAATGAATTTAATGATATTTTAAATATCGGGAAAATCTTCGACGTACAGGATAAAGCCGAAGAAATCGTCAATAACATGAAAACCACCATCAGCAATGTAAAAGAAATGGCTGCTCAGGAATCTGAAAACCCTTCTGTTCTGGTCATTGAGAATTTAAACGGCACCTTTACCAATTACGGGTCCAGCAGCATTGCCGGAGATATGGTGACCCAGCTTGGGGGAACTTTAGCCAATCCGGACGCCTCTTCTGTAGGCAAGGAGGATATTATCGCCGCGGATCCGGATGTGATCTTTGTCGTCTATATGCCCTATACCGGCGATGATCCGGAAGCTGTAAAACAGGAACATCTGAACAATATTCTGGAAGATGAAGCCTTTGCCAGCCTCAGCGCCGTACAAAACGACCGGGTCGTACCTATTATGCTCAGTGAAATGTACGCCAGCGCGACCCGTACCCAGGACGGCATTGAGACTATCGCTCACGGACTTTACCCGGATCTTGAATTTTAATGGCAAAATGGTGATGGCAAATGAAAAATAGAACCTTAAAGACGCCTGTATTTACGCTGGTCATCATGGCTCTTGGGGCAGGACTGGTATGTTCCATACTGGCCTCGATTACTTTTGGAAATGCGGATATTTCTTTTGGAGATGTATATAAAGTCATCTTGTATAAGATCTCCCTCGCTTCCAGCCTGGCTGATTACGGACAGGGAGCCATCCACGATGTGGTCTGGCTTATCCGTTTTCCCCGAATCCTTATGGCCATCGCCGTGGGCATGGGACTGTCTGTCTGCGGCGCTGTCATGCAGGCAGTAGTAAAAAATCCACTGGCAGACCCTTATGTTTTAGGGGTCTCCTCCGGGGCCTATCTTGGAGCCTCCGCCTCTATCATCCTTGGCATCGGCTCTGTAATCGGCGATAACTCCATCGGGATCATGGCCTTTGCCGGGGCATTTTTAGCCTCCCTGGCAGTCCTGGCCATCTCCGGCATAGGTGGGCGCTCCAGCGCTGCCCGGCTGATCCTGGCCGGCATGGCTATCAGCGCCGTGTGCTCCGCCTTTGCCAATTTTCTCATTTATATGGCTCAGGACAGGGAAGCCACTACCCAGATTTCCTACTGGAGCATGGGCAGCTTGGCCGCCGCGGACTGGGACAACGTGCCTGTCACCCTGGCGGTCATGATCCTGGGGACTTTGATCTTTATGACCCAGTACCGGAAATTAAACCTTATGCTTCTGGGAGACGAGACAGCTATAACCCTTGGCACGGACCTGCACCGGGCCCGCATGGCATATATGCTCCTGTCCGCGTTTATGGTCGGCTTTGCCGTCTGCGCCGCCGGTATGATCGGTTTTGTAGGCCTGATCATCCCTCATGCCATGCGCATGCTCTTTGGCACGGATCACAAGCGGCTCATCCCATTAAGCGCATTGACCGGGGCCATTTTCCTGATCTGGGCAGATGTGGCCTGCCGGACCATCCTGGATCATTCAGAGGTGCCCATCGGCATCCTGATCTCCCTGATCGGCGCGCCATGTTTTATCTACCTCATGATCAAAAAGACTTACAGAGCCGGAGGTGATGGATGATGAAGACCACTGCGCAAAACATCCGGTTATCCTATGGCACCAGAAAAATATTGGACAATGTCCATATTTCCGGAAATGCCCATGAATTTATTGGTCTCATCGGCCCTAACGGGAGCGGAAAATCCACCCTGCTTAAATGTATCTACCGGATCTTAAAACCAGACGCGGGACAGATTTTTCTGGATGATACGCCCCTTTCCTCCATGAGCATCAAAAAGTCCGCCCAGTGTATGGCTGTGGTGGCCCAGCATAATCACTATAATTTTGATTTTTCCGTGGAAGAAATCGTCCTTATGGGCCGGGCGCCCCACAAAAAAACATTGGAGCGGGACAATGCCAAAGACTATGAAATCACCCGTCAGGCTCTGGAAAAAGTAGGCATGGCAGAGTTTGCCTCCCGAAGCTTTACCACCCTTTCCGGGGGCGAACAGCAGCGGGTCATCCTGGCCAGAGCCCTGGCCCAGCAAACGCCCTGCCTGATCCTGGATGAACCTACCAACCATCTGGACATTACCCATCAGCTCCAGCTGATGAAGCTTGTAAAATCTCTGGATGTGACGGTCATTTCCGCCATCCATGACCTGAATACCGCCGCCATGTTCTGCGACCGGATCTACGCCTTAAAAGACGGCGTGATCCAGGGGGAAGGCACGCCCCAGGAGCTGCTTACCCCAGAATTTATAAAGAAGATTTACCAAGTAGAAGCAGAGATCGTCCGGGACAGCCGGGGGCAGATGCATATTTTATTTACAGATGATTGCCCCTAGGCCCGGAAAGCGGCGCTTTGAATCGTGTCGGCTGAAACCTTTTTCTCCCCGGAAGGCTGTGCCAGACAGGTCAGGCCGAAAGCGGTCAGCAAAGGAATCCGACCGATAAAGGCGCCGGATACAGATAAAAGCTTAACGGACCCGTATCCTACGGCCACACCTGTATGAAAAGAGGTAAGGGTCAATGTATAAAATACCGCCTTTTCCTTTTGCTTCCCGTCTTTTGTCCGTATATACTCTGTCCATCCCAAGGTAGCCTGCTTTACATTATTTGTGGAAAAAATGGTGGCGCTGTTATAGCCTTTTGCCCCGGAGAAAACGCCCCACAACATAGATTCCAAAGGCCCCCAGTCGTAAAAACAGCTGGGGCCACTCCCCGCCCAGACCTTCCAGCACCGCTTCAATCAGATTTCCGGTCTGGGCGGAGCCAAAATTTCCCCCGCGCAGAAAAATAGCATAGGCCCCTAAAAAGCCCCCACAAAACACATATTAAAATGCATCGCCACAGCATTTTCTCTTTTTAACCAGTTCACCTTATTCACCATCAATCTGCTCTTTCAGCCAAAGTATGGACTTTTCGATTCCTTCCAGAACATGCTCCCCATCGCAGTCCATCATTTCCACGATCACATTGCCCGGGTAACCTATTTCTTTCAGTCTGGAAAGGATTTTCTTCATGGAAATATTTCCATATCCTACCGGGCTGGGGTACTTTTTCACTCCATCGGCGCACACCTTGGCCCGGTCCCCGGGATAAACCGGGGTGTCGCTCCGGTCCTTCATGTGAATGGTACACAGCCGGTCTTTAAACAGTTCAAAAGCAGCAATCTCGTCCTCATGATACATAATAAAATTCCCTGTATCAAAGCTGCAGTACAATTCCGGAATAGCGTCCATAAACGCCTTAAGTCCCTTTACAGAGCAAAACGGCGTTTCCAGACCGTCAAAATCTTCCATGGAGACACACACCCCCTGGGACTTTCCGTAGGCTGCCGCATTTGCCATGGCATGGATCATGTTTTTTACCAGAACTTCTTCTTGGTCCTTCTCATCCTCTCCGATCATACCTGGAACAATGAGCACATTTCCGGCGCCACAGTCCCTTGCCAGATGAATCAGATCCTTATAGGCCTTACTGTCCGGCGCATGGCCATAATCGCCAAAGGAAAAAAATCCCTCAATAGCTATATCTAGCTCTTTCAGCACAGGCATCAACTCATCCTTAACTTCATAAAAGGTACGGTCGCACAGATACACCCGGGTCATGCCCTTTTCTTTTAATGATTTCAGCGCTTCCCGGATGGGAATATGTAAAGTCTCCGCCCCCTGGGCGATATTTTCATAAAATGCTGCGATTTCCATAAATCAAACGCCTCCTTTGTCATTTGGTAGTATCAAAAGGTAACACAGGCTGCGCTCCCATTGGCGCCTGGTTCTTCCGAGTACTATTATATAATTTTCTTTTCAAAAATCAACGGGGATTCTTACTATACTTTACTAAAACAATTATTTATAATAAAAGCAAATTCATCCAGGAGGTGCAACATGTCTGATATTTTATTTACATACCCCTCAGAACAGCTTTCCCTTCCCTTTACCCTTCACGGCATGGGACTTTACCACGCCCAAGAGCCGATCCGCCGGCCCCAGGGCATGCCTTTATTCCAGTGGATCCAGTGCGCCGCCGGACAGGGGAGGCTTTATCTTCAGGACAAAGAATATACCATTGGCCCGGGACAGGGCATGTTTTTATATCCGGATGAAGGACATATGTATCATTCCCTTCACAGCAGCGCGCCGTGGATCGTTCATTTTATCTGTTTTGACGGTTATGGGGTGAAACCTCTGGCTGACAGTGGGGTATTTAAAACGTCCGGCGTCTTTACCCTGACCGGGGAAAACAGGACTTTGGAGCTCATGAAAAAAATGTCCGATGCCCCTCCCATGGCCCCGGCGGTTGCCACCGGGTTTTACTCCGGAATCCTTTATGAACTGCTTCTTTATCTTGTGCTTTATGCCGCGCCATCCCAGGGACAGCCTGCTGCTGCCGGAAGCCAGCGGCTTTCTCCGGTGATCACTTATATTGAAGAAAACTATATGAACCCTCTGTACTTAGATGACATGGCCCGGCTGTGCGGCTTATCCCGGGAATATTTATGCCAGCTTTTTAAATCAGCTACAGGAATGAGCGTTTTTAATTATGTCCAGCACACCAGGATCAAGCACAGCAAAGAGCTGCTGCTGAGAATGTCGGATCTTCCTGCCCATAAGATCGGACAGCTGTGCGGCTTCAACAGCAGCAGCTACTTTAACAAAATATTTAAAAAGCTTGAACACATCTCCCCCGGCCAGTTCCGCCGGGAAAATGGGATTGGAACAGATCTGTGATCCTGATCCCGGAATATGACAGGAGACAAGGGGCAAAAGGCCATGCAAGCTGCGCCTGAGCAGGCAAGCATGACTTTATGGCGCGCAATCGTCTCACCGCTTCAGATTCTTGCTGTACATAACAACATCCATAACCTCCGGCATGTCTCCAAGACGGGTATCCCGGCGCTCATCGCCGTTTAAAAGGCGTCCCGGAATAAACCGGCCATTTTCCAGGCGTCCCTCCCGGCGCTGGCCAATGACAGCAATTTCCTTAACACCTGCTTTGGGATACACATCAAAGGAAAAGTTCATGCCCGCTACAAGAAAATGTTTTGGATCCAGCTCAAAAATGATCCCGCCGCCTACAGGCTTTCCAGGCGCTGTCCTTTGGTAGGACACAACTATATCATACTGCTGGAAAGCCAGCAAAATCCCATCATCGGATGGGCCGTGCTTAACAAAAGCCCGCATGTGAGGCGTATTGCCATATTCCAGGCACATCGGCTCCAACTGACGGATCAGGTCATACACCGCAGAAAGATACGGCGCCGCCTCGCTTCCGTCCATAGCGCTCAAATCTATATTTAAAGCCATCATTACCTCAAATGGAGGTTTTTTCAACGTATCCGGATCTGCGCAAAGATCTTCAATTCCAAAAGGAGAAACCCCTATAGCGTGATGGCGACCGACTGCATACAGCAGCATACTGACAGAAGACGCATCGCTGCGCACCTCCGGTACAAACAAGGGATTATCCGGAGATGCGTAGGCGTCCATAACATCCGCTGTATAGGATACATAAATATCCGGTGCTAATGTAAACAGCGAAGGCGCGCAGTACTTCCACATTTTATGCACTTTTGCCACCGGGCCGCCGCTGGGATAAGTTCCCGGGCGCCACGGATGCTGCTCCAGCCAGGCGTTGGCATACATGGGAAGGGAATATGCCTTTTGTCCCTCCTGGGCAATAAACTCTACGGCTTTTGCATAGCCCCAGCTCATAAACAGCTCGCTGGCATTTTCCCCAAACACCTGGGTCCAGGCGCTTCCATCCATGCAGACCGGAAAGCGCTCATCCCCCTCAAACAGCTTCTTTATATCTTCCGGTACAGGACTTTCAAAAATGTCCTCTGCCCTGCCGCTAAAATCCCGCTCAGATTCCAGAACGCCGATTTCATTTTCCACCTGAACTAAGATCACGGTATTTTCTTCGCCGTCAATGTCTTTAAGGTGCTCCATTAGCTTCCCAAAAGCCAGAGCATCCTTTTTCACCGCTGCCTCGCAAAAGGGTGAAATAATGTTCAATCCCGCTCCCTGGACATTTTCCACGCACCAATAGGTTTCCGGATCCTGTTTCACCCACATAGGCACATAATCGGATTCGGAATTTTTCCACAGGCCAAACCACAAAAGCGCCAGCTTCATGTTTTCCCGCCGGGCCTGGTCGATCAGACCATCGACCAGAGAAAAATCAAAGCAGCCCTCCGCAGGCTCTATATTTTCCCAGGCCACCGGCAGGATTACTGTGTTCATATTCAAAGTTTTCAGGTTGGGCCACACTCGTTCTTCCATATATCCCAGATCGGACGCGCTGGAATTATGCAGCTCGCCGCCCCGGATAATAAAGGGCCGGTCATGGACAAATAAGGTTTTTATGCCGTTTTTCTCACCAATATAAGGTATCATAAACAGTTCCTCCTTCACGTAAAGCACATATTGTATCATTATATTTAAATCATATCAGATTTTTCTAACGTATTCTATCTAACAATTTTGTAATAATATATAATTATATTAATGTGCTTTGCTGCAGGACCACGATTTTCCCCGTTCCTTACTCTTTTACCCCGCCCAGAGCGATGCCTGCCACAAATGCTTTCTGGAAGAAGGGATAAAGGATCATGATCGGGATGACGCCAATAACGGCCATGGCCATTCGGATGGAATTTCCGGGCATTTGAGCCAGAGCCTCGCTGACCCCGGCGCTCCCGGAAAGACTGGACAGATTATTAATGTTATCAATGATGCTCTTTAAAAATTGCTGCAGCGAGTACAGACGGGTATCATTAACATAGTACAGGCCGTTGGTCCAGTCGTTCCAGTAGCCCAGACCCACCATCAGGCCGATGGTTGCCAGGATTGGCAGGGACAAGGGAAGGACAATATGAGAATAAATATAAAACTCTCCGGCGCCGTCGATTTTGGCTGCCTCTACCAGCGCCGGGTGGATATTGGCTTTAAAGTTATTTTTATACAAAAGGATATAAAATCCGTTAAATAACAGCGATGGGAAGATCAGGCCAAAAATCGTATTCTTCACATGGAATATAGAGGTATACATCAGGTAGCTGGGAACGATCCCTCCGTTAAAAAGCATGGTGAAAAACACCATAAAGCTTAACACTTTGGCCCGTTTGTAATCCGATCTGGACAATGTCCACGCAAGCATGGGCCCGATCAGAAGGCTGAGGCACGTCCCGGCAGCCGTGACAATAAGAGTTACGCCATAGGCTCTGAAAATACGGATGCCATTGGAACTGAACAAGTACTGGTAGGCATAGGCCGAAAACTTTTTCGGGATAAAACTGTAGCCTTGGGAAAGCAGTGTGGACTCCTCAGTAAAGGAGGAGGACAGCAGCAAAATAAAGGGCAGTATAGCTAATGCCGCAAAAATGGACAAAATAGCGATAATAATGATCTGATAGCGTTTGTCGCTGGCACTTTTTACACTTGAATCCATCAATCCATCCTCCTTTCACTAAAACAGCGCGTTTTCCCGGTCTAATTTGCGGACGACCATGTTGACAATAAAGACAAAGACGAACCCGACAATTGCCTGGTATGTCCCTCCTGCTGAAGCGACAGATATATTATTCAGCACCATAAGACTTCGATACACATATGTATCTATCGTATTTGTCACATTGTAAAGGGCTCCGGAATCCAGGGGCACCTGATAGAACAGGCCAAAGTCCGAATAGAAAATACGTCCTACCTGAAGGAGCACAAGGGTGGTAATGGTGGACTTAAGCATAGGCAGGGTAATAAAACGGATCTGTTGCCATTTTGTGGAACCGTCTACTTTGGCCGCCTCATAAAGTTGGCGATCGATCCCTACAATGGCGGACAAAAAGATGATCGAATTATAGCCCACCTGTTTCCATATATAGACAAATACAAGAATAAAAGGCCAGTATTGGGGACTCTGGTAAAAATTAATAGGTTCGTCCAGCATACTGTTGATCATGCCCGTCTCATTTCCCAACAAGGCAAATACAATATAGGCTACAATAACCATGGAAATAAGCTGAGGAAGCAGGATGCTCGTCTGAAAAAAACGCTGAAGCGCCTTTTTATACAGATCCGACAGGCAGATCCCCACAAGGATGCCAACGATAATCCCAAGGGTGATAAATACCGCGTTATAACATAACGTATTCCGTGTAATGATAAAAGCATCGCTGTCAAAAAAGCTGCCATTTGAGGCAAAAAGCATTTTAAAATTTTCCAGTCCGGCCCACGGGCTTTTCCAAATACCAAGACTGTAATCCACTTTCTTAAAAGCAATGACAATACCAAACATAGGGATATAACGGTCGATGATAAAGTAAAGCATGCCCGGCAGAGCCATAAAGTCCAGCGCGCATATGATTTTTAATGTCCACAGGCTGTAAATGGCTGCCCCAAGGATAACGGCTATAAGGATGATCGCGACGATACATCCGTAGCCTGGGCTGGGATCTTTTGCCCTGCGGAGGGTACTGGAAATACTCAAAATAAACTTGGCATTACAGAAAAGATTAACAATCGCCCCCAGGCCGATGATCCTGAAAGCGACCCGGCGTTTAAACAAAGGAAATAGCAGGCTCCCGATAAATACAGCCAACAACCCGGCCAACGAGACAACAAAAAATAGATCTGTTGTCAAAACGATCTCGCCGCCATAGATTGTTTTTCCTGTGATAAAGTCCAGACCGCTGACCGTGTAAACGCTGCCGTTGTACCTGTAGCTGGCAAACGGGTTCACAAACATGACCGCTGCGATCACTGCCAGTATGATAAATTCCCAGCGTATCCGGTCTGAGTCGTCCCAAGGCCGGACTCGGGTGAGTGATTTCCCGGGATTTCCGTCATGTCATAAAATTTGCCGTGAATACTAATAATATAGGGTACAATACCGATAATGTCTTCCGGAAGAGAGACGGGTTCACAAAAAGCCAGCCGCTCCATAGAATTAATGGTCATTCCGCTGTCCGGATATTTTTCACGG
>CAZMGH010000008.1:21844-25906 GCA_964565805.1 uncultured Lachnospiraceae bacterium
AGCCAGCCGCTCCATAGAATTAATGGTCATTCCGCTGTCCGGATATTTTTCACGGGCCAGTTCCACAAGATCATCAAAACTGTAATTTTTACAGTTTTCCATGATAAAATCCACTTCCTCGGGATACTTGGCGTTTCGCCGCTCATAATCTGCAGATACCTGGGGCGTGCTGTGCTGGAATATACCAAAATCAGGCACCAGGCCAATATAAGGACTCCCTGTTTTATCCTTCAGCTCAAGGATCTGTTCCACAAGCCGGAAATCTCTCACTGCGGACATGCCATATTTGTTTTTATTTTTTCTGCGCTGTCTAATAGGAATAGGCGCATGGATCTCCTTGCCAATACGCACATTGTATTTCTCTGCTGTATCCAGAGCCATTTCTATAACATCAATGGGGACGCTGCTTAAAGTCCTCACATTTTCAAATCCCATTTTTGAGGCAATGATAATATCATTTTTCAGCCGCAAAGCCGCTTCCCTGTGGTTCATCACATGATCCCGGAATTGATGAACGTCCAGAAAGACATCTGCAGTGACTGCTTTCATGTTATAGCGGGCCATGGTGTTGTTCCAGTCAAAAATAAATTCTTCCCCAGGGAAAGGATAACCGGGAACAGCGGAATCCATGATGATCTCAATACCGTCCGTTTCCAGATGGTCATGGACTTCAGCGATCATGTCCTTTAAGGTCATTTTCCCGAAAAACTGCGCCTGCTGATAGCTGTATAAAGAAACGCCCCGTTTGATCATGATAAAGCCCCTCCCCCTTTTAACTCAAGCTGATAAGAAAATATGGATGATGATTTTCCGCTTCCCGCGCCGCTGCCAGGCTCCGGAGGATTCTTTACCCATTCTTCGTCCCACGGACCGTAGCCGTACTGCATAAGTATGGATTGCTGGAGACGGATGATGTGAGTTCCCGGAGCAAGCCCTCCCGGTTTTTTTACGTGAACAATAGCCTCTGTGGCATAATCCCAGTGTTCCCATACGCATTTTTTGATTTCGTCAAAAGTTCTGGGCGCCTTGCCATTAACTTCAAAGGTCTGAAGTTCTCTTGAATATTCAACACCATCGCACTGTATATAGTATCCGTTGTGGAGAGACAGAAAACATCCCCGGTAGTCGGCAATCTTGACTCCGAAGGAAAAGCCTGCGGCCTGACCATCGATATAATCGTTTTTCAAACTATCGGGACGTATTAAAAATTTATCAAACATGTTATGTACCTCTCTTATTGAAATTCAGAGCCGGAATCCGATCCGGCTCTGAATGGCTTACTGCGTTTTACTGATTACTAGCGAGCCATTCATCTAACTGGCTCTGGTAAGCGCTGACCAGCTCATCAATGCCGCTGGCCGTTAATTCGTCAAGGAATTGCTGATAGTATGTGTCATAATCCTGAGAACAGGAACCGGACAAGATCGTTGCTTTGTATTTTTCAAAAACATTCGTGCATGCGGTAAGCGTTGCCTCAAGGCCGGTGTTGTCCAGATTAAAGCCCAGATACGGGGATACTTCCGCAGCCTGGTTCGCCTCTTCCTGCTGCTGACGGATGTCCGGATCGTTTCCTACCCACGGGGTTACGTTCAGCCGGTTGCCATAAAGGAAATCTGCAATATGGTACTGGACCGTATCTGCGGTGACGCCTTCAGGATAATCAGCTAATCCATCCTCATTAATCACATAGTCCCTTCCCTCAATGCCCCATGAAAGAAGATCTCCAAGGCCGCTGTCGCCATCATAAAGGAGATTAAGGAATTTAATGGCTGCCTCCGGTTCAATGGCAGTTACGGGAACTGCAAAACCGAATTTTGTAAGGTTTCCGGTAGTTATCATGGAAGAACTCTCATCAACAGGATTTAAAACGATCATATCGTAGCCTGTGGCTGCAATAGATGTGGCTTCGCCTCCCACTTCGGTGGTTGTAATAAGGCCGCTGCCTATACCATTTTTCAAAAGGGTCGTTCCAAAATCTTGAGACAGGGCGGCATCCGAATAAATGATCCCCTCCTGATACCAGTCATACGTCCGGCGAAGGACTTCCTGGACGTCTTCATTAAAATACATACATTCCACTTCTCCTGTCTCTTTGTTTGCCATAAAGAGATTTAAAGAATCACCAAGATTATCATAGACATAACCGTCAGAAAAATCATCTCCCGGACTTAAAGTGGGATTGGCTACAAGGACGCTGCCGTTAACGTCGGCATTTACAAGGCCTTGACCGGACTGTTCAGCGATTGCTATAAGCGCTTCCTCGATCTCTGTCCAGGTTGTGGCGTTTTCGATCAGCTCTGTTACACCAGCGTCATCTGCCAGATCCCTGCGTACAAGGAGCATTGATTTATAGGTCAAAGGGCCGTAATTGCCAACGCCGTAGATACGTCCGTCTTTTGATGTAGCCTGCAAAAGGTCTTCGCCTAAAGTAGCTGTGATCTCGGAGCCATACTCTTCCAGGTAATCTGTAATGTCCATCAACTGGTTCTGAGCCATAAAAGTCGTATAAGTCGTACTGGAGTCCGGAGTAAACATCATCAGATCCATATCCTCATTTCCCGTGATCATCATGGAAACTTGAGTTCCATATTGAGAAGAGTCGATCCAGATAAGATCTACAGCCACATTGATCTCACGCTGGGTAATTTCATTAACCGCTTCCTCCACAGCGACGGTGGCGGATTCCTCCACTGCGCCAAGCGTACGCAGGACAACGGTGATCTCTGTCAATTCTTCAGATCCGTCCTGGGCCTGAGCGTCATCGCTTTGGACACTTTCAGACGCGGCGCCGCTTTCAGATGTAACAGCTTCACTTTCCGGATTTCCTCCGCAGCCAGAAAGTATTACCCCAGCTAAAACAACAGGTAATAATTTTTTAAACTTCATAAAAAACCTCCTCCTATCTCGTTACAGTTTAAATAAACGTTCTGCATTTTTATGGCAGACCGCTTCAAGTTCAGCTTTAGTAAAACGGCAGGCTTCCAACTGATCTATGGCCTGTGTTGTCGGAAAATGAGGGTAATCTGTGCCAAATAAGATCTTGTCAATACCTAATGCCTCAATAGCGCAGGCCATTGTTTCCGGACGGTAGCCTCCGCTGGTAACAATGTACAGATTTTTTTTCAGATACTCTGAAGGCGGCCGGGTCATGATCCCCTGTTCCCAGAGCCTACGACATTCATAGCCTTCATCCAGGCGTTTTAAACAATATGGAATCGTTTCCCCCATATGCCCGATGATTATTTTCAACTCCGGGTGCCTTTCAAAAACACCGTTAAAAACCATACGCAGCACAAGGGTACCGGTAACAAACCCCCAGTCCCACGTATTGCCAAGAAGGGCAGGACAGCCGTCAAAAGCCCGCAGCTGATCCGGTTCCGGATTTCTTGGATGGATATATAATGGAACGTCCAGCGCTTCCATGGTATCCCAAAGAGGATCATAGCATGGATCATCATAGTAAGGGTAATCCCCAACGCCTGTCTGCCCATGGACAAAGCCGCCCAAAAAATTTTTTTCCCGGACACAGCGTTTCAGTTCCTTTGCCGCAGCCTGGGGATCTTGCATCGGCAAAAGCGCCAGGCCTTTGAAATGCCGGGGAGATTGGGAAACAAATGCTTCTGTCATATCATTTACCTTAATAGCCGTTTCCTCAGCCTGGCGGGGATCTTTAAAAAACTGGACCGCCTGTGTGTTTGGCGAAAGGATTTGAATATCGATACCGGCTTGTTTCATTGTTGGCAGGCGATGCTCGTTTATCGGTGTATCAAAAAGTGTTTTTAAATATTGGCTTCTTGTCTCGTCAGCAGCGAAAGGAAAAGAAATATCTTTCATGGCTTCACTATCAAATTGACGAAAAATCTCATTTTCTATGTGTTCTTCTACAGCAATTTTTCTCATAGCATCCCTCCGGCTATTGTGATAATTTCCAATTAATCCGTTAATCTAATGCTATTTTAATGTATTATGCACTACTATTCAAGCTTACAGTCAGGACGCAAATCATCAGTTAGAGAAGTAACTTATCAAAAATTGACAAGTTTTTTTAAAACTGATACAATG
>CAZMGH010000008.1:26006-78576 GCA_964565805.1 uncultured Lachnospiraceae bacterium
AAAAACGCGGCATAGATAATGAAAGGAGATCAGAAATAAGTGGAAAAATTTTCAATAATCAATGCCGGCCAGATCATTACAGGAAACGGAAATGTTCTGGGAAGCGGCTCTATGATTTGTGTAGAAAACGGGGCAATAACTTATGTCGGACCAGAAAACAGGGAGCGCCAGAGCGAACATATGATTGACGCCGACCAAATGACAGTTATGCCGGGACTGATCGACGCTCACATACACTTCCAGGGATCCCTTCCTCCAAAGCCCTTTGGGCGCAGGCACTTTCCGGAGTTGTCTTTGCTTAAAGCAATCAATGACGCTGAAACTTTGATCCATTTCGGCTTTACTTCTGTCCGGGACTGCGGAGGCATGAATGGATTATATATAAAAGAAGCCGCTTCTATCGGCCTGCTAAAAAACATCCCAAGAGTCATTGCCTGCGGGAACGTACTCGTTCCCACAAATTACGGTCTGGATGATCCTCAGCTCCCAGATGTATGTTTTGACGCAAGAACAAACAGATCTACGGAATTTCTTATTTCAGACGGTGCGGAGGCCTGTCTAAAAAGCTGCAGGATCGCCGTTCGCAACGGCGCTGATTTCATAAAAATTTTCCAGAGCGGAAATTACGCGTTTCCTCACTGTGATGACAGCATCTCTATGTTTACCGAAAGCGAATTGTCCGCCATTGTCGAAGCCGCGCGCCAGGCCGGAGGAAAAATCGTAGCTGCCCACTGTCAAAGCGACGACAGCTGCCGCAAAGCAATCTTGTGCGGAGTGAAATCTATCGAACATGCCGTAGGCATCAGCAAAGAAACAGCAGCTATAGGAACGGAAAAGGGAGTTATCTTCACTTCCGCGCTTACTTTCGCCAAAAATGAACCTAATTGCAGCGAAGAAACATGGGAGAAGCTTGTTAGCGGATACAAAAATATCCGCGAAGCCGGCGGATTACTTGCTATTGGTTCGGATATGAACGGTTCCGATATGTTTCCATTCGGATATAATGCCAGAGAATTAGAATATTTGGTAAATTATTGCGGCTTTACAGCCTTAGAAGCGATCACGGTAGGAACCAGGAACGGCGCCATCGCTTTAGGTATCGAGAACAAGACCGGAACCATAGAAGCCGGTAAATCCGCAGATCTTCTGATCGTCAATGGGGACCCGCTCACAGACATCCGTATCCTGTCATCAGAAGACTCCATTAAAAAAGTTTTTATAAACGGCGTCTCTGTAAAGAGCAATTAACAGTCCTGATACAAATAACAGGGAGGTGATGCCCATGGGCTGGCTGCCGTGGTCTGTCTTTACAGCCATTATCACATGAGGTGTTTTAGTTTGGAGAAAGTATATTTTGGAGGAAATATGTTATGGGAGAAAACAATTCTAAACCAGTTAAAACCAAATTGCCATTTGGCAGAAAATTAGCATATGGACTGGGCGATGTGGGGGCGTCCTGTTCTAATGTTATATTTGCCTCTTATTTTCTTGTATATTGCACAAATGTTTTGCAGATTTCCGCGTCTATGGCCTCCATCATTTTGATGGGCGCCAGAATTTTTGACATCATAAACGATTCGTGGTGGGGGAATTGGACCGATAATAAAGCAAACTGCGCCTTCGGAAAATACCGGAAGCAAATGATCATCTGGATCATTCCGGCAATTATCCTTACATGTCTGATGTTCGGCGCTCCTTCCAGTATAAAAGGCACTACACTGGCAATCGTTTATGCCGCTGTAATATATTTTATGTGGACATTCTGCTTCAGCGGTTGGAATTGCGCATATACAGGGCTTTCCGCTGTCATCACACCGGATCATAAAGAAAGAGGTTCAGCCGCTTCCTGGCGGATGGGGTTAATGATGCTTTCCAACATTGCTATTGTAGCAATCGTAACCCACTTTACAGCAATCTACGGAGAGGATTCCTCAATCGGATGGAGAATATCTATTATTCTTCTTTCTATTGCAGGCTTTATCATTTGCCTGGTCACGGTCCTGGGTTCAAAAGAAATCATCACTGTAGCGCCTGTTCCAAAGGAAGAGCGGGACGGCATCTTCAAAAATATTGCAACATGTTTGCACAACAAACAGTTTATGCTCGTCGCGATCATATCTATAGCTGTGGGTGTCGCTGTAAACGGAAGGAACGGGGTAATGTCCTATTACTTTATTTATATCGCCCACGACTATACCGCCATGTCGATTTTCGCTACGGTATTCTGTCTTGGAGGAATGGCCGGATGCCTTCTGTTCAGTTATTTTTCAAATTTGTTTAAAAGCAAAGGCCGCGCGAGCCAATTATACGCAATTATCGGTATTATTTTCACTATAGGAATGTATTTCACTTCTTATGATGTTCATGGCGTTTTATGGTTCATCTGCGTGTTTTTCTCCTACTTCGGCTCCTTTGGTCTTATGTCCGGTTTTTTCAGTATGACGCCGGATACAGCCGATTACGGATACAAATTGACCGGAAAATATCAGATCGGTGTTTACAGCGCTCAGATCACATTCTGGCACAAAATGGGCTTTTGCATCATTCAGGGAACCGTCGGTTTTGTCCTGGACGCTGCCTCATTTGACGCAGCCGCAGATATTCAGACTCAGGCAGCTCAAAATGCGATCCTGACAGAATTTTTCTGGATCCCGGTCATCGCGTTAGCGCTCTGTTTTGTTTTATTAATATTTTATAAATTAGACTATAAAGCTTGTCAGGAAATCCGCGAAGAAAATGTGGCAAATTACGGAGAATACGTAAACTAACCATCAGGACTACCAAACAAGATAAAAGGGGTATTTTTGTTATTGCGGCATAAATACCCCTTTCAACCTTGTTTAATATTTTCCGAAATATGAAGCGCCATAAACTGCTGCGCCGCAAAAGCGTTTTTCTCGGCGATCGCATCCAAGATCATTTCATGATATTTAAAACTACTCTTAATAATATGCCGTTGATACTCGATTGTTTCCAGATTCTCCGGATGTGAAATGATCGAACCGACTCTGTCAACAATTTCATTGCGGCATGCGCACAGAATCTCACTGTGAAATTCTGTGTCCAACAAACGCAGCTCTATTATGGACTTATCATCCACAGTTTCACTTTTTAAAATCAGTTCTTTATACTTTTCTTCAAATTCTTTATGTGTCTGTCGCAGATGCATCAATTCTCTTTTTTCAATGCGGCTGGTTGCCAGAGATACAAACACCGGCTGGACGAGCAGTGAAAACTCCTGCAGATCGCGCAAACACATCGAACGATCCATGAACCTGATGCCAAGGGGGTCGTCAGACATGCCGGGCTTTTCTGACACATATGTTCCGTCGCCGCGCCGTATTTCCAGTATATTCCTCGCGCACAAAAGCTTGATCGCTTCCCGGATGGTCGTACGGCTGACCGAATATTCATCTGCCAATTCTGATTCTATCGGAATCTTGCTGCCGGGAGTATAGCGCGTCGCAATCGTTTCGATAAGCCTGTCAGCCACCTCTGTAACCAAAGAAATTCTTTTTGTCTTTCCCATATTCGCTAGTCCTTATTAAAGTGTTTATTTCGTACCTTTTAACTTCATCTCTGTTAATAATATAACATACATTCCCTGCTATTGGCAAGTACCGGAACAGGACTTCTTACCCGTATTTGTTACCAGGCTGCCATTCACGCAGCGACCAGTAACAAGCCAGAAAAGAAAATCCTCCAAAGGATACCCGCATGACCCGGAGTCCTTTGGAGGATCAATTATGATCGCCGACAAAAATTATACTCTATATCCGCCATTCATAAGAATATTCTGTCCTGTAATGTAGGCCGCGCCCTCAGATACCAGATAGGATACGCACATTGCCGCATCGTGAGGCGTTCCATGACGGCCAATCGGAATAACAGGAGCTCCGCCGCCTTTTGCATCGGCTGCCACATCCCGCTTCATAGATTCCTCAACCGAAATTCCCAGCGCTTCTGCCTGTTCGATTTTGGCAGCATCCCGGAAGTTGGTATCAAAAGCCATAGGACTGATCGCATTAACTGTAATTCCATATTCAGCTAATTCAAGGGCGAAAACTTTAGTTATTCCCAATACGCCATGCTTGGCCGCGCAATAACCAACACCATGAAACATCGCTTCTACGCCAGCCTGGGAGGAAAAAAGAACGACGGACTTTCCAGCGGTTCCATCAGGGTCTGAAATCATCACTTTGCCGACTTCCTGACACAACAGGAACACACCCGTAAGATTTGCGGCGATCAGCGCCTGCCATTTTTCATAAGGCAGTTCCATAATGGCGGCATTCGGCCCGCGCATTCCGGCACAGTTGACCAAAATGTCGATCTTTCCAAATTTATCTACCGCAGCAGCCACTGCGCGCTTCACGTCTTCTGGGACTCCAAGATCGGCTTCTACAGCCAGCGCCTGGCATCCCAACGCCTCAATATCTTTAACGATAGCAGGCATTCCACCCCAGTCTTTATCCTCCGGACGCAGGGTCGGCGGAATCATAAATTTGTCAACAAGGACGATATCGTTTCCTTCCCGTGCCAATTGCATAGCAACTTCCCGTCCCATACTATGCTTTGCGGCAACTCCTGTAACTAACGCGATTCGTTTTTTCATTTTGTTTCCTCCATTTCATTAAGTTCGTTCAGGCGTTTATCAAACCTTCCAGCTTATAGCAAATAAGATAACAAAGTAAATATTACAGCCATCAATAAAATGCCCATGATCAAAACACCGCCGCCGCACCTGTATAAAAATCCCTGGTCTTTTTGGATCCTGGGCGTTGTCAAAAACAGCGGAGCGTAACCGCTGGCAGACATCGTCATATAGGCAAAGCAGGCAGCCATGGTAACTGCCGCGGCCCACATAGTAACTTCGATCCCCTGATTCTCATAATAGGTTAATGCAAATGGCAATGTCAGCGTACCAACCACCATGCCCACAGCCACATTGGACATAAAATTTGTGAAAACAGTGGCGATCAGGCAGATTAAAAGAATGAAAACAGGGTAAGGAAGACCGCCAAAAACAGGCTCCAGTATGAGATTTAACCACTCCTGAACGCCAAACTCACTGGAAGTCAACATTCCGCCAACTACCGTAAAGATACAAGTCGTTAGGATCAGAGGCCAGGAAATCCCTTCCTGGAAGGTTTTAACATCCGGAACCAGATAATCCCCCCGCTCACGAAGCAAAAAGAAAACAGCTATAACTAAGATGAACCAAGAGGATTGATCCAGCGAAGTTAACAACCCGCCCACAAAACTATCCCCGCTGACCAATCCACTACAAAGGGAATAAGCAATGCCGACTAAGAAGGTTACGATCACAATGATTTGTTTTCGAGTAAGTTTTGTGTTTGCCGCATCAGCAATCTGCGTAACATCATATTCTCTCAGTTTTTGTACATTGACCTTTGCCAGCTTTATCAAGAAGGTCACCACAAGAGAAAACAGGATCAAAAATAATGCAATTGCTACCATATACTTGCCATAGCTTAAGGAAACCCCACTTTCTGCCATCGCTGTCATGAGATTGCCAAAAATAACCAGAGCAAGTCCCTGGTACGGGATCAGGGCCATGCCTGAACATGCAGCTACAAAAGCCCCCAAGGAGAGCCACTGTGAAAAACGTCCCTGTTTTTCTTCTCCTAAATTAACAATGATCGACTCCATCAACGCCAGAACGAAAACAACGCCGCCGATACTGGCAACCGCGCCCATAAGGGCAGATACACAAAAGAAAATAAACATGAACAGGTATGGGTGGCCCTTGATCGTTTTTCTCGACAACAACCACCTGGAAATAAATTCTCCTGTCCCTGTGGCAATCAGCAGCTGGCAAAGCACATAGACGAAAATCAACTGAACCACATTTGCATTGCCAAAGCTTGCAGCCCACAGATCTGAAGGCGTATACGCCCCCGAAGTGATCACTGCAATGAAGCCTAATAGACACGGGGTGATTAAGCCAAAATCATTAAACGAGAGCATAACGATCAGCCCGACAAAAATACAGATCGCCTGAACTCCCAGCCGGTTCACCGGCCCCCATGTAGGCAAGATCCGCCCCAGGACAAAGATAAGAAACAAACTGATAAACAGCTTGATCACATACACCGTATAGTTTGTACGTTTTTCTGTCTTTGCTGGCATAATGACTCCTTTCACTTTACGGATTTAGACTTGTTTTCTGTTACATTTTCCACTCTCCATTAATCCTTCTCCATAAATCACCTTCCTTCTTTGTTTTTAAGACCCGTGCATATTACGTCATATCTTTAATTATACTATCATAGTTCCATAAAAATTGTCAAGTATGCTCATGAATAATTCGGGATTATTTTTTATATATGATAATTTTGTCTATTTATTGTCATATATACAAAGATTATTTGTATAATTTATAACAAAGCCTCTGTGTATCCGTATCTGCGGTTCTGTTCGGTAAATATCTGTATTTTTCCCATTTTCCCCGGGTAGCTTAAAGGCAGAACTCTGCGGAGCTAGTATCGTCCATACAAATATCTCCCTATTATATGATACGTAATATTTATAAAATGTTATTTGTATAAATATTGTATAATTATTGCTATTATAATTCGTGTTTTTTGTATATATTTTAATATTAATAATTATATTCATAGTATGTATTATTTTTATTTCAAAAATTATTGACATACAATATTCTTAATGATATAGTTGAATTGTCTATATTAACCACAAAAAGGAAGGAGGAAACTATTGTGAAAAAGTGCACAGAAAAGGAACTGATGGAGCAGATGCCATGGGAACAGGAGGATAAATGGGTTGTATCCGCTGTTAACTTTATCCCGGAAGTCGCTGAAACAATGCCGAACATCCCCGATCATGTCAAAGTATCCGATGTAACCCTCAGAGAGGCCGAAGAAAATGTAAAATGTGGTTTTACCATGGAACAGCGGCTGGAAATAGGAAAGCGGCTGTTCGATCTTGGAGTAAACGCCATCGACTTCGGATATGTTGGAAATGCGGATCATGAGGAATCTCTGAAAGCTGTGGTGCAGAAAGGCTATGCGGATCCTTCATCCTGTAATTTGTTTTTGAATGGCAGGATCGAAGATATTGTAAACCAGCAGGAATTTTTGAAAAAAGCCATTGACCATATCCACGACATCGGAGGAAGCGGACTAAACGCTGTATGCTTCGCGCCGATCCTAACACAGGAGCAGGCTGACGCAATGGCCCGTTTTATTGATTACGCAGCGAATAAATATGACGGATTTACATTGAATACGGCCCTTACTGCGTCAACAGGCGGCGTAGTTATGTCCGGAAAGCTGGAGTCGCCAAAATCCAGTTACGCCTGGCAGCTCCCCCTTGCGAAAAAGCTTGCGGAGCTTGGTTCTAAAGGCATTGCCATCGCGGACAGCTTTGGCTGCGCGTCCACACCCGCTTTCAGACATATCTGCAGAGAAATGTATAACGCGATCAGCGGTACAGGGGCAAAACTCATGGTACATTGCCATAATGATTTTGGTCTTGGTGTGGCTAATACGGCTGCCGGAGTTGAAGAAGGCGCCGGCTGGGTAGATGGAAGTCTCTGCGGATACGGAGCCCGTGCGGGAAATACGCCAACAGACGAAATCGTTGTTACTCTCGAAGCCCTTTATGGAGTGAAAACAGACGTTAAGATTGAAAAATTCGGCGAATTAACAGAATATATGGAACACATTACAGGCGCTTACTGTCAGGCATGGAAGCCGCTGACAGGCGATACGCTGTACTATGAAAATTCATTCCTGTGTGTTCCTAATATGGAAGCAAAGCGCGCAGGGAAGAGTCTTTTCAGGGCACGGATCAATGAAACCGTTAATCCTGAACTGTTCGGAAAACATCATGAAATGAAATTCGGATACGCAGGTCTGAACATGGGCGTGATCAATGGTTTCTTAAAATACAATAATCTTCCTGATACACCTGAAATCATGAACGAAATTTTCTCCGAAGGCCAAAAGATCATTTCCCAGCGCAAGGAAAGTGGCGAAAATCCCTGGCTGGAAGAGGATGAAGTAACAGAACTTTGCAAAAAAATCGCAAAATAAGAGGAAAATCGCAGCAATTCAACTCATCCAGCTGAACAGTTGCCAAAAATCGGCAGAAAGGATAGATCATGCTTATAAATTTCGCAAAATTTGAAGTGATAGAAGGAAAAATGGCGGAAGCGATTGCTTCCGCGAAGGTTCTCAGCGGGAAATCCCTCAACGACAGAGGATGCCGCGAATATACTGTAACAAAAAACATCCAGGAGGAAAACGCCATCTATGTTGTTGAAAAGTGGGACGATAAAACCTGCCTGGATGAACATATGAAAACCGCTCACATTGCAGAGTTCGACGCAGCCGCAGCCGGATTTCTCGCTGCTGCCCCGATCGTTACCACAGTAACGACCGACGTTTAATTACAGGAGAAGGAGGCTTTATGATCAGTACATATCAACAAAATTGTCCGGTTCTTTTTGGAGCGGACGCGGTCATGCAGCTACCGGAAAAAGTAACAGAAGCAGGCGGCACAAGGGCATTTTGTATCTTTGATAAGGGCGTAAAGAACTGCGGCATTGCCGGTAAAATTATCAAAATCCTTGAAGACGGGGGGATCACCACAGATACCTTTGATGAAGTTATGCCGGATACCCCGGCATCTCAGGCAGATATTGCCGGAGGGAAGGCCCGGGAATTTGGCGCGGATATGGTTATTGGCATTGGCGGAGGAAGCTGCCTGGATATGGCAAAGGCTACAGCGATCCTCGTGGATAATGATCTTCCTATCAATCAGTATTATGCTCAAAAGAATCATCCTCAGAATACCCAGACGCCTTTATTTTTAATACCCACAACATCGGGAACCGGGTCAGAAGTCACTGGCATGGCAGTGCTTTACGATGCGGAAACCAACCGAAAAGAGACGATCCTCAGAAAAGGGGCGCTGGCTATTGTGGATCCGATCCTGACGCTGACAGTTCCCCCGCAAGTGACAGCAGAAACCGGAATGGACGCCATGTCCCACGCTATTGAAAGCTACACAACCAATTGTGGGAATCCAAAATCTGAAATTCTTTCTCTTGCCGCAATAAAACTGGTATTTGAAAATCTTAAAAACGCGTGCTTTAACGGAGACGATCTGGAAGCAAGGACAAATTTATGTCTGGCCAGTAATCTTGCCGGAATAGCATTTAATGACGCCAGTGTTCATTTTGGACATGCGGCTGCTCATGAATTTGGCGTACAGTTCCATATGTCACACGGCGCTGCCTGTGCTCTGACTTTACCAGAAGTTGTCGCCTTTGCGGGAGATAAAGTTCCGGATAAGATCAGGAAAATTGCCGAGGTAATAAAGCTGGATATTCCGGATGACGCTTCCGGAGCGGAGATTGCGGAGCAAATCGCGGAAAAGATCCGTGACCTTATGCATTGCATTGGGATCCGTTCATTTAAAGACTACGGGATCCTCCGGGAACAGGCGGTCGCCTGTGCAAAGGGAGCTGTTGAAAATAACTGGTTTATAATATGCGCTTTGTCGCCGGTGGATATTCCTGTTATGGAAGAACTTATAGGGAAAATGTACGATCATTTTTCCTAGACACCTTTCCGGCGGTCTTGATAACGCCCTTGTGTTCCAGGTATTTGCCGGGGTTACATGTTGCCCCCGAACCATGCGCTTACTGTATGGTTCGGGGGTAAAAAACGGTCACACCAGTCCCTGGCCGACCGCCCGGCTGCCCGTAAATAGTAACTAAAGCGCTTCCTCTTTCTTTATCTGTATAGCCATATAAGGCCGTCCCGGAAGTTCCACCTTAAATCTCCCCCGGACGATCCCCCGGTCTTCCCGGGTCATGTTCCATGTGTCCAGCACATACAAATGAAACCTTGTCGTATCATCAAAATAATACGTTCTAAAAGACGGCCGCATAAAGCTGTAATAAATAAGATAATAATCCTGTACCGGCTTCATGTAAGCCCATGTCTCCTGAGGCACAGCTCTCACCTCATCACCGCCCCCTGCATAACGCAGTCCCAGTCCGGGAGTCTCGCAAAGAATATCATATAAAAATTTAAATCGCTTATGGCTCTCGCCGTGAAGCGCGCCGCCGTGGGACCACCACAAAACATTGTCCTCAGACATATAAGTTTCCCCGTGACCTGCGTATCCGCCCCGGCAGGCGGCTTCCCAAAACCGGCGCACCAGCTCTTCCCCTGTAATATTTCCCCAGCCGTGGGAAACATTTCCTTCATAGGCAATCTCGTCCAGAACCACAGGCTTCTGGTATTCCTCCCGCCAACGGTCCACATGTTCCGCGGTTTTATAAAAGTCCTGCCGCTGAATACTGCAATGGGTCACCCAAGGCCTCTTAAAATCATAAAAAGGCTTGCAGTTATGAACAGATCTCATATGGTGATAAGGGTCTTTACGGCAGATAATGGCCGCGAAACGCTCCCAATCTTCCAGCGTTTTGTATTCGCATAAGTCATACTCATTGGCCAGGGACCACCACACATTATGAAAAGCTCCAAAACGGGCAGTCACATAGTTCAGATACAGATCATCCGCCTCTTTTGGCATTTTAGAAAATCCCCACCGGTCATATGGATGCATCAGGATTAAATCTGCCTCAATCCCCATGTCTCCCAGTTTTTGGATACACTTTTCAATATGCCTGAAATGCTCCGGATTAAACCGGAAAAAATCCCAGTGATTCCCTTCGCTTTCCGGACCGTACTGAGAAAAATTATCCGGCGTCAGCACAGAAGGATCCATGGGCGTTCCTTCATAAGGATAAGACCTGGGTTCCCCCAGATTAAAGTCATAGTGCTTTGGGAAAACGCAAAAACGGATCTTGTTAAAAGCGCTTTCTTTTAATGACTGAAACGTCTGGCGGATCAGAGCATCCGACTGAAGCTCCCACACATAACAGGTTGTCCCGATACTGTAATAAGGCGTTCCGTCCGCATAGGCCATATGAAAGGTATTTGCCGTCCGCACTGGTCCGTGATTGCCGGGAAGCGCCGGGCCAACCTGAAACGCGCCGGCTTGCGTTCCTCCAAAATCTGAAACGATTTCATAGGTATAATCCCCTTCAAAAGACGGCATAAACCGGACTTTATAAATACCATCGCCGTCATAAAAGCCATCCGCTTCCACAGTTTCATTTTTCCCGGTAAATCTTCCCCGGATCCAATGGTCCGTAAATGGGTTGCCTTCCCGCGGCCCTTCTATTTTTACTTCAAAAACACTCCAACGTGAAATTCCCAAATCATTTCTCCCCTTCCTATAATTTCAGGTTTTTCTGAGACAAAATTTGTTCCAGCCTTTAAAAATTCCCCCAGATTTTTTGAAGATATGGTATAATTCTTAAAAAAATCATCTGTTTAATTTGGGAGGATTCGGGCTTGAAACACAAAAATTACAGTCTTATAAAAGTCCTTCAGGGTCTTTATGTGTCTATCACCCTGCTTTTACTTGGAATATTGTTTATATATACCTTTTATAGTCTTGCCACTGTCCGGTCACAGTATAAAAGCGCCCAAACCCAGACTATGAATCTTTATGTGAGCGATGTGGATGAGGCTCTTCAAAAAATCTCATCTGTACTAATGTCCTACTATCTGCAAAATACATTTAATAGTCTATCCGATCTGAACGAGTCTGAGCTGTTTTTTGAAAAACAGCAGATCCAGCAGCAGCTGTCCACTTCCATCCTTTTTCTGAATTACTGCGAAGGACTGTTTTATTATGATTACACAAATCAGGAATACTGTTATGCTTTTTCCTCAGAAAGCCAGCGCAGCCAGACCTATGATACCCGTCTGAAAATCCCTGAAATCGTTATGGATCTGATCGCTGAGGATGGCTCTGATTCCAAAGCCGGATGGTATATCGCCACACTGGAGGATACGCCTTATATTTTTTATCTCCAGTGGAAAGACGGCATTTGCGTCGGTTCCTGGATCCAGGCTCAAAGTCTCCTTCCGGATATGTCCTCCGGCGTCTTTCGCTCGGAAACGATATTGTGTTTGAAAGATCATAGCGAAACCGTTTTATGCGGAACCGATGATTTCAGCAAGGTTTCCGATCGCCCATCGGATTTTATCACCCTTTCCGTGCAGCTGGATACGCTCCCGCTAAAGCTTGAACTGTACGCCCCCAAATACAGCTATTTATCCACAATGAGCGGAGGACTTAAAGGACTTCTTATGATCACCGTTGTTGCTTTAATGACGATCCCGGCCATTTACCACCTGATGAAGCGTATTGTCAAACGGCCGTTAAATCAGGTATTATACAGTATTTCCCAATACGAATCCGGCCACAGCGATTATGTTCCATCGGATGAGGGCATGCCCGGCGAGATCATCCAGGTCAATCATGCCCTTACAAATATGTATCAGGAAATCCAGGCTCTTAAGATTGATATTTATGAAAAACAGCTGACCCTTAAAGACATCCATCTTCAATACCTGCAGCATCAGATCAAACCCCACTTTGTCATTAACCTGTTAAATACGGTCAGCCTGATGGCCCAGATGAATGAAACCCGGCAGATCATTTCCGTCCTTACCTATTTGTCTGACTATATGCGCAATATGATCAATACAAATATACGGACAACCACTCTATCCGAGGAGCTTAAACAGCTGAACAACTATCTGAAGCTCCAGGAAATCCGTTATCCGGACCAGGTAACTGTAGAATATAAGATCGATCCTGCCCTTGAATCCTTTGAGATCCCTGTACTGACGCTTCAGACACTTGTGGAAAACAGCTTTAAACACGCCCTGGATCCGGAGCATCCTTTGAAAATATGGATCAGCGCCTTTTCTGAACCCGGTCATGTGATCATTATCGCCAGAGATAACGGATGCGGTTTTCCGGACGATGTGCTGGATAAATTTAATGCCCATCCCCAGGATACCGGGGACGGACATCATATCGGCCTTATTAATATACGCCAAAGGCTAAACCTGGAATACCCGGATCAGGCATCCATGACTCTGCGCAACGATCAAGGCGGCGTCGTGATCATCTGTCTGCCCAGATAAAACTGCATAAACCGCTGACAGCGGTCAGCCTTTCACTGCGCCTACAGTCATGCCTTTGACAAAATATTTTTGAAAGAACGGATAAAACACCATAATGGGAACGACACCGATCACAGCCATAGCCATTCGCATAGCAGAACTTGGTAGGATCGTATTGGAAGACCCGACTAATGAGGCGCTATCCGAGGATGCAAGGTAACTAACGCTTTGCATCATACGGTTAAGCAGATTTTGAAGACTGAATAATTTAGAATCGGTAATATAATATAAGCCATTGGTCCAGTCATTCCAGTAGCCGATGCCTACAAACAGACCCACCGTTGCCAGGATCGGTAGGGACAGGGGAAGAATCACCTTAAAATACGTCCGAAATTCCCCTGCCCCGTCGATCTTGGCCGCTTCGATCAGTTCCATAGGAATATTGGTCTTAAAATAATTTTTCATCAGCATAATATAAAACGCATTTAAAAGAAGGGATGGAAAGATCAACGCCCATATGGTGTTTTTAATCTGGAAAAATTGAGTCCATAACATATAGGTAGGTACCAGACCGCCGTTAAAGAGCATGGTAAAAAATACAACAAAAGACAGTACATTTCTTAATTTGAAATCCGGACGGGACAAGGGATAGGCCAGCATAGGGCCAATGATCAGAGACAGCGCCGTACCTACAATGGTCACAAAAACAGTCACCCCGTAAGATCTGAAAACCGTAGCCGCCTGGTTGATCAAATAGGCATAAGCATCCAGGCTAAACTTTGTGGGCCAGAAATTATAGCCATTGTTGATCAGTGCCATCTCATCTGTAAATGATGAGCTGATCAGCAGTAAAAACGGCAAGATACAGCTAAGAACCAATAGGATCAAAATTACATTGATCACAATCTGAAAAACCGTTTCTCCTTTAATTTTCCTTTTCATCTTTCCACCTCCTAGAACAGGGCATTATCCGCATCGATCCTGCGCACCACCAGATTCGCGCCAAGAACAAGGATAAATCCTACAACAGACTGATACAAACCTGCGGCGCTGGCCATGCCAATATCGTTATTGAGCATTAGCGCCCGGTAAACATAGGTATCGATCGTATTCGTCACGCTAAAGAGCGCTCCCTGATTCATAGGCACCTGCAAAAACAGGCCAAAATCCGAGTAGAAAATACGACCCACATTCATTAACGTTAATGTAATGATCGTAGGCTTAAGAAGAGGAAGGGTGATATAACGGATCTGCTTCATTTTTCCTGCCCCATCCACCATCGCCGCTTCATATAAACTCCGGTCAATTCCTAAAATGGATGAAAAATAAATAATGGATGTATATCCCATGGTTTTCCATACATATACAAGGATCAGGATAAACGGCCAATATTTCGGTTCTGAGTAAAAGGATATGGATTCTTTTCCCAAAGCGCCTAAAATACTGTGATTAATAAAACCTGTGTCGCTGTTTAAAAACGCGTAAACAATATAGGCAATAATGATAATAGAAATCAGGTGCGGGAGAAGCAAAATGGTCTGATAAAATTTCATAAGGACCTTTTTCGTCACTTCACTAAGCATGATCGCCACTGCCACACAGACGATAATATTCAGCACAATAAATGCTAAGTTATATAAGATCGTATTTCGTGTAATAATAAACGCATCCTCTGTTTTAAACAAATAGGTAAAGTTTTTTAAGCCAATCCAGTCGGATGCAAAAATCCCTTTTCTGTAATCAATATCTTTAAAGGCAATAAACAGACCGCCAATGGGTATGTAATTATTAATAAATAAATAGGTCAGTCCCGGAAGAGTCATGACCAGCAGAGGAATCTGACGGATCCAACCTTTTTTTCGCTTTGCTACTTTTGATTTTGCCGGTACTTCCACAACAAAAACCTCCCTTTAATCCTCTGATACCAAGGGCCGCCCCATTTAAATCTGCGGCAGCCCCTGTAATCTCTTTATTCCGCCGACGTCTGGCTTGCCAGCCATTCATCATACTGACTCTGTTTTTCCGCGATAACCTCATTAATCCCGCTTTTTTCCAGTTTCTCAATAAATTCCGGCAACGTGGTTTCAGGATCAAGCTGACCTTTTTCAAGTCCGTCACAATATTCCTCCAGCACAGAACTGCACGCTGCCACCTCTGTCTTTACATCCGAAGGATCATAAGAAAAACCGAGGCAGGATACCGGGGTTGCTGCTTCTGTAAAGGCCCGCATTTCATCCGTAGTCAGCGTTACCGGTTCATGGGTCTTTAACAGCCACATATTTCCGTACATATAGGTTTGATCCGCAGGATAGGCGCTTGATGAGGCGGTCACGCCTTCAGGATAGTCAATGTTCCCGTCATCGTTAGTGACATAATGCTCGCCTTCAATACCGTAAGCTAAAAGATTAACCAGTTCCTCATTCGTATAAAGCATATTTAAAAATTTCATAGCGGCTTCCGGTTCCGTGGAGGTTACCGGGATACAATAAGCGAACTTGGTAATTTCTGCTGTATCAATCGTCGGTGATTTCAAATTTACCGAATAAAACTCCACGCCATTGGTTTCGCCAACATAATTATCCTGTCCGGAATTGATCGTGTAAGCAAACAACCGGCCGCTGCTTAACAGGGAGCCTGCAGATTCTGTCGTTGTCGCTGCATCCTTCATAATATAGCCGGCCTGATTCCAGTCGTACATTACCTGGCAGATTTTTGCGTAAGACTCGGAAGTATACAAATTGGTGATCTTATCATCTCCGCCCATTAAAACACCCAGTCCATCAGACAGGGAATCGTGATTCACCGCTACATCCACGGCCCATGGATACAAAATTTCTATATTCGGCTCATTTTCTTTAATGACCTGGAAAATGTTGGTCAGGATCTCAAAATTCTCATCCATATCCAAAACATCATCGACCATGGTAATTTTCTCCAGTTCATCCTGAAGATCATACTTGTCGATCAAATCCTTGCGCAGCTGCAGCCCCCAGGTGCTCGCTTTTGTTCCATTGGTGGTGATCGCGTAAATTTCTCCGCTGACGGTGGTTCCTGCCCAGTATTCCTCAGGAACAGTTTCTAAAATATCCTGACCATATTCATTTAAAAGATCATCCAGAGCATAAAGCTGATTTTGGTTCAATAAAGTAGACCATATATTGGATCCCGCAGTGGTAATAATATCCATCTTTTCCTGGCTGGCCATGATCAAACTGATCTGATTGGAATAATCGGAAAACGCTACCGGATTTAAGGTTACATGGACGCCAATCTCTGCCTCTGTCAGTTCATTCACCGCGTCTTCTACTGCCTGAAGATCCTCCGGGATCATACCGGACATTTGGGCATACATCCAGGTAATATACTTAATTTCTCCCGTATCCCCGCTCTCGCTGCTGGCGCTCCCGTCGGACGAAGTATCTCCTGAACTGCTGCTGTTTCCTCCGCCGCACCCGGCCAGACACCCGGCGGCCAGAACTCCTGCCATAAGTATAGCAGCCAACTTTTTTAATTTCATTTTGTTCTCCCCTTCCTTAAACACTCTGTGTTTTCGTTTGATGATACAAGTATATCGGATAAGTCCGCACTTTTCTTTAAAAAATCCGATATAAACTGACACAGAATTTACCTTCCCCCTTTTCTTTCCCCTATAATACATAAAGATCTGAATTTTAACCCAGGTCCATTGTTCTTTTTTCGTATATTTTATCACATATACGACCAGAAACAGCGCTTGCCAGGCGTATCGCGCAAAAAGCAGTCAGCTACAGGATCTTTTATGATCCTAGTACGCTGACTGCTTTTTTCATGTTATTTTTGTCTCAGCTTATATTCTCTTGGGGAACAGCCTTCATATTGACGGAAGATCTTTGAAAAATATGAAAAGTTGGAATACCCCACCGCTTCTGCCACATCCCCCACTGCCAGGTCTGTCGCTGTAAGCAGTTCTGTAGCTCTGCGGATCCTGGCCTGGTTAATATACTGAGGTATGGTCATTCCTGTATCTTTTTTAAAAACCCTGGAAATATAATCTGCATTTAAATACAAAGCGCCTGCAATATCGCCCCGGGTAATTTCCCCGTCAATATGATGGGAAATATATTTTTTCACCGCATTGGTAATATTCGTAACACCATCCTCAAAAGGTACGATTTTTGAAAGCTCATGGATAAAAGCTGTCATATGATCCACAGAACGAGCTGCCTCATTCATGACCTGACACATGGTTTCATCGAAAAAAATCGTATGAGCGGAAATATTGCGCCCCTTTAGATAAACATCTAAAATCTGACAAATATCCGCCCTGAGCATGTTCAGGTCCGAAACATCCACATGGCTGCGTCGGCTTTTCTCATCAAGCCACTTAGAAAATTCTTCTTCAAATTCTTTAAATTTTCCCGCATACAAAAGCTGTTCCATGGCCTTCGGCAGTTCTATTGAAGTATCTGGAAAAACTCTTCGGTTTCGTATATTGAAAAAACGGGCATGGTAAGTGGTCATCATTCGTTCAGTTTCACAAATCGCTTTATAATCTCCGGGAAGTTCTTCAAAATAAACATTACAGCAATAGCATCCGACAATGCGAAGCTTTTGACCGCCAAAGCTTTGAGCTTTTACTAAATACTGCTCCCCAAGCTTAATAAAAGCTTCCTCCAGGCAATCTCTCCCTATCGCGCAATACCGGGTTTGCTCTTCATTTTCCAAAAGGACACAGGCTTTAAAATACTGACGGGTAAAATCCAAAAAACGGTATTTTTCTTCCCCTTCTAAAGGCTGGAACTTCAAAGAAAAAACAGCAATATGAAACACCTCGTCGACCTCTATAAAAACGCTGCTGTCCCTGGCCAATCTTAGCATCTCCTCCGCCCCTTTTCCAGAGCGCCCTTCCAGGACTTCCCTCCAGAAAGCTTTATTGACCACGGCTTTATTTTTCTCCCAAAGCGCCTGATCTTCCATTGCCTTTACGGACCGCCGCTTCTCCTCTATATTTTGGGCCGCCCGTTTGATCACCTTCTCGATTTCTTCCACAATCACCGGTTTAACGCAGTAATCCAGAGCTCCCAGCTTTAATGCCTGCTGGGCATAAGAAAAATCTGTATGACAGGTAAGCAAAATAAACTCCGCGTTATAATTCTTATCCCGGACCCACCGCAAAAGATCCAGCCCGGTTTCCTTAGGCATTTCTATATCGCATATGATCAGATCTACCGGATGCGCTTCTAAAATCTCCCTGGCTCTTGCTGCGCTTAAGGCTGTCCACACATTTTCAATACCGCAGTCTTCCCAATGCACCGCGCTTTTTAAAACTCTCAGGGTGTAAACCTCATCATCTACAAGTAAAATATCCATAGAACCTCTTATCCTCTCTCAATCAGCACCTGCTTCCCGCAAAAAGCGAATCCGTACTTCCTGATCTGCTCCGGGGCAAAGCCTCTGGCCGTAAGCTCTGCCTCATATTTTTTTTGCCGGATCTGCAAAAGCGCCGCCCTGGCTGTATCCAAAAGATTTTTTTCTGTACTGCTCTGGACTTTAAATTCCATGAGGATCGCCGGATCCTTCAAATTTCTCGGCTCCAGCATCACATCATAGCGGCCAAAGCCGCTTTCTCTGTTGGAAGTGATCCTGTAACGGTCCTCCAGATCCACAATAAGTCCCAGAACAAAGCCGTGATAAAACCGCTCCGGCTCCGCTTCCCGGGATGGCCCTTTGCCGCTGTCAAAAAAGCTGAACGTGGACACAGCAATACGGTTCATGTATACATTCATGGCCTCCACGTCCCCATGTAAAAGCGCCCGGATAAAATCATTGTAATTGGAGGCAGTTAGGGCAAACCAATCCTTAACCATTGTCCGAAGCATCGTCCGGACTTCATAATTCGTCACTTTAAGCCCGTAAATTTTCTGCCATCGTCCAAAACCATCCTCCCGAACCCGAACCTGCTCCAGCTTCAGGTAGCCGCTGGCCAGCATCAGGCTCCAGATGGCATTTTCATCTATATCCAGCTGATCATAAATGATCTGTTCATCAATTTCCGCAGTGAGCGTCTTTCCCGATAAAAGCGTCTCAAAATCTTCCTTCACCTGACGCGTTCCCTTTTGAATGACTTTGCCGATCAATGTATTGCTGCTGGTATGGGTCCAGTAGGGTCCTACACACCTTTTATCAAGAAAATTAATAATCGACCAGGGATTATAGATTCCGTCCTGACTGCCAAATTTAAACCCGTCATACCACCGCTTTACCTGGGCCCCCTGATCCATAAGACCATACTCCTTAAGCGCTGCCTCCACTTCATCCTCTGTAAAGCCAAATTTATCCTGATATTTTTCTGATGTCGCCGTAACGACCTCCAGATTATTCAAATCCGAAAAAATGGATTCCTTACTGACCCGGGTAATGCCAGTCATAATACCCCGCTCTAAATAAGGATTATTTTTAAATGTACTGTTAAACAAGCTGCGTATAAATGCTGTCAGCTCATTCCAATAACCCCGTTCATAGGCCTCCTGCATGGGTGTGTCATACTCGTCCAGCAAAAGGATCACATTTTTCCCATAATACCGTGAAAGCCATGCGGACAGCTGCTGCAATGACAGGGAGGCGGCGTAATCCTCCATATCCGGAGAAACATTAAGAAAATCCTGTTTTTCCCCAGGATCAAGAAAATCCTCTTCAAGCAGGAACTTATATTTGCGGTACAAAAGCTGGATCAGTTTGCAGATTTTTCGCTTTACTTCAATATAAGAAGTTTCCTTAACACTGGAAAAACTTAGGGAAATCACCGGATAAGCGCCCTGAAGGGCCCGGTATTTGTCGTATTTCCATATATTCATGTCTGAAAATACATCCGTCCCTTTATGCTGCACGGAAAAAAACTGTTCCACCATGCTCATGGTCAGAGTTTTTCCAAAACGCCTAGGCCGTGTGATCAGTGTTACATCGTCCTTATTTTCCCACCACTCCCGGATAAACTCCGTCTTATCCACAAGAAATATGTTTTCCCGCTTTATTTTTTCAAAATCCTGGAGGCCGATCCCTGTAATCCTGGCCATAATTTCCCCTCCCTGCAAGGCCCGATCATCTTGATTTTCAAACGCCGTTGCCCCTGTAAGCAGCGGCGCTGTCTTTAAATACCGAGCCAATGTGACTTAATACCCATAAACCTCATAAATCTCCCTTGTATACACCCCCGGCTTTTCATAAACGATCAGCGGCTTTTCCACCTTGATCATGGACCGGCCGCCCCGCACAGCCTCGATGAGCACCATGTTAGGCTCCTTATCCACAAAGGGATGAACCAGGCGCATCCGTTTCGGCTCCAGATGATGCCGGGTCAGGGCTGAAAAAATTTCCACCAGCCGGAAGGGCCGGTGGACCATATAAAATCTGCCGCCGGATTTTAGCAAAGTCTCAGCGGCAGCTACCACATCTTCCAAAGTGCAGCAAATCTCATGGCGGGCAATAGCCTTAGCGTCTGAAGGATTTTTAAGGCCATGCATATCATTCATATAAGGAGGATTGCTGGTGGCCACATCAAAGGACGCTTTTTTAAAAAGCTCTCCCACATGGCAAATATCCCCATGAATAATGTCTATTTTATCCTCCAGATGATTATAGGCCACACTGCGCCGGGCCATATCCGCGCTTTCCTCCTGGATCTCCAGGCCGGTAAAATGGCGGCCCGAAGTTTTGGCCTCTAAAAGAATGGGAATAATGCCGGTCCCCGTTCCCAAGTCAATAGCACATTCCCCTTTTTTTACCTGGGCAAAGCCGGAAAGAAGCACAGCATCCATGCCAAAGCAAAAGCGGCGGGGCGTCTGAATGATTTTATAGCCATTGCGCTCCAGGTCGTCCAGCCGCTCTCCTTTCTTAAGAAAAAACCGGGTTTTCTCCATACCTGCTTTCCTCCATACTTTTCACAGCGCCGATTTTCCTTCCTTCTTTTCCAGAGCTTCCAGCTTTTTAAGCTCCGCATCGTTAATGTTCATCTTTTCTTTCCGGCGCTTTGGACGGAACTTTAACTGTTTTACCCGATATTCCTTAATCTCCTTGGCGTCATTTTCCTGGGTAATGATCACTTTCACCGTCTGGCGCAGCACATTTACATCGCTGACCTCGCCTTTAAATCCGTCGTCTGTGGTTACTGTATCCCCAATAGCCGGCAGGCGGCTGTTGAGATATTCATAGGTTTCCTGTTCATTTTTCAGGCAGCACATGAGGCGGCCGCACACGCCGGAAATCTTTGCCGGATTCAGGGAAAGGTTCTGCTCCTTGGCCATTTTAATCGACACAGGGGCGAACTCTGACAAATAGGAATGACAGCACAGCTCCCGACCGCAGATGCCGATCCCCCCCATGATCTTTGTCTCATCCCGCACACCGATCTGACGCAGTTCAATACGGGTCTTAAATACAGAGGCCAGATCCTTAACCAGCTCACGAAAGTCGATACGTCCGTCCGCGGTAAAGTAAAACAGCACTTTATTATTATCAAAGGTATATTCCGCGTCAACAAGCTTCATTTCCAGCTTGTGCTTGGCGATTTTTTCCAGGCAGATCTTAAACGCGTCTTTTTCCTTTTCTTTATTCTTCGCTTCAATAGCGTCATCCTCCGGTGTGGCGATGCGGATCACCGGCTTTAATGGAGACACCACATATTCGTCTTTTACTTGTCTTGGACCGGTCATGACCAGGCCATATTCCACGCCCCGGGCAGTTTCCACAATGACATGCTCACCAGGCTTTACAGGCAGATCTAAAGGGTCAAAATAATAGATCTTTCCAGCCTGCCGAAAGCGGACTCCGATAACATTTACCATAATTTAATTCTCCTTTATTGTCAAAAGCATCATTTCCAATGCTGTGTCAAAGTTTACATTGGCTCTCAGCCGCACTTTTGCCTTTTCCATGGCCTTAATAATATGATCCAGGCCTTCAAAGGTGGATTTTGAGGCGCGGTGGGACAGAGCGCTGTACTCTTCCGGATAAATTAAAAGATTCGGGTCATTGGTCAGCTTCAGCATAAGAATATCCCGGTACCATACCATCATCATATCAATAATGTCGTAAATCTCCGCTTTATGCTCAGACAGCTGCTTTACCGCGTCCATGATCACATAAATGTCCATATCATCAATATTTTTCACCAGATTCAGCACCGATTCATGAAGCTCATTAAAATCCGGCGAGGTAGCCATCCGGATGGCCTTTCCCATATTTCCCTGGGCATAGGAGGCGCAGATCCTGGCCTTGTAATCCGGTACCTCATATTTTTTTATCAGATAATCCTGGATCTTCTGGGAGGGCACGGTCTTCATGTTCAAAGTCACGCATCTGGAACGGATGGTCGGCAGGAGCATGTCCGCATTATTCGTCAAAAGCATCATAAGACAGTAAGAAGGCGGCTCCTCAATGGTTTTCAAAAGGGCGTTTTGGGCCTGAGGGGTCATCTTCTCCGCTTCATCGATAATATATATTTTATACTTGCTGCTGTAAGGCTTTATGGCAATGTCATTATTTACCTGCTCACGAATATCATCCACGCCAATGCTGGCAGGCTTTTCATGAGTCACCCACCGTATATCCGGCTGGTTTCCTGATTCTACCTGTTTACAGGAGCGGCACATGCCGCAGCTGTCCCCGTAACCGGCCTCACACTCAAGCGCCTTGGCAAACAGTTTTGCCAGCATATTTTTTCCGGTCCCATCCTCCCCGCAGAAAATATACGCATGACTGATCTTATTATTTTTCAGAGAATTTCTCAAATGTCCGATGATCTGTTCATGACCGACCACATCTTTAAAGCTTGCCAATGACACTCACCTCTTTTCATTTTCTTTCAAAATATCATTTTTAATTTCCCGGAAACATTGTTCCAGTTCTATATTAGCATATCTTTTTGTAATGTAACAATCCCTGATTTTATCTTCTGAGAAATCTTCCTGATCTGCCAGAAATCTCCGGCACATTTCCGCGTATTTAGGCGCCGCCTGATTCCGCTCCCGGTTAAGGGCCCGGGCAAGGCGCTCACCGTCTTCTACTTCCACGTAAACCGGGCGCATGATGCTTTTCCCGAAATAATCCAGCATCTGGCGGTAAGCTTCTAAAGTTCCGATAACAATATAATTTCCCTGTGAAAGATCGATCTGACCGTCATCAGCAGTAAAGTACCTCCACAGACCATGGACGGTGTGATAAGCCCGGTCTTCGATGATCTTTCCCGCGTTTTTTAAAGCCAGGAAGCCTTCTTCGTTTGTGAAATAATATTCCACACCATCCGTTTCCCCCTGACGGACAGGCCGAGTGGTATAGGGGACTACGGTTTTCAGTCCCAGCGCTTTATCCCCTGCAAGACGCTTAAAAAGGGAATCCTTACCCGATGCGCTTTTCCCCATAACACAAAACAGCTTTCCCATGGTCTGGCCTCTCCTTTCACTGATCTATCTCTGCTTTTGGGCGGCCGCTTCCAGGCACAAAATCGCCGGTTCTTCACCCATATCCTCCAACCCAAAAACGTTCAGCCCCGCCTGTTCCCAGCGGCGGATCAGGGCAAGAATTTCCTGTGTGATCTGTTCTCCAGGGACCAGCAGAGGGATTCCCGGAGGATAAATATAAAGATAGGCGCCGCTTAAATGACCCGCCGCGTCCTTAAGGGGCCTGGGAGTCACAGGGCAAAGCGCCGCTCTGGCACTGCTGATCACCGGTGTTTCCGGTCCCAAAAAGCTTTCCCGGCCACCCGGTTTGCCGTCCCTTACTTCCACGGCAGGCGCTGAAAAACCCACCGGATCCGCCGCCCGAGTCAGCTTCTGATCCAAAGCCTGATTCAACACTTTTTCCGGCATCTGATCCAGCTTCCGATCCAGCGCTTCTAAGGCCGCCTTTAGCCGGTCAAATCCCTGAACCGTGTCGCAGATGCTGGTCATGGCCAGCGCGTAATCCGCGGAGGCCATCTCAAGCTGAAGATAAAAATCTTCCCTGAGACGGTCATAGAGCCACGGTCCCAGCCCCGGCGCTCTCCTGACCCACAGCACCAGCTTGGACCGGTCAAAGCTGCTGCCAGGCACGGTACACAGATCCATCTCGTTCATAAGACGGATTTGTTTTAAATCCTCACAGTCCTGATAAAAATTTTCAAGACGTTGATAAAATCCTTTAAAAAGTTCAGCTTTCCGGTCTTCCAACAGAGCCATGCACTGATCCATAGCCGCCATCATTACATAGGAGGGACTGCTTGTCTCAAACATGGTCAGATATTTTTCCAGAAGACGGCTGCTGACCCGGTCGCTGCACTGATGAAGCAAAGCGGTCTGGGTCATGGACGGCAGGGTCTTGTGAAGGCTTTCGATCACCACATCCGCCCCTAAGGATACCGACGATGGGAGAAAATGCTCCTCATAGCCTAAATGAGCCCCGTGGGCGCTGTCTACAATGAGGGGGATATTAAAATCATGGACCACTTGAGCAATAGCCCCCATATCCGACGTCACCCCCTCATAAGTAGGCGATGTAATGACCACAGCCTGGATTCCCGGATACTTTTCCAGCAAAGCCTTCACCTGGTCCGGATCCACAGCCTTATAAATACCGCAGCCTTCATGAATCTCCGGGTAAAGATACACCGGATTCAGTTCCCGAAGCTCGATGGCATTATACACAGCCTTATGGGCATTTCGGGCTACAAGGATCCTTCCTCCCGGCTCCGTACAGGCTGAAATCGCTGCCAGGATCCCGCAGGTGCTTCCATTCACAAGGAACCAGGCTCTGCGGCTGCCCCGCACCCGGGCCGCCCGTTCCTGGGCCTTTAAAAGGATACCCCGGGCATGATGCAGGTTGTCAAATCCATCAATTTCCGTAATATCCGTCCGGTAAATGGGCGGCATGGCCATAAAGTCCGGATTCCGCTTATGTCCCGGCATGTGGAAGGGATAATAATCACTGTGTCCGTACATATCCAGAGCAGAGGCCAGGTTTCTTTTACACTCCTCCATGGCCGCTGTCATACTCCTCAATATATTTTTTCGCGTATGCCATATCCGATAAATAGGGAACATAGGTATTCCCTACTTTTTGGGTGGTTTCATTCCCCTTCCCGGCAATCAGGATCACTGTCGGCTCCTTAACTCCAAGAATGGCCTCTTTAATGGCCTGTGACCGGTCCTCCATGATCTCATAGGGACAGCCCTGAGCCTGAACGTAACCGGCAATCTCCCCGGCGATCTTTTCAAAAGGTTCATTTCCCGGATCATCCGGCACAATATAAACCTTGTCCGAATACTTTCCGGCAATCTCGCCCATGCCCTGGCGACGCACATAAGCTTTCTGGCCCGGACATCCAAAGATGGAAATGACCCGGCGGCCTTTATACTCTTCCATGGCAGAGGAAAAAAGCTTTTCAAAGCTCAGCTTATTGTGGGCAAAATCCACAATGGCCGCAATTCTTTGATCTTTGCTGTGATACAGCTCCATACGGCCCTTGGCCCTTGCCCGCTTTAAGCCGGAAACCATGTATTCTACGGGAATCTCCAGAGCATAGGCCGCCGCAATGGCTGCCAGGGCATTTTCCACGTTAAAAAGGCCCGGCATTTCCAGAACAAATTCCTGGTCAAAACGGTCGCATACCACCTGAAATACCGTATCTGTCCCCTCTTTGCGGATCCGGTATGCCCGAAGATCCGCCTTTTCATCAGTGCCAAAGGTAATCCGCCTTGGGGAAGCCTTCGCCGCTTCCAGGATCCGGTCAATATGATCCGCCCCCAGATTCACACAGGCTGTTTTAGACTGAGCAAACAGTCGGAGCTTGGATTCTAGATAATCGTCAAAATCCGGATGCTCGATAGGACTGATGTGATCCTCAGAAATGTTTAAAAAGATCCCCACATCAAACAGGATCCCGTCCACCCGGTCATACTTAAGGCCCTGACTGGACACTTCCATTTCCAGGTACTGAATATCCGAATCCACCGCATGGCGGAAATGCTCCATCAGCTCCACACATTCCGGCGTAGTAATGTGGGAAATGCTTTTAACAACTCCATCATACACATCGCTGGAGGAAAGTTCAGCGCTTTCCTTTCCCCCGGCAGCTGCCATATAATCATCAATAATCGCCTTAATATAATACACTGTGGTGGTTTTGCCTTTTGTCCCGGTAATCCCTACAAGCTTTAAATCCTCCCAGGGACGGCAAAAATACAGATCCGCCAGATAAGGCATGGCCTTGCGGATGTCTGTCACTAAAACACATGGAAGATCTACATTGTATTTCTTTTCGCTAACATAGGCCGCCGCCTTTTTCGCCGCCGCTTCCTTTAAATAATCCTCCTTAAAGGCCGCGCCCTTGCATATAAACAGCGTCCCCTCGCTCACTGCCTTGGAATTATAGGTCAGTCCCAAAATCTCCGGATCTGACCCGGCGTAAGCGTCTGCGGACACTAAAAGCCCCGCCTGATCCAGGCACCGTATATATTTTGAAAATGTGTATTTCACCATTTCTTTCATTCTAAACTTTATCCTCCTGCTTACTTTACTGGTAAACTGCCCCGGATCTTAAGATGGATTCCCGGATCAGCACATCCATGGCGTCCAGACAGCAATCGGGAACATTATGAAAATGCCTATATACGGAAAGCTCCGTACATGCCAGGATGATCACCTGGCAGCCTTTCTCCCGGGCCAGCTCATCCACCACCTGGTTAAATAGATGATGACTCCCCCGCTCTCCGGCCTTGATCTCATCATAAATAATATGCATCACATCCCGCTGCCGCTGGGGGCCGGGATGCACCGGGGTAACACCGACCCGCTCACATTCTATATCATAGATCCCGGTAGAGATCGTCCCGTCTGTACCCATAATGCCGATACGCTTTACGCCCTCATACTTTGCCCGGGCATAGCGGACGCTTTCCCGGACCATATGGATGATGGGAATATGTACCGCGGCCTGCATCTGGTCATAGTAGTAGTGGGACGTATTGCATGGAATGGCAATATTTGCCGCGCCGGCCTGCTCCAGCATCTGCACGTCTTCCACCAGGGAACGGATCAGCGCCTTGTCCTCGCCGGTCATAATAGCCTCTGTCCGATCCGGCGTAGTGGCATGGCTTAAAATGATCATATCAATGTGCTCCTGGTCACAGGAAGCCTCTGTATGCTCGATCACCCCGTTATAAAAAAAGTCTGTGGCCTGTGGCCCCAGACCTCCAAGCACTCCCAAAGTCTTTAACTTTCCAAAATTTATCATAATAACGCCTTTCTAATCTATGTTCTTCGTTGCCTTCGTAGTTCTAATTATAGTATATCCCAAAGTAGACTGTCAATTATTCATAATTAATCAGGGGAATCCGGAACACATAGGTTCCGGATTCCCCTGAACAAATTATTATAGGGACATTTTACTGATTTCAGGAAAATGCATGCTTTACATGACGGGGCATGGTCTCCGGCGGATAGATTATGGTGCCGTTTTCACCAATCTCCAGGATATGCTCCACCAGCGTGTGAACAAAATCCGAAGTACGATGATCCACATCATGAGCCATATTAAATTCCGCAACATCTATGGCAGCTACTGGCAACTCTTTAAGGAATCTGCTGAAAAGCTCATAGACATCTGACGGGGCAAAGCCTGTCTCACCGGGAACGGACACTCCAGGCATAAGAGACGGGTCCATAGAATCAATGCTGAAGCTTAAATGAACAGCATCCATGTCAGGCAGGTACCGGATGGCTTCGTCAATGCACTGGTCAAGGCCCATGCGGCAGGTGTCTTCATAGGTATAGTATTTTATCTGCAATTTATCAAGAAGTTCCTTTTCCGAAGGCGTTATTTTTTGGAGCCCGATCATGATCATATTTTCAGGTCGGATTTTTGTTTGGAAAGAGAGAATGTTTGTCAGAGATTTTTCACCAATGCCAAGAAGGGTTGCGGCGCTCATCTGCTGGATATTTCCAGTGACAGTGGTCTGAGGGGTGAACATATCCGGAAATGCGCTGATCCAGATCAGTCCTAAACTTTCATAACAGGCGCTGGCAGCGGAAACGGAGCCGATCACAGCGCTGCGGTCGCCGGTGATAAAAAGAGGGATGTCTTTGTGCCGGATTACATGCTGCTGATATTTTGCAATGGCCCAGCAGGTAGAAACAACACTGTTGAGATTTTTCAGATTAGGAAGATTTTTTTCGGCCACAGTAATTTCAGGTACCGCAGGAATGTGCAGATCATAGTATTGCTCCAGATAATCAAGACTATACATCAAGCCTTCATCGCCAACCCCATAGTGCATCGGACAACCATAAATACTATACATACAGACCTCCAAACTTCACGAATAACAAAAACTATCCATAAATATACCCATCGGGCGGACATTCCGGCCGATTTGTTCGTTAAAAAAGTACAGGTTTCAATATAGCACATTTTTTTTAAAGAATCAATTAAATTTTACAAATCCTTTACTCAAACCCATTAGCCAGCTTTAATAAACCGGTAAAAATAAAGCCTGGAAGCTTTGAGAAAATCTCCATATTTCTTAAAGGGCTTCCCACACTGGAAGCGATCATCATGCGAAGCTGAGGATCATTTTCCCCGTGATGGCTTCTATATTGAAGATTCATAAACAGAATCACAGCTTTATAGATCAGCTTTATGATCCTGGAAGAATCTTTCATTTCCTCAATGGAATGGTCCCTGGTAAACATGCCTTTCATTATAACCTCCGGCACATAGGTCCGCCCAAGAAGTTTTTCCCAGTCTTTTTCACATACCCTGCCCTGGCATTTTGCATACCAGCTTTCCTTTTGCCAGTCCGGAGCAGGTACAGGTCCCACAAAAACATCGTCTTTAAATAAGGTTTCCGCAGCTTCGGCGTCTAAGGTCACGGCTGCAGATAGGGGAAGATTTGCGCTGCTTTCTCCTACCATGATACGGTAATCTCCTGCCGGGATCTTCCAGCCCTTATCCCACAGAGCAAAGCTGCGGCCGGAAAGCTTAAATGTCACTGTTTTTTGTTCTCCAGGCTCCAGAAAAACTTTCTGAAAACCTTTCAGCTCTTTTTCCGGGCGGTACAAAGGCTCATAACTGCCTTTCGGCTCATTTTCCAGGCAGTTCAAAGATTCAGCGCCTTTTTTTGTCTCCCCCAAAGTCCCGTCCGCCGCTGGAGCGATATAAAGCTGGACTACCTCGGCGCCTTTTACCGTTCCGATATTCGTTACAGTGACTTTGACTGTCAGACCATCCACCAACAAATCCGAGTAAGCAAAGGTGGTGTAGCTTAAACCATAGCCAAAAGGCCACTGCACCCCTATCCCTGCCTTATCATAGTACCGGTAGCCCACATATATCCCTTCCTGATAACAGGCATCCTTTTCCTTGCCATAAAATCCTGCGCTGGCACAGTCTTCATAGCGCATGGGCCAGGTTTCCGCCAGCTTTCCGCTGGGATTTACCCGGCCATAAATCAGGTCCGCCGCAGCCCTTGCCCCTGCCTGTCCGGGAAGTCCCATATAAAGAACCGCCTTTACCTTGGCGGCCCAGGGACACTCTACAGGGCTTCCGCAAAGGAGGATCACCACGGTATTCGGATTTGCCTTTGCCACAGCTTGAATCAGTAAGTTCTGACCTTCCGGCATTTTCATATTTTCCCGGTCAAACCCTTCCGATTCATACGATTCGGGAAGTCCGGCAAAGATCACAGCCACATCTGCCGCCTTTGCCGCCTCCCGAGCCTGGCGCAGCAGTTTGGGGGTTGTATTTCCATAGACGTCACAGCCCTGGGAAAATACAGCATTTTTTAAATGATCTAAAGGCTGCTCCAGCTTTGAAGGATGGATGTGACTGGATCCGGATCCCTGATACCGGATCTGCCGGGCCATATCACCGATCACGGCCAGAGACTGGCTCTCTTTCAGCGGCAAAAGTCCTTCATTTTTTAAAAGCACTGCCCCCTGAGCTGCCGCCAAAGCTGCCAGGCGATGATGCTTTGCTGGTGAAAAATGCTCTATTTTCCCGCGCCTGTGGGAGCGCTTCCCCTGCTTACTTCCGGAAAAAACAAATTTAAGCAAACGTTCCACGCTTTGATCTATGTCGTTCTGAGAAAGCCTTCCTTCCTCTACAGCCTTAAGGACGGCTTTTTCCATATAATGGCTGCCCCCGGGCATCATCAGGTCACAGCCTGCCTCAAACCCTTTAATCCGGTCATTCATAGCGCCCCAGTCCGTGACCACAAAGCCGTCAAAGCCCCAGTCTTTCCGGAGAATATCTGTGAGCAGCTTTCTGCTGTCACTGCAGTGGACGCCGTTGACCTTGTTATAGGCGCACATGACTGCTGAGGGATGCCCTTCCTTTACACCGATTTCAAAGGGCGTCAGATAAATTTCCCGAAGGGTGCGCTCATCCATCACACTATCCGAATTAAACCGGGACAGCTCCTGATTATTACAGGCAAAATGCTTCAAGCTTGAGCCTATGCCTTCCCCTTCTATTCCCCGGATAAAGCCTGCCGCCATTTTTCCAGCCAGATAAGGATCCTCGCTGAAATACTCAAAATTTCTTCCGCAAAGAGGATTTCGCTTAATATTGGCTCCGGGTCCAAGGACCAGAGAAACGCCCTGACATTTTGCTTCCTGGCCAATGGCCTTTCCGATCTTTTCAAGAAGGCTAGGGTCCCAGGAGGAGGCTGTCGTCACAGCTGCCGGAAAACAGGTGGAGGGCCGGGACTGATGGACGCCCAGCATATCATTTCCCTTTTCTATATCCTGGCGCCGTAGTCCGTGAGGGCCATCGCACATAAAGACCGATGGGATATGATATTTCCTCATGCCTTTCGTTTCCCAGAAATTCTTTCCAGAGCAAAAGGCGATTTTTTCCTTTAATGTCATGGAACGAAGGATCTTTTTTATATATGCATCGATTTTAGATCTTTTTGTCATTGTAAACACCTTCTTATTCTGCTGCAAAATACATCCACCATATTATCATGCAACCCCAACAATCGCAAGGCCCCGCAAGGTTACTGCTTACATCGTCAATAGGATTCTGGATTTTTTCCCTGAAATTTGCTACTATTAGGAAAATGCAGCAAAAGGGAGATGTCTGCCATGCCTATTTCCGGAATCTGCCAGCCTGAGATTCTTTCTATACCCAAAAGGGACAGCATACAGCTGCGTCTGCGCAGATATGACGGCTCTTTTGATTTTGCCTGGCCATGGTACCAGGATCCGGCAACAGTTCGCCTGATTGACGGAAAGACAGAGCCCTACTCTATGGAACGGCTGGAAAAAATGTATACTTATTTAGATCACCATGGAGAATTATATTTTATTGAAATTTTAAGACATGATCATTGGGTACCGGCAGGGGATGTAACCTTCTGGCAGGAGGATATGCCTATTGTCATTGGAGAACCCGCCCTTCGGGGCATGGGGCTTGGCTCTATGGTCGTCCATCGCCTAATCCAAAGAGGACAGGAGCTGGGATATAAACAGCTCTTTGTAGATGAGATTTATGATTATAACACCGGTTCAAAAAGATGCTTTGAGAAGGCCGGATTTAAGCCTTACGAGAAAACAGAAAAGGGATGGAAATACCGGCTGAAGCTTTATTCTGACTCGCAGGGCTTTAACAATGCAGCCGCGATGTTATCCTCCCAGCCGCGCAGAAAGCGGGCGGCTGGGACATGACCGGCAGCAAAATCGCCGCAAAACATCTTTTAACTGTAATATTTTTTATAATTAGAGTAGTGGCGCAGATGACCTTTGACCAGGCGCAGATACCGCTTTAAGCCAAGATCTCCCCGCATAAACAGGGGATTGACCATTTTCTTTTCTTTGATCAGTTTCTTCATGCGCCGTTTCATTTCCGGATCCTTAACATATTTAAAGGCAACAGCCTTTGGAACCACCATCCATAAATATTCATCCTGAGCCGTCTTAAATGGAATATCCTTATGCTCAATATAGTCTTCCACAAGATACCGGGCAATATTAAAGCCGGAATTGGTCACATAGAAGTTACTGCGGCCCTGGCGGCAGTTCAGTTCAAAGAACTTGTACTTTCCGTCTCTGGAATCATATTTAATATCAAAATTGGAAAATCCCACAAAGTTTAAGTCCTCCAGGAGATTTCTCACTTTTTCTGTTAAGGAATCATTAGGCTCTGTAATGATGAGGGCGTGATTTCCCAGACCCAGCGGCGTATGCTCCTCAAGGAGCACATGGCCCAGGCACATCATCTTTACCTTATGATTGCTGTCTGAGTAACAGGTAAGCACCCGCATATACTCATCATTTCCCGGGATCATGTCCTGGATGATCAGCTTGTCTGAATAACCGGAGGCATAAATATCCTCAATGGTCGCTTTCACTTCTTCAAGAGAGTTCAGCTTATAAATCTTGTGCTGTCCCTCAAAAGGATGGTGGAAATAATCCACCCCATTGGAAGGCTTTAAAATCACCGGATACTGGAACTTTACATCCACATCCGACCCCATATCCCGGCTGTAGACCAGGGTTGCCGGGTAATCAATGCCATGCTTGTCACATAGCTTATAAAAATTTTCCTTAAAGATCAGCTGTACCATTAACTCATGATCAATATACGGCGCGATCACATTTTCCGGGAATTTATCCTTTAACTTGCTTAGCATTTCCACATAATTATCCCCGCAGCCTAAAACAATAAGCTTTTTATCTGAAAATTTTTTAGCAAGCCTGCTCACAGCATTTAGCATCACCGCTTCTGTATCCATCTCAGGGTTTTTCCGGTAATTGGTAATTTTACTGTAGCAGCTGGGGCCGGACATATACTTTCCAAGAACCCATGTTTTTACCTGGTATGCCTCATAAAATGCCCGGGCAACACTGTAGGTATTAATATCTCCGCCAAAAACTACGGGAACAAATTCCCGTTCTTTAAATTCCATCATTTGACTTCTATGCCTCTTTTCTTTAAAATGCTCCTGGCCACGCTAATCCCGTTGGCCGATGCCTGCTGCAATCCTCTTGTGACGCTGGCGCCGTCGCCCATTGCCCGAAGACCGGGAACGCTGGTTTCAAAGTCCTCATTCACAAGTACCTTATTGGAATAAAATTTCACTTCCACTCCATACAAGAGCGTCTCATCACTGGCAATGCCCGGGGTGACTTTATCTAGGGCCTCGATCATTTCCACAATATCCACCATGATCCGGTGAGGGAATACTAAAGAAAGATCTCCTGGAACCGCATCCTTTAAGGTGCCGATAATATTGTTCCGCATCATCCGCTCTTGGGTCGTGCGGCGGCCCCGCTTAAAGTCTCCGTAGCGCTGCACGAGGATCTTTCCGTCACACAGCATATTTCCCAGCTGGGCAATGTGCTTGCCATACTCTATAGGAGATTTAAAGGGAGACGTAAAATTCTTAGATACAAGGAGAGCAAAGTTCGTATTTTTTGTTTTATATTCCTGAGACTTATAGGCGTGTCCATTGACTACAGCAAGCCCGCCTTCATAATATTCCGTAGCCACTTCACCGGAGGGATTGGTACAGAAAACCCGCACCTTATCATCAAAGGTAGGGGTGTAATACACCAGCTTGGCCTCATAGAGCTTTTCATTCAGCTCCTTCATGATCTCATCCCGGACTTCCACACGGACGCCCACATCCACTGTACCTACCCGTGTCTCAATCCCGCGATCCCTGCAAATGCCAGAAAACCATTCGGACCCTTCCCGGCCCACACCGGCAACGATCTCATCGCCATAGCAGGTTTCCCCTTTATCCGTCACCACGCCTACGGCCCGGCCGTCTTCTATGAGAATATCCTTAACCATGGTCATAAACTGTATGGTCACACCAGCATTTAGAAGATGTTCCTGTATACGGGTATAGATCTTATACCCTTCCTCTGTTCCCAAATGGCGGATAGGACATTCAATAAGCTTTAAATTTGCCCGGATCGCCTTGGTTCGGATCTGTTCAATGGCCGCGTAATCATCAATGCCATAAACCTTTTTGTCTGCGCCAAATTTAAGATAAACGCTGTCCGCCTCATGGATCAGCGCTTCTGTCCGTTCATAACCTAAAATCTCCGGAAGGTTTCCGCCCACGTCTGGTGAAAGGGAAAGCTTTCCGTCGGAAAATGCCCCGGCTCCGGCAAACCCGGTGGTAATGGAGCAAGGCACGCAGCCTACGCATTTTTTTGTCTTGCGTTTTGGACAGCTGCGATGCTCTATAGCCCGGCCTTTTTCAATCATAAGCACCTTCATGTCCGGATTTTCTTTCATAAGCTCATAGGCGCAAAAAATTCCTGAAGGTCCCGCGCCAATAATGATCACATCATATTTCATGACAACACCTCGATCACTTTCTTATGGTCTGCCCAGTATCCGCAGACCCAGCTGAATTGTTTACCATTATTGTCATTTTCGTCATGGGCGTCAAAATACCTTTCGACGCCCCGACCATAGTATACCCTTAAAAAAAGCCGGAGTCAATGATCCGCGCCGAAAAAAACCGGAACCTTCTGCCAGCGGCAGAGGGTTCCGGTCCACAGGGGCTCTCTGTTTAAAATTTCTCCAAAATATTTTTATTTAAGGCAGCATAATGGGCCAACTGCTGTGTACACGGCACATCTGAATAAAAATGATGACCTTCAAATTCACTGGAAATGTATCCGTTATATCCATACTCAACAAACTTGGGAATCAGTTCTTCATAAGGAATACACGGATCATGTTCATCATTATCCAGGTAGTAAAATTTCCCGTGAATATAAAAGACACAATCCATAACATCCTTAAATTGTTCAATTTTTGCCGGATGATTAAATTTTTCCCGCATCTCCCGGGCGTAATGCTTCTCGATTTCAGAGAAATCTCCATTCATCACAAGATCCAGCGGAGCATTTTCATCATGCATCTTTACAATCTCTTTCAGTTTTTCCGGACGGCATCCAAAATCAACCGCCTGTCTTAAATAAAGCTCATGAGGATGATACTGGAAAATTGAAAAGTCAGGCACAAAACCTAAATATCCTTTTCCTTCATTTTTCATGATCTTAAAATATTCCTGCCATACCGGAACTTCCGGATGATGCGGCCAGTGCATCTCAATGGTCAGCTTCATATCCAGAGCCTTGCAGTAAGGGATCATTTTTCTGTAAATTTCCGGAGAAATGGCGTGTTGGGTGCGAACCATAGGAAATCCTGCTTTTTTAGCATAAATCAGATCATTAAGTGTACACTGGATGATCTCAGCCTCCGTAAGGTCCCGGTCGCTGCGGGTTCCCATATCAATATAAGCGGACCAGCATACCGGCTCAAGCTCATATTTTTCCAGCAGCCCTTTAAAGGTGGACAGCCACTCATCTGTAGGAAAAGGATAGTCCGGCACCATCTGAGCGGCCACAATCTCTATGCCCGTATAGCCCATATCATGAACGGTCTTTAAGCAGTCTTCCAGATCCAAAACGCCGTGAATAAATTCTGTAGATAAACTGTATAAGGTTACACCTATTCTAATATCATTTTTCATCACCATGCCCTCCTTAAACAGCCATAATGTCTTTTGTACGGTCGCTGATCAGGGTAAGATATTGTCCGAAATATCCTGTATAGGGTACCCTATGCTTCATATAAACTCTTAGCTGATGCTTTCCCTTGCTGATGCCGCCGATTTGAACCACCCGGATCCTGGCCGGTTTCATTACATACCAGTATTCTCTGAACAAATCCGGAAGCTCATCCATCGTAAACACCTTGCCGTTGAGGCAAAAGTAAACATAGGTATTATCCAGTTCTTTGCCATCCACTTCAAATTTTAATTCTTCAATATTGCTCACATAGCATCCCCTGTAGGAAGGATACCGGATCTCAAAGGTATATCCTGTGATCACCCCATTGACCACTTCATTTTTAACAGGCTCGTCACAGATTAAAATTTCGTTATAGGCCACAAAATCCATACGTTGCTCCTCCCTTTCAAACCATTTTTGTTCTAATATGGTATCGGATTTTTTAAACCATATCTATTTTGTTTTTGGCTTTTTTTACATATCCGTATTTCATTTTTAGGATACGTGTTTTTATTTAGTCATCCAGGTTAAAAATCAATATATATTTTTTGTCATAATGGCCGTATAGGAAACTTCCTATCTGATCTGAGCAATCGGATTTCACAGTTGATGGATAATGTGGATATATTGAAATTCCTCAGGTTCTAAATCCGTTTCAAATTCCAGCAGTTCATTTTCTGCCATCACTGTCCGGATCTGCATTTCCGGCTGGCTGACCGCTTTAATGTATTCAATATCCTCTTTTGTAAGGGACATCATTTCTTCCAGATCCTGCCAGCACTTAAGCGCATTTCCGTGGTCCTCATTGACCTTATGGAATCGAAGGATCCATTTACCGTTTTGGACCCCTTCAATATGGTATCGGATTCGTAAATTAAAACTGTCCGAAAAATACTGAGAAATAGTTTTCACAGAAAGCTCATCTTCTTTTAACTGATAATAGTAGTAATTTGGATGCTTGCAATTATGGCATAATATTGTAAAATGGCCATGGCCATCCGTCGTCACAATGGTATTTTCATTTTTTTCCAGCATGACCCTTTTCAGATTCTTCAAAAAAGACATTGCCCAAAAGGCCGGTTTGCGGATGCCATCCCGGCTAAGCAGTCCTCCGCCGCCATTCATGATCCGATGGGAATCTTTATAATCGCCAGTAAGATCTGATCCAGGCCAATATGCGGCATACTCCACCTGATCCAGGCAATCCAGCATATTTTTTATGATATAAGCCCCTTTAAACACCGTATCATTGAGAAGATTCCTGTTGCTTACCGTAAAATTCCATTCTGTCACAAAAAGTTTTATACTTTCCATTCCGCTCAATTCCATATATTCCCGGGTCTTTTTAATCTGATGAAGAATATAATCCGGATCGTATAACGGAAAAAAGGCTTTCATATCATCTTTGTGTACCGGCATCGTCGGATAGCAATAAATCGAAATGAAATCCGGAACCGTACCATGATTTTTCCACATTTGAAGCAACTCCTGAAGCGAATGACCCTTCTGCATCAGAGCAAAGCCTCCGCCGCCCACCATTGTTGCCCCGGACAGCTCCCGAAAAACGTTTTTCGTTGTGTCGAAATAGGAAAAATACTGTTCCGGTGACATTGAAGGATCATACCATTCCTCAATCATCCATCGGGACATTTCTTCCTCGCCATACAAAGCGTAATAATGATGCAAGAAATCTACAACAAATTCCCGGTGCTCTTCTTCACTGGAAAAAAAATTATCTCTTTTTGTGTCTATAATATAATTATCCGTATTGCTCAAAATAATATCCGGCTTAAATCCTAACTCAACAAACGGATGGATTCCATTAGACACTAAAAAATCAATAATATAATCCAGCTTTGAAAAGTTATATTTTTTCCCATTCTCACCCTTCTCCTGGACCATAAATAATTCCGGTGCCCAAATATCCCAAAATCTTGCGTATTTTATTCCCATCTGATTTTTAAACAGTAAAATCTGTTCCTGAATCTCTGTCAGCAAAAGATCCTTTGCCCGTCCTACATTTAAAGCATCTTTCCATTGGAATCCATAAGTATTTTGTCTGCGGCTGTCAATGTTGAGCAAAACTTCTTCCCAATTACTTTCACTTTTACCTTGGGGATGGTTTAAAACATACTGCTTTACCTTTTCTTCAAGCATATGCTGCTGTTTCTTAAGTTGAACGTCATCTTCCTGAGACAATACTCTGTTTTTTTGCCGGAACTGGACCGGTGTCATATCATATTTCTTTTTTATGGCCTTTCCTAAGGCCGCTGACCCGGCAAAGCCATTATCCAAAGCAATATCCAGTATGGTTTTATTGGTATTAATAAGCTCTTCCTCTGCATTTTCCAGACGAAGATCATTTAAATACTGCAAAAAAGAGCATCCCAGCTGCTTTTTAATATACTTACTCACATATTCCTGGGTCAGGTGAAGATATTCAGACAAACCGTGAAGGCTGATCTCACCATTATAGTTGGTATTCACATATTGAATAATCCAGTTCAGCCTTTTTTCATCCGGACTCTTTTTTGAATCCTTGTACTCCGGTTCATATTCAAAATTTCTTATAAGGACGTAAAGAAACCGGTACAATGTACTAAGAAGCGTTAAATAATTCGCGCCATCCCCATACTGGAGCTGGCTGATCAAACGATTCAAAATGCTTTCCAGCCTGCCGTATGCCTGCCCCCCTTCTGTCGTTGAGTTGCAGGCGATAAAAATACCATCTTTTCCCATAATACGGCAGATTTTCCCCAGATTTATCCGAATTTCAAGAAACAAAGCATCTTCTCCATACATAGCAACATGATACTTGTCTCCAGGCTTTATATACACAAAGTCGCTTTCTCTTAAAACATATTTTTCGTCATTTTCTTTTAATTCTACTGTGCCCCCCAAAACAAACAGGAATTTCGCATCATAGGTGACACCGGCATATCTTAAATAACGATTAACCATTGTCAATTGAAAAACATCATCAATCTTCATGTGATGCATATTCAGATCCATAGTTTTCATCCCCTAATACTGTATATTTGCCTGCCTCCAAAAAATAACAGTATCATTATGGCATAGTACAATTTTTCTGTCAATGAAGTTTGCTATCCTATACAGGCTGCGCTATGCTATATAATGATGGAGACGTTAAAAGGCCATGCCTGCTTAAGTACAGCCTGCATGACCTATTAACACTTGTATCGCCTTATTTAAAGAATACCTGGGCCATATCATACAGATACAGATTCCACGCCTCAAAGGTATGGGCGCCGTCAGAGACAATAAAGTCATAGTTTTCTCCAACCTCCAGGGCATCGCTGGTTTCCGCGAAGTCCACAAGAAGGTTGTGGGTGGCCACATGGGGCTCAAGAGCCATATCATAAACGCCGTTCATGCTCAAAAGCATATTAATGGAATAGCCATTGGCCGCGGCTTCCTCAATGGCCGGAATAATGGTATCCGTTGTATAACTTTCCGCTTCTTCAGTATCTGCGGACGGTCCGGCGGACATATTTCCAAACCAGCTGACAATATCAAGGCAGTTCACAACTGCTGAGCGCCAGGTTGTAATAGATCCCATGGAAAGTCCGGCAAATGCCCGGTGATCCCGGCTGGCAACGATCGCCTCATCCGTTGTATCCTCGGCATAGGTGGAGTACGTCCCTTCAACCACAGAGATCAGATCCCTCAGCTCATAACCAAAGGTTTCCGTATATCCGGTTAATCCCTGGGTATCCTCATCATCTTCATAGTATAATCCGGGAGTAACTACGATAAACGGCTCCGCGTCCCCATTGGCAAACAGGTTATCCAGGATATTTACCGCATAGCCGGAGCCTAATTCGCCGTCAGACGTATCTTCCTGTGTAAACCATTTTGCTGCAGTGTCTCCGCCGCCATGGAGGAGATAAAGGACATTATACTGCTTGGAAGCATCGTAGTCTGCAGGCAGATACACATAAGCGGTCTTAGTAATAGGTGTGGCATGGCTTAATGCATCCCCGTCTTCAAGATCCTTGGCATAATAATAAGTATCATATTCGATGGCTTCCACGGTTCCCTTTGTGTCACAGGGCTGCTTATACTGCTCCAGTGTTTCATCATCGATGGATGTTGCCAGACCGTTTAAGCTGTCATTGCTTCTCTCAAAATCTTCTTCATAAACCCCTGCCTGGATATACAGGGGACGGGTGTCCTCTACATAATTTACCGGATCCGGTTCATCGCCTGGATCTGCATATACCCCGTACTCTGCGGGACAATTATCCGTTGTGAGCCACATATTCTGATCGATCGCATACTGGACAACCTCCGGAGCAATATCGGTCATAAATCCAGTATTATCCGCTGTCGTTGTTAATGTACCGTCCACATATTCCACTATGGCTACCTGATCCTCAAAAAACTGACACTGGACCTCAAAGGCTTCCAAGGCTTCATCTGCGGAAACAGTAGCTGTAAACTGGATCTGAGCATCGATGACCATATAGGGGACTGTCGTCCAGTAAGCATAGTCTGTGTTTGCGCCATAAGCTGGCTGAGCCAATAACTCCGCCGTATCTGTAATCACATTTATTTCCCCGTTTCCCCCATCATCCTGAGCTGCTTCTGACGCATCCTGACTTTCATCTGCCCCTTGCGTGGTACTTTCAGCCGCTGCGGTATTTTCTGAATTATCCGTTGAATTTCCGCAGCCGACAAAGGATGCGGCAGCGATCGCCGCAGATGTAAAAATAATAAATCCCTTTTTTAACATTTCTCTCCTCCTACAACAATATATTTTTTGATGATACCAGGGGCTCAAAGCTATGCTTATTTGCGCAAGCGCAGCCCTCATAACCTTTTGACGCTGGTATCATTTTATGATAATATTGTAATCGGATTGACATTTTAAAAAAATGTCGGAAAGTGGAAAAACAGCCGCTATTTTTATGCATCCTTTACCTGTTTTTTCAAGAAATGGAAGATTTTTTTCTTATCTGCCCTGTTTTGTTTAAAAAAAGGAGGAGGCCCTTTTGAAGCACACAGTTATGTTTTTTAAATTTCCGGAAAATTTCCCGGTTTCCATCCTGCTGGATCATAATCCCGGAATTTCCACTCATCGCCATGAGGAAACAGAACTGATCATCGTTCTCTCCGGAACTATGAGAATTACAGTAGATACTCAAACCTATATCCTTCATCCGAATGATACCATGATTATTAATTCCTTTGCAGCTCATGCCATGACCACGGAAAGCAGCGGCGTGATCTGTTCTGTCCTTTTTAATTTTCCCCGGGTCATGCCCTATTTTAAAAGATACATTTCCACATCTTATGTATGTAATTCATCGCTATATCCGGATCAGGATGACCGCGAACTTTGCCGCGCTGTGGCGCGGATCGCCCGGCAGGCCTCCCGTTCCGCCGGAAACGGGGAACTGATGCTGTATTCGCTTTTTTATCATCTCATATATGTCTTAAATACAAAATATGCCTCCCAAAACTCGGAAGGCCATACATCTGATCCAGGAAATCCCCAGCGCATACGCCAGGTCCTGACCTATATCCAGAATCATTACCGGGAACCGGTTACTTTAGATGATCTGGCAAAAGTGATCCACATTACCCCTCAATATCTTTCCAGACTTTTCAGGGAATTTACCGGGGAGAGTGTGTTGGCCTACATTACCTCTGTGCGCCTGAACTTTGCCTACCTGAAACTTTTTGACACCAATCTATCTCTGGAAGACATTGCTCGGGATACCGGGTTTTCCAGTGTCCGGTCCTTTTCTTCTGCCTTTAAGCAGGCCTATGGCCAGACCCCCGGGGAATACCGGAAATCCCTGTCCATAGCCAAAGAAGATGCGGACGCCGCCGTTTCGCCGCAAACTAAAGAGCTTTTACAGGCAGAAAAGCAGCTTTTTTCTTTTGAGGAAAGAGAAAGTCTCCCCACAACTTTTTCTGTCCTTAATGAAAAACACGAAATTTATGAGATTTCTCTTTCCCCCGCCGACCGCTGCTATCCCAAAACCTCAGAAAAGATATATTTTGACTCTCCGGCCCATGCCCGGGCTTATAAGGAGCCTCGGCAGATCTCGCTCAGGCCCTTTACTAAAACTGAGGAAATACTCATTGCTCAATTTGCCCATCATCCGGATTTAAATCTCATGGAATGTTTGCTTGAAAGAAATGTTAAAGTAAGCCTTGTAACCGATATTCACACAGATAGTCGGCATATATCCCAACTTTGCCGGACGCTTTATGAATATTTTCCCGAAAACCTGCATGAACGGATTGCTTTTTATTTTCTGGCCGGAAAAAATCTTCCCAGAGACATCCGGGCTGTTAAGGAACTTTTAAGTGAGATCCGGTCCGGGGAAAGACACGTCCGGGAAAAACAAACCATCGGGCCTTGCCGGGAAGGTATGCCTAAAATCCTTTTCCCGTTAAACCTGGATCAACCCTTGAATATAACCCAGCTTCAAAAATCTCTTTTGTCTATAGAAAAAGCAGGCCTTGCGCCGATGCTTCTTTTACATTGGCCCAAACAGCATATTTTAAAAAGCTTTGACCACGAACTGGCTATGGCGCAAAAGTTAAAAGCGCTAAAGGAAATTTGCGGGGATATTGCCTTAGACAGCGCTATGCTTAAAAACCCTCAGGGTCTGGTTACACCCTTTTTTCATGCTGCCGGAATGATTTTTTCCGGTTACGGGGATGTCCTTTTTGAAAGTCCTCAGGCTTTATGCGTCCGTCATGGCGGCACTTATAAATTCCTGATCGCCCGGAACAATCTCCCGGCAGATTTAAATCTGTCCGCCAGCCAGGCGTCTGGAACACTCATGCAGGCCGCCGGAAATCCTACGTCTGCCGCCAGTCCGGAGCCTGCTGCCATGGAGCTGCATCTGCTTTCCATGGAGAACGGCAGCTTTGAGGCAAGGATTTTTCTCATGTCCAAAAATCATGGAAATCTCTATCAGATCCTCACAGGCTTTGGCGAGGACGCGCCGCTGACCCTTATGGAAAAAGACTATATCAACAGCCGCGCCCTTCCGGAATATGAAAAAAGAAGGCTGCAGGTCACGGATTCCGTCTGCCATATCACCCTTTCATTTCCATCCAACGGGATGGCCCTGATCCTTTTAAAAAAGCTGGATTAATGGGTTAAAAGGCCTGGCCACGGAGTCAAACATCCTCCGTCACCGGGCCTTTACCTTTCATCTCTGATTTACTCTGCTTTTTCCTTTAAATCTCCCGCTTTATAGGCGGCGACTAATGCCGTTAAGTCGCTGATCTGACGTTTAAGCTCCCGGCCTTTATCTGTATCCGCCACCATGACACGGCTTTTCATTTTTTCAACCACATGAACCTTTGGGGTGCTTTCCTGGTCCGGATGGAAAGGCTTATGCTCTGCCAAAGCCAGATGATGGGAATTATAAATAAGCGTATACCCGGCGATTCCTGTGGTGGCCTGATACGCTTTGGACAGGCCGCCGTCAATAATAAACAGCTTGCCCCCGGCTTTCACCGGCGTCTCTCCATCCTTAAGCTTTACCGGCACATGGCCGTTAATAATGTGGGAACCCTCCCGGGGCAGACCGAACTCTGCCAGAATACGGTCGCAGACCTCCTCCTTCACGCTAAGGTTATAGTAGGGATTCATAACCTCCTTGTGGGTGGACTTGTCCTCAATAAAATAACGCTCAAAGGCAGACATTTTGCTCTTGCCAAATAATGGCGACCGGGCGCCGCACCACAAATACCACATAAGATCCAGTCCCCACTGCTTATGGGGAGAACCTTCCGGCATAAGATAGGCATTGCGCACCTGCGTATTAAAATAATCCATCAGGCTCCGGCCAAAGTAAACCCTGTCCCCTGCGGTAATGCTGTCAAAGCTTCCATCCTCCTTCATGGGGATACAGCCGTGATACAGCAGGTTGGAATTACAGCATTTATACATGTCCCCATGGGAATATAAAAACTTTACATGGCGCTGCAGAAGATCACTGTGCAAAAAAGAGGCCCGCAGAGTGCGCAGCAGGGTCTCTTCCTCTTCCGAAAGCGCCAGCGGCGCTTTCGGATCCACGGTAGGAAAATTCATGTCCACCATAGGATATTCCCTGCCCTCTAAAGTTACCGTTCCTTTATTATTAAAATCCACATGCTCCAGAAGGATCCGGTCATTCATGAGAAATTCCGGATGCCGCTTAATAATAGCGCCTTCCACCTTAAACTGCATGATGGCAATAGCCTTGTGCATCCGAGCGGCCAGGCCGGGATCTACCGCGTCATAAATATTTTCATCCAGGATCTTCGGCACAAACCGGCTGCATGGATCGTCCTGATATACGTTTGCCGCGAACATGGACAGCGGCCGCAGATTGATCCCATAGCCATCCTCCAAAATGTCAAAGCTGTTATAGCTGATGGCGATCCGCAGCACATTACAGATACAGGCCACGCTTCCCGCGGCAGCGCCCATCCAGGAAATGTCATGATTGCCCCACTGAATATCCACATCATGAAAATTCATCAGCTCATTCATAATAATGTCCGCCCTGGGCCCCCGGTCAAAAATGTCCCCGATAATATGGAGATTATCAATAGTCAGGTTCTGGATCAGCTCGCATAGGGCACAGATAAACTTATCCGCCACATCATTTTCTATAATGGAGTGAATGATCTCGCTGTAATACAGCTCTTTATTTTCATCGTCATAATCAACGTGAAGAAGCTCATCAATCACATAGGCAAATTCCCCGGGCATTTTCTTGCGCACCTTGGACCGGGTATATTTCGATGAAACCTCCTTGCAGATCTGTACAAGACGGTAGATCGTAATCCTCTGCCAGTCCCGGGTATACGCCTCCTGTTTTTTCTGGATTTCCAGATTTTTCACCGGATAATAGATCAGGTTCGCCAGGCGCACCTGCTCTTCCTCAGACAGCAAATGGCCAAAGGTGAGACGGATCTTCTCCCGGATGATCCCGGAGGCGCTTTTCAGCAGATGGATAAACGCTTCATATTCTCCGTGAAGGTCGCTGAAAAAATACTCTGTTCCTTTCGGCAGCGCGCATATGGCGGACAGATTGATGATCTCGCTGGTGGCTTCCTTAATGGTCGGATATTCTTTTGATAAAAGTTTTAAATAGGATAGATCTTTCATAAAATGCAACGGCTCACGGCTCCTTCCTTTATTGACACAGCAACCTAAAGTTATAAAACTATAGTAGCATATTCTCATGCTATGGTCAAAGCTTTTAACGCTGGTGTCATCCGCTTAGAAGCACTCCGATCGGGTAACCCACAAAACCGATGATCAAAGATGTGACAATGATCATGATGATGCCATAAAAGATGATCAGATTCCGGCGGCTATACTCGCTTCCATGGAGCATGGCAATCGTAACAAAGGAGGATGGCCCAGAAAGTGATACCCAGGTCATTGAATGTCGTTATCCAGGCTGCATCGTTGAACATGGATAGAATCCCGGGCAACATCCACTAAAGAAGAGCGATGACCATTATCAATGATAATATTAACGACACCCCTTTTTTCATAATACATCACACTCCTTTTTACAACTCAGGCATAAAGCCTGACGATCATCTTTATTTTGTTCCGGATTCTTCAGCGTTCGCCTCGGCGATATTTTCCTCTGCCTTTTTCCGGTCATAAGCCGGGCATCCGAACTTCTTCGCCGCAAAGCTGGTAACAATCGGACAAAGGATTGCCGGCGTTGCCACGGCATTTCCGGCAGTGGTGCATATGGCTGCCCCGGCATAGCCCGGGCGTTTTAAAATAAATTTATCCGCAGGAATCGTAAAGATCGCAGTAAGCACAACCACAAGAATGCCAAGAAAAATACCTGTAAATCCTCCGGTCACAATATTTTCCAGATCCAGCCCGGTACCAAGACAGAAAGCTAAAAATGGAAGGGTGAACATGATTCCCGGCTGAAGAAAATCCCGAATATCATGGTCAAGATTTCCCAAAACAATACCAACGATCAATGTACCCACAGAAGCCAGCAGCGATTGCCAGTCAAAGCTTGCCAGCCCTGCCAGCCCCATTCCAAGGAGCGTCAGGAACGGTCCGTCATTAATGCCGAGCAGAGACTGGGCTCCCAGGTCATTTTCATCGCCAAAGTTCGTCATCAGACCCAGATACATGCCGCCATTACTGTTTGTCACAGCCGCCAGGAGCATTAGTGGGGTGATCCCCAAAACTCCGGTTGGCCCGAAAATCCAGGTAACAACCAGCGTTGGAACAAATCCGGCTAAAAACTTAGCAATAAGAAGAACAGCGCCTCGTTTTAAAGGCTCTCCCACCTTTGTAATATTGATCTGAGAGCCCACGCACATCAGGCTGGCTCCGATAAATGCGGATGAGCCGGATTTAAAGGTTGCTGTTGTCATGCCTCCAATATCCAGAATCTGCGGAAAAGCAAAATTAATGACCGCTCCTAAAAATAACGGAACTACCATAAGTCCTCCCGGGATTTTCTGTACAGTCTTTAGTATCTTCATAATAACTTCTCCTCCTTCATAGCGGTTTAACAATAGCTGTGAAGCTGATTAATGGCCATATCTGAAATATCATTATCCTCGGCCTTTACCGTTTTTCCGCTGCAGACTTCCATAATATAGTCCAAAAGCTCTTTCCCAAGGACTTGAATCGGTACGCCCTCCCGGTAGCTTGCGCTTGTATCAAAATCCATCATATCGTTAAGCCGCACAAATGTATCATGATTTCCCGTAATCTTGATCACCGGAGCCACAACATTTCCTACAGGCGTCCCCCTTCCTGATAAAGCTTTTCGCAGGCCTTCACCGTGTCATAAATCTTTTGTCCAACCTCCTCTGTGATCCCGCGGCGTTTTAGTATATTTTCCGCCCCGATAGCCTCCGGCGTTTCACTAAGCACTGTGGTGCCTCCCAGATCCACAACACGGTCTGATGTGTCTCCCAGGACTGTATTTGAGGAAAAGCCAGATGTAGGATCCGAGCCGCCGCACTCCATGCCTAAAATAAGATGAGAAATATCACATTCCTCTCTGACGCACTGGTCCGCCTCCCGGCGAAGCTTATTTGCGATGTCTACGCCTTTTTCCACAGTTTTTTCGATGCCGCCCTCTTCCTGGATACTGATATAATATACCGGCTTGTCTGTCTTTTTGCGTATAGCTTCCATATAACGGTCTTTTTGAATAATCTCACATCCAAGGCCCACGATCAGCGCCCCATAAACGTTGCCGTTGGCCACCATCCCTGACAATATTTCCAGCGTCAGCCCTGTATCCTCTGTATTTTGAGCGCAGCCGTTAGGATTATACAAATAGGCGACATTCTCTGCCTTTGCCGCGATTTTTCTGGCCGCCCCTGCGGAACATATACATCCCGGCATTATGAGAACGTGATTGCGCACCCCTACGCTTCCGTCCGTAACCGTTCAAAACGCCGAACAGACGCGGTAACCCCCATAAAAATGGAGGCTTTCGCATCTTTCATTCTTATTCTGTAGCAAAAACCGTGCCAACTATAAAATCTGATTTTTTGCCTGTTTTAAATTTATTTTTCACATTGATTTTTCATTTTTGAAAAACAGTATTTCATTTTTAAAATAATTGTAGTATCCTTAGGACATATCGATTCAGAACGGCGCGTCTTCTTGTCCGGCTTTAGCCGGTCAAAAAGCATCGGTTATCCATTTATCATTCACCTGAAAGGAGCAGACATGGATCAAAACTTATATCACAAATTCATCGCAGTGGTTCCTAAGGAGGAACACGTTATCCAGGACTGTCCGGAGATCAGCCGCTATATTTATAAATTCATTGTTTCCTCCCCTTGTCGGCAGCTGTTAGATGAGATTGCGTCTTATACCGCCCAAAATACCATTTGCGGGATCCTGACTCGAGGAAGTCTCGCCCGGTATCTGTTTGCCAGCGGCATAAACATTCCTATTTTTCAGTTAGAGTACAGCTTATATGGTATTTTACAGCAGTTGAAAAACCGTCGGAAAGAAGGCTATAAGCGGATTGCTCTGGTAGAAGTCAGTCCCCTGGCTGAGTGAGAAAAACACCAGAACCAGAAAACAGAACTGGATCTTGGAGATACATACTATATTTATTACAGGATCTATCACACAGAAAACCTGAGAGAAATCATACAGACATTAAAGGAACAGTCTATTGATTTTATGATCGGGGACGCGGAACCCTGCGCACTGGCCCAGGAATTTTCCATTCCTCACAAGATTTTTAATATCGACAATGACAGTTACCAAAACGCCATTACAAAAGCGCTTCTGGCAACCTCCGCGTCCATTATGGAAAAATCGAAAAACGCGTTTATCGAGGATCTGACCAATCTTGTCTTTGAAGCCATTATCATTGCAGATGATCACGGCAAGATATTAAAATACAATCAGGCCGGAGAAAAACTGTTTTTTCAGGAAAAAGTCTGCCAAAACCTGTCTGAATTATTTCAAATGGATATGGATAGGATCATCGCCCTGCCCTCCAATCAAATGGTCATGCTCCAAGGGAAAAATTATATTGTCAATCTGATCCCTGTGATCTTTGACAACATCCAGCATTACGCCGCCATTATTAATAACGTGAATGATATTGAAAATATGGAATTATCCATCCGCATACAGAATAAGCGGCAGGGACTGACAGCCAAAATCCGCTTTGAAGATATGATCTATCAGGACGAAAAAATGTCCATCATCGTGGAGCGGGCAAAAAAATACGCGAAATCTTCCGCTACGATCATGATCTGCGGCGCTACCGGCACTGGAAAAGAGATGCTTGCCTCCAGCATCCACAATGCCAGTCTTCGGGCAGACGGCCCCTTTGTAGCCATTAACTGCGCAACCTTTAATGAATCTCTCATCGAAAGCGAACTGTTCGGCTATGAAAAAGAATCCTTTACCGGGGCCCTTCCCGGCGGGAAAAAGGGGCTGTTTGAACTAGCTCATAAAGGAACCATCTTTCTGGACGAGGTGGCTGAGCTGCCTTTCAGTCTTCAGGCAAAGCTCCTGCGGGTCCTCCAGGAAAAAGAAATCCGGCGTATCGGGGGAGAAAAAATAATTCCCGTAGACGTGCGGGTCATTGTGGCTACCAACAAAACCTTATGCCGCCTTGTGGAAAACGGCGGCTTTCGAGAAGACCTTTACTACCGGCTGTGCGTCCTGGATCTGGTCATCCCGTCCTTAAAGGAAAGGCCCAGGGACATCATTCCTTTATTTAAACATTTTCTTCAGGAAACAGCCCTTAAAGAAAAACGTTCCCTGTACTGGAAGGATGACGCTATATTTCATGAGCTTTTGTACTATGACTGGCCGGGAAATGTACGGGAACTGCGCAATTTTGCTGAGCGCATCGTCCTGCTGGCAGAAAACTACCGACTTACCAAAGAATTTATCCACTCTATGATGGCTCTGAAATATGAGACAGGCCCTAATAGGCCCCCGGCCCCCAGCCTGTCACCGGCCTCGGATCTGAAAGGCATGGAGGCTCAATACATTTCCCGGCTTTTAGAAGAATTTCACAACGATAAAGACAAAGTGTGCCAGTATCTTGGCATCAGCCGGACAACCCTGTGGAGGAAGCTGAAAGCCGCCCCGTCTTCACAAGATAGGCAATGATCAGGATCTCGTCACGGCGCATCTTCTTTCCTGCTTTTTCCCGCCGTTATGAAGTTTTAAAAAAATTCCAGTTCTGCCGGATAGGGCTTAAAGCGCATCGGCGATGTGATACAGTCCGCCTCGATCACAGTCACAAGGGGATGCTCCTTAAAATACTCCGGCTCATCCCGGGTCACATGCACGATGGCTTTAGGCTCCCGGCGGATACACCGGTAGTTATGCTCAGGGAAATGCCTGAAAAACGGATGGCCATCCAGCTGCTCATAAATTTCCACATAAGCAAAAAAGGTCTGTCCCTGGGGGGAATGATCCATAAGCATCCCTGAAGGGTAATTGGCGGACACCCGGTACTCCTGGGCAATTTCAAATAAAATACTCAGCTTTTCATGAAAATCCACCTGAGACTCCGGTTCATCCATAGGATAGCATAAAACGTTTCTCGCCGGAATAAGCCGCTCATAATAGCCCTGGATCTTTTCATATTTTTCATTATCCTCCAGTCCCCGGGCTGCCAGCTCCAGGCGTTTTTGCCGCACTTTTAGCCGAAAGATTTCCTCCCGGACCACCGCCCGGCTGTCAGCGATCAGCTCCCTTAAATGGAATCCGCTTTCCGGGTCAATATATTGATCCCACTGGCGCAAAGGTATATCCATGGACGCAAAAAATTTAATCATATCTACAGTTAAAAGCTGTTCCTTTGAATAATACCGGTAACCATTTTCCGGGTTGATCTTTACAGGAATCAAAATACCGATACGCTCATAATACCGCAGGGATTTAATGCTGATCTTCTTGATCCTGGCCATTTCTCCTATAGTCAAATAGTCTTTCATAGGCCTTCACTCCCCGGGACCGATCTCCGGTAGTCCGATCGGATAAAAGGCTCCCGGATCTGCTGTGTAACAAGAAGCTGGTACTTTTCCGGATGCCGGTAGGCGTTGCCGTGAACCTCGCTGCGGCGGTATTCCCTCAACTCATCCATAGGGAAGGAAGCCATATAGATTCCCTCCCTTTCTCCTGCCTCGATGATCAGCATATCTCTAGAGCCGCCTTCATCCGTCCGGTAGGCGACCCCGTCAAAAGCTGTAGAATGGCCGTTGCAATCCGGCTTTCCAAAAGGATAATTTACAGTAGCAATCCCGGTCATATTTTCAAAGGCTCTGGCCCGGAGCTGGGTCAGACGGTTGATCTCCATGGGACAGGCATTGGGAACAAGGATGATCTCAGCCCCTTTCAGCATAAGGATCCTGGCGCTTTCAGGAAATTCCCGGTCATAGCAGATCATTGCCCCCACCTTGACCGTTCCCTTTTCTGTGTCCAGATCTGTCACATAAAAGTCATTTCCCGGGGTAAGACGGCGCTCATCGCCAAAATCGCAGGTATGAACCTTGGCATAGGTCAGGGCTTTATTCCCAAAACGGTCAAAAACACAAAGGGTATTTCTTGGCAAAGGCTCCCACGCTTCCAGAAAAGTGATCCCGATAGCCATGAGAAGCTGCACCGCCGCATTTTTAAAAGCTGTAACAAATTCACCATCTGATGCTATGGCCATGGATTTTAGCAATGACAGATCTTCAGGAATCGTATATCCCACACTCCACATTTCCGGAAACAGCGCCAGATCCGCGCCAAGCTCTGCCGCCTTTTGGCAATATTTCAGTCCCTTTTCCATATTTTCTTCCAGCGTTGCCTTCGGCAGGATCTGGAGCAGGGCCACATTAAAATCCTTCATAAAAATCCCCCATTCATGCAATATCTTCCTTCATTATAGTATGGCCCCGGGCCTGTGGCAAGATAAATCCTGTTTGCTTCCCAGGCGGCCATACAATTCAGATAAAATCCTGTTTACATGTCTTGACCCTGCCCCAGGGGCAGGCTTTATAATATAAATACAAACATTCAGGATGCGCTCTCATCCTGAACAACACATATGAAAATCACAAAGGGAGGTTTACAAAATGAATTTAAAAGTCCTTCACGCCGGGATCAGCGTCTACAATATGGACGAATCCCTGGCCTGGTACGAAAAAAATCTTGGTTTTAAACTGGTGTCTGACGATGGCTTCGTTCCCCCTTTAAAAGCGCGGATCTGCTTTATCCAAAATGAGGATTTCCAGATCGAGCTTTTTGAATATGAAAATCCAAAGGAGCTTCCGCCGGACCGTCTCACCCCCAACAGCGACCTTCAAACCGTTGGGACAAAGCATATCGCCTTTGCCACAGAGGATATGGCTGCCTTAAAAGCAAAATTTGTAGAAAATGGTGTGGATATTGCCCACGAAGTGACTATGCAGGGCAACAGCGTGATGTTTATCCGGGACTGCAACGGAGTGCTTATCGAATTTATCCAGAACAACTGACTGCCGCAGCCGTGATGCAGGCGCCTCATGGCACAGATACTGCATGGCAGCGGCGCTGCCGCATACTGCAGCAAAAATCAAAAGGAGGAACAACCAATGCCAAATATGGTTATGAACAAAACATTGATCATTCATCACATTAATGATATTGACAATATTCCCGCTATGGAGCGGTGGTTTGTCCACCATCACTGCCCGGAGGTTATGGCTCAGGAGCCATGGCTGACCCGGTATGTAATGTTCCGCGTTATGCCTCCGGCAAAAGGTATGACAGACATGGGATTTATGAATTACAGAGTCCATGAAAATTTTGGCTTAAGTGTCGAAGGACGCCGCAGTCTCCGGGGGCTTCTCGGTATGACTCCGGAGCCGGTGGATAATGCTATGACTGTAGCTATCGCCAATGTTCCCGCTGAGCCTACAGAGGATTTCTTTGGCCAGGAAATGAACCACGCTGGAAAAACCTTTATCCGTTTTGTATATATAATGTCCTATCCCAAGGGCGTTTCCAGAGAGGAAGGCGAAAAATGGTTCCTTGAAACCTTTGCGCCCCAGGCCTGCACCCTTCCCGGACTGCTGCGCTTCTTCTCCCACAAGGCCTATGACAAACAGTATCCGCCGATTCCTCTGCCAGAGGGCGGCGGCGGACCGGAATTTGTCGATGTAGACGAGGACAATATATTTTTCCATCGCTGGGACCGGGTATGCGAAATGTGGTTTGAAAATAACTCTGCCTGGACCAACGCTTTTATAAATAACCCGCCCAAATGGACTGTCCCTGACTGGGCAACCCGGGATACATTTCCATTTGTAGAGCCGGGCAAGGACTTTGTTTGCACCAGCCTTCTGGAACGTCCGGATCAAAACATGCTTAAGCACTATGACGGATGCGTTTTCTGACAATTTTTCCAGACTGTAACCGTTTGGCCAGCTGAACTGTTACTTCGGATCACCAAACGTTTTAG
>CAZMGH010000009.1:0-12806 GCA_964565805.1 uncultured Lachnospiraceae bacterium
TGGTATTTAAGCCGGCAGGCTATGCTCTCTGGGAAAATATCCAGCATGAGCTGGACCGCCGTTTTAAAGCAACCGGTGTGGAAAATGTATACCTGCCTCTGTTTATCCCTGAAGGTCTGCTTCAGAAGGAAAAGGATCATGTGGAAGGCTTTGCCCCTGAGGTAGCATGGGTGACTCATGGCGGACTGGAAGAACTGCCTGAGCGCATGTGTGTGCGTCCTACATCTGAGACACTGTTTTGCGATTTTTATGCTAAGGAAATCCAGTCTTACAGAGATCTGCCAAAGATCTACAATCAGTGGTGCTCAGTTGTCCGCTGGGAGAAAGAGACCCGTCCTTTCCTACGCTCAAGAGAGTTTTTATGGCAGGAAGGGCATACTGCCCATGCCACAGCTGAGGAAGCTCAGGAGAGAACGGAGCAGATGCTCCACCTGTATGCAGACTTCTGTGAGGAAGTTCTGGCGATCCCTGTGATCCGGGGCCGGAAAACAGATAAGGAAAAGTTTGCCGGCGCGGAAGCTACTTATACTATTGAAGCTTTAATGCATGACGGAAAAGCCCTTCAGTCCGGGACAAGCCATAACTTTGGGGATGGTTTTGCCAAAGCCTTTGGTATCCAGTATACAGATAAAGACAATAAGCTTCAGTATGTTCACCAGACTTCCTGGGGAATGACGACCCGTCTGATCGGCGCTATTATTATGGTTCACGGAGACAACAACGGTCTTGTGCTTCCTCCAAGGATCGCGCCGGTACAGGTGATGATTGTTCCCATTGCCCAGCATAAGGAAGGGGTATTAGATAAGGCTTATGAATTAAAGAACCGTTTATCTGATTTTAAGGTAAAAGTGGATGATTCTGAAAAGAGTCCCGGATGGAAGTTCGCTGAAGCAGAGATGCGGGGAATTCCTGTGCGTATTGAGATCGGTCCTAAGGATATTGAAGCGAACCAGGCTGTTATCGTCCGCCGGGATAACCGGGAAAAACAGGTTGTATCTCTGGATACTCTGGAAGAAAGCGTTGCCAATACTCTGGAAACTATGCAGAAGGAAATGCTGGAGCGGGCAAGAGCTCATCGGGACAGCCATACTTGTACGGCAGCCAACTATGAAGAATTTAAAGATATGATTGCCAATAAGCCAGGCTTTGTAAAGGCTATGTGGTGCGGTGACCAGGCATGTGAGGATAAGATCAAGGAAGAAACCACAGCAACCTCCAGATGTATGCCCTTTAAGCAGGAGCATATCTCTGATGTGTGCGTATGCTGCGGACGTCCTGCAAAGGCCATGGTTTACTGGGGCAAGGCTTATTAAGGCTGTTTTATTATTATGGGATTGACTGCCGGGAGGACGAATGGCTTGCGGAAACCTTCTGGCAGTCAATTCCAACGCGCTAAATCAGTTGGCCGCGGGTCTTCCGTTGAAACGTATCAAGAGACGGACTTTATCGACCGGCGGCCATTGGCGGCAATCCTTCCGGTATGAAAGGGCTGATCACCTGTCTGGAACAATGGGAGGATGCGCCTATTCAAAATCATTTAAATACTTTTTCACTTCAAGCATTTCATCACGCAGCTGGGCGGCCAGCTCGAAGTTTAAATCCGCGGCAGCGGAATGCATCTTTTTGGTCAGTTTTGCCGCCAGCTCTTTTAATTCCTTCTTTGTCATAGATTCCAGATCTTTAGACAATTCTTCCTCATCCTTATCCGCGGCCTTGGAAATACTGATTAGATCTCGGACGGCCTTTTTGATGGTTTGAGGCGTAATGCCATGCTCTTCATTATATTTTTGCTGGATCGACCGGCGGCGGTTGGTTTCACTGATGGCTTTATCCATAGATTCTGTAATGGTATCCGCATACATGATCACATGACCGTCGGTATTTCGGGCAGCCCGGCCAATGGTCTGGATCAGCGAAGTTTCTGAACGGAGGAAGCCTTCTTTGTCCGCGTCCAGGATGGCCACTAAAGTAATTTCAGGAATGTCCAGACCTTCCCTGAGAAGGTTGATACCTACCAGCACATCAAAAACATTCATACGCAGATCCCGGACGATTTCGGTACGTTCCAGGGTATCAATATCCGAATGAAGGTACTTAACCCGGATTCCCAGCTCCTTCATATAATCTGTCAGATCCTCGGCCATACGCTTGGTCAAAGTAGTAATAAGGACTTTATTGCCTTTGGCAGTTTCTTTATTAACCTCAGAAACAAGCTCGTCAATTTGTCCTTCCACCGGACGGACGCTGACCTCGGGATCCAGAAGACCTGTGGGCCGGATGATCTGCTCAGCCCGCGAAAGCTCATGCGCCTGTTCATAAACGCTGGGAGTGGCAGATACAAAAAGCATCTGGTCGATCTTGGATTCAAATTCTTCAAAGTTTAATGGCCGGTTATCCTTGGCAGAGGGCAGCCGGAAGCCATAATCTACCAGGGTCGTCTTTCGGGACTGATCCCCGGCGTACATGCCCCGGACCTGGGGAATGGTCATATGGGACTCATCCACGATAATAAGAAAATCGTCAGGAAAGTAGTCGATCAGGGTGTAGGGAGGCTGCCCCGGTTTTAAACCTGCCAGATGCATGGAATAATTTTCAATGCCGGAGCAAAACCCTGTTTCCCGCATCATTTCAATATCAAAATTTGTTCGTTCGGAAATCCGCTGTGCCTCCAGCAGCTTATCCTCACTTTTAAAATATTTTACCCGCTCCGCAAGCTCTGCCTCAATATCTTTAATGGCCCGTTCCATTTGCTCCGGCGGAACAACATAATGGGAAGCAGGGTAAATGGCAGTGTGTTTTAAATAGGCCTTGACCTCTCCGGTGAGAGGGTCAAATTCGCCAATACGGTCCACTTCATCCCCGAAAAATTCCACCCGAACGGCGGTATCTGTGGCAGCCGCCGGAAAAATCTCTACCACATCGCCATGGACCCGGAAGGTTCCCCGCTTAAAATCCATGTCATTTCGGGTATACTGAAGATCGATCAGCTTTCGGATCACCTCATCCCGGTCTTTGATCATGCCCGGTCGCAGGGAGATAACCATTTTTTTGTAGTCGATAGGACTTCCTAAGCCGTAAATACAGGATACGGATGACACAATGATCACGTCGCTCCGCTCAGACAGGGCGGCTGTCGCAGAGTGGCGCAGTTTGTCGATCTCGTCATTAATAGCGGAGTCTTTTTCAATATACGTGTCTGATGACGGCACATAAGCTTCCGGCTGATAGTAATCATAATAGGAGACAAAATATTCCACAGCGTTATTTGGGAAAAATTCCTTAAATTCCCCGTACAGCTGCGCTGCCAGTGTTTTGTTGTGGGCCAGGATGAGCGTCGGCTTGTTCAGCTGGGCGATCACATTGGCCATAGTAAATGTTTTTCCTGAGCCGGTAACGCCCAGCAAAGTTTCAAATTGATTGCCCTCTTTAAACCCTTTCACAAGCTTTTCAATGGCCTGCGGCTGGTCGCCGGTGGGCTGATACGGGGCCTTTAAAACGAATTTATCCATAGCAAAATCTTCTCCTTAGCTTTGCCCGTCTTTTCAGGGCATAATGATACTGCCTTATATTGGACTTTTCACCATTTGTTCACGAAAAGTCACAAAATATTAGTTGCAACGTAATGTAAAGCATTGACGCGAATACACTCTCTATGCTTTTATTGTTTGTCTATAAGATTTAGATAAAATCTCACCTGCGATTACTATATTAGCTTTCTTCTCTTAATTTCCCTAACACAACCTCGCCTTTGCGTTGTATTCTATCTCTTCTTGTCATTTTTAAATAATCATCTATAGTCTCCAGCCAGTCTTTCATATACATAGGCTCATGGTTTAATGCATGCACCTCCGCAATATCCAAATAAGCGGAAACAATTTTATTTAATGCATCCAATTCATCTTTATTCAAATAATTTTTTGCTACTTCTACATCTGCTTTTTTTATAGATTTCCCCTGCCAGGAAGTTAATCCCATATATTCTTTCAAAATATTCGTTGCCCATATTCTAAACTGAGTACCACGCAAAGATTTTACTCTATATCCCACAGATATAATCACGTCCAGATTATAGTAATCCACTTGGTAGGTTTTTCCATCATCGGCAGTATGGGCAAATTTTGCCCATACGGATTCTTTTTTCAATTCTCCCTCTTTAAAGATATTGCGTATATGCTTTCCTATAACACTTCTGTCTCTTTGAAACACTTCTGCCATCTGTTCTATCGAAAGCCATACCGTATCATTTACAAAAGTCACAAAATCATTTTATCCGCCTGGTATCACCCAGTCTGTTTCGTCCTATTCTATCCACAAAATCTGTACTAAACAACACGAAAAAACCTTTCATACACCCGGTCTCCCGGTCCGATCTCTCCAACAAGCAGAGGGGCCTCAGGATGGTAGAGGGCGGTGTTTTTGCTGACTAAAGCTTCGTTATAGTTGGCATAACAGTAACGGCACTGGTGGGGGCAGGAATTATACACGCCAATATCCACACTGGCGGCGCAGGTGGACAGTGTGATCTCACAGGCCTGGGCAATGCCCTGAAACTCTTTGGCCAGGGTTATCATTTCTCCGGGGCCAAGGGGAGCCAGGGCAAGGCTTTTTTCATGACGGGCCGTGTTCCGGTAGCTGTCAATAAAGCTGATGACACATTTTTTAGTATATCCCTTTAGCGCCTTGGCCAGTCGTTCAAAAGCTTTCGTGTGATAGGAAATCGTATATTTGGGATTAAGCAGGATGGGATCGTAGCGCCAGATCACTCGGTCCGGGCCGATAGCCTCAGACAGGGCGCAAAAGGCAGGCAGGATCACATCCTTTTTTGATGACATATAAGGTTCAATATCCGGGCCGTAGGGGGTCAGGGTAAATTGGAAATAATACATATAATCTTTTAATTCCTCCAGATGCGGGAGCATAGGGGCCGGATTCCTTGTCCAGAACACTATGCCGTCAATGACCTGGGGAGACAGCCGGATCCGGCTGATCTGGTGAAAATTTACCGGGTTTCTTACAAGGACATACCCTTCACGGATCCGGTTAAAAAACCAGGGCGCGTAAAATGCCGGAATGTCTGTCCGGCGGCTGACACTAAGGATCATAAGCATCCAATTCCTTTCGTAGGATGAACAGCAGTTGTGAGGTAACGATTCCGATGGCTTAATCGTTATGCTTTATGGCTATTATATCACCGGACAAGGGAAATGTATAGATACAACCGAATACTTGTTCTAATCCGATATTAGACGATATTAGACAGAGGGCGTCCATAATTGACTTAAATTCCGCAATTTCTTTCTGTACACCCTTTGTATTTTTCGTTATAATAAAATCGCAGGATTCCTCTTTAATCATTTGGAGGTAACAGTATGTACAAAATTTTGATCATTGAAGACGATACATCCATGGCCAAAGCCATGAAAAAGCACCTGGAGTCCTGGGGGAATACGGTAGAGTATGTGAAAGATTTTGCCCATGTGATCACAGAGTTTACCGCATTTGACCCCCATCTGGTCCTGGTGGATATTATGCTGCCTTTTTATAACGGCTACCACTGGTGCAGCGAGATCCGAAAGATCTCCAATGTTCCGGTGATCTTTATTTCATCCGCATCAGATAATATGAATATTGTTATGGCCATGAATATGGGCGGGGATGATTTTATTGCCAAGCCCTTTGATTTAAATGTGCTGACAGCCAAGATCCAGGCCGTGCTGCGGCGCGCCTACGATATGGCCGGGAAAATTCCGGTACTGGAACATAAGGGGGCGATTTTAAACTTAAATGATACAACTCTTGTGTATCAGGACCAGAAGATCGATCTGAGCAAAAATGAATTTCGTATCCTTCAAACCTTAATGGAAAATAAGGGCAAGGTGGTGAGCCGGGATACATTAATGATGCGTTTGTGGGAAAGCGATGTGTATGTGGAGGAAAACACACTGACAGTAAATATTGCCAGACTGCGGAAAAAACTGGATCAGGCCGGACTGACCGGATTTATTACCACAAAGGTGGGCGGCGGCTATATCATCCAGTAGGCGGCTGCCAAGCTGACCGGAAGGAGAGTGAAACTATGCTTTTGTGGAAGTATTTGCGCCAGTGCCGCCGGTGCTTGTGGGGGTTGGGGCTTTGCATCGGGATCTGTGCTATGATCTTTTTAATGGTCCGGGAACCATTGGAGGTGATCTGGTATCCGGCGGCTTTGTGCCTTATGGTGGGCATCGTGCTGTTTGTGTCGGGATTTCTGGCATTTTATAAAAGGCACAAGGAATTAAGCCGTATCCAGGATAGTATCGGGCTTTTATGGAATGACCTGCCGACACCCACAGACCCTAAGGAGGAGGATTACCAGCAGCTTTTAAAGGTTCTCGGAAGCCTTCGTGATGAGGAGTATGGGCGGTGGCAGACAAGTCAGGCAGAAACTGTCGATTACTATGCCACCTGGATTCATCAGATCAAAGCGCCGATCGCGGTGATGCGGGTTATTCTACAAAGCGAGGATACCCCGGCCAACCAGGAGCTTTTGTCTGAACTTTTCCGCATCGAGCAGTATGTGGAAATGGTGCTGTATTATGTGCGTCTGGATGAAAATGCTTCGGATCTGGTGATCGGGGAGTGCAGCCTGGATAAGATCATCCGCCAGGCCATCCGGAAATACGCCGGCCAGTTTATCCGGAGCCGGATCCGTTTGTCTTACGAGGGAACGGATAAGACGGCGCTTACGGATGAAAAATGGCTGGGATTTATCCTGGAGCAGCTTTTATCCAATGCGGTGAAGTATACTGAGAAGGGAAGTGTGACTATTTCAGTGGATGATGAAAATCATCTGATCGTAGAGGATACAGGAATCGGTATTGCGCCGGAGGATATGCCCCGGATTTTTGAAAAGGGCTTTACCGGGTACAATGGCCGGTCAGAGAAAAAGTCTACCGGGCTGGGCCTGTACCTTTGCCGACGGTCTGCGAGAAAGCTGGGCCATAAAATTTCAGTGACATCCACTGTAGGGAAGGGTTCCCGTTTTGTCATTGACTTAAACCACTATGATCTGAAGACTGAATAACCTCTTACAAAATTGTCACATTGTCATGCCGTATTGTCATGCTTTTCGATGGATGGCAATGCGGCTGTTTTGTTATGATAGGTCCATGCTCAAAGAATATCAGGAGGTTTTAAGTATATGTCCATTTTAGAAGTTCACAATCTGGAAAAAATTTATACGTCCCGCTTTGGAGGAAATCAGGTGCGGGCCCTGCACAATGTGTCATTAACTGTGGAAAGCGGAGAGTATGTGGCCATCATGGGGGAGTCCGGATCCGGTAAGACGACCCTTTTAAATATTTTAGCCACACTGGATAAGCCCACCCGCGGGGAAGTAACTCTGGACGGAAAGCCGGTGTCAAAGATTCGAGAAAAGGATCTGTCCGCCTTCCGCCGGGATAACCTGGGATTTGTGTTTCAGGATTTTAATTTGTTAGATACTTTTTCCCTGGAGGATAATATTTTGCTGCCTTTAGTATTGGCAGGGCAAAAATATGCCCAGATGGAAAAGGAGTTAAAGCCTTTGGCAGCAAAGCTTGGCATTGAGTCTTTGCTGAAAAAATATCCCTATGAGGTTTCCGGCGGCCAGAAGCAAAGGGCAGCAGTGGCCCGGGCCCTGATCACGCATCCTCGGCTGATCCTGGCAGATGAGCCTACCGGGGCTCTGGATTCCCGGTCTTCTGATGAGCTTTTGGATCTGTTTGCTTCCATTAACCGGGACGGCCAGACGATCCTTATGGTGACTCATTCGGTGAAGGCGGCCAGTCATGCGGGACGGATCCTGTTTATTAAGGACGGGGAATTGTTCCATCAGATTTACCGGGGAGAAAATACCAATGAAGCGCTGTATGAGAAGATTTCCCGCACATTAACCATGATCGCGACAGGTGGTGACAGACGATGAAAATGTTTTTTTACTGGAAACTGGCCGCTACAGGCATTTATAAAAACCGGAAAATCTATCTTCCCTATATTTTAAGCTGTATTGGCATGGTCATGATGGAATATATCATCATTTTCCTGGCCACGGACGAAAGCGTTACCAGCTTGTCGGGAGGCGGGGAAGTGCAGATGTTTATTATGGTGGGTGTGGGCATTATTGCTGTATTTGCCACATTTTTCCTGTTTTATACCAATTCATTTTTAATGCGCCGCAGGAAAAAGGAGTTTGGCCTTTACAGCATCCTTGGCATGGGGCGGAAAAATCTTATCCTTGTCCTGTTTTGGGAAAGCGTGATCATCACCCTGATCTCCCTGGCAGCGGGAATCGTTTTAGGCATTTTATTTTCCAAGGCTGCTCAGATCGCTATGGCCTGTATGCTTCACAGCAGCAGCGGATTTTCTCTGGTCGTAAGCCCCGGAGCTATACAGACCGATGTAACCATTTTTCTTGTGATTTTTATTTTGCTGTTTTTAAACAGCCTGCGTCAGGTTTACCTGGCAAAGCCGGTGGAGCTTTTAAAAAGTGAAAATGTAGGAGAAAAGCCGCCAAAGGCGAACTGGATCCTGGCTATTTTTGGACTGATTGTTTTAGCGGCAGGATATTTTCTTGCACTGACCATTGAGGAACCTTTATCGGCGATGCTTATGTTTTTCGTAGCAGTGATCTTTGTCATTGTCGGCACATACCTGCTGTTTATTGCCGGGTCTGTCGTTTTGTGCCGGATCCTGAAAATGAATAAGGGGTATTATTATAAAACAAGCCATTTTATCTCCATTTCATCTATGAGTTACCGGATGAAGCGCAATGGAGCCGGGTTGGCGGCTATCTGTATTTTAAGTACAGCCGTGCTGGTCATGATTTCCTCAACTGCCTCTCTGTACTTTGGAACAAACGACCTTTTAAATCATCGGTATGTCCGGCAGATTGTCATGAATATGAATACTGTGGACGACACTGTGACCCAGAAAATTTCAGACACGGCAGATAGTATTTTGGAAGAGTATGGTCTGATCCGGGAAAATACTTTAGTTTATAAAAACCTGAATCTTAGCGCTGTCCTTGTAGAGGATACGCTATCTTTTGACCAGAGCAGTCTGCAGACGCTTTTTGACTATGGGGATGTGCGCCAGCTGTTTGTGCTCTCCCTGGATGATTATAACCGGCTTATGGGAACAGATGCGACTCTGGCAGAGGATGAGATCTTGCTGTACTGTACCAAAACTGACTATACGGGGGATACTTTAAATATTGAAGGCTATGGTACGGTGAAAATTAAAGAAAATCTGGACTCTTTTATGGCCAATAGCATTGATACCCAGCAGGTTGTGGCATCTATGTTTATTTTTGTGCCGGATTTTGATCTGGCTATAGAGCGGTTTGACGCTATGCTGTCCCAGTATGGCTACGACAGTGAGGAAATTTCCAGCTATAAGCAGACCTTCTTTGGATTTGATATGAACGGAGATAAGGACCAGCAGATTGCCGTATTTGATCGTTTATCTCAGACGGTATCCGAAATGATTGCCGCTGACGCATCCATGCCGCAGATCATCATGGAATGTCGTGCCAGCTCCCAGGATTCATTTATGGGACTGTACAGTGGACTGTTTTTCTTAGGCATCCTTCTTGGCATTGTGTGCCTGTGCGCGGCAGTGCTGATCATGTACTACAAACAGGTGACCGAAGGTTATGAGGACCAGGGCCGGTTTGACATTCTTCAGAAAGTGGGTATGACCCGCAAGGAAGTGTCAAAAATCATCCATTCCCAGGTGCTGACGGTGTTTTTTGCGCCGCTGATTGGGGCCGGAATCCACATTGCGGTGGCTTTTAAGATCATTTCCCTGCTTCTGGCTATGTTTGGACTGTATGATAAGGTCTTTATGGCAGGTGTGACCATCCTGTGCTTTGTTATCTTTGCCGTTTTTTATACCCTTGTGTACTTTGGCACATCCCGGGCTTATTACCGGATCGTCAGCAGGTGATGAAAAGGCGAAGGTCTATATCATGAAGAAAATACAAAATTGCGGACCTGGACAGAGAATTTTCTGCTCCAGGTCCGTATTTTTTTGAAGAATGAGCGATTTGGAGAACAGTTCAGAACATTCAAAATCGGGCAGACGGATTGGCAGAAATGGATAAAGAGGAAAAGGATCTTCTTTATAGTACGATTGCCAGAGAGTTTCAGCAAGGGATGACTCAATGTATGGGATGGTTTTATTGGAGCTTTCCAGTCTGTCTCCCCGGTTTTTATCATCATCTAAAGAGTGGATGCTGTATGCAGCACCGTGGGAAAGCCTTTTTGTGCGCTGCCAATATAAACTTGTATGTGCGGATCATCAAAGACAGAACACTTTCTGCATTTACCTGCACGCTGATCAGATTTCATCTGGCTGCTGGCCGTCATGGGCTTTCCACTGACACTGGGTCAGCTGCATATGGCTGAAATATGCGGTAAATGAGGAATCCTCCGGCGAGCAGGCATAAATGCCGAAGCGGATCTTTCCGTCTCCTTTAAACATATGGCAGATCCGCATCTGGGAAAAGCGCTCTCCATCGTAAGAACATTCGATACAGTAGTCATCTTCCCGGCGGCTGAAACGGTACCACATGGATTTCACAGAAGCGTCAATAGCGGTTGTGGCCCAGTCGGAATATCCGTGATTGGTGGCAACACTTCCCAGATGTTGGTAGTCCTCGTTTTCATACTCTACAGAAGCTTTCAGCCAATTTTCACTGTCCAAATACATTACAATGCCGCATTGGTCAAAGCGATGATGGCTTTCATTAAAATCTGTTTTTACGATAAAGCTGAAATATTTTTCCTCTGTTTCCATTTGAAATACCGGAGCATTATCATTTTGGAAATGATAATAAGTCCTTTGCCATAAATCCGTATGGGGGTTTGAGGTGATCTGGATTTTATCGTCACCAATAGTATAATCCGCTGGTGTGCGGGTCCAGGTAAAAGCCTTGATCTCCATGCTTGTTTCCTCTCTGTTAAAACCAATGGATGCGTCCATATATAGGGACATAATAAACGAAAAATTTATCGCTTATAATTCTATCACCTTAGGTTCGTCCGTAAATGAATAAATGGTGGCTGTGCCATGGTCAAAGAAAAAGACAGTCATAAGTCCGTCATCGACAGTGTACATGCTGCTCAAAGACTTTTCATTTTCGCTCATCATAGCAACCCGTGCTTCCCGGCGCAAATCTTCCTGAACTTCCCCTTCAATACGGATCCATGTCCTTTCATACATGCCGCAGATTTCCACCTTGTTATTTTTCTTCATCTGATCATAGACTTTTTTCTGGTTGTTTGTAACAATGTAAAGCTTTCCTTCAAAGCCGCAGACCGCTCCAAATGGCCGCACATGAGGCTGACCATCTTCATTTGTAGCAACATAAAATGTACCGCAGGATTTTAAATACTTTAAAACTTCTTCCATCATAATCACCTTTCTTTGTTTGTGCCGTGCCTTCTACGGCAAGGAGGTATCCCTTTGTGGGATTTCTTTATTTGACCTTAACATCATTATATACTATAAGACATATAATGCAAGTACGATATTTTATGATACCAGTGTCAAAAGGTCATGCGTGCTGCGTTTGCGCAGACAAAAATCCCTTTTGACGCCTTAATCATTATATGGACAGCAGCAATAAGGTATGCTATGATGGGACTGTAGAATCTTAGAGTCTGGGAGTATGCCTAAAAGATAGGAGGAATGACATAAATGTTGAAAAAATTGATAGCGCTTTTAAGCATTGGTCTTGTTCTTTGCGCGGCAGGCTGCGGAAATGATGGGACATCCCAAAGCAGCGACCAGTCGCAAGACAGCCAGGAAACTCAAGAAAACCAGGAGAGTGAAAGCGCTGAGGAAACTCAGGCACAGGACGCTCTCATAGCGGTCTATTTAAAAAATGATAACGGAGTCCTGTTTGTGGATATTGAACAGGAAAGTCCGTTTACGGGAAACATCCCTGATGAGATCCTTGATGAGGACGGCAATGCTATTTCAGAGGATGATCTTAATAGCGGGGATGTCGTAGAAGTTTATGGAAACGGGATCATGCTGGAATCCTACCCCGGACAGTATCCGGGAATTACAAAGATTGTTCGGGTGGAAAAAGAAAATCAGGAATATATAGAAAAGTACCAGGAACTGATCAGCCAGCTTTTACCGGATACGGATACATCCCAGCCTCCGGAATTATCTTTGAGCTATACCCAGACGGATGCCATAGTTACATCCCTTTGTGACCAGTTTGGATATACATGGGAATTTACCGATGAAAACGGAGAGTCCCAGGTGGTTATCGCGGATACGGCTCATGTGCTCCAAAGCGAGGATCTGGTCCAGTTTAATCTGGAAGGAGAGACACAGATGACGGTGGTGTCTTCTTACTTGCCGGATCAGATTGTTGTGTTCCGTTGGGAGACGTCCCAGAGAGAGGCAGGCAGTGAAACGATTTCGGAGGGAGAGGTTGTGTCTGTAGAGGAAACAGAAGGCGGACTGTCCTTTATGGCCGAGCCGGGATATATTTATGAGATTACAGGCTCCTGGACGGAAGGGGAAGTGACCTACGGATTTGAAGCTGCTGAAAAAAGCTGAGGCTGTGTAAATCTGCGCGGTAAATGCTGACGGAATAGTTACTAAGGCAACCCAGTCAAACAGAGTTTTAGTACTCTGTAGATTGACGGGGTTGTTTTTTTCTGATTCATGAAAAATCTTTCCTGGAAATTATTTTAAAATTAAGAAAGTATAAAATCCATTGACAAAGACAGGGGATGTGTTAGGATGAAGTTGGCTTGGCTTGG
>CAZMGH010000009.1:12906-76504 GCA_964565805.1 uncultured Lachnospiraceae bacterium
TTGGCTTGGCTTGGAGCCATAGCCTGTACACATAGTCACAGGATACAGGAGAAGTGATCAGATGTATGGATATATAAATTGTAATAAAGCTGGACTCAGCACAGAAGAGATCCAGCGCTATCAAAGTGTGTACTGCGGTTTGTGCAATACACTGAAAAAGTCTTTCGGACAGATTGAAAGGCTCAGTTTAAGCTATGATATGACATTTCTCATATTATTTTTATCATCTCTCTATGAACCGGAGGAAACGGCAACAGAGTTTCGCTGTGGGATAAATCGGTTTCGTCCAAAAATAGAAGTCCGTAATAAATATACAGAGTATGCGGCGGATATGACGGTTGTTCTGTCCTATTATAAATGTATGGATGACTGGCAGGATGAAAAAAAACATTTAATGCGCTGGTATGCCGAGGAACTGAAACCCTGGTATGAAAAAGCAAAGGAAAAGTATCCCCGTCAGTGCCAGGCAATTTTTGAAGGTATAGATGCTTTAAATCAAGTGGAAAAGTCCTTTTCATCTCAGCCGGATGACGCGGTGAACTGTTCAGGAAAGATGGTGTCTGAGCTGTTTGTTTATGAAGAGGATTTCTGGAGCAACAGTCTTAGAAGTTTTGGCTATGAGCTTGGACGTTTTATTTATCTTATGGACGCGGCAATGGATTATAAAGATGATCTGAAAAAGAACAGTTATAATCCTTTGATCCGTATGCGAAAAAAGCCAGAGGATATGGGAGAAATATTGACCATGTCTATTGGAAATGTGACTCAGATCTTTGAAAAGCTGCCTATGGTTCAGGATGTCCACCTGCTGAGAAATATATTATATGCAGGAGTGTGGCAGGAGTACTTGAGAAAATATGGAGGAAAGGAGCAGGAGCATGGTTGATGATCCATATAAAGTCCTTGGAGTTTCCAGGGATGCGACAAAAGATGAAATAAAGAAAGCCTATCGTCAAAAGGCAAAGGAATATCATCCGGACCTTCATCCGGACGATCCTCAGGCGGCGGAAAAGATGAATGAGATCAATGAGGCCTATGATATGCTGAACAATCCGGAAAAATACCAGCAAAGACAGCAGCAGTCCTACCAGCGTCAAGGCGATCCTTATGGCAGCAGTCAGGGCGGATACTCAGGATTTTACGGGAACCGTAACAATGGCGGATACGGCGGCTTTGGAGATTTTGATTTTGAAGATCTTTTCGGCTTTGGACGAAGAACCTACAGGGCGCCTAAAGCAACCAGCGAACCGGGAGACAGCGCGGATATACGCCAGGCGGTAGACTTGATCAATATTGGAGAGTATGGCCGGGCTAACGGAACATTAAATACGATCCTGAGCCATCAGCGGGATGCCCGGTGGTATTATCTTAGCGCCCTGGCTAATTTCGGGCTTGGGAATCAGCTTATGGCGGTGGAACAGATCCGGAAAGCTATTGAGAAGGCCCCGGGAAATGCCCTTTATCGGCAGACCCTCCAAACCTTTCAGGGAAGCGCCTCTGCCTATGAGCAGCAAGGCCAGGAGTTTCAGCAATATGCTATGGATCTGAATAAAATGTGCGGGTGCTTTTGCGCGGCGCAGCTTTTGTGTATGTGCTGCCGGTTTTAGATGATTTTGAAAATTTCTATCATTGCCAACATTCTCGTTTATCAGGTATACTGTATTTATATGTTTGGCACAAGCTCAGACAGGATAATATACAGGAGGTTTTCATATGCGTTTATTACTTGAAGATACCATGGCGTTGATCGTTGATTATCAGGAACGGCTGATGCCGGTGATTTATGAACATGATGAACTGGAAAAGAAAAGCTGTACTTTGTTAAAAGGTTTAAGGACTTTAGGCGTTCCTATGGTCATGACCCAGCAGTACACAAAAGGCATTGGCATGACCATCCCCTCTATTACAGAGGCCGCAGGCACCAGCGAGTATTTTGACAAGATCACCTTCAGCTGCTATGAAGATGAAGCGGTGCGCCGTAAGATGGAAGCGCTTGGAAAGAAGACGGTGATCGTTTGCGGTATAGAAGCCCATATTTGCGTGCTCCAGACATGTATTGATCTGAAGGAGGCGGGGTATACACCGGTGCTGGTGACAGACGGTATCAGCTCCCGGAAGGCTTCCGATACGGAAGTGGCCCTGATGCGGGCTCAAAGCGAGGGGATACTTCTTACAACCACAGAGTCCATATTGTTTGAGCTGACACGGAAGGCGGGAAGTCCGGTATTTAAGGAAATTTCACGGCTGATTAAATAATGGCTGTACAACCCAGGCATTATGAAACAGGCTTTATAGGAATATAAAAAAGGTGCAGGAGCAGAGCTTTTATAAAACTGCTTTTGCACCTTTTATGGTTATAAAGGCTGTGGGATGACTGACAGATCAGCTTTTTTTGTCTCGAAAGCTGTGGATATTATCCAGGAGATGGTTTTTAAGCTCCCACAATGGCCGGGATAGATCCACATAAACAGTCTGAGGGTTGGCCAGACGGCGGGATTCATCCCATAAAGTATCCAGCTCTTTCTGGCAGTAGTCCTTGATCTCCATAACCGAGGGGGAGGCGTAGACGCACTGGCCTTTTACAAAAACCGGCACAAGGAGCTGACGGACGGTATAAGTGCCGCCGTCTAAGTAGGTTCGCTTCCATGTGGCAATGGGATCAAAGATCATAAGGTCATCTTTTGGGTCATAATTTTCCCCTTCCAGAGCAATCAGATCTCCACGGATCTTGCCGGTTTCCTTGTCATAAAGGCGGAAGATGACTTTATTCCCCGGATCGGTTACCTTTTCAATATTTTCCGAAACCTTGATTTTGGGAATAAAGGTTCCGTCCGGTCCTTGGACAGCAGCCAGCTTGTAAACGCCGCCAAAGGCAGGGCAGTCCTTGGATGTGATCAGGTTCGTGCCAACGCCCCAGGATGTGATCTGGGCGCCCTGGCTTTTCAGGCTTTCGATCAAGTATTCATCCAGATCGCTGGAGGCAGAGATCACCGCGTCTGTAAATCCGGCGGCATCCAGCATCTTTCGTGCTTTTTTGGAAAGATAGGCCAGGTCGCCGCTGTCTAAGCGGATGCCGTAAAGCTTTGGCTTTGGAAGTCCGGCCTCCCGCATTTCACTAAATACTTGGATGGCATGAGGAACGCCGGATTTTAAAGTTTCATAAGTATCTACCAGAAGCAGGCAATTATCCGGGTAAAGGTGGGCATAGGCTCGGAAAGCTTCCAGCTCGGTCTTAAAGCTCATGATCCAGCTGTGAGCATGGGTCCCTTTAATGGGGATATTAAACATTTTTCCTGCAAGAACATTTGATGTGCCTACACATCCGGCGATCACTGCCGCCCGTGCCCCATAGGTACCCGCGTCCGGTCCCTGGGCGCGGCGCAGTCCGAACTCCATAACACCGCCGCCTGCAGCGTAAACGACCCGGGAGGCCTTTGTGGCGATCAGGCTCTGATGGTTGATAATGTTTAAAATGGCTGTTTCAATAAGCTGAGCCTCAATAATGGGGGCAACGACCTTTAAAAGAGGCTCCTTGGGAAATACAACAGTGCCTTCGGGAATGGCATAAATATCTCCTGTAAAACGGAATCCGGACAAATAGTTTAAAAAGTCTTCGTGAAAAAATCCAGTGTCTCTTAAGTACTGTATATCTTCTGTGTCAAAATGGAGGTCTTTAATATAGTCGATCACCTGTTCAAGACCGGCGGTAATAGCATAAGCGCCGCCGCTGGGATTGGTGCGGTAGAAAACATCAAACACAACGGTTTCATTGGTTTGGTTTTCAAAATAGCCCTGCATCATGGTCAGTTCATACAGGTCCGTGAGTAGGGTCAGATTGTATCTGCTCATGTTTTTCTCCCCTCTTTCAATGGCTGAGTATAGGCTTTATTCTACAGCGATTTTGTGTAAAATGCAAGATTGTATTCGCTCTTGAGTTAAATAGTTATATAGTAAGCAGCAACTTTTTCCCAGTCTTCTGCAATCTCCTGTATTTTTCAGATGGACAGAATTTCTGGCTTTGGATATAATTAAGGCACAATAAGGAGAGGTTGTATATAGGATGAATAAATATACAAGAAAAGAAAAAGTCGGGATCGAGGTAAAAAATACCTGTCAGGAAAGGGAACACTTTCATCAGGACATAGAATTGCTCTATGTGCTCGAGGGAAGTCTTGAAGTGAAGATCGGGGAAAAAATCATTGCCATGAAGGCTGAGGATATTTATGTTGTCAACGCCAATAAGCGGCATAGTCTCCAGGGGTCAGAGGACATTTTGTATGCTAAGCTGATGATTAACTACCAGATGGTCAGTGATATTCTCAACACCATGAATATTATCCTTTGGTGTGATTCCTCAAAAAGCAATGATGAGCGATATGATCAGCTTAGAGGACTTTTGAAAAAACTGCTGAACCATTACATTATGGTTGAAGGGAGGACAGCAGATTTTGGCCATATTGCCCTTTGCTATCAGATCCTGGAGCTGTTGTCTGTTCATTTTCTTGTCCAGACTGCGGACAAGATAAGCATGGATGAAAATGTTCGTTTTGATGACAGAATAGCACAGATAAATAATTATATACATGCCAATTATAATCAGCAAATCAGTATGAAAGAACTTTCTTCCAAACTGTTTCTCTCTGACGGATATTTGTCCCGTTTTTTTAAGAAAACTTACGGAATGAGTTTTGCTGAATATCTCACGAATATACGTTTGTATCATGCGGTGGATGATCTGATCTATACGGATCTTCCTATTACAAGGATTGTCTATGATAATGGATTTTCCAGTGTAACCATGTTTGATAAAGTATTTAAACAGGCTTATGGAGAGACGCCTTCTGCATTTCGGAGAAAATCATCAGAGAAGCGGGAGACGGAGGATAGAGCCCTGGACAGGGATGCAGAAATCCGATTGGAGAAGATCCTTACGAACCAGGGTCTTGAGCTGGAGAACGCGGAACCGGGAGATGCGTTAACCGCTAAAGCGTCTGCGATTACGCGCAAAAGAATGGTTCCGGTCTGGAATCGTATGATAAATATTGGCTCGGCGGAGGATATTCTTCGCGCAGAGATCCGGGAACATATGATTTTGTTAAAGGAATCTTTGGGAATTGTATATGTACGTTTCTGGAATATATTTTCAAAGGAAATGCTGATTGATTCGGATCAAAGAAGAGATTATAATTTTACCAGAGTGGATTACGTCCTGGATTTTATCCTTCAGCATGGAATGAAACCTCATATTGAACTTGGCCCCAAACCCAGACGGATCCATAGGACGGTAAGGGATGCCCTTGTTTATCCGGAGGAAAGAGTTCAGATCCATGAAGGACGGTGGCAGGCAATCCTTGACGCTATGATGCGGCATTGTATCCTGCGATACGGGCAGGCGGAAATGGAAACGTGGCGGATAGAAGTCTGGCGGGATGAGCGGACGGAGAAAAATAAAGACTCTCTGGAACAGTATTACCGCCTGTTTAATATTGTTTATAAAACTGTAAGAAAATACTGCAATTTCCTTGAAGTCGGCGGCTGCGGATTCCGGGGGGATTATGATCAGGAAGCCGACCGGGATATGCTTATAGAGTGGGCCGGGCAGGAGTGTGTGCCGGATTTTATCTCCATGATGCTTTACGCATATATCCGGGGGGAGGAAAATCAGGACATATTTTCCAGGAGGAGCACGGATAGTGACGCTCTGATCAAAGGGGTGGAATGGATGAGGACCAGTATGCAGGATGCCGGGCTGCAGGATAAAAAACTATATATTACAGAATGGAATCTGACCATATCGGATCGGAACTATATTAATGATACCTGCTTTAAAGGAGCATATGTGGCAAGTAATCTTCTGGGAATGTATGGACTGGCAGATGATGCAGGATATTTTTCAGGAACGGACAGAATATCCGAATATTTTGATTCGAATCTGCTTCTTCATGGAGGAACCGGGCTGCTGACAAAACATGGGATTATGAAACCTGTGGGCTTTGCCTTTGAATTTTTCAGCAGATTGTATCATTATCTGATCCATGTTGATCGTTCCTGTATTATTACCACAAACGGTCACGGTTCTTACGGAATACTGTGCCATAATATGCGGCGGCTGAACTATAACTATTATTTCACAAAGGAGGATGAGATCGAGAAAGAACATCTCTGGAAATATTTTGAAGATGAAAAAATTGTGGATTTGGAAATCACACTAACAGATATGGAAGACGGGACGTACCAGATGAAGATGTACCGGGTAAATAAACAGAATGGCAATATTCTTCATATATGGAGGGAAATGCAGTATACACGGGAATTAGACAGGGAAGATTTAAGATACTTTAAACGGGTATGTGAACCCAGGCTGACCATTGAAAAGCTCCGGTCAGAGGAAGGAAAGGTATGTACGAAGATCCGAATGTTTTCCAATGAGATCATTTATATTAATATGCAAAAAATATATGAGGATTAGGCGCCGCTGCTCACCTGGAAAACAGCGGCTATAAGGCGGCAAGAATAGCAGGAGGTCAAAATATCATGAATGGTTTTTGACCTCTTTTTTTTGTGTGTTGATTTTTACATCAAAAATGTCATTTTTGGATGATTAAAGGGGAGGAATAGGGGAAGTGCTTATTCCGTCTTTGAATTATAATAATTTCAGATTGAAACCAACGTAACAGCTCAGCAGGCGGAGCATTTACTGGTTTTAAAGAAGGGAGACAGGATATGGCATGAAAATAAAGCTGGGCATTATCGGATTCGGAGGAATGGGAAAATGGCATGCAAAAAACGCGCCCAGAGCAGGGGTTGAAATCGCAGCGGTCTGCGATATTGACGAAGAGAAGCAGAAGGAAGCCCTGGAGATGGGATATAAGCGCTATAAATCAGCGGATGAACTGCTTCAGGATCCGGAGATAAATACTGTGATTCTCACAGTTCCGAACCATTTACATAAAGAAATGTGCATTAAGGCGGCAGAAGCCGGAAAAAACGTGATCACAGAAAAACCTGCCGCAATGAACGTTCAGGAATTGGATGAGATGGAAGCAGCATGCAAAAAGGCAGGGGTATTTTTTACATCCCACCAAAACAGAAGGTGGGATAAGGATATGTTGATCGTAAAAAAAGCATATGATGAAGGACTTCTGGGCAATATTTTTACGATCGAATCAAAACTTCATTCTGGAAACGGATATATGCATGAATGGCATATTTATAAAAAATACGGCGGAGGAATGATGTATGACTGGGGAGTGCATCTGATCGACCAGATTCTTTTTATGATGCCGGGCGCTAAGATCAAATCTATTTATGCGGATATTAAAAATGTGCTTCATGAGGAAGTGGATGATTATTTTAAGATCATCCTTAAAATGGATAAGGGCATAACCGCTCATATTGAGCTTTCTACCTATATCCTTGAATATCAGCCCCGATGGCTTGCGGCAGGAGATAAGGGAACCTTGATCGTAAAAAGCTTCGGATGCGATGGCAGCATTTACAGAACAGGAAAGATGCTGGAAAAGCTTCCGCCTCAGATTACAGAAACAGAAGCGGGACCTACACGGCAGTTTGCTCCTGTTCCCCCGGGAGGAATCGTAACAGAGCCTTTACCTCATATTGAGACTGACTGGGTAGAGTTTTATAGGAATGTGGGCGATGTGCTTAATGGAAGAGGAGAATCAAAGATCAAGATTTCAGAAATACGCCGGGTATTGTCAGTGATGGAAGCGGCATGGAAATCTTCAGAAACCGGAGAGGCTGTTTTGTTTGAATAATTTGAATGAGAAACAGGAGGAAAATCAAAATGGAAAGACTTAAAGTAGCAGTTATTGGATGCGGAGGAATCGCGAATCAGAAACACTTTCCTGCTTTAAAGAACAATGGGGATCTTAATGAAATCGTGGCTTTCTGCGATATTATTGAAGAACGGGCAGTTAAGGCCGCGAAGGAATTTGGCGTACCTGACGCAAAGGTGTATACAGATTACCGGGAGCTTTTGAAAGATCCTAAAATCGATGTTGTACATATTTGTACGCCGAATGTGTCTCACAGCGCTATTGCTATTGCGGCTTTTGAGGCGAAAAAACATGTATACTGTGAAAAACCTATGTCCCACAGTACAGAAGAAGCAGAAAAGATGGTTGAGGCATGGAAGAAATCAGGAAAGCAGTTTACAGTGGGCTATCAGAACCGGTTCCGTCCGGAAGTCCAGAATCTTCACGCTGCCTGTGAAAAAGGAGATCTTGGAGATATTTATTATGGAAAAGCCCATGCAGTCCGCAGAAGAGGCGTACCTACGTGGGGCGTATTTATGGACAAAGAAGCACAGGGAGGCGGTCCCTTGATTGATATTGGAACCCATGCTCTTGATATTACTCTGTGGTGCATGAATAATTATGACGTTGACAGTGTGACAGGATCTGTATTTTATAAACTGGGAGGACTTCAGCAGGCTACAGAAGGCAATCTGTTCGGTCCATGGGATCCTAAATCTTATGAAGTAGAAGATTCCGCCATGGGATATATTAAAATGAAAAATGGCGCGGCCATCGCCTTGGAAGCAAGCTGGGCTTTGAATATGTTAGAGTCCAGAGAAGCTTCGACAACTCTTTGCGGAACAGAGGCAGGCGCTGAGATACACTCAGGCATGAGTTATCAAAATAATGAACTGATCTATAACAGAGGAAGAAATAATCAGCTTATGCAAGAGACTCTTTCAGCGGTAGGCGGAGTCGCTTACTTTGGCGGAGGCGGCGGAGAAGAAGGAACCATGGACTGCCGCCAGTGGCTGGAAGCGGTTATAAATAATACGGAGCCTCTTGTGAAACCGGAAGAAGCCCTTACAGTGACAAAAATTCTTGACGCGATCTATAAATCAGCGAAAGAAAATAAAGAGATTAAATTCTAACAGGGGGGAGGCATGATCCATGGCTTTTGCAATGAGAATTAATTTTGTCGATGTAGTGTGTGATGACAGCATGAAAAATATGTTCGCAAATGGAAGGAAGATCGGATACCAGTTTGACATCCGGCTGAGTTATTACAGAGGACACTTCCTTTCTGTGATCGATGCGTTTGGAGTGAAACTGGACGGGGAACAGGTTCCCCTGCAGGATATAAAATTCTGCCTCCACGGAAAGGAATTTGGCGTTAGTCAGCTCCATGATCTTGTTTCAGAGTTTTGGGGAATCACTGAACCGGCAACGATCAAGATCTTCAAAAACGGCGGGATACCTGCAGGAGAACACCTGGTGGATGTAAAGCTCATGTTCCACTCCCCATATATGCCCATCAGCGACACAGAGTATATGCCGATTGATGGATGCGGAAGCAAAACGCTTACGCTGGCAGAGTTTTAAAAGATAGGAGGGATGATCAAATGAGCGAGATTAAATTAGGAATCACATTATATTGTTTTACTCGGGAATACTGCAGGGGGGATATGACTCTTGAGGACTGTATTCGAAAAGCAAAGGAAGTCGGAGCTCAGGGATATGAGATCGTTGCCACCCAGATGATACCTTCTTATCCCTATGTGAGCGATAAGTTTCTTGGCGAGATTAAAGCAATATCGCAATATTATGATATTGAGCCGGTTTGTTACTCCGCAAATATGGATCGGGGAATGAGAGGAGACAGAAATCTTACGGAAGACGAAATGCTTCAGATGGCTATCAATGATGTGAAGAGCGCGAATAAGATGGGATGCAAAGTCATGCGTGAACAGTTCCTTTTAAGCCCGAAAGCGCTGGTTAAGCTGGCGCCTTACGCGGAAGCCTATGACGTAAAGGTGGGAATCGAAATTCATAATCCGGAAACTCCCAACACGCCCATTATGAGAGAATATCTGGAAAAGATCGTGGCATCCGGATCAAAATATATCGGGTTTGTGCCAGATTTCGGCCTTTTCGCTACGGCGCCGAATAAGCCTCACTGGGATGAAGCCCTTGCGGCCGGCGTGCCGGTTGAACTTCTGGAAATGGCGAAAGACATGCGTCTCAATGATGTATCTCAGGAGGAGGCAGTACAGAAGCTTGCGGCAGCAGGAGCTACAGGACCGGCATTTGCCGCGCTTCAGGGCATGTACGGGTTTGTTCAGTTCAAAAAGGACTGTAAAAAAGAACTGGAGGGACTTAAAGAAATCATGCCGTACTGTTCCCATATGCATGGAAAATGCCATTATATCAGCGAGGATCTGAAAGAGGCCAGTATCCCTTATGATGAAATACTTCCGGTCATCCAGGCATCGGATTATAAAGGATATATTGTAACAGAGTATGAGGATCATGCTTCCGGACGGGCGGAAATCATGACAAGAAGGCATGTGGCGATGATGAAAAAGATACTCGGTCAATGAAAAGGAGACGAGGATGAAAGTACTGGGAATTTCGTTTGGAAAAAAGAACGCAAATACAGATATTCTTGTAAAGGAAGCTCTGTATGGCGCTAAGGCAGCGATGCCTTAGGCAGAGGTAGAGTTTGTAAACACAGTGAATATGAATATCGGGAGATGCCGTGGATGCGGCGCATGTTCCGGACTGCTTGAAAAAGGGAAAGATAATATTTGTGTTTTTAAAGATGATTTTCAGACTTTGGAAGACAAGGTGCGGGAAGCGGATGCGATTATTTTAGGAGCTCCGGTATATGTTCTGCAGCCGGTAGGCCAGTTTAAGGATTTTGTGGACAGGTTCTCCTGCCGACATGACTATTCGGCGATCACCTGGGTTTTAGATAAACGACGGACAGGTGAGCTGCCTGGAAATGCTGAGGATTTCCCAATGGAACGGTTAAAGAAGCGGACCGTGTCTTATATTTCCGTTGGAGGCGCTATAACGCCAAACTGGACATCTATGGGAACGGCCACGCTCCATCTATTCGGGTTCCCTCCAATGATGAAGGTTATGGGCAATTATAATGCATACGCAATGGGCCATATTGCGAATCCCCTTTTAGATGACAAGCTTATTTCTGATATGCATGAAATGGGACGGCGGACAGCGCTTGGCTTAGAGGATGATTCCGTTGAGTTTTTTTTGCCGGAGGGTCGGCCGGAAGGCGTCTGCCCGGTGTGCCATCAGAGTCTTCTTACCATTTTGCCGGGGACAACAAAGGTCGAATGTCCGATTTGCGGGATTGAAGGGAAATTATCCATGGAAGACGGGGCAGTAAAGGTTGAATTTCCAGAGACGCAGCAGAAACGTGCCAGAGGCACTTTTGCGGGACTGCGGGAGCATACCGAAGAAATCCAGGGCTTTGGCGCGGTCTGTATGCCAAAAATCATGGCGAATAAAGAACGTCTTGATCAATTGATGGCGGAAAGAATAAAGAATTTTGATGAAACGATCAACAAATAGGCAGTTAGCCGAAATTTCATTTAAAAGGTTAGGAGGAAAAAAGGATGAAATTTAAAAGACTGATAACGGCGTTTCTCGCCGGAGCGATGCTGGTGACCATAGCAGCCTGCGGAGGAAGCGGTGAGACAGCCCAAACTTCTAATGCAGCCGCAGATTCTGGAGCGGATACAAGCGCGGAAAATATCGAGCAGGCGATGGATGAGATTTTGCAGCCAAACCAGGAAACCGGAAACACGGAAAAAACCGATGAAACTTTGGTCATTGCAGTGGATAGCGAACCTGCGACGTTGTGGCATCCCGCTACAGAGGGAGGAATGTCCACCACTGAAGAACAGTATGTAAGCATAGCGCTTCTTGACCGGTTAGTCCAGGTGGATTCTGAAACAGACGAAGTGATGCCTATGCTTGCTGAGTCGTGGGAGTGGGTGGATGATACCCATCTGAAATTTACAATCCGTGATGGCGTAACGACCGCATCCGGCGCCACATTAACAGCAGACGATGTTGTGTATACGGTAAATATCTGGAAAACAAACTGTTCCACGAATGATACGGGCAAATATATCGTTGACGCGGTTGCTGAAGGCAATACGGTGACCATCGAGTATAATGCAGTAGCGCCGGATATTTTAAGAATGATGGCATGGGGAAATTATGGTATTGTTTCCCAGGCAGACGTGGAAGCTGTGGGAGGGCTGGAAAATGTCCGCACCAACCCTCTTGTAGGTACAGGGAAATACCGTTTCAAAGAGTGGAAGAGCGGGGAGTATATTGTTCTTGAAAGAAACGAAGACTACTGGGATTCAGACTATGTTGGATACTTTAAAGAAATCCGGTTGGTCTTTGTAGGAGATTCCGCTTCCCGCTCCGCAGCCGTAGAAGCCGGGGATGCCCAGGTTGCTGTTAATATGCCTGTAAACCAGGCTGCGGCAAAGGCTGGCCAGTTAAGAACATACATCTACTCTTATGGTCAGGAGATGCACCTTTGGTACAACATGGCAGATGGCCGGGCAACGGCTGATGAGAACGTGCGTAAGGCCATTGATCTGGCTTTGGATTTTGACGCTATCGCCGCGGTAGGTACTGCAGGCTATGGTTCTCCATCGCTCTCTTATGTAAGTGAAGACGCAAGCTATTACACGGCGAATTACACGGGTGAAGAGAGGGCCGTAGATCTTGAGACGGCGAGAGCCCTTCTTGAAGAGGCCGGTATTACAGAACTTACTATTGATGCCATCGGCCTTCAGGAACATGAAGATGTGATCACCGTGATCCAGGGAAATCTTGCCCAGATTGGGATTACTGTAAATCCGGTCATTTCAGATACAAGTACATATGTTAATGCAGCGTTGAATGAAAAAGATTATGACCTTAGCCTTGTAGGTGATGATCTTACGGACAGAACGCCTCAGCTGTGTCAGTTCTGGACCGGCGGCATGGTCATCGGCGGCCCCAATACGACGTTGGACGCGCTGGTTGAGCTGGGAACTGCATTGATGGAAGAAACAGATGAGACGAAGCTTTCTGAAAGGGCTGCGGCCATCGATGCCTATAACAAAGAGTATACCATTTGCTCAAATCTCTATTCACAATTAGTGGCTGCGGTTACAGCACAGGATATTAAGGGATATTCTTCAAGAGAGAGAGGCTATGTTGACATTACGGCGTTTTATAAATAAGAAATGTTAAGGTTTGAATCAGCTGCCTGGAGGATTATATTTTCCAGGCAGCATTTATAGGAGAGATAAGGTATGGCAAAATATATTCTGAAACGAATTTTGTTTTTGATTCCAGTCTTACTGGGGGTTTCAGCAATCATCTTTGCGCTAAAGACGGTTACGCCGGGAGATCCTGCCAGACAGATCCTGGGAAACACTGCCACTCAGGAGCAGGTTGACGCAAAAAGAGAGGAATTGGGACTGAATGATCCTGTGCTGGTTCAGTATGTTCGCTATATTAAAAATATTGTAACCAAAGGCGATTTTGGCGAGTCTTACCGCACCGGGGAGCCGGTGCTTCAGGAAATCCTTCCAAGACTTTGGGTTTCAGCTAAAATTACGATTGGTGCGGTGATCATCGGAGCGGCGGTGGGAATCGTCCTTGGTATTGTCTCCGCGCTGAAAAAATATACCTGGGCTGACTCCGCTGTTCTTGTAGTATCCATGTTTTTTCAGTCTATTCCGGAATTTGTCGTAGGTCTGGCTTTGATCATGATTTTTGCGGTAAGTCTGCATATCCTTCCATCAAATGGAATTGAGTCATGGAAGGGTTACGTGATGCCTATGCTTTGCGTGGGACTGTCTTCGATTGCAAACTATACGCGTATTACCCGTTCGTCTATGCTGGAAGTACTGGGGGAAGATTATATCCGTACCGCAAGAGCCAAAGGACAATCAGAAAATAATATCACTTACCATCATGCTCTTCGCAATGCCATGATCCCGGTTGCTCAATCCATTGGAACGCATCTTGGAAATGCCATTGGTGGCGGAATGGTTTTGGAAACGGTTTTCGGTGTTCCCGGAGTAGGAAAGTACATCGTTGATTCAATTACACAGCGTAATTATCCATCTGTTTTAGGAGGGGCTCTGATCATAGCAATGCTGCTGACAGTGATTAATCTGATTGTTGACATTAGTTTTATTTTGATCGATCCGAGATTGAAAACGACCATTGTTTCCGGCGAAGGAAGAAAGGCTGTACGAAAGAAAGTAAAAGCTGCGTAGGAGGTAAGAGAATATGTCAAAAATCACAACTCCCGCAATGGAGAAAATACAAAGAAAAAAAAGTAAAAGAAAAAAAGCTTATAAATCCACACCGGGCCGTGAATCATGGAAACGATTTAAACGGAATCCAACAGCGCTGATTGGTCTTGGGATTGTCTGCGTGCTTATCCTCGTTGCGATTTTTGCGCCTCTGATCGCTCCTTACGATTACCAGACCCAGGATTATACCGCGATGATGCAGTCGCCTTCCCTACAGCATCTTTTTGGAACAGATCTTTTTGGCCGTGATATTTTCAGCCGTATCATTTACGGAACCAGATATTCTCTTCTCATTGCGTTGTTCTGTACCATCGCGGCCTTCTTTTCAGGAGGGCTGCTGGGAATTATTGCCGGGTATTTTGGTGGAAAGGTAGATACGATCATTATGCGTATCATGGATATTTTCCAGGCCATACCTATGATTATGATGGCAATGTGCATTGTTGCGGTTTTGGGAAACGGGATCCCTCAGTTAGTTGCAGCCATTATGTTTGCGTCCATGCCGACCATGGCCAGGAATAACCGCGCGGCGATCCTGCGTGTAAGGGGAAGCGACTACATAGAATCATCCGAAGCAATTGGCGTTGGCAAGTTTCAGATGATCATAAAACATATGATTCCAAATGCCGTTGGCGTTATGATCATTTTCTTTGTAGGCTTTCTGTCCGTATCGATCATGATGATGTCTTCCATGAGCTACATCGGCGTTGGTCTGGCTTCGCCTACGCCGGAATGGGGGTTGATCCTCAATGACGGCAAGGCATATATTTCATCGGCGCCTTATATGATGGTATTTCCCGCGCTGATGATCATGATCACCTGTTTTGCGTTCAACCTTATGGGGGACGGATTAAGAGACGCATTTGATCCAAAACTAAAATAAGAGGGATAGGATATGAGCGAAAATATTTTAAGTGTAAAAAATTTGGTTATCCACTACGAAACGGATGAGGAAGTGGTGGAGGCTGTTAATAATATTAGCTTTGATTTAACAAAGGGCGAAATCCTTGGCCTTGTTGGGGAGACTGGCGCGGGAAAAACGACGACAGCGCTTGGTATCATGGGGCTTCTCCCGGAAAAGGTTGCTCATGTGGTTCAGGGCTCTATTGAACTGGATGGGGAGAACCTTTTTGAAAAGAATAAAAAGGAAATGCGAAAAGTTCGGGGAAAAAGAATTTCCATGATTTTCCAAGATCCAATGACTGCGTTAAATCCGGTAAAAACTGTAGGCGATCAGATTGCGGAAGTGGTGCTCCTCCATGACCGGTGTTCCAAGGCCCAGGCACTTAAAAGAGCCCAGGATATGCTTGCTATGGTAGGGATTGTTCCGGAACGGTATAAGGATTATCCGCATCAGTTTTCCGGTGGTATGAAGCAGCGCATTGTTATTGCCATCGCGTTAGCATGCGAGCCAGATCTTCTGATTGCGGATGAACCGACGACAGCGCTGGATGTGACCATTCAGGCTCAGATTCTTGATATGATGCGGAAACTTCAGAAAGAGCATGGGACGTCGATGATCCTTATCACTCATGATCTGGGCGTCGTTGCTGAGATGTGCGATCACTGCGCAGTAATGTATGCGGGGGAAATTGTAGAGTTTGGAACGGTGACAGAGATCTTTGATCATCCGAAACATCCATATACCAAGGCGCTTTATCAATCGATTCCTTCACTGGATAAAGATGTGGAACGTCTGCATGTGATTCAGGGCATGGTAAGTGATCCTTCATGTTTGCCTCAATACTGCAGCTTTGCAGACCGGTGCGAGGAAGCATGCGAGGGCTGCAAGCAGGCGGATCCGAAGAGTGTTGAGGTTGAGACAGGGCATTGGGTGAAGTGTTTAAAATTCAATGACAAGGAGGCAAACGGATGGAGAATTTATTAGAGATTAAGAATCTGAAAAAATATTTTGACACTCCAAGAGGGGAGCTTCATGCTGTTGATAATGTATCGATGAATATTGCAAAAGGAAAAACCATTGGTGTTGTGGGAGAATCTGGGTGCGGAAAATCAACGCTGGGAAAGACTTTGATGAGGCTTCATACAGCAACCTCCGGCGAGGTGCTGTACAATGGCGAGGATATTGCGTTAATGCCGATGAAAGCGTTTAAGAAAAAATACCGTTCTCACATTCAGATGATTTTCCAGGATCCCTATGCCTCTTTGGATCCCCGTATGAGCGTGCTCCAGCTGATTGAAGAGCCGATCAAGGTAAACTGTAAATCTCTTTCCAAAAGCCAGGTGAGAAAAAAGGCTCAGGAGATGATGGAGCTTGTAGGGCTTGCATCGCGTCTGGAGTCTGCATATCCTCATGAGCTGGACGGCGGACGGAGACAGCGTATCGGTATTGCCAGAGCTTTATCTCTTGATCCGGAATTTATTGTTTGCGATGAGCCGGTATCCGCGCTGGACGTATCCATCCAGGCACAGATTTTAAATCTTCTTCAGGATCTCCAGAAGGAGCGTCAGCTGACTTATATGTTTATTACACATGATATGTCTGTGGTAAAGCATATTTCTGATGATATAGCAGTTATGTATTTAGGGCAGATGATTGAGAAGTGTCCCGCAAAGGAAATATTTAAAAATACGATTCATCCTTATTCCCAGGCATTACTTTCCGCGATTCCGATTCCGGATGTACATGCGAAAAAGGAGAGGATTATCTTAAAAGGGGAATTGACCTCGCCAATTAATCCGAAAAAGTGCTGCAGGTTTGCAGCTCGCTGTCCATATGCGACAGAGAAATGCCTTGCGGAGGAACCCGTACTTCGGGAGATGAAGCCGGATCATATGGTGGCATGCCATTTCGCGGAGAGATTTATGTAAACGAATTACCCGGGAAATTTTCCCTCTTCATTCAAACAAGTACAGGCATAGGCCGCCAGTACCGTCCAGTCCAGAAAAAGGGGTTTCGCAGCGATCACAAAGCTAAAATATCATATAAATTTGACTCGACAACAGAGGACAGATTCTTTATAATCAAAGACAGGGATATAAGATATGCGAAGAGAAATAGAAATACAGTTTATATTTCCATTTTCCGGAAAATGGACTGTATGGCATACAAATGAGGTGATCGTTATGAGTGAAAAGAGACCTGGACCGGACCGGGGAAAATGGCTTCGCTTTGGAGCGTTTATTGTGCTGGGAATGGTTCTTGGCTGTATTGTGGGATTGGTAAAGGCGGCTACCATGGGCCCATCCCAGAATGACGGAACACACATGGCTGTGGTGGAAAGTACAGCGGACACATCCCAATCCGATGAAGGACAAAGCAGTTCATCAGGACTGTCAGATACGGCTCTGTCTGAGGGACAGAATGACAGCGCAGAGGAAACCGGATTAAGCAGTGGCGGAGGCCAGGCGGCCTTAGGGGCGGGAAGCTTAAAGACAGTAAAGCTTCTTGCTGTGGGGGATAACCTGATCCATACCGGTATTTTTAAATCCGGCCTTCAGTCTGATGGAACCTATAATTTTGACCATCTTTATGAAAATGTGAAAGATGAGATTACTGCCGCAGATCTAGCAGTGGTGAACCAGGAGACAATCTTTACTTATAACAGATACGATTATTCCGGCTATCCCTGCTTTGCAGGTCCGGTAGAGATCGGGGATGCTTTGGTGGACGCAGGCTTTGATGTGGTGACTCATGCTACCAATCATACCTTTGACCGGAATGTCCAGGGAATCCTGGATACCATGGATTTCTGGCAGACAAATCATCCGGAGATCACCGTGCTTGGGATCCATGAAAGCCAGGGAGATCAGGACACGATCAAAACCGTAGAGCGCAATGGCATCACCTTTGCCATGCTGAACTATACTTATGGATTAAATGGTTTTGTACTTCCTGAGGATCAGCCCTATCTGGTAGATCTTCTGGATAAGGACAGAGTGGCGGCAGATATTGCCAAAGCCAAGGAAATCAGCGACTGTGTCATATTTTTCCTTCACTGCGGTGTAGAGTATACGTATACCCCAAGCGATGAGACAAAGGAATGGGTAGAGTTTCTCCTGGACAATGGGGTGGATATTACGATTGCTTCCCATCCCCATGTCCTTGAGCCTTATGCCCTTCTCACCGGTGAGGACGGCCATGAGATGCTTGTGTATTATTCCATGGGGAATTTTATTTCCACTCAGGATGAATTTCCACGGCTGATCGGCGCTATGGCAGAGGTTACGATCCAGCTTAAGGGTGAAGGTGAGGACGCTCAGCTGTCCTTTGTAGATTATGGCCTGGAACCATTGTACACCCATTATAATCATAATACAGGGGTTTATACCGTTTACAAATTCAGTGACTATACCGATGAACTGGCGTCTCAGAATGCCATGAACGGCAAGCATGGGGTTTCTTTGACCCGTCAGCTGATCTGGGATGAATTTAATGAGATCATGTCAACGCCTATTGAACAGCCGGGAGCGGCCACGGTTTATCAGCCATGGCTGGAAACGGATCATTACCTTCCGGATCTGGGTGAGCGCGCCACCTTACAGGAGCCTGGTTCAGAAGATTACGGACAGGAACTTTAAGGCGCAGGTCACTGTCCCGCCGCAGTTGACAGGGCAGCAGGCCGGTACAGGACAGTAGATCAATACAAAAGAAAAGACCGGACAGCGATTTTCATGGAGGAAAAGCTGTCCGCATGAATAGGAAAACGGCAGGAGATATTTAGATTTTCTGCCGTTTGTTCATATCCGAATAGCTGTAAAGCAGCGACTTAATGTTGAAAAATAAATAGTAATTTTTTAAAAAAAGGTATTGCATTTATACTCAAAGTCTGTTATAGTACATGTAGAACAAATGTAACATATAAGTTGGCTGTGATCCTCACAGAGACAGTGAACATGTTGTCACAGACCTTTGGAAGAGAGAAGGCTGACTTTAACTGGTAGAAAAGGAGGCAGCTTTATGGATGTGAATAAGTTTACCCAGAAATCATTGCAGGCTGTTCAGAACTGTCAGAAGATCGCTTATGAATATGGCAATCAGGAGATCGACCAGGAGCATTTGCTGTACAGTCTTTTGACGATGGATGACAGTCTTATTTTAAAACTGATCAATAAGATGAATATTAATACCGAAGGTTTTGTGAACCAGGCGGAGAAGCTTGTGGCAAAGCGGGTGAAAGTATCCGGACAGGTTCAGGTGTATATGAGTGATGCCCTGAACCGGGCTTTGATCCAGGCAGAAACAGAAGCCAAGGAGATGGACGATGAGTACATTTCTGTGGAGCATCTTTTCCTGGCCCTGCTGGCTGTGCCTAACAGGGAGTTAAAGCCTCTGTTTAAGAATTTTAACATTACAAGAGATCGTTTCCTGCTGGCCCTGTCCAGTGTCCGGGGCAATCAGCGGGTAACTACGGATAATCCGGAGGATACCTATGACAGTCTTGCCAAGTATGGTGAGAACCTGGTGGAAAAGGCAAGAAACCAGAAGCTGGATCCGGTGATCGGCCGTGACAGCGAGATCCGCAACATTATCCGTATTCTTTCCCGTAAGACAAAGAACAACCCTGTGCTCATCGGTGAGCCTGGCGTTGGTAAGACCGCTGTTATTGAAGGTCTTGCCCAGCGTATCGTCCGTGGGGATGTGCCTGAGGGACTGAAAGATAAGCAGATCTTTTCCCTGGACATGGGCGCCCTTGTAGCTGGCGCTAAGTACCGGGGCGAGTTTGAGGAGCGTTTAAAGGCGGTCCTTGAGGAGGTGCGCAAGAGCGAAGGCAAGATCATCCTGTTTGTAGATGAGCTCCACCTGATCGTTGGCGCAGGCAAGACGGAAGGCGCCATGGACGCAGGCAATATGTTAAAGCCTATGCTGGCCAGAGGAGAGCTCCACTGTATCGGCGCGACGACGCTGGATGAGTACCGTCAGTACATTGAAAAGGATAAAGCTTTGGAGCGGCGGTTCCAGCCGGTGATGGTCGATGAACCTACTGTAGAAGATACCATTTCCATCCTTCGTGGACTGAAGGAGCGGTATGAAGTATTCCACGGCGTTAAGATCACAGACAGCGCCCTGGTAGCAGCGGCTGTACTGTCCAACCGTTACATTTCCGACCGTTTCCTTCCGGATAAGGCCATTGACCTGGTAGATGAGGCCTGCGCTCTGATCAAGACAGAACTGGATTCCATGCCTACAGAGCTGGACGAGGTTCGGAGAAAGATCATGCAGCTGGAGATTGAGGAGGCTGCCCTGAAGAAAGAGGATGACCATTTAAGCCAGGAGCGCCTGGCGAATATCCAGGCAGAGCTGGCCCAGCTCCGTGAGGACTTCCAGCTCCAGAAGGCAAAATGGGATGAAGATAAGAAGGCTGTGGAAGGTGTGCAGACCATCCGTCAGGAGATTGAAGACTTGAATAAGCAGATTGAAAAGGCTCAGAGAGAGTATGATCTGAACAAGGCCGCGGAGCTTCAGTACGGCCGTCTGCCTCAGCTGAAAAAACAGTTGGAGGAGGAAGAAGTGAAGATCCACGGCCGTGAGGATACGCTTGTCCGTGAGCAGGTGACAGAAGATGAGATCGCCAAGATCGTATCCCGGTGGACGGGTATCCCTGTGACAAAGCTGACGGAAAGCGAGCGAAACAAGATCCTGAACCTGGATAAAGTCCTCCACAAACGGGTTATTGGCCAGGATGAAGCTGTGACCAAGGTAACAGAGGCCATTATCCGTTCCAAGGCTGGCATTAAGGATGAGACAAAGCCTATTGGTTCCTTTATGTTCCTTGGGCCTACCGGTGTAGGTAAGACTGAGCTGGCAAAGACCCTGGCAGAAGCTCTTTTTGATGATGAGAATAATATGGTGCGTATTGATATGAGTGAGTACATGGAGAAGTTCTCTGTGTCCAGACTTATCGGAGCGCCTCCAGGATATGTAGGCTACGAGGAAGGCGGTCAGCTTACGGAAGCTGTACGGCGAAAACCTTACTGCGTTGTCCTGTTCGATGAAATCGAAAAGGCTCATGCGGATGTGTTTAACGTGCTGCTTCAGGTACTGGACGATGGCCGTATTACAGATTCCCAGGGCCGTACTGTGGATTTTAAGAACACCATCCTTATTATGACCTCCAACATCGGTTCATCGTACCTGCTGGACGGCATTGACGATCGGGGGGATATTCGTGGGCAGAGCCAGGAAATGGTTCTTAATGATCTGAGAGCCCACTTCCGGCCGGAGTTTTTAAATCGTCTGGACGAGATCATTATGTTTAAGCCTTTGACTAAGGATAATATCCGTCATATTATCAACATTATGATTGCCAACCTGAATAAGCGGATTGCCAACCGGGAGCTGTCCATTGAGCTTACAGATAAAGCTTCTGCTTATATTACAGAGCACGGCTATGATCCGGTATACGGCGCCCGTCCTCTGAAGCGTTTCCTTCAGAAGCATGTGGAAACTTTGGCCGGACGTATGATCTTAAGTGATGAGGTCCGTGGCGGTGATGGGATCCTTATTGATTCCGATGGCAATGGTCTTACTGCCAGCATACGGAAAAATGTCCAGGCATAATCCGGTCAATACCCGAGTGTAACCCAATCGGTGAAGATCATGGGGGAATAGGTGTTGAGTAAAGAACTGAACCTATATGAGGGGCGTCCCCAGGTTGTATCGGGACGCCCCTCTGAAGCGATAAAGACCTTGTAAGCGCTTCCGCCTATTCGTCTTTCTTGCTGTGCTTCTTACGGTATTTCACACATTCTGTCAACAAATATTCGATTTGCCCGTTTACTGAGCGAAATTCATCTTCTGCCCAGGCTGCCAGTTCGGCATACAGGGTAGAGGATAGACGTAAGGGCACCTGTTTTTTTGCCTTTTCCTTTGGCGCGCGTTCTTCCATAATTACCCCTTTCAAGCCCCGGCCAAGTCCGAATTAATAGATACTGCCGCTGTTGACAATAGGCTGTGCGTCTTTATTGCCGCACAGAACAACCAGAAGGTTGCTGACCATGGCGGCCTTGCGTTCTTCGTCAAGCTCTACAATATCATTCTCGCTGAGTTTTGTCAAAGCCATTTCCACCATACTTACAGCCCCTTCAACGATTTTCTGGCGTGCATCGATAATGGCCGCTGCCTGCTGGCGCTGGAGCATGGCGGACGCGATCTCAGGCGCGTAGGACAGATTGGTGATTCTTACTTCAAGGATTTTAAGCCCGGCAATGGCTACCTTTTTCTGAAGCTCTTTTTTCATAATATCCGCCACTTCTTGGCTGCTTCCTCTTAAGGATTTTTCATCTCCCCCGTCGCTGGTATCGTAAGGGTAGCGGCGGGCAGTGTTGCGCACGATAGAGTCGCACTGGATGGACAGGAAGGTTTTGTAATTCTGTACATTAAAAACAGCCTTTACCGGATTGACAACCTGCCAGATGACTACAGTGCCGATGATAATGGGATTTCCCAGCTCATCATTAACCTTTTGCTGGTCATTATCTAAGGTCATGGCCTTAAGAGACACCTTTTTGCTTAAGGTAGAGACAGTGCTGGCAACGCTGACCCGGCCGGTGGCTGCCAGCTGGGAAATGCCGGAGTTTAAGGATGATCCAGTGGGATTGACTGCCGTACAAAAAGGATTTACGTAGAAAAATCCTTCCGTCCTTAAGGTGCCGTAATAGTTGCCAAACAGTGTTAAAACAAGAGCTTCATTCGGTCCGATCACCTTAAAGCCGGTGAAAATGAAGCAGGACAGACACAGGATGACGATCCCCGCAGTAAGCAGTATGGCGCCGAGAACCACGCTTTCCTCTGCCAGAAGGACGCCTCCGCCGATAATGGCAGCAATACATGCCAAAATAATCAGGATCGTCACAAACAGCATAACAAAGCCGTTGACCGACGGGGCCTTCTTTTCTTCATACACTTTTTTGGATACAAATTGTTCTTCCATATAATCCTCTCCTTCAAATGCCTGAATCAATTTGATATTATTTTGATATTAATATCATATAACATATGGCGGAATAAGTCAATAGGATTTTTCATCTTGCGCAGTTTGCGGCGGAGCCGCTCACGGACCGTTGCCCGGACATGTCTGCCTGCGCAAAAAAAGGCTCCCGGACGGGGATGAAAATCGCCGACGGGAGCCTTGGAGCAGATAGGTTTTCGTTTTATTCGTGGCGCAGGGCGTCGATGGGATTTAAGTTGGCTGCTTTTATGGAAGGAAGCAGTCCGAAGACGATCCCGATGACCACGGAAAAGACCACGGAACCGATAATGGCAGGAATACTGATGGCTACCGGCGTGGAGGAAATCCGTGAGATCACCTCTGCCAAGATAATGCCGGCAACAATGCCGATCACACCGCCAAGGCTGGTCAGTACAGCCGCCTCGGTAAGGAACTGGGCCAGGATACGGTTTTTCCTGGCGCCGATGGCTTTTTTAAGACCGATTTCCTGGGTACGCTCAGTCACGGAAACCAGCATAATGTTCATAACGCCGATACCCCCTACAAGAAGGGAAATACTGGCGATCCAGATCAGCTGCTGGTTGGTGGAAGCGCTCAGCTCCTGAAGGTTTCTGGCCGTCTCCATAATGTCTGTTCCCCGGTAAGTGTAGGGCTGGCTGGATGTGTCGGACACACTGCCGTCTGTCATAGAGTCTGTCATTCCCGTATCAGAAGACAGGGCATCCTCCGCGGAAAGAACAGAATTAGCGCCAGTGGTGGAAACCCCGATAAATTCATTAATGGCATCCTCTGCCTTCTGACCGGCAGTACTCATAGAGTCTGTATTCACGGCACGGACCACCACGTTGGGGATCTCGTCATAACAGTAGATCACCGGCCAGGTTTCATAGGGAATGTATACGGTGGTCATTTGATTTCCTGTATACTGATAGTAATCTTCAATGGTATTGATCACCGGCTTAAAGGAGGACGCTTTATCAACCACACCGACAACGGTAAAGGGTTCTCCGTTGATTTCCAGGGTCTTGCCTAAAGGCTCCTCGCTGGGAAAAATCGTAGCAGCGGAATCCTTATCCAGTACGATCACCTTCCGGCCCTGGGTAAAATCATCGTCCACAAAGGTCCGTCCCTTAACGCTCATATACCCGCAGGCATCAAAGTAATGGGAGTCAATGCCGTAGATCTGCATATTAAAGTAAGATGTGTTTTGATAATAGAGGCTGTCTGTATAATTCCTGTGAAGATAATAGGAAATATTTTCCACCTCAGGAATCGCCATAAGCGCCTCTCTTAAGGTTTCATCCAGGATCGGGATGGCGGATGGAATATTGTAATTGTCCGGGTAATACTCATAATTATTTTCCATAAGCTTAATGTCTATAGTGTTATTTCCGGCGCCTACCAGGTTCTGCTTGATCTGCTCGTTGGTTCCTTTAATGGTGGAGACAATGGCAATGATGGAAGCAATACCAATGATAATGCCTAGCATGGTCAGGAAGGAGCGCATCTTATGAGACCATACCCCCTGAAACGAGAGTCTAATATTTTCTAACATGGCGACCTCCTAGTAATACATATTTTCATTGATTTTTGTCTTTACGCCTTCCCGCACATCCTTGCCGTAAGGAAAGGCCACATAATCTTCAACAGTAACAGCCCCATCGGTGATTTCAATATAGCCGTCAAGGACTTTTCCTGTGACTACAGTGCGCCGCTCCAGACGTCCGTCGCTTCCTGCGGCGTAAACGATGGACTGGCCGTTATCCTCTGTCAGGATGTATGCCTTGGAGAGATAGATATTTTCACCTGTAAGGGAAGGATCTATAAGCCCGGAGTTGTTTCCTGTGGTGATTTCCACATTTTCATTCTCCATCAGGCCTTCCGGAGGGTTATCAATAAGGGCGATAAACGGATAGTTAGAAGAATTAGGATTCTTTCCGTAAGTATCCGAGCTGGAGACCGGATATGGAGAAACCTCCTTAATGGTAGCGTCAAAGGTGGCGCCGGTGTTCCAGGACATAGCGGAGATCGTCTGGCCCACCGTCAGTGTTTCCAGATCCAGCTCGTTGATGGTTCCGGTCAGGTAAAGGCCGTCCGTGCTGTTAATGGTCATAAATGGTTCCGAGGTGCTTGTATTTTCATCCAGAGTTTTAAGGTCTGTCACAACGCCGTTGACAATGCTGGTCACTGTAGCATTATCTAACTGCTTCTGCAGTTTCGCCAGATCCAGCTGAGCCTGGCGGCGCTGGGTTTCAAGACGGCTCAGTTCCAGCTGCTTTTCAGTGAGCATATCTTTGATCTCATCGGCAGTATAGGAAGGTCCGCCGCCAATATCAATACCGCCGCCCAAGTCACCATCCCCGATGTCGCCATCCCCAATGTCGCCAGGAAGGTCAGAGCCTTCCTCGGGGGCTTCATTTAAGGCAATGCCATTGGCGATAAATTCACCAATAGGCGTGTCAATGGCATTTTCTGAGGGCTCATCAAGCTTGCTTCCGTCCAAGGTGATCCAGCTGGCATGACCGTCGATCTTTAAAATAACCGCAATGCCTTCTTCCCGGAGCCGGTTAATGAAATCTTTAGTGATCACAGTCGATTCATCACAGTAAATTTCGTAAATGTTCCGGTAATCATGGGAAAGATCCAGGGCGGTGTCCTTGTTCAGCTCTTTTACAGGCTCCTGGGAAAGCGCCAGATGATTGGCCATAAAGTCTGCCAGAGCGGTTGCCACAGAGGTCACATAGGGCAGCGCAAGATGAGCCGGGTCTAATGTGCAGGTTTCTTCTGTGTCGCTGAGCCACACCACTGCATTAACAGGGGTGGCATTTTCTTTTTCAGTGCCATCTCCATTGCGTCCAAGGATCATGTAAATAAACTCCGGTGTCAGCTGAGTCTGAGATGTGGCGCTGATGAGCACTGGCCGACTGCTTTGGGAGGCCTGAGGATAGGTTTCAAAAAATGTGCGGTCCAGCACAGGGATTTCATCCACAGGCATCTGGCCTTCCAGCTCGATCAGCTGGCGGAGGGTACACTCTTTTTGGCTGTTAATAAATGGCTCGTTAAACTTGCTCCCGTCTAAAAGAATGGGCTCAGTTTCGCCATCAAAGGTGATCAAAAGCTTTTTCGGCGGCGCCGACATGGTCTGCCCGGGGTTTTCAGGATCCGGGATTCCTTCCATGTCGGATCCGTCCGGATTTTTCCCACGGATCCGGTTGATAAATTCCGGTGTGATCTTTGTATCTAAGGTGCAGGGGACGATCATGGCGCCATCGTTATTGACAGTGCCTTCATATTTGGAAAAATCAAAATCCTTATCCAGGATCGTCTCTCTTTCCGATTCTTCAGGCACAGTGGTTTCACTGCCGCTTTGGGATTCCTGAGGAGCCGTAGTTTCGCTGTCATTTCCCGAGGTTTCTATTTCCTGAGTATCTGAGGGCAGCTGGGCAGATACCGTGATCACCTTTGGCGCGGCGGAGGTAATATTCGTGTTATTATCCTCAATGTCCGCGTTAGGTGTGTTTACAGAAGGATCAAAGGTAATGCCTCCGGAGGGAACAACGCCTTTTTTCAGACTCTGTATATCTTTATTGGCCTGCTGGATGTTCAGCTCAATGCCCTGAATATCCAGTTTTTTCGTTTCAATGTCCAGCTCAAGAAGCTCTGTGTCGTACTGCATTAAAGGGGTGCCTACGCTGACCGTATCCCCTGCCTGAACGTAAATATCTTTTACAGTGGCATTGCTTTCAAGATAAACGGTCTGGCTTACATCCGAGGTGACCATGCCGTAGGAGCTGGAATATCCGTCATAGTTATAGGTAGATACATTCATCACAGGGACAACTTCCACGATCTTATTGCTGTTTTGAATCTGGGTTACGGCAAATACCCCTCCGCTAATAAGGCAGATGATCAGCACAGCGCAGATGGGAATGATCACTTTTTTGCGTTTAATATTCATAGAACTTCACCTGCCTCCTTTTTCATAGCGCCCTCTTGGGAATATATCTCAGGGCCTGGGGTGTGATGTGCGTGAAGGGCGGATTGGCTTAGGTCAGGAACGATCTGGCCATCTCGGATCAGGATCTTTCTCTGGGCAAAGCCGGCAATTTCCGCGTCATGGGTGATCATAACCACAGTAACGCCTTCATCGTTGAGCTTTTGGAAAAGCTCCATGATCTGTTGTCCGGACTTGCTGTCTAAGGCTCCGGTAGGCTCATCCGCCAGAAGGATCTTTGGGTTATTTACAATAGCTCTGGCGATGGCCACCCGCTGTTTTTGCCCGCCGGAAAGCTGAGTAGGCTTAAAGTTCACCCGGTCTGCCAGCCCTACCCGCTCCAGGGCACGGAAAGCCTTTTCCTTCCGCTCCTTTTTGCTGATGCCGGAATAGATCAGAGGGAGACTTACGTTATCCAGGGCGCTCTGGCGGGAGAGGAGATAAAAGCTTTGGAAAACAAAGCCGATACTTCTAAGCCGTACATCGGACAAAGCCTTATCCTTATAGCTTAAAACATCTTCTCCATCTAAAAGATACTGGCCGGAGGTGGGCTGATCCAGGCAGCCGATAATATTCATCAGGGTCGTTTTGCCGGAGCCGGAGGGACCCATGATGGCCAGATAGTCGCCTTTTTCCACATTCAGGGAAATATCCTTAAGGACAGGAACCGTCATTTTTCCCTGAATATAATCTTTATAGATATTTTTTAATTCAAGAATCATAGTAAGCCCCCGTTTCACTGTGCTGCGTCTGTATCTGAAACGGCGCCGTCATTGGTCATGGCGCCGTCGTTCAGGACACAGTCCATGCCTTCCTGAAGAAGATTTCCCGGAAACGCAATGTAATCTTCGGCTGCCAGACCGTCAAGAATCTGATATTCATCCATGGCGCTGTCATAGTCTCCCAGCTCCAGGCGGCGGCGCTCCAGTTTGTTGTTGCTGCCGACAGCCCAGGCATAGGCATCGTTTTCCTCAAGCTCCAGATACATGGCAGAGATCCACAGGCCTTCACGCGCTGTCTCCTGGCCGTTATCCAGCTCAATAAATACATGCTGCCCCAGCATAAAGTCGCTGGAAGCGTCGGGAGCTACATAAAAGGCATAACTGGTGGATGTCTGGCCGCTGCTCCCGGAGCCTCCGTAATAAACAGTTCCGCCGGAAGAATCGCTGTCATCATATGTACTGCTCGTATCAATCTGGCTGATGGTTCCGGTCCAGGTCCGTGTTTCATCCACACGGGAACGAATGATCACCGGCTGTCCCTGGGACAGATTCCATACGTTTTGTTCGTTAACCTTGCCTTTGATCCGGTATTCCCCGGAGGCCATAATGGTCATAAAAGGTTTTGGATTGCCCATGTTGTCATAGGCTGTGTTTTCGTTGACTTCCTGGACAATACCGTCCATAGTGCTGGTCACTGTGGCGTTGGTCAGATCATTTTCCAGTTTCTCAATTTCAGCTTCCTTCGCTCGCTTATTATATTCGGCCCGCTTGGCGTTGGTCTGAGCGGTCTGGATCTGCATGGTGTAATTTAACTGTTCGTCAGCGGACGCTTTGTTCTTTTCTTTTTGCAGCTCGGCAATCTGGTTATAATAGCTGGTAATATCGTTTTGGATGCTTTCCAGATTGATCCGTTCCTGCTCTAAGGTCAGGGCAGTGTCTTCTGTATCATACTCAAACAGAGGGGTTCCTACAGAAACCTCATCTCCGGCAGATACGAAAATATCTTTGATCTTTTTGTCTGCATTTTTTTCGACTTTAGCAGTTTCCTGAGATTCTACCACGCCGGAAAAACGGTTCTGATTGCCGTTGCCGCTGCCTAGACCGGCAATGACAGAGACAGGATCCACATAGGCGACCGGACTGCCGGTGCTTGTCTGGCTCCCCCGAAAGATAAAGCAGTAAAGGGCAGCCGCTGCAATGACAATGACGCCAATGATGATGCAGATGATAAGTATCACCTTTTGCTTACTTTTCATAGTCTTAAATCCTCCTTATGAAACTTCCTGGTATGCATTAATCGGGGCGTTAAAATACCTTTTGACGCCCGACCATATTATATCATTAAAGGGCGCAAAAACATTTTAAGGTTATCATCGAAATTCTTACATTTTCTTAACGGCGTTATTGTTTACTGGCAGGTCATTAAACCGTAATTTAACGGCCTCATATGGAAAACCCGGCCGCCGTGGTTTTTTATAATGCTAAGATTTGTGGATTTCGTCGGTTGACATAGGGAGAAATCCGTGGTATCATGAGTGCGAATTTTAATTTAATCCCAACATCATACCAGGGTCAGATGGGTATAATTTTTGTTTGGCCCAACAGAGTATTAAGGCATGGTAAAAACCTTGATGGAGAGAGTAGTTTCGCGGTGAAGGTTAAAGCGAGTCGGCGGCGGTGGAAGGCCGGTATCGGTAGCCCTTGATGAAAATCACTCCGGAGTTGCAGGCTGAAAGTATAAGTAAGCCCCGCCGGCTTTTCACCGTTAAAAGAAACGCATATTGATGTATGCTGGAATAAGGTGGTTGCGAAATAACTGGCTTTCGTCCTTTTCTGGGACGGAAGCCGTTTCTATTTATTTTTAAACGTTAGACAAGGAGGAAAATAGCGGTGTACCAAAAAGTAGACACAAATCTTAATTTTGTACAGCGGGAAAAGGACGTGGAAAAGTTCTGGGCAGATGAGCGCATCTTTGAAAAGAGCATTGAATCCAGAGCAAACTGTCCCGAATTTACCTTTTACGACGGCCCGCCAACAGCAAATGGCAAGCCCCATATCGGACATGTATTGACCCGGGTGATCAAAGATATGATCCCTCGCTATAAGACCATGAAAGGCTACCAGGTGCCAAGAAAGGCCGGATGGGATACCCACGGACTTCCGGTAGAGCTGGAAGTGGAGAAAAAGCTGGGATTAGACGGCAAGGAGCAGATCGAGGAATATGGCCTGGAGCCGTTTATCGAGCATTGTAAGGAAAGTGTATGGAAGTATAAGGGCATGTGGGAGGATTTCTCTGCCAGAGTTGGTTACTGGGCAGATATGGAGCATCCCTATGTCACCTATTACAACGACTTTATTGAGTCTGAATGGTGGGCATTAAAGAAGATCTGGGAAAAAGGCCTGTTATATAAAGGCTACAAGATCGTTCCCTACTGCCCCCGGTGCGGGACGCCTTTGTCCAGCCATGAGGTGGCTCAGGGCTACAAAGATGTCAAAGAGCGTTCCGCAGTGGTACGTTTTAAGGTGAAGGATGAGGATGCCTACATCCTGGCCTGGACGACCACCCCATGGACGCTGCCCTCTAACGTGGCATTGTGTGTAAATCCTGATGAAAATTATGTAAAAGTGAAAAAGGGCGAGTATACCTATTACATGGCAGAAGCCCTTGTAGAAAAGATCCTTGAGGAGGATTATGAGATCCTTACAACCTATAAAGGAAAAGCGTTGGAATATAAAGCGTATGAGCCTCTTTTCCCACTTGTGACCCTGAACAAAAAGGCTTATTATGTGACCTGCGATAATTATGTGACCCTTACCGATGGTACCGGCGTTGTTCATATTGCGCCCGCCTTTGGTGAAGACGACTCTAATGTGGGACGCAAGTATGACCTGCCTTTCCTTCAGCTGGTAGATGCCAAGGGTGAAATGACTGCAGATACCCCATGGGCCGGTGTGTTCTGCAAGAAAGCAGATCCCATGATCCTGGAAGATCTGGACAAGCGGGGCCTTTTATTCTCCGCGCCTAAGTTTGAGCACAGCTATCCTCACTGCTGGCGGTGCGATACCCCGCTCATCTATTATGCAAGAGAGTCCTGGTTTGTTAAGATGACGGCTGTCCGGGATGAACTGATCCGTAATAATAATACAGTGAACTGGATCCCTGAAAGCATCGGCAAAGGCCGTTTTGGGGACTGGCTGGAAAATGTCCAGGACTGGGGCCTGAGCCGTAACCGTTACTGGGGAACTCCGTTAAATATCTGGGAATGTGAGTGCGGTCATCAGCATGCCATTGGCAGCATTGCCGAATTAAAAGAAATGTCTGACAACTGCCCCGAGGATATTGAGCTTCACCGTCCTTATATAGACGCTGTGACCATTAAGTGTCCCAGGTGCGGCAAGCCGATGCGCCGGGTGCCTGAGGTGATCGACTGCTGGTTCGATTCCGGAGCGATGCCGTTTGCTCAGCATCATTATCCTTTTGAAAATGAAGACATGTTTAAGACTCAGTTCCCGGCAGACTTTATTTCCGAGGCTGTGGACCAGACCCGCGGATGGTTCTATTCCTTAATGGCCATTTCTACCCTGATCTTTGACCAGGCGCCATATAAGAATGTTATCGTTCTTGGCCATGTTCAGGATGAGAATGGACAGAAGATGAGCAAGTCCAAGGGTAATGCGGTGGATCCTTTTGAAGCTCTGGAAACCTACGGCGCCGATGCGATCCGGTGGTATTTCTATATTAACAGCGCTCCATGGCTGCCAAACCGCTTCCACGGCAAGGCTGTAACTGAGGGCCAGCGGAAGTTCATGGGAACTTTATGGAATACTTACGCATTTTTTGTGCTTTATGCAAATATTGATAACTTTAACGCATTAGATGATACATTGGAATATGATAAGCTGTCTGTTATGGACAAGTGGCTTTTATCCAAGTTAAATTCTACAGTAAAAGCTGTGGATGATAACCTGGATAACTACCGTATCCCTGAGGCTGCCAAAGCGCTCCAGGAATTTGTAGATGACATGAGCAACTGGTATGTGCGCCGGAGCCGTGAGCGCTTCTGGGCAAAGGGCATGGAGCAGGATAAGATCAATGCTTACATGACTCTGTACACAGCCCTTGTGACCATTTGCAAGGCTGCCGCGCCTATGATCCCGTTTATGACAGAGGAAATCTACCAGAACCTGGTACGAAGTCTGGATAAAGACGCGCCGGAAAGCATCCATCTGTGCGATTTCCCGACAGTGGAAGAGGCTTACATTAACAAAGAGCTGGAAAAGGATATGGATCTGGTGCTCCAGGTGGTAGTACAGGGACGTGCCTGCCGTAATGCGGCCAATATTAAAAACCGTCAGCCTATTGGACAGATGTATATTAAGGCAAACTTTGAGCTTCCTGTATTTTTCCGGGAGATCATTGCCGATGAGCTGAATGTAAAGCATGTGGACTTTGTGGATGACATCAGCCAGTTTATTTCCTATACATTTAAGCCTAATTTTGCCACACTTAAGTTAAAGTACAGCAAAAAACTGGGCGTGCTCCGTCAGATCCTGGCAAAGATCGACGGGCATGGGGCTATGGCTGAACTTAAAGCGAACGGCCGTCTGACGGTAGATGCGGATGGAGAAACCTGTGAGCTTCTGGAAGAAGATCTGCTCATTGAGGCTGCCCATACGGATGGTTATATGTCCAGTTCTGAGCGGGATGTTACGGTAGTCCTGGATACAAATCTGACTCCGGAACTTCTTATGGAAGGTTTTATCCGTGAGATTATTTCCAAGGTGCAGACGATGCGCAAGGAAGCTGGCTTTGAAGTCATGGATCACATTGAAGTATCTATGAGCGGCAATGACAAGGTTGCCGGAACCGTTAAAGATAACGAAGATACTGTAAAATCAGAGGTTATGGCAGATGCCGTGGTCTATGACCAGGCCCGGGGTTATGTAAAAGAATGGAATATTAACGGTGAAAAAGTAACCCTGGGTGTAACACGCCTTTAAACAAGGGAGGAGAAGATAGTTGTGAAAGAACAGAATACCGCAGTGAAGAGTACTGCGCTTGTGAATAAGTTATTTAATAAGGCTGATTTTAAGAAGGAAATCCTGGAAAATATTAAGCTGCTATTTAGAAAGACCATTGATAATGCCAGCCAGGAGGAAATCTTTCAGGCCGTATCCATGGCAGTGAAAGATCTTATCGTTGACGAGTGGCTTGCCACCCATAAAAGATATAATGAAGAAAATCCAAAGATCGTTTACTATCTGTCCATGGAATTTTTGATCGGACGTGCCCTGGGCAATAACCTGATCAACCTGCGCTGCTATAAAGAGGTGGCTGAAGTGCTGGATGAACTGGGCATTGACATTAACGTGATCGAGGATCAAGAGCCGGATCCGGCTCTTGGAAACGGCGGACTTGGCCGTCTGGCAGCGTGTTTCCTTGATTCTTTATCCTCACTGGGCTATCCGGCCTATGGCTGCGGCATCCGCTACAAATATGGCCTGTTTAAGCAAAAGATTGAAAACGGCTACCAGGTAGAGGTGCCGGATAATTGGTTAAAGAACGGTTATCCTTTTGAAATTAAACGCGCAGAATATAAGCAGGAAATTAAGTTTGGCGGCTATGTACGTGTAGTATGGGACGAGAAGGCTCACAAAAACCGTTTTATCCAGACGGACTACCAGTCTGTGTACGCCGTACCTTACGATCTTCCTATTGTAGGTTATGGCAACAACGTGATCAATACATTAAGAATCTGGGATGCTGAGCCAATCGTAGAGTTTAACCTGGAATCCTTTGATAAAGGAAACTATGTAAAGGCTGTGGAGCAGGAAAACCTGGCTAAAAGCATTGTGGAAGTCCTTTATCCCAATGACAACCATTACAGCGGTAAGGAGCTGCGTTTAAAACAGCAGTATTTCTTTGTTTCCGCCAGTGTCCAGAGAGCTATTCAGAAATACAAAGAGCTGAATAGCAACGATATTCATAAATTATATGAAAAAGTCTGCTTCCAGATGAATGATACGCATCCCACCATTGCTGTGGCTGAGCTGATGCGTATTCTTGTAGATGAGGAAGACCTGGAATGGGATGAGGCATGGAGCATTACAACAAAGTGTTGCGCTTACACCAATCATACGATCATGGCCGAGGCTTTGGAAAAATGGCCGGTTGACCTGTTTATGCGTCTTCTTCCCCGTGTTTATCAGATTGTGGAAGAAATCAACCGCCGGTTTTTAAATCAGATTGAGGAGCGCTATCCGAATCAGTATAGTAAGATCAAGTGCATGGCAATTATTTATGAAGGCCAGATCCGTATGGCAAACCTGGCCATTGCGGGAGGTTCCTCGGTCAATGGCGTTGCCCAGCTTCATACAGAAATCCTTGAAAAGCGGGAGCTGAAGGATTTCTATGAAATGATGCCTGATAAGTTCAGCAATAAGACCAACGGTATTACCCAGCGCCGTTTTCTTCTCCATGCAAATCCTCTTCAGGCTGCATGGGTGACAGAAAAGATTGGCACAGACGCATGGATCACAGATCTTCCGCAGATCAAAGCTTTGGAAAAGTTTGCTGATGATCCTAAAGCTCAGAAGGAATTTATGGATATTAAATACCAGAATAAGCTGCGCCTGGCAAAATACATTAAAGAGCACAACGGCATTGACGTGGATCCTAACTCTATTTTTGATGTGCAGGTGAAACGTCTCCACGAATATAAACGTCAGCTGATGAACATCCTTCATGTGATGTACCTGTACAATCAGCTGAAAGCTAATCCGAATATGGATTTTTACCCCACAACCTTTATTTTCGGGGCAAAAGCCGCTGCCGGATATAAGCGGGCAAAGGATACCATTAAGCTGATCAACTCTGTGGCTGGTGTGATCAATAACGATCCGTCCATTAACGGAAAGATCAAGGTTGTATTTATTGAAAACTACCGGGTATCTAACGCGGAAATTATTTTTGCTGCCAGCGATGTATCTGAGCAAATCTCCACAGCCAGCAAAGAAGCTTCAGGTACAGGAAACATGAAGTTTATGTTAAACGGCGCTGTGACCATTGGAACCATGGATGGAGCCAATGTAGAGATCGTGGAAGAGGTTGGCGAAGAAAACGCGTTTATTTTTGGCATGTCCGCGGAAGAGGTTATGGCTTATGAGGCCAATGGCGGATACAATCCTTATGATATTTACAATGCTGACGGAGACATCCGCAAGGTTCTGGAGCAGCTTGTAGACGGAACTTATTCCAAAGAAGGGGATCTGTTTAATGAGATTTATACTTCCCTGCTGAAAGGCACCAGCTACGACCGTCCGGATGTGTACTTTAACCTGAAGGATTTCCGTTCTTACGCACAGGCACAGGCCCGTGTCAATAAGGCATATAAAGACCGGAGCCACTGGGCAAAGATGGCGATCTTAAATATTGCCAATGTTGGAAAATTCTCTTCTGACCGTACTATTGAAGAGTATGTAAAAGATATTTGGCATTTGGAAAAAGTGACTGTGACTGTTTAAAGCAGAGATTAGCACATGAGAAATATCAAGCTTTTAATAGAATATGATGGAACCCGTTATGATGGTTGGCAGCGCCTTGGAAAAAACAGCGGCAAAAATACCATTCAGGGAAAACTGGAGGATGTAGTAAGTCGTATGACCGGCGAGGCGGTGGAGATTTCCGCCTCAGGGCGGACCGATGCCGGCGTTCATGCCCGGGGGCAGGTAGCCAACTTTCATACAGGAACAACCATGTCCTGTATGGATATTCAAAACTATCTGAACCATTATCTTCCGGAGGATATTGGCATACTGGAGGTTCAGGATGTGCCGGAACGGTTCCACAGCCGTCTGAATGTCCGGGGAAAGACGTATCGCTACCGGGTCGTGGAAGGGGAGACGCCCTGCGTTTTTGACCGGAAATATGTATGCCGATGGCCAAAGCCCTTAGATGTGCAGGCCATGAACGCCGGAGCGGCCCTTCTTGTGGGACGCCATGATTTTCTGGCATTTTCCTCCGTAAAGCGTACAAAAAAATCCACGGTCCGGGAGCTTTACAGTGTGGATGTGTACCGCCATGGCCGGGAAATTTTCATGGATTTTCATGGAAATGGCTTTTTGTACCATATGGTGCGGATCATGGCCGGGACACTGCTGGAGATCGGTTCCGGAGAGCGCAGGTCTGAGGAGATCAAAACCATCCTTGAAACCGGTGACAGGCCGCAGGCAGGAGTGATGGCTCCTGCCTGCGGCCTGTGTTTAATGGAGGTGGAATATTGACAGAGAAGATCCTTATTGTGGAAGATGACGGAATGATCGCTTCCAGACGGACCTATGCTCTGGAGATTCTAAATGGTCAGCCGCTGGTAGTATTTCATTAGTTTGCTCTGGCAGAAGGCCACCACCCGCCCGGTAAGAATCATGGAAATAATGGTGCCGATGCCGATACCGATGATCCTGCCGGAAAAGATGAAACCGATGATCAGGGACAGAAGAATACAGGAAAGATCAAAGACATTTTTTCCAAAACCAAAGCCCTGTTTCAACTTTTGCCCAAGAACATCGGCAAATCCATCGGCAGGGTTTGGAACGATTTTCATTCCTACAGTAAGGGAGGCGCCAAGTCCGGTAAATATAATGGCAGCAGCCAGGAGGAGGATCTTAAGGGGCAGGTTTTGAGCCTGGGGCAGGATCTGGTCAAAAAAATCAATAAACAGACTGGTGATCAGGCTCATAACTAGCTGAAGGAGTTGATAAATCTTAAAATTTCTGCCTAGCAGAAGAATCTGGAGCAGGACCAGCAGAGAATAAAAAATAAAGGTCATGGTACCAAGATTGATCTCCATTAAAGTAGAGATATTAAAAGGAATGGATATAATGGGAGATACGCCAAGACCGGTTTTTGTATTTAAGGTAATGCCAAAGGACAGGATAATGATCCCGACCAGGTAAATGAGGATCCGGACGGCCATGGTCCGGCGGCCGGATAATAATTTAGGACGGTTCAAATAAATCACTCTTTTCTTAGAAATAATCCGGGCAACATTGATAATTATAACACTTTGAGGAACTTTTTCAAGCTTTTTCAAGAGATAATCCTCACATCCCCACAGGGGTGTTTTGCGGGTAATAAATAGAAAGGATTTTTATGACAAAAGATAAATTGACTCAGGAGAAAAAACAAAAGCTGACTTTGGAAGTGATCCGGCGCTTAAAGGAGGAGTATCCGGACGCGGGATGTACTTTGGATTATAATGAGGCGTGGAAGCTGCTGGTCAGTGTCCGTCTGGCAGCTCAGTGTACCGATGCCCGGGTAAATGTAGTCGTGGAAAAGCTGTATGAGAAATATCCGGATGTAAATGCCTTGGCGGACGCTCCAGTGGAAGGCATCGAGGCGATTGTCCGGCCTTGTGGTCTTGGAAAGAGCAAGGCCAGAGATATAAGCGCCTGTATGAAGATTCTTCGGGATGAATATGGCGGTCAGGTGCCGGGTGATTTTGACAAACTTTTAAAGCTTCCCGGTGTAGGGAGAAAAAGCGCGAACCTGATCATGGGTGATGTGTTTGGCAAGCCAGCGATTGTGACAGATACCCACTGCATCCGCCTGGTGAACAGGATCGGTCTGGTAGATGGAATTAAAGAACCTAGGAAAGTGGAGATGGCCTTATGGAAGATTATTCCTCCGGAAGAAGGAAGCGATTTTTGCCACCGGCTTGTATATCACGGCCGGGACGTGTGTACAGCCCGGACAAAGCCTCACTGTGAAAAATGCTGCCTGAATGACTTATGTGCAAAAAATGGCGTGGATAAGTAAAATTTCAGAATAATCTGGAAAAGGAGGTTCTGTAAGTGGCTGAAATGACAAAATATGATGTGCTAAAAAAGTATTTCGGCTATGATACATTCAGAGATGGACAGGAGATTTTAACAGATGCCCTTTTGTCCGGTCAGGATGTGCTGGGAATCATGCCTACCGGGGCGGGAAAGTCGCTGTGCTATCAAGTGCCTGCCCTGTTAATGCCTGGGATCACTCTGGTGGTTTCTCCCTTGATTTCTCTTATGAAAGATCAAGTGTCTGCTCTAAATCAGGCTGGGATCCATGCAGCGTATTTAAACAGCTCCCTGACGCCGGGACAGTATACAAAAGCGCTGGACAACATGGTCCGGGGTGTATATAAAATCGTTTACGTAGCCCCGGAACGGTTGATGACAGAACGGTTTTTACAGGCTGTCAGCTGTATTTCCGTATCTATAGTCAGTGTAGACGAGGCTCACTGTATTTCCCAGTGGGGACAGGACTTCAGGCCAAGTTATGTCCATATTTCTGATTTTATCCGGCAGCTGAAAGTGCGTCCGGTGGTAGGAGCTTTTACGGCAACGGCCACAAAGGAAGTGCGGGAGGATATTCTTACTCTTTTAGAGCTTAAGGATCCGGTGACGCTGACTACAGGATTTGACCGGAAAAATCTTCGGTTTCAGGTGGAACGGCCGAAAGATAAGATGAGGGCGGTCATGGATTATGTAGCGTCTCACCGCCAGGATTGCGGCATCATTTACTGTATCACCCGAAAGCTGGTGGAAGAGGTGTGCGCCCGTCTGGTCCGGGAGGGATATGGCGCCACCCGGTATCATGCGGGACTGTCGGATGAGGAGCGGAAAAAGAACCAGGAAGACTTTATTTACGACCGGCGCCGGATCATGGTGGCCACCAATGCTTTTGGCATGGGGATTGATAAATCCGATGTGCGCTATGTGATCCATTATAATATGCCGAAAAATATTGAAAGCTATTATCAGGAAGCAGGCAGGGCCGGACGGGACGGGCTGCCTTCAGAATGTATTTTATATTATTCCGGCCAGGATGTGGTTACCAATCAGTTTTTTATTGACCAGATGAACGGTACAGAGCAGATGGATGAGACGACCCGGGAGCTGATCCGGGAGAGAGAGCGGGAACGGCTGAAAAAGATGACCTTTTACTGCCTGACCAATGAATGTCTCAGAGATTATATTTTGCGGTATTTTGGAGAATATGGCTCGAATTACTGCGGGAACTGTTCCAACTGTCTGACTCAGTTTGAGGAAAAGGATGTGACAGAAACGGCCCGGTGTCTGATCGGCTGCGTCCGGGAGAGTCCCAGGGCATATGGTATGACCTTGATCGTGGATACGGTCCGGGGCAGCAAAAATGCCAAGGTTGCCCGGTGTCATATGGATGAAAATCCTTATTACAACACATGCGGGAATGTTCCTGTGTATCAGCTCCGCCAGATCTTAAATCATCTGGTGCTAAATGCGTTCCTTTTTCTGACAGAGGATGCCTATCCGGTCGTGGGGCTGACTAAAAAGTCCTGGGAAGTTTTGGAAGGCCGACGGCCTGTGATCATGAAGGCGGCCAGGGAAAGACCGAAAACCCTAGGCACAGCCTCTGGAGAAAATGGAAAAAAGAAATCCTCTGTGAAAGCTGCCGATGGTCCTGTGGATGATGGCTTATTTGAAAAGCTACGGGCAGTGCGCATGGACATCGCCAGAAGGGAAAAGATCCCGCCCTATATTGTCTTTTCTGATAAAACACTAGTACATATGTGTATTCTCCGCCCCACGGATAAAGAGGAAATGCTCCAGGTTTCCGGCGTCGGGGAGATGAAGTTTAAAAAATACGGGGATGATTTCCTGAAAGCCATTAATGGTTACGATTCATAGCTTCAGGGATGCAAAAATATGTTGAAAAATCCCTATGAGGAACGTATAATAACCCTATAATTGAATAAAAACGGGGAGCTGGCCCGGCCGGCTGAGAGGAAGCAAAACAGCTTCGACCCGAAACCTGATTTGGATAATGCCAACGTAGGGATGACCGTAGACCAAGCACAAGAGTTCCCTAGCGGAACTCTTTTTTGCTGTTCCCAGAAAAGACCACTGAATGAAAGCAAGCCGTTAGGCGCAGCTTGAGATACAAGGAGGATAATATGAGCAATTACACAACGCAAATGGATGCAGCCCGCAAAGGGATCGTTACACCTCAGATGGAGATCGTGGCGAAAAAGGAAAATATGCCTGTAAACAAATTAATGCAGCTGGTAGCAGAAGGAAAGGCAGCGATCTGTGCCAACAAAAGACATACCTGTTTGGATCCGGAAGGCATCGGCAGTATGCTGCGCACAAAGATTAATGTCAACCTTGGCGTTTCCAGAGATTGTAAGGATTACAACATTGAGATGCAGAAGGTGATGAGCGCCGTAAACCTTGGCGCAGAGGCCATTATGGACCTGTCCAGCCATGGAAATACGCAGCCCTTCCGCCAGAAGCTGACCCATGAGTGTCCGGTAATGATCGGAACCGTTCCTGTATATGACAGTGTGATCCATTATCAGAGAGATCTGGCCACGCTGACAGCGAAAGACTTTATTGATGTCGTTCGCCTTCACGCTGAGGACGGGGTGGATTTTGTAACCCTTCACTGCGGCATTACCCGAAAGACGATTGACCAGATCAAAAAGCATAAGCGGAAGATGAATATTGTCAGCCGGGGCGGAAGTCTGGTCTTTGCCTGGATGAGTATGACCGGAGAGGAAAATCCTTTCTATGAATATTTTGATGAAATTCTGGATATTTGTGAACAATATGATGTGACCATCTCTCTGGGAGATGCATGTCGGCCCGGATGCTTGGCAGACGCTACCGATGTGTGCCAGATTGAGGAGCTTGTCCGTTTAGGTGAATTAACAAAACGGGCCTGGGATCATAACGTCCAGGTTATGGTGGAAGGCCCCGGCCATGTGCCATTAAATCAGGTGGCTGCCAATATGGAAGTACAAAAGAGCATCTGCATGGGCGCGCCGTTTTATGTCCTTGGGCCTTTAGTAACAGATATTGCTCCCGGCTATGACCATATTACCGCTGCCATTGGCGGCGCGGTGGCTGCCATGAGCGGCGCCGCGTTTTTATGCTATGTAACCCCTGCAGAGCATTTGGCCCTGCCAAATGTTGAAGATGTAAAACAGGGAATTATTGCTTCTAAGATCGCGGCTCATGCGGCGGATATTGCCAAAGGGATTCCCGGGGCAAGAGATATTGATGATAAAATGGCAGATGCCAGAAGAAATCTGGATTGGGATGGCCAGTTTGCCTGCGCTTTGGATCCGGAAACGGCAAAAGCAATCCGTGATAGTCGCAGTCCGGAGGAGGATCACAGCGATACATGCAGTATGTGCGGTAAATTCTGTGCTGTGCGCAGTATGAATAAGGCGCTGGCAGGAGAATATATTGATATTCTTTAATGGCTGTCACTGTTTTGAAGAGCTATGCTCCGGCGGTCTGTGAATTGTAGCGATAAAATCCATCATTTGCTGAATTTTTTTCTGGATTTATTGACAAAATAATGGAAGGATGCTAATATCCAGTTAGTTAGCACGTACTAACTATAGATAAAAATTCTCATGATTATCCTGCGCTGCGCTTTACGTAGGGCACGGCATAAAAGTTGAAAGGAGTGTTATTGTGAAATATTTGCAGATTGAAAAGGTCGTGGGACGGGAAATTATTGATTCCCGGGGAAATCCTACCGTTGAGGCAGAAGTTTTATTAAGTGACGGGACAATAGGCCGGGGAGCGGCTCCCAGCGGCGCGTCTACCGGTGAGTTTGAGGCTCTGGAGCTTCGAGATAAGGATAAAAAAAGATTTAAAGGGAAGGGCGTTACGCAAGCTGTAAAGAATATAAATACAACCATCGATAAAGTGTTAAAGGGCATGGATGCCCAGGATATTTATGCCATTGATCAGGCTATGATCCAGGCAGATGGGACAAAAGATAAGTCAAATCTGGGGGCAAATGCTATATTGGCAGTATCTATTGCCTGCGCCCGGGCGGCAGCCATGGCGCTGGATATTCCTTTGTATCGTTTTCTTGGAGGAATTGCCGGAAATAAGCTTCCGGTGCCGATGATGAATATTTTAAATGGCGGCGCTCATGCGGCAAATACAGTAGATGTTCAGGAGTTTATGATCATGCCTGTAGGAGCCCCTTCTTTTGCTGAAGGCCTGCGTTGGTGTACAGAGGTGTTTCACTCCCTGGCCGATTTACTTAAATCCAGAGGTTTGGCCACATCTGTAGGAGATGAGGGAGGTTTTGCCCCGGATCTGGCCAGTGATGAGGAGGCAATCCAGTATATTTTGGAGGCCGTAAAGGATGCCGGTTATGAACCGGGAAAAGATTTTGTTCTGGCGATGGACGCCGCTTCCAGCGAATGGAAGGGAGAAACAAAAGGCGCGTATGTCTTGCCAAAGTGCGGCAAAAAGTTTACTTCTCAGGAGCTTGTCCAGCACTGGAAAGAGCTTTGTGATAAGTATCCGATTTACTCTATTGAAGATGGACTGGATGAAGAAGACTGGGAAGGCTGGCAGATTTTGACACGGGAACTGGGGAATAAAGTTCAGCTTGTGGGGGATGATCTTTTTGTTACCAATACTCAGCGCCTGGCCAAAGGCATTTCCATGGGCTGCGGAAATTCCATTTTGATCAAGCTGAATCAGATCGGTTCTGTATCTGAAACATTGGAAGCTATTAAAATGGCCCATAAAGCCGGATATACAGCTATTGCTTCCCACCGTTCCGGCGAAACAGAAGATACCACGATTGCGGATTTGGCTGTTGCGCTAAATACATGCCAGATCAAAACCGGAGCTCCAAGCCGCAGCGAACGTGTGGCTAAATATAATCAGCTTTTGCGCATTGAGGAAGCGTTGGGGGAAAATGCCTGCTATCCGGGTTTTGAGGCTTTTAACGTAAAAAGGGAAAGGGATGTGTAATGTCATTATGAGTGTTCCATGTATGATCGTTAATAATGACAAAATCTATTTCGGGAAAAAGGATACGGCCCGGCTTTTAGAGCTGTCAGAAGCAATGTAACTACTTGCACCCGGGGAAAGATATTGATATACTATATAAGCAGATAATTTATAGGAAACGTCATAATAATTTTTTATTATGACGTTTCCTGTGTGTGCGCCCGGGCGCGCCCCCGGAGAGTTTGCAGTAAACGAAGAAATAGAGGAGAGAGATTTATGGAACAAAAAAATCCCCTGGGTTATGAAAAAATTTCCAAGCTTTTACGGGGCTTTGCTATACCAAGCGTTATTGCCATGCTGGTCAGCTCCCTGTATAACATTGTGGATCAGATTTTTATTGGCCAGGGCGTAGGGTATTTGGGCAATGCGGCCACCAATGTATCCTATCCCCTGACGACCATCTGTCTGGCCATTGCTTTACTCATCGGTATTGGCAGCGCTTCTAATTTTTCACTGTCTTTAGGGGCAGGAGATAAGGAAAAGGCCGCCAGGGTCACAGGAAATGCCGTGTGCATGATGTTTGTCTTTGGCATTATTTACGCAGTTCTGATTGAGATTTTTCTGGTGCCCATGCTTAATGCTTTTGGCTCGACGTCGGAGGTGTTACCTTATGCGGAAAGCTACACTAGGATCACAGCCATCGGTATGCCTTTGTTGATTGTGACTAATGCTGTGAGCAATCTGGCCCGGGCAGACGGAAGCCCTAAATATTCTATGACTTGTATGCTGATTGGCGCCATTATTAATACCATCCTGGATCCTGTATTTATTTTTGTGTTCCATCTTGGTGTTGCGGGAGCCGCATGGGCCACGGTGATCGGACAGTTTTTCTCCTTCCTGTTTGCTCTAAGCTATTTGAAGAAATTTAAATCTATAGAATTAAAGCGGGAGCATTTCCGCCTTGATCCGCAGCTTTGTCTGGCTACGGCGTCTCTGGGCATGAGCAACAGTTTAAATCAGGTGGCCATTACTGTGGTGCAAATCGTTATGAACAATTCTCTGACCTATTATGGCGCTATGTCTTCTTACGGCCAGGAGATTCCTCTGGCTGCCTGCGGCATTGTGATGAAGACCAATGCCATCCTTCTGGCAGTGATCATCGGCATTTCCCAAGGCTCACAGCCTATTGTAGGCTTTAACTACGGGGCAAAGCAGTACGACAGGGTAAAGGCGACATATAAGCTGGCTATGGCGTGTAATCTTGCAGTTTCTGCAGTGGGATTTATTTTGTTCCAGTTTTTTCCTAGGCAGATTATATCCATCTTTGGTACTGGTGATGAGGCGTACTTTGAATTTTCGGTAAAATTTATGCGGATTTTTCTATTCATGGTTATTGCCAATGGGGTACAGCTGATTTCCTCAAATTTTTTCTCAGCCATCGGAAAGCCTTTAAAGGGTATGATCCTGTCCCTGACCCGCCAGGTGTTTTTCCTGATTCCATTGATTCTGATCCTGCCGCTGTTTATGGGAATTGACGGCGTTATGTATGCGGGACCGATCGCAGATACCATGGCCTTTATTACTACAGTGATCCTGATTTCGCTGGAGATGCGGATCATCAGCCGGATGCAGGCGGATGTAAAAAAGGCGCAGATGCCGCACTGATTGAAGGACTATTCCTGCAAAAGAAAATACGGTTCAATACTATTGGAATACTATTTTTCCCCTTGACAAGCCCACATCCTTTTGATATTATAATTAGGTCGCCGGGGTGTAGCACAGTTTGGTAGTGCGCTTGAATGGGGTTCAAGAGGTCGCAAGTTCGAATCTTGTCACTCCGATGATTTTTTTATCGAACAGGTACCGGAAGCTTCTGGAAATCAGGGTTTCCGGTACTTTTTTTCGATGATACACTAAATATCAGAAATGGATACATATTAAAGGAGAAGGACATGAAAACAGATGTATTTGCTTTATCCCGGGTTAAGGGATTTTTAAAAACAAAAGGTCACATTATGGTGAATGAAGATGGAGATGAAGTGATCCTTCGGGGGCTTGGGGCAGGAAACTGGAACAATCCGGAAGGGTTTATGATCGGGGCATTTTCTGATTTTAGAGTCCCTGAAGAAAAGAAAAATATCCCTGTCGGCCGTATGGACCGGGGACGGACTTTTGACCAGCTGGTCCGTGAGCTGTGCGGCACAAAGTACGGGGAAGCATTTTGGAAAAAGTGGTTTCGCAATCACCTGGGGGAAGAGGATCTTTGCCAGATGGCTCAATGGGGCTTTAACTCTGTGCGTCTGCCACTGTCTGCCCGGACCCTCCTTTATGAGGAGCCGGGAATTACTTTTAATGAGGATACCTTTAAAGCGCTGGATCAGGTGTTGGACTGGTGTGAAAAGTATCATCTATATGCGGTTTTGGATCTTCACGGGGCTGTGGGCGGCCAGTCTGCCCTGCCCTGTGACGATGGGGTCGATGGGATGCCCCACCTTTTTTACGATGAGGAAAGCTGGGAGCGGACCATGATCTTATGTGAAGAGTTGGCCCGCAGGTACAGCCATCGCACCATAGTCGGCGCCTATGATCTGATCAATGAGCCTTTATCCGGGCCGTTGTGGGAGGAATATACAAGCCGCCTTCGGAGCTTTTATCTTGAGATGGTGGAGCGTATGCGCCGTTTCGATAAAAATCATTTGCTGCTCCTTAACGGACATATTTTTTCTTCCAGGCTGGATATTTTTGATCAGGACTTTGATCCCTGGTGCCATAACTGGGGGATTTCCATCCATAATTATGGGGCTATGCCGGATATGGCCATGTTTTCGGAAGCTTTGTCCAAAAGGGCGGAGCTGGACATTCCTATATGGCTTGGGGAGAGCGGCGGCAGCGGACGTTGGATGACCGCAGTATATGAGCTGGCCGTGGAGCATCATATAGGTTTTAATGTGTGGTGCTACAAAACCGCTGACAGTGGAAAATTAGAGCGATGGTTTGCCTCCTATGATCTTCCAAAGGAATGGCCTATGGTCATTGCCTATGCCAGAGATGGAGGGGTAAGGCCCTCCTATGACCATGCAATGAAGATTTTTGATGAATATTTGGAGAACATCCGTTTTGAAAACTGTCATATCAGCGCCAGGGAGATTCCATTTATTATGCGTACCCCTGGCTGCGTGGTGCCGGCAGCGGCCTATGATGCTGTGGATGACGAGGGGAGCTGCGCATTTAAGGGCAGCTGGCCCTGGGGAAATGCCTTTGGCTGCCGTCTGGGGGATGGGATGCATATCGTTGGGGAGCCGGGATACATTTCAAAACTTGGGATCATTGGCGCCCAGGACCGGTCAGGGGACTGGGAACACTATGAGCTGGCCCTTTCCGAGGGAGACGGTGTATCCTATACTTTTAGGGAATGTAAGGCGGGAAACCGCTTTATGATCCTTTACCGCAACGCCTGTAAGGCCCAAATTTCCGTAACCTTTCAGGAAAAGTGCCTGTATCTGGGAATTGCGGACAGTGAAGAAAAGGGTATTACCAGCGACCTGTCCTTTGAAATTCCGGAGGATGCCTTGACAGGACACTTAAAAATTTGCGTAGAATCAGGAAACATGACCTTAAAGGAGATTGCCTTCCTCCCCTGAATCCCTTTTGTACGGCCTGGACAGGCCTAAAGGAATAAAATAATTATCATTATAAAAATCCATACCTATCACCTCAATGATACGTATGGATTTTTATTTTTTTCTATGCCGCCTGGGATCCGTTCCCGGCGCACAAAATCACATTAATTTTTTTCAGGCAGAGGGATCCGGAAGTCCTTTGGCATAAAACGGACCACACGGTAAGCCACCAGCCGTATACAGATGACGCTGACAGGAATGGTAATAAGGTTTTGGATGATTCGCGCAGGGAGCAGAACAAGATAAGCTTTTCCTGTGAGAAGGGTCAGCCAGAATGTTTGTAAAAATACACTGATCAGGATACTTTCTGTCAGCACACATCCAAGGATGCGCCGGAGGTTGGCCGGTTTCTTGTAAAGGAAAATGCCGTAGATGGCTCCGGTTAAAAAGGCAGACAGGCCTATGGGAAGAAAGTAACCGTAGGGACTCAGCAGGGCTGTGATCAGATCGCCGAGAAACGCGGCGATACCGCCCCAAAGAGGACCGAAAAGGATGCCTGTAACAGCCACAGGCAAAAAGACAAAGCCGATAGTGACAATAGGCAGGGAAATGGAAATAAACCGCCCTGCGATCACCTGGGCGGCCACCAGCATGCCCAAAATGGTAATCTTTTGTACAGTATTGGTCATAAAAAAACCTCCTTTTTCTTGCGAGTATACATAAAAAGAGGCAATAAAACGGACTTATTCCATCTGGTTATGTAGCAACGGGATGCGGATCCGGCACCGCCGGAAAGCTTCTGTGAGTATCTTCTCACAAAAGACTTCCTGTTCGTCCTGGCGACAACTCCCCGTTCGCCAGGCACTGGATACCATAAAGGTAAACGCGCAGGATCCTACTCTGCTTTTTGACTATTATAGCACGCTCTGTGGGAAATGCAAGACTCTTGTGGTAATGATCAGGAAATTAATTTTATATTTTCTTTATAAAGTTTATACTTATTTTATAAAAGAAACACAATCACATCAACAAACATTCACATTCAATTTTTACAATATACATGCAAAATCAGGAAAGGAGCCTTTAAAGTATGAAGGAAATATGTAATGTGCTAAAGAAAACAGGGGTATTAGCCCTGGCCATACTGGCGTTGGGTGTTCTTGCGGGAGGAACGTCAGTCTATGCGGCAGAGGGGATTGACATGAGTACGGATTATCCGGGGATCACTGCCAAAGCCGGGGATAGTGTCAGCTTTGCCCTGGATTTTGAAAGCCTTACCGGCGACAGCTATGATGTGGCTTTATCCATTGGATCGATCCCGGATGGGTGGAGCGGATCTTTTACCGGAGCAGACGGAGAAATCACTCAGGTCCATATTACAGATGCTACTGCAGACTTGGAAACCGCTCTGGTGTCTTTTGGCCTGACCATTCCGGACAGCGCTGAAACAGGAACCTACACCATCGAGCTTGAAGCGGATGCGGGAGGGGATTACACAGATACCTTATCGTTACAGGTGACCATTAGTGAACAGGAAAATGGCCAGGGAAGCTTTAGTACCAGCGCGTCTTCTCAGGAGGGCTCCACAGGGACTAGCTTCAGCTTTGATACAACCATCACCAATAATCACGGTTCATCTCAAACCTACAGCCTGGCGGCTACAGTGCCGGATGGATGGCAAGTGTCCTTTACAACGGATGACACAAGTCAGATTGCCAGTATTACTGTAGATGCCTGGGGCAGTCAGGATGTTACTATAGACATAACCCCTCCGGAAAGTGTAGAGGTCGGGGAATACTCTATTCCGGTTTCTGCTGTATCTACCAGTGAAACTTTGGATCTGGAGCTGACGGTAAGTATTACTGGAACCTACGGGGTGTCGTTGTCTACGCCTACTGGCAATCTTAGTCTGGATGCCTATGCGAATGCAGATAAGTCGGTTACCCTCACGATTACCAATACCGGCAATGTAGATTTGTCGGATCTAACGCTTTCTTCAGATCTTCCCACCAACTGGGAGGTAAGCTTTGAGGAGTCAGAGATTGAAACCCTGGAAGCAGGCGAGTCAGTGGAAGTAACTGCCTATATTACACCGAGTGAAAATGCGATGACCGGAGATTATATGGCGACCCTTACGGTGAGCAATGACGAAGTGTCTAGCGAGGCCCAGTTCCGGGTTTCTGTAAAGACTCGGACCGTTTGGGGCGTCTTTGCAGTGGTCATCATCATTGTCCTTGTTGGCGGCCTGGGATTTATTATTAAAAAGTATGGAAGAAGGTAGCCTATGGAAGGGATCATTGAGACAAAAAATCTGACAAAAATGTACGGTGAGAAGATTGCTGTGGATCGTCTGAACCTGTCAATTAACGAAGGGGAGATTTTTGGCCTTTTAGGACCTAACGGGGCTGGGAAAACGACAACGATCCTGATGCTCCTGGGACTCACAGAGCCCTTTGAGGGAACGGCCATGATCCGAGGGATTAACTGTACACGTCATCCGATCGGGGTAAAAAAACTGGTGGGGTATCTTCCGGATAATGTGGGGTTTTATCCAGATATGACAGGACGGGAAAATCTTCGGTTTACAGGGCGTCTCAACGGTCTGTCTGGGGCAGCTTTAGAAGATCGTATTGAGTATCTTTTGGAACGGGTAGGGATGACCGGGGACGCGGACCGAAAAACATCCGCCTACTCAAAGGGTATGAAGCAGCGTCTTGGTGTGGCGGACGTGTTGATGAAGGATCCAAAGATCATCATTATGGATGAACCGACGTTGGGTATTGACCCGGAAGGGATGCGTCAGCTTCTTGAACTGATTTCCCAGCTGTCTAAGGTGGATGGGCGTACGGTGCTTATTTCTTCTCACCAGCTGTATCAGGTACAGCAGATTTGTGACCGGGTAGGGATTTTTGTCAGCGGCCGTCTGATCGCCTGCGGAAGGATCGAAGAGCTGGGACGGCAGGTGGAGAAGGAGGACAGCTATACCCTGGAGCTGGAGGTTGCCCCGGAAGACAAAGATGCGGCAAACGCCTTAAGCCAGCTGGAAGGGGTTGAAGGTATTGAAACGGAAAACGGACGTATGCTTATCCGATCTCAGGAAGATATTCGTGAAGCTGTCACCCGATATTTAGGTGAGAACGGCTATACGATCTTGCATCTGCACCAGCGGGGCAGCGATTTGGATGAGATTTACCGTCGATATTTTGAAAAGGCAGGTCAAAAGGATGAAAACATTGGAACTGAAAAGAAAAATAGGAGACGCTGGTTCCTTTTTGCTGGAAAAGATAAAGATACACAAAAGGATGGGACAGACACCGAAGAGCGGACTGCCCAGTGAAGAGGATATATCTCATCAGAGGGAAGGAAACGGTCTGGCACAGTTAGTCCAAAAGGAGTTGGCAGATCACTTTACCAGCCGCAGGCTGATCATTATCCTGATCTTGATCTATGCCACAAGCTTTGCAAGCCTTTATGGAGCCTTGTCAGGGTTAAGTTCTGCCATTGAAAGCGATAGCAATTTTGTATTTCTTAAGCTTTACACCACTACAGGCAATTCCATTCCGTCATTTATGAGCTTTATGGCCCTTTTAGGTCCTTTTGTAGGCCTGGCGCTGGGCTTTGACGCCATTAACAGCGAGCGGGCCATAGGAACCTTAAACCGGCTGGTTGCTCAGCCGATTTACCGTGATTCCATCATTATCGGAAAGTTCCTGGCCGGCGGCGCGATCATTGCGATGATGGTCTTTTCCATGGGAATCTTCATCGGGGCCGTGGGGGTTTTAGCCACTGGTCTGGCGCCGGAATGGGAAGAAGTTTTAAGGATCCTGGTGTTCCTTATATTTACAGTGGTTTATATGGCCTTCTGGCTGAGTTTGTCCATCTTATTTTCGGTTTTATGCCGCCATTCAGCCACCTCAGCCCTGTCTGTCATTGCTCTGTGGATCTTCTTTACTATATTTATGAGTCTGCTGGCAAATATTATTGCCGGGGCAGTATTCCCTATAGATTCCCAGTATAACGCTTTGATCAATGCCTATGACAATTATACTCTGGAGCTGAATCTGAACCGTATTTCTCCCTATTATTTGTACAGCGAGGCTGTATCTACCATTATGAATCCTTCCGTGCGCTCCGTGAATGTCATTACCATTGATCAGCTGGACGGGGCAATTTCCGGTTATCTGTCTTTAGGACAGAGTCTACTGCTGGTATGGCCCCATCTTACCGGAATCGGGGCGCTGATGCTCCTGGCATTTACCGGCTCCTATGCAGGCTTTATGCGCCAGGAGATTCGAGGTTAAATCGGTAAATAAGGAGCTGTATGGACCTATGGAATATTCAATTATTAATTGTGTATCCGATCCGGTGATCCGGCAAGAAATTGATCAAATGGCATTTTACAGAGGACTATCCACATGGAATCTGAGGGAATTTATCCAGAAACGGAAGTTTCATGGAACAAAGGCGGTGGTATGGTATGCGGATCGGGATTATCTTACAGGAATCCCGGAGGACGTGATCCTTACTTTCAGCGCCCAGTGCCCTTTGGTGATGCTTGGCGGGAAAAGGAGACAGGAAGAAATCCGGAAGGAAGGGGCCGCCCTTTTTCAGGATGCTTTTCGGCGCCGTTTGCTTACCTTTGATCATTTACCGGAATGGAATGGACGGACCATGGCCTATGGCCGGTTAAAGATCTGTCGGCAGAGCAGGAGGGTTTTTTTGGACGGGGAAAATGTAGAACTGTCTGGATTTGCCTATGACGTGTTTTTGCTTTTAGTGGAGCATGTAGGTGAAGCGGTTTCCAGGGAGCTGATCAATCAGACGCTGCCCCGGCGCAGCCGAAGCAGCCTGAGAAACGTAGACACCCATATTAAATATATCCGGCGGCAGATGGATTGGGGGCATGTGATCCGGTGCGTCCGTTCCGTTGGGTATTATATTCCTATGGATGAGTTTTACCGGTATTGTACAGAGAATGTGTCGCCGACGGATCGCTTGCGTATTTTTTAATGCTGTGCTATGATGAAGTCACTTTTTAGTAACAGTTTGGCTGGCCAAACGGTGATACTTTTTAAGTGAGGAGGCAGTTTCATGGCATTTTACACATCTGTGGCAGATATGATCGGAAAAACCCCCATGGTGGAGTTTTGTCATTTTGAGAGAAATCATGGCCTTTTGGCCCGTATTATCGGAAAGGTTGAAGGGATGAACCCAGGGGGAAGCATTAAAGACCGAACGGCCCTGGCGATGATTTGTGACGCTCAGGAACGGGGGCTGTTAAAACCCGGCAGCGTAATTATTGAACCGACCAGCGGAAATACAGGGATCGGGCTGGCCAGTGTGGCAGCGGCCAAAGGGTATCCTTTGATGATCGTTATGCCGGATACCATGAGCGTGGAGCGGCAAAATATGATGAAGGCCTACGGGGCCCAGGTGATTTTAAGTGAGGGCAGCCAGGGCATGGCCGGGGCTATAAAAAAGGCTCAGGAGCTGGCGGATTCTATGCCGGACAGCTTTATCCCCGGCCAGTTTTCCAATCCGGCCAATCCCAAGATCCATGAGCTGACCACAGGCCCGGAAATCTGGCAGGACATGGAAGGCAGGGTGGATATTTTTGTGGCCGGTATCGGCACTGGGGGTACCATTACCGGCGTCGGCGCTTATTTAAAGTCACAGGATCCCCGGATTCAGGTGGTAGGCGTGGAACCTGCCGGATCCCCGGTGCTGACCAAGGGGCGCAGCGGCAGCCATAAGCTTCAGGGTATTGGCGCAGGTTTTGTGCCGGAGTGCTTGGACCGGGATATTTGTGATGAGATCCTGGCGGTATCTGATGATGATGCCTACGCTGTGGCAAAAGAAATCGCCCATACCGAGGGGCTTCTTACAGGCATTTCCGCCGGAGCGGCCCTTTGGGCTGCCATGACTTTGGCCGTCCGTCAGGAAAATGCCGGAAAAAACATCGTCGTCATCCTTCCGGATAACGGGGACCGGTATTTATCTGAGGCGTTGTTTTTCTAAATGGACTGAAGGAGGTCGGCGGAAACCGGAAAAAAGTCATCATTTTGGGTACACATATGGGAAATATCCGGTTAAAATAGAATATGGATGTAACGATCTGGAGTGCTGGGGATTTCCCGGCACTTTGGGCTTGTGAAAATCTAAAAAATGATGAAAAGGGGAGACTACTTATGGCAAGACAATTTGCTTGCAACGCGTCAACTACTGTACAGACAAAGGCCGGAAAGCTTAGAGGATTTATGCTGGACGGCACCTATATTTTTCAGGGGATCAAATACGCTGACGCAAAGCGGTTTCAGGCCCCAACGCCTGTAAAACCCTGGGATGGTGTAAAGGACGCCCTGTCTTACGGTTACGTTTGCCCGCTGTTGCGTCAGGATGTGCCCAATGGTGAGCTGATGGTGCCTCACCGCTACTGGCCGATGGATGAAAATTGCCAGTACCTGAATATTTGGACCCAGGCTCTGGATCCGGAAGCGAAAAAGCCGGTCATGGTATGGCTTCACGGGGGCGGATTTTTCGCCGGCTCTTCCATTGAGCATGTGGCTTACGACGGCACAAATCTGTGTGAAACCGGAGACGTGGTGGTGGTTTCTTTAAATCACCGACTGAATATTCTGGGCTACCTGAACCTGTCGGATTATGGTGAAAAGTATGCGCGCTCTGCTAACGCGGGAACTGCAGATATGGTAGAAGCGCTTCGGTGGATCCGGGATAATATTGCCCAGTTTGGCGGGGATCCGGACAATGTGACCTTGTTTGGTCAGTCCGGCGGCGGCATGAAGGTGACCGTGCTTATGCAGACTCCGGAAGCGGACGGTCTGTTCCATAAAGGCATTATTGAAAGCGGCGTGCTGGACAAGTCTGCAAATCCGGAAAAGACCGATCCAAAGCCGATTGTTGAGGCTCTTTTAAAGGAGCTGGGACTTACTGTTGATGACATTGAAAAGCTGGAGACCATTCCCTATGCAGATCTGGCAAAGGCCTATAATAAAGTCTCCTCCGCTCTGGAGAAGGCGGGAGAATACGTGGGAACATACCCGGTGGCCGATGATTATTACCTGGGCGATCCCAGAGACGTAGGCTTTAGAGATCATGCAAAGACGATTCCTCTTATTGTAGGAACTGTTTTTGGTGAATTTGCCTTTGGGCCAGGTGTGGAAAATAAAGACCAGCTTCCGGAGTCAAAGATTCAGGAAATGCTGGAGAAAAAGTATGGCGATCATGCAAAGAAACTGATCCCTTTGTTTAGGGAAGCTTATCCGGATAAAAACTTGTGCGACCTTCTTGTTTTAGACGCTTTGTTCCGTGGGCCGTCCCTGGACTATATTTTAAAACGCTGCGCATTTACAGAATCTCCGGTATACTCGTATCTGTTTACCTACGAGTTTCCATTTGAAGGGGGCAAGCCGGCATGGCACTGCGCAGAGATTCCCTTTGTCTTCCATAATACAGACAAGGTGGCGGTGTGCAACATCCCCGGTGTTTCTGACCGACTGGAGGAGCGCATGAGCGGCGCGTGGATCGCCTTTGCCCGCTATGGCAATCCCAACATCCCCGGACTGCCCTGCTGGCCTGCGTCCACACCGGAGGATGAGGCAACGATGATTTTTGACCGGACTTGCCAGGTGCGCCATAATTACGACCATGAGCTTATAAAGACGCTTATGGAGACTGGTCCCAGACTGCCGGTATTTGATGCTGAGGATGAGGAGGAGATCACGCTCCATTAATCCTCGTGTCACCGGAGGGGATCTGCCGGAAAAAAGAAGAGGTGTAAAATGAAAAGGATTGCGGTTATGTCCGATACTCATGATATTTTGCGGCCTCAGGTGGTGGACGTGGCTAAAAGCTGCGACGCCATCATCCATGCTGGGGATTTTGCCCGGGAAAGTATTCTGGATGCCTTGCGGCCTTTGGGAAGCGTTTATGTAGTTCGGGGGAATAATGACCGGATGTGGGCAAAACATCTTAAGGATACCCTGCAGTTTCAGATCGGCGGCATTTGCTTTTTCCTCACCCACGACAAAAGGAATGTGGCAAGAAATCTGGACGGGGTGGATGTGGTGATTTTTGGCCATACCCATAAATACTTCCAGGAAATCATCGACGGACGCCTCTGGCTGAATCCGGGAAGCTGCGGCAGACCCCGCTTTGGCGGCGGTCTGTCCATGGCGGTCATGGAAATTAATGAGGAAGACCATACGTGGAATGTTGAGAAGATCCCCATTGTTGAAAATCTCCGGACCATGTGTTAAGATAAAACATCAGGAATATACGATTGGAAGGAGATTACCTATGGGAAATAAAGTGACCCCGAGAACATTGTCCGGATTTATGGAATTACTGCCTCAGGAACAGTTAAAATTTGATAAGATCGTCCGTACACTTCAGGATGTGTACGGTTCTTACGGTTTTTTGCCCTTGGACACACCGATTTTGGAATCTGCGGAAGTGCTGCTGGCAAAAGGCGGCGGTGAAACGGAAAAGCAGATCTATCGTTTTGAAAAAGGCGATACGGATCTGGCTATGCGATTTGACCTGACCGTGCCTTTGGCAAAGTATGTGGCAAAAAATTACAGCAGCCTTACCTTCCCTTTTAAACGTTACCAGATTGGCAAGGTATACCGGGGAGAGCGGGCACAGAAGGGCCGTTTCAGAGAGTTTTATCAAGCGGACATTGACATTATCGGGGATACAAAGCTGGATATTGTCAATGACGCGGAGGTTCCAAGTATTATTTATAATATTTTTACAAGCCTTGGCCTGGATGATTTTACGATCCGCATTAATAACCGAAAGGTGCTGTCCGGTTTTTTTGAGATCCTGGATCTGTCGGAAAATGTAACAGATATTTTGAGAAGCGTGGATAAGATCGAGAAGATCGGCAGCGACGCAGTGGCAAAAGAGCTTGAAGACCTTGGCGCGTCCCAGGAGCAGTGCCAGGAAATCCTTAAGTTTATCAGCATTTCCGGAAGTGCGGCGGATGTAATCGGACAGCTTCGGTCATACAGCGGAAAAAATGAAACCTTTGACGCTGGTGTGGATGAGCTTGCGGCTGTTGTTTCGGGAATCGCGGCGTTTCGTGTACCGGAGAAAAATTATAAGATCGATCTTTGCATTGCCAGAGGTCTGGATTATTACACTGGCACTGTTTATGAAACAACATTTAATAAGCATCCGGAGATCGGTTCGATTTGTTCCGGCGGCCGTTATGATAATCTGGCAGAATATTATACGGACAAAAAGCTGCCGGGGGTAGGGATTTCCATTGGTCTGACCCGTCTGTTTTACATTTTAAGCGCCATGGGCTATTTAAGCGACACCACCGCAGGGGCTGATGTTTTGGTTATTCCTATGACTCAGGATCTGTCCCATGCGATTGGCACAGCTACAGCGATGCGTGATCAGGGCATACGCACCCAGATTTATTTTGAGCAGAAAAAGTTTAAGCATAAAATCGGCTATGCGGATAAGCTGGGCATCCCCTTTGCTGCCTTTATCGGGGAAGATGAGATTGCCCAGGGCAAGGTGACCTTGAAAAATATGGCCACCGGCGACCAGGTGACACAGCCTTTAGAAGCGCTCATCCCTGTGATCCGCAAACAGCTGGATCAGTCCCAGAAAGAAAAGATCATAAACGGTAACCGTTCAGACAACGAAATGGCTGCTACGGTTTGCAGGGTGAACCGTAATCTGGCCTTATGATCATTTAGATTTTTCACGATTTGACAACTTCATGGAAAAGTCTATAATTAATAGCTCGTAGAAGAAATGGAGGTTTGTGACGTGAAGAAACGTTTGATGAAAAAAATGATGAAACGTCAGGCGGAAGTAAAAACGGGTGAGGTTCCATCCCCTTCCGCGGAAAGGAAAGACGGGGCAAAAATCAATATTTTTTATCAGTTTTCCCAGCATCAGGTGGAACAGCAGGAAATCATTTCCCGCATTAAAAATAAGTGGAAAGCGCAGGGCAACCGGATGGAGGATCTTAAGGATCTGGTGGTTTACTTAAAAACCGAGGAAAATAAAGCTTATTATATCATTAATAACGATATTAAAGGAAACGTTGCGGCTTGGGAATAAAGTTCTTTTACCGGGAAGCTTCCCGGTACCCGCTGGGACTTTTCCCCATGGCCTTGCTGAATACTCTGGAAAAGTAAAGGCTGTTGTCAAAACCTACGGAGCCTGCGATGGTGGTAATGGGAAGGTCGGTATTTTTTAAAAGACGGCAGGCCTGGCGGATCCTGAACCGGGTGAGATATTCCTTCGGGGACATATGGATCTGCTGCTGAAATGCCCGGTAAAGCTGGCTGCGGCTGATGCCGGTATAGACGGCGATCTCTTTCACAGAGATGGGGTAGGCGTAATGGCCGTTAATATATCCCATAGCCTTTTGAACATATGTATCCCCCAGACTGGCGGAAGACGGGGGCGCGTTGTCCACAAGAAGAGCCAGGGCATGGTAAAGCCGTCCTGTCATTTCCAGAGCATGAGCCATATCGGCTCCGTGGCACTGATAAATCTGAGATAATCGTTTTTCTAAAAGATCCCCCTGTGAGAATTGAAAAATCACAGGGGATTTTTTTGTAAATCCCGCGGCAAGAACAATAGCCAGGGCATCGCTGCCGTTAAAGCCGGCCCAGCAGTATTCCCAGGGGTCTGTTTCATGGGCATAGTAGGTCATAGGCGTGTCCGGAAATGCCAGAAATACATCCCCGGCCTTTAAGGCATAGCGCGTCCCGTTGACTTCATAGCAGCCCTGTCCGGTAACAACATAGTGGATAAGATAATGATCCCGCACCCCCGGCCCCCACTGGTACCCGGGCGTACATTTCTGGCGGCCTGTATTATACACAGATAATGCAACAAATGTTCTGTCTGAATTTTTATAAGAGTCTTTAAAAGGCTGCTTGCTGATCCGGTCCATGATTTCCTCCTTTGCCTGACGCTGGTATCATAGTATGAGTATAAAGGAAATTTTACAGACTTGCAACAAAATGACATATAAAAACGACATTTCTTTATTGTATTCAACTCAAAAAAAGGCTAAACTGAACGTACATAAAAGAAGTCATAAAACCGTTTGGCCGACTGAACGGTAACGTAGTCGTTGATGAATATACAGACACTTTAAAAAGGGAGGAGTACTTTAGAAATGACTGTTGATCAAAGGATTTGTCAGCTTGTGAATTATGGTGTGGAGAAAAAACTAATCCGGGAGGAAGATAAGGTTTATACTACCAATCGTATCCTGGAGATCATGGAGCTGGATGATTATGATCCGGAGCCGGTGATCCTTTCACCTTTGGAGGAAATTTTAAATGATCTGGTGGATGACGCTGTCCGCCGGGGCGTTGTCAAGGATGACAGTATTGTGGGACGGGATCTTTTTGATACAAAGCTCATGGGCGCTCTTGTGCCAAGACCTTCCCAGGTGGAGGATGTGTTCTGGAAAAAGTACCGTCAGGATCCTCAGGAAGCTACGGACTTTTATTACCGTTTTAGCCAGGATACAGACTATATCCGCACTTATCGGGTGAAAAAAGACTTAAAGTGGGTGACAAAGACCCGGTACGGGGACCTGGATGTGACCATTAACCTGTCCAAGCCGGAAAAGGATCCAAAGGCTATTGCCGCCGCCTTAAAGGCAAAAGCGTCCAGTTATCCCAAGTGCCTTTTGTGCCGGGAAAATGAAGGCTACGCAGGACGGCTGAATCATCCGGCCCGCCAGAATCATCGGGTGATTCCTCTAAAGATGAACGGCCAGCCCTGGTATTTGCAGTATTCGCCTTATGTATATTATAATGAACATTGTATTGTTTTTAATGGGGCTCATGTTCCTATGAAAATTGACCGGAGCACATTTATTAAGCTGTTTGATTTTATAAAAATGTTCCCCCATTATTTTATCGGCTCAAATGCGGATCTGCCCATTGTGGGCGGTTCTATCCTGACCCACGATCATTTTCAGGGAGGCCATTATGAGTTTGCCATGGCCAAGGCGCCGGAGGAAACCAAGGTCGTGTTTAATGGTTTTGAGGATGTAGACGCCGGGATCGTTAAGTGGCCCATGTCTGTGATCCGGATCAGCGGCAGCGACAGCAGCCGTCTGATAGAGCTGGCAGATAAAATTTTAAAATGCTGGCGGGGATATACCGATGAATCGGCCATGATCCTTGCGGAAACGGACGGGGAAAAGCACAATACCATTACCCCAATCGCCCGGATGCGTGAGGGCAGGTTTGAGCTGGATCTTGTGCTGCGCAACAATATCACCACCCCGGAATATCCGGACGGCCTCTATCACCCCCATAAGGAGTACCACCATATTAAGAAGGAGAATATCGGCCTGATCGAGGTTATGGGCCTGGCAGTCCTTCCGGCCCGGTTAAAGGAAGAAATGGCGGTTTTAAAGGATTGTCTCCTTACCGGCAAGGATGTGCGCCAAAATGACATGGTGGCCAAACATGGCGATTGGGTGGATATGATCAAAGAGAAATATACAAACATGAATGAAGAAAATGCAGACCAGATCCTTCAGGATGAAATCGGCTATGTGTATGAAGGAATCCTGGAGCAGTGCGGTGTGTTTAAAAGAGACGAGGCCGGGCGTCAGGCCTTTGGCCGTTTTATTGAGGCTGTCAGTCGGCAGTAACTTATAGGCGGTCCGGGATTTGCCGGGCAGGCTGTAAAGATCAGGAGGATAAGATGATTCAGATTTTAGAAGATTTAAAGAAGACATTTACAGAGAAAATGGGTCCTGGAGGAGATGTTTTATGCTTTTTCGCTCCGGGACGGGTGAACCTTATTGGAGAGCATACCGATTACAATGGAGGCCATGTTTTTCCCTGCGCCTTAACTGTGGGCACTTATGGAGTAGCCCGGAAACGTACAGATTCCAAGCTGCGCTTTTATTCCGCAAATTTTGATGACCTGGGCGTGATCGAGTCAGACCTTCATGAGCTGACCTATAAAAAAGAAGATGACTGGGCCAACTATGTAAAGGGCGTTATCTGGGCCTTTAAAGAGCACGGGATGGTTTTGGACGGTGGCCTGGATTTTGCCTGTGTGGGAAACATTCCCAACAAGTCCGGCCTGTCCTCCTCCGCGTCATTGGAAATATTGACATGCAAGGTGATTGCTGATATATTTAAGTTTGATGTGGATGGCGTACTTGCCTCAAAACTGGGCCAGTATGCAGAAAATCGATTTGTCGGCGTCAACTGCGGCATTATGGATCAGTTTGCCATTGCCATGGGAAAAGCCGGACATGCGGTTTTCCTGGATACAGCCACCTTAGAATATGAATATGCCCCCATTGATCTGGCCGGCTGCCGTATCGTTATTGGAAATACCAACAAGGTGCGCCGTCTGGAGGATTCAAAATATAATGAGCGCCGCAGCCAGTGTGAGGCTGCCCTGGCAGACATCCAGACCTTGATGCCTGTTAAATCCCTTGGTGAACTTACATTAGATGCGTTTGACCTGGCGGCTTATGCCATTAAGGATCCGGTCAATGCGCGCCGGGCCCGCCACGCGGTCAGCGAAAATCAAAGAACCTTAAGAGCGGTTAAGGCTTTGCAGGATCAGGATCTTACTACTTTCGGACGGCTGATGAATGCTTCTCATGTGTCTTTAAGAGATGACTATGAGGTTACCGGTGTTGAACTGGATACACTGGTGGAAACTGCATGGCAGCAGGAAGGCGTTCTGGGAGCCAGGATGACCGGCGCCGGATTTGGCGGCTGCAGTGTAAGCATTGTGCGGGAAGACTGTGTGGACGCTTTTATTGAAAATGTGGGACGTGTTTATAAAGAGCGCATCGGGTACGCAGCAGACTTTTATGTTGTAGAGATAGGAGACGGACCGAAGCAATTATGAACAAACTCATCGGGCATTTTAAAACGATCACATACCATAAATGGCTTGTTATGAACTACTGTTTTAGTGTTGGACTATATAAACAGGGGCTTTTACATGATCTGTCCAAGTACAGTCCGGCGGAATTTATTACCGGCGTGCGTTATTATCAGGGAGGAATGCGAAGCCCTAACGCTAAGGAGCGGGAGCTTTTCGGCTATTCCGGTGCGTGGCTCCACCATAAGGGGCGCAATAAGCACCATTATGAATACTGGAATGACGTAGGCCCGGATAAGCTCCTGAAAGGGGTTAAAATGCCTTTAAATTATGTGGTGGAAATGGTCATGGACCGTATCGCGGCCTCCCGGGTGTATAAGGGAGAAAACTATACGGATCGGTGTCCTTTGGAATATTATAACCTGACCAAGGATTATATCCTGATCCACCCTCAGACACGAGCCCTTTTGGAAAAGCTTTTAAAAATGCTGGCAAAACGGGGCCAGGCCTATACATTTAAGTATATAAGAAAAGTGCTCCTGCCTAAAGGAGATTATTAGGAACCTAAGTCAACCAACATGCCGCCGGCTTTAAAACCGGCGGCATGTTGCGCAAGTTAAACTGTTTTTGCCGCAAAATCTGTTTTTCGATGGTTGATTGAGGGAGGGAAAAAGTATATACTAGGGGTGTATGATGATACCGTAACCGTTTATCTGGCTGGATGGTTATATGATACCTGGGCCGGACGGATGCGCAGCGTGCCGGGACTTATTGAGGAAGGAGCAGGCGGCTTTGCCGAAAGGCAAGGACTGTCAAAGATACAGATGAATCAGCAGTTTGAATTTGATGCCCCATGCCATTTTGGCCTTGAGGCTGTTTTAAAAAGGGAGATCATGGACCTGGGATACGAGATCGTCCGGGTCAGCGATGGAAGAGTGACTTTCCGGGGAGATTTAGGCGCCATATGCCGGGGAAATATCTTTTTAAGGACCACAGAGAGGATCATGCTTGTTGTGGGCCGGTTTAATGCCTACAGCTTTGACGAGCTGTTTGAAAAGACAAAGGCCCTTCCCTGGGAGGAATTTCTGCCCCAGGACGCCCGTTTTTGGGTGACGAAAGCCACAACAAAAAATTCCAAACTCTTCAGCAGCTCAGACATTCAGTCCATTGTAAAAAAAGCAGTCGTGGAGCGTTTGAAAGAAAAATATCATGTTTCCTGGTTTTTGGAAACAGGAGATTCCTACCCTCTCCGGGTGTTTATACATAAGGACGAAGTGTCTGTCACTCTGGATACCACAGGAGAGTCCCTTCACAAACGGGGATACCGGAGACTTACGGCAAAGGCCCCTGTATCGGAAACCCTGGCAGCAGCTTTGATCCTGCTGACCCCATGGAATAAAAACCGCATCCTTGTAGATCCTTTCTGCGGCAGCGGTACATTTCCCGTTGAGGCGGCTATGATCGGGGCAAACATTGCCCCGGGGATGAACCGGGAATTTACGGCGGAAAGCTGGAAACATTTCCTGCCAAAGAAACTTTGGTATGATGCGGTCACCGAAGCCAATGATCTGATCCGGGATGATACGGACATGGATCTTCAGGGATATGATATTGACGGGGATGTGATCCGCATTGCCCGGGCTAATGCCAGAGAAGCCGGCGTGGACCACAGGATCCATTTCCAGCAGCGGCCGGTCAGCGCCCTGAGCCATCCGAAAAAGTACGGATTTATTATTACCAATCCTCCCTATGGGGAGCGTCTGGAGGAAAAATCCCAGCTTCCGGCGCTTTATCAGGAGATTGGCGAGACGTTTAAACGTTTGGACAGCTGGTCCTTATACGTTTTAACCGCTTATGAAGACGCGCAGAAGTATATTGGAAGAAAGGCGGATAAAAACCGCAAGATCTATAATGGTATGCTTCAGACATATTTTTATCAGTTTTCAGGCCCAAAACCGCCAAGAACTCTGGCCCCCAGAAATGATGGGTAGGTTGGAAGCAGCCGAAAGTATGAAAATGCGGGGGCGCGGGAATCTACACTACAGGCCCGTCCAGTTATTTTGACATTTTTGTTGTCAGGGAATCTACAGACAGGAGAGAAAATAAATGAGAAAAATTATATTTGCCACAGGCAATGAAGGAAAGATGAAAGAAATCCGTATGATTCTGGCAGACCTTCCGGTAGAGGTGATCTCTATGAAGGAGGCGGGCATTAATGCGGATATTGTGGAGGACGGGACAACCTTTGAGGAAAATGCCCTGATCAAGGCCGCAACGATCCACAAGCTTACCGGTGAACTTGTGCTGGCAGATGATTCCGGTCTTGAAGTGGATTATATGAACAAGTCTCCGGGGGTTTATTCTGCTCGGTTTTTAGGAGAGGATACATCTTATGACGTAAAGAACCAGTACATTATCGATCAGTTAAAGGATGTGTCGGGAAATGACCGGAGCGCCCGGTTTGTGTGTGTCATTGCCGCGGCATTTCCTGACGGGACCACAAAGACCTGCCGGGGAACCATTGAAGGGCAGATCGGCTACGCGCCTGCGGGAGAAAACGGCTTTGGCTATGACCCTATTTTTTATGTGCCGGAATATGGCTGCTCTACAGCCCAGCTGCCTCCAGAGGTGAAGAACAAGATCAGCCACAGAGGCAAGGCGCTGGAAGCTATGAAAGAGGTCATTGGGGAATATTTGGAAAAACAAAGGGTAAAGGATCGTTGAGGTTGAAAATGAAAATATTAGTCATTAGTGATTCTCATGGAAGAAACGGCCGCATGGAGCTGGCCATTGAGCAGGAAAGACCGTTGGATCTGATTATTCATCTGGGAGATCTGGAAGGAGGCGAGGATCTTCTTGAAGCGATTGCCCCGTGTCCGGTGGAAATGGTGTGCGGAAATAATGACTTTTTCTCACCATACCCAAGGGAAAAAATCATTGACGTAGGGGGCATAAGGGTATTTATGTGTCACGGCCATAATTACGGTGTGTCTTCCGGAACGCAGCGTTTGGCCCAGGTGGCTGTTCAGAATCGGTGTTCCGTGGCTATGTTCGGTCATACCCACTGTCCTGTGGTGGAGGAAGAGTCAGGGATTACTGTGGTAAATCCGGGAAGTATTTCCTTTCCAAGACAGGCTAATCGGAAACCTTCCTATGTTATCATGAATGTGGAGCCGGGAAAGAAGCCGGAATTTACGGTGTTTTATATGACTGGCAATCCGGAAAATTCTGTGGGATGGGGCTGACGGAAGATCATGAAAATTTTTGAAGATATTTCCCAAAACGCTATAAAACAGGCCATGGAATGAAATTGTAAAAAAATAAAAAAAGTGTTGACATATGGGTAAAGCTATGGTAAAGTATAACTTGCGTTCGGGAAAACCTCTGAAACGCAGGATTCCCCGGGGTGTGGCTCAGCTTGGCTAGAGCGCTTGATTTGGGATCAAGAGGTCGCAGGTTCAAATCCTGTCACCCCGATGTCCGACATATATATATAATCTGTTTATAATTTGCGGGTGTAGTTCAATGGTAGAACACTAGCCTTCCAAGCTAGATACGTGGGT
>CAZMGH010000010.1:0-23190 GCA_964565805.1 uncultured Lachnospiraceae bacterium
CCGGAATATATCCCCTTTCTGTACAATATGCCCCGGAGATTTTATCTCCGCCGCAGCCGCCAGCTCTAATAATCAGATAATTGATAGCATTATTTTCGTTCATCGTAACCTCCACGCCGCCCATCGTGCGGCATCCTGTGTTGTTTCTTTATATTTTCTAACCGGCTTCCATCCGACCACCACCTGTTGTATCGTTGCCTTGTCATTCAAGATACACCGCTGTGTACCTTGTGATGTAGGATACATCTTCATTCGTTACTGGTTGTTGTCGAAAACTTTCCAGTAAATATGAAAGCTATATATGATTTGTAGCGTACAAAAGAGCATAAAATCCTCCTTCCCACAAAAAGGGGCTTTTTGATGATGATTTAGAGCATAACCCTGTTTCCGACATATTGGCAGAGCACTGCGCCTCAATCAGGCGCTGTGTGCTTTCGGTGTGCCCGGCGGGCTCACTGAAAAAATGCCGGCTTACGCGGGAATGTAAGTCGGCATTTTTCCTTGTCTCATTATTATAACCCGCAGCTCTTAACTGCTGCCAAACACCTTATCTTGTCACAATATCCACCGGCACATTAAAGATCTTGGCCACCTTAAGGATAGTGTCAATGTGTCTGCCTGTGGCGGCGGCAAAGTGATGGGTCGGGCCGCACTCGCTCCAGCGGTTGACAAACTCTCTTGCGCCGCAAGTGAACCGGGTTCGCATGTTTGTATCGCCAAAGGAAAGGATGGGACCTTCCTCGTTGACGCCTTCCGCAGCAACAAACTTAAAGTTTCCGTTGCCATCCTGAGTAATTGCCAGGTAAGTGACCGGGCCGGTGTAAGGATAGAACTGAGTCAGGTATCCGCCGCCGGTCTTTCCATGGAACACTTTAACAATCTTCATGGTAGGCTTTTTGCAGGAAATATCCGCATCGCCGGAACCGCTGTGTCCGATAATGGCAATATCATCATTAAAGTCAATAGAGTACATCTCTGCCAACTGGCCGGTGCCGGAAATGGTTTTTAAGATGCTCATAGCCATAGCCACTTTCATATCTCCTTCAACAGCGCAGGCCGTGCCCTGCTTGATGAGCATGGAAAATGCCGGGATGAGCATACTGTCAAGAACGCCAGCCTTGCCCTGGGCAAATCCGTCATAGTGGGAAGCGATCAGGCCAAGCTTTTCTTCTTTGACCCACCCTTCAAAAGCAACTACATATTTTGCCATTTCCCATACTTCCTCAATGCTTCCGCCGCCTTCAATGTCAAAAGTATCCAGGATGTCCTGAGCTTTTGCCCGGATAGCGTCCTCATCAGTAATATGGTCAGCAATAGCCCACATTTTTTCCCAGTCAAACTGTTTGGTATACAGATGCATCCGCCGGTACAGGTTGGACTCATCAATATAAAGATCCATCATGCCAGGATACGGTCTTCCGATCTGGGCAATGTTTGTATCACGAAATCTTCTTCTTACCTGAGCGGCACGGCACCAGTCTTCAATCTCTGTCTGTACAGCCGGATCTCCGCCTTCCACAACACCTGTGATCACCGCATGTCTTCTGCCGAATCTTTCCAGATCAGCCACCATCTCGCCTACAGCGCCGCAGGCATAGCCTTCACCCAGCCATGTGGCAATGTCTGTGTGGTCATAATCCAGAGCTTTCAGCTTCTGTACATTGACAAGAACGACCGGCACATCCAGATCCTTAACTGCAGGAAGCATGTTATAAGATGTGGCATAGGTGAGAAGCTGTAAAAATACCAGATCCACATCAGCGGCCCGGAATAAATCCCCTGCTGCCTGGGACTGTTCTTTTGTTGTCACCACACCCCCGTCAATGATCTCCACCGTATCCGGAATGGTCTTTTTAAACGCTTCATACTGAGCCTGAAACTCAGGCACCAATGAAGGGAACTGAGGCAGGTAAGCTCCTAAAGCGATGGAAAACACACCAATTTTTGCTTTTGTATCAACCAGCATAACAAATCCTCCAATATAATTATATTTTGCAGCAGTTCAGACAAAAGGCTGAACACTTACATTCTTTTTAACACCACAAATAAAACCCTTGAAACCGGTTTTTTTGCTGGTCTGCAAACAGTCCGCCAATCTCTCCTTTAAGACCGGCTTTCATTACAAATATTATACACAACAGCCGCCTTTTAACGCAACATAAATTTGCCCATTCCCGTGACAGATAGGCACATGTGTAACATCCCCGGCCTTCTCCGCTTTAAATTCCGCCATCTTCTCTTCCATACCTTCCATGCGGATAAACAGCCGACCAGTACCGGCCTCCGCTTCGGTCGGCGCTGAACAGGCGCCACTGGCGCCTAGCGCCTTAATCATTTCATATGTACTTCATTGAGTTTTATCTCATTTAGTTTTCCTTCACTTCAAGACCGAAATCTCTCATAGCCTGAGCCAGAATCTTGACATGTTCTTCTTCCATTTCCGTCAGCGGCAGACGAAGAGGGCCTACCTCCTTGCCCATCAGATTCATAGCCATCTTTACAGGGATCGGATTGACCTCGCAGAACAGGGCGTCAATAAGCGGAAGGGCATTTAACTGCATCCGGCAGCTTTCAGCCACATTTCCCGCCATATAGTTTGCCACAATGTCGTGGGTATATTTAGGAGCCACATTAGACAGAACAGAAATCACGCCCAGCCCTCCTAAGGAAAGTAATGGGACGATCTGATCGTCGTTTCCTGAGTACAGGTCTACGCAGCCCTCTGCCAGGTGCATGATCTTTGCTACCTGGGAAATATTTCCTGATGCTTCCTTAACAGCAACAATATTATCACAGGTTTTTGCCAGAGTCACAATGGTTTCCGGGGCAATATTTACACCGGTGCGGCTCTGGATATTATATAAGATAATGGGCAAGTCTGTATGCTTTGCAATCTCTGTATAGTGAGCGATCAGTCCCTTTTGTGTCGCTTTATTATAGTAAGGGGACACAATAAGAGCCCCGTCTGCCCCTGCATCCTGAGCCTCCTTTGTAAGATAAATGGCAGTCTTTGTGTCATTAGAGCCTGTCCCTGCAATCACGGGAACACGCTTTTTCGCTGCCGCGGCTGCCACTTTGATACACTCCACATGCTCTGGTTCCGATAATGTGGAAGATTCTCCCGTGGTTCCGCAGATAATAATGGCATCTGTGCCATTTGTAATCTGCTCATCAACTAACTGTTCCAGTTTTTCATAATTAACGCTTCCATCTTTGTGCATGGGTGTAATGATCGCTACGCCTGCGCCTTTAAAAATAGCCATAGTTTTTCCTCCTTAACGCTGACACGAAACTTAAGCTGCGCCTTCGGCTTGGCTTTGTTAAGTCGTCTTTTCGGGTAACATAAATCAAGAGCCGACATCCATGTGCCGACTCTTGGTATATCCTTGTTCTATCCGCTTGGCGCGGATAATATCCAATTCTTATAAAAGCAGCACTCCATCTTGCGATGACAGTCATATGGCTGTTGACCATATGCCCAGAAGTGTATGTGCAGGGGTATACACCTCTTCGGCATCGTACCCTTTCGTGCCGTTTCGTCTATGCCTGCCATATTCACAGCACTACTCATGTAAAATGCGCCTCTACATTTATCTGTGTTTTCATGTAACGATTCAGGACGGAGCGTCTTTTTTCTGCTTTTTTCGCCGTCCCAAACTGTTACGTTTAGATTATCATGTTTTTCGCAGGCTGTCAATGATTTTCCCTCAGGACTGGGCACACTCGATCTTGCTGACGGAAATTTCGTAGGCTGTACGTTTTTCCACGGTATCCGGGTCAATCTTTTTCTGATAGGTCCGGCTCTGGATCCGGCCCCACAGATGAATGTGCTCTCCCACTTTAAATTTTCCCGCAAACCGGGCATTGCGCCCCCAGCAGATACAGGGGAGATAGTCCGATTTTCTGTGAGGACGGTTGACGGCCAGAAGCAGGTCCGCAATCTCCCTGCCAAGAGGCGTCATCCGATACACCGGCTGCTTGCAGATAAAGCCATTAAGATAAACACTGTTTGGCTTTGTGCGCACATCGTCCTGAGTCAGGACCTCAAACTCCCGCGCAAAAACAGACAAAATCAGCCGGTTATGCCCTTCTTCATGCTTGTTATAAGACCGGAACTGACCCCGGGCCTGCACCGTCTTTCCTATGTAGCTTTCTGTCACATCGACCAGCCGCTCCGACACCATGAGAGGGATACGGTCTGCCATATTGCTCAGCCGGTTTACAACGATCTCCAGCATATAGAAGACCACTCCGGACACCTCATGACTGTAAGTAAATTCCGAGTCCACAACGCCTGTCACACTCACCTGGTTATTTCCCAGCACCTTATCCGCCATTTCTTTTGTTCCCCTTTCTGATTTCAAAAAATTTTGTATCTCTGGCCTGGCATAAATACAATTACCGAAACAGCCGGACTTAAGTCCTGTCAAAGTAGTTTTTACCCGCCGGACCGTATCTACAAATATATTTATTCATGGCTCTTCTGTTTTAGAACCTAACCTTAGCACAGAAAAACCGGATCAGAAATTATCAAACATCGACGGTATTTTGCCATGTTCGTCAATGGTGACAATAATATGGGAAAAACAATTCCCCCTGACCGTCATTTATGTCCCATTTTGTCATAAACTTTCTGCTGTGATTTTAGTCATACAGGAATTTCAATATTTAAAATAAAGCCTTGAAAAAATCCGGTGATATGATAAAATGAGACAGTTATGGAATGATTCATGAAGGGGAGCTGTTTGGCCTGCCAAACGGCTCCCATGAAACTGCCGGATAAAAAGCGGAAGGATTTCAAAGGAAGGATGCATATTAATGAAGATAAAACGTGAAGATATACGAAACATTGCCATCATTGCCCATGTAGACCATGGTAAAACCACCCTGGTGGATGAGCTTTTAAAGCAAAGCGGTGTGTTCCGCTCCAATCAGGTGGTTCAGGAGCGTGTCATGGATTCTAACGATATTGAACGTGAGCGGGGCATTACTATTTTATCTAAGAATACTGCAGTTTTTTATAAAGATGTAAAGATCAATATTATTGACACGCCCGGCCACGCGGACTTTGGCGGCGAGGTAGAGCGTGTCCTTAAAATGGTAGACGGAGTTATCCTTGTGGTCGATGCCTTTGAAGGGCCCATGCCCCAGACAAAGTTTGTGCTGAAAAAGGCCCTGGACCTGAACCTGGCAGTTGTTGTATGTATTAATAAGATCGACCGGCCGGAGGCCCGTCCCGATGAAGTCATCGATGAAGTGCTGGAGCTTCTCATTGACCTGGACGCTACAGACGAGCAGCTGGACTGCCCCTTTGTGTTCGCTTCCGCAAAATCCGGCATCGCTGTCCTGGAACTGTCTGACGAGGCAAAGGACATGGAGCCTTTGTTTGAAACCATCATCGAACATATCCCGGCGCCGGAAGGGGATCCGGACGCGCCGACACAGGTGCTGATCAGCACTATTGATTATAACGAATATGTGGGCCGCATCGGTGTAGGAAAGGTAAGTAATGGCACCATCCGGGTGAACCAGGATGCCATCATTGTAAACCACCACGATCCGGACAAGTTCCGCAAGGTTAAGATCAGCAAGCTTTATGAGTTTGACGGTCTTAAAAAGGTGGAAGTGGATCAGGCTACTGTAGGATCTATTGTAGCCATTTCCGGTATTTCTGATATTCATATTGGAGATACCTTATGTTCTGTGGATCATCCGGAGCCGATTCCCTTTCAGAAGATTTCCGAGCCTACCATTGCTATGCAGTTTATGGTCAACGACAGTCCCTTAGCGGGACAGGAAGGCAAGTTTGTGACTTCAAGACATTTACGGGATCGTTTGTTCAGGGAATTAAATACGGATGTAAGCCTTCGGGTGGAGGAAACCGACAACACAGACTGCTTTAAGGTTTCTGGCCGGGGCGAGCTCCATCTGTCTGTGCTTATTGAAAATATGCGCCGTGAAGGCTATGAATTTGCCGTAAGCAAGGCTGAGGTCCTTTATAAGCATGATGAAAACGGCCATCTTCTGGAGCCTATGGAAATCGCAGTAATTGACGTGCCGGAAGAATTTACCGGCATTGTTATTGAAAAGCTTAGCTACCGGAAAGGGGAGCTTACCGGCATGAGCAAGGCCAGCGGCGGATATTCCCGTCTGGAATTTAACATCCCTGCCAGAGGCCTCATCGGCTACCGGGGCGAATTTATGACAGATACAAAAGGAAATGGTATTTTAAATACCCTGTTTAACGGCTATGGCCCATATAAGGGAGACATTGCCTACCGTCAGACCGGTTCTCTTATTGCCTATGAGTCTGGCGAGACCATCACCTATGGCCTGTACAACGCCCAGGAGCGGGGTATCCTGTTTGTAGGTCCCGGCGAGAAGGTTTACCAGGGCATGGTGGTTGGCCAGAATCCTAAAGGGGACGATATTGAGATCAATGTGTGCAAGCGGAAACAGCTGACAAACACCCGTGCTTCTGGCTCTGACGACGCTCTGAAACTGACGCCTCCCAAGATCTTAAGCCTTGAACAGGCTCTGGATTTTATTGAAAATGATGAGCTTGTGGAAGTAACTCCAAAAAATATCCGCATCCGCAAAAAGATCCTTGATCCGAAAATGCGTATGCGGGCAAGCCGTAAATAATCCGGACCGACGTCATGCTCTGCTATGGCGCAGCCCCATAAAAAAACCCCCGGTAAGGTTACTGTCCTCAGCAGTGACCTGATCCAGGGGATTTTTATTTATCTTGTCTCGTACTCATTGGACCTGAGGACAACCCGCACAAGGCGTGTGATACAGTCCTGAAGGTCTTTTAAGGTAAGGCTGCCGTCAGCCAGGGCTTTGCGGATATTTTCATGGTCTGTAGGCTTTCCAGGCATTACCAGGTCGTTTCCGGCTCTCATGCAGCCGGAGGCGGTACAGTCGTCCCCGTTCTCTGTGGTAGTCCAGTCCGTCATGATCACGCCATCAAAGCCAAACTCGCACCGGGCAGCTTTTGTACAAAGATCATAGTTATTGGCAGCATGGACGCCGTTGATCAGATTGTAGCTGGTCATCAGAGACATAGGATGGGAATCCCGGATAGCGATGCCAAAGCTTCTCAAATACATTTCTCTTAAAGTCTTTTCCGTCAGGATACTGTCAGAACCTTTCCGGTTATCTTCCTGGTTGTTGCAAGCATAGTGCTTAATGGTTGTGCCGCAGCCGGGATGGCTCTGAACCCCTTTAGTCATGGCTGACGCGATTTTTCCGCTTACATAAGGATCCTCAGAATAATACTCAAAGTTCCGTCCGCAAAGAGGATTCCTGTGGATGTTCATGCCGGGAGCCAGCCATAAGGTCACGTTAAACCGCTCCAGCTCGTCAGCCACAGCATCCCCTACCTGCTCAATAAGTTCTGTATCCCAAGTCTGGGCAAGCAGCGTTCCCACGGGAAACGCAGTGCAGTACTGATAATAATAAGTCCCCTCTAAAGGCTCTCCGTCATAGAAAAATCCATTTTCAAAAGCGGCCTTAAAGGGCAGGGTCTGCATCTGGCCGTCCTTCATAGAATAATAACGGTTCAGCCGCAGTCCGGCAGGGCCGTCAGCAAGAACAATATCCGCCACGCCCTGGTCATAAGCACAGGCGCTGGTCTGTCCGGCAGAGCCGGGTACTGAGATACCAGCAGAGCCTAACTGGCTGCCCTGGCCCTTGCCCGGATCGCCGGTAGCTAAAAGGACAAGCTGTTCGTTTGTCAGCTTAGAGACGATCTGTGCCGCTTCATCTTCAGGCTCTTTATAGTCATAGTCAAAAACAACCGTATCCATGGCGGAAAGATCATAGTTTACGTGAGAAACACCGGCTACATTCTCCATAAGGGCATCCATACGGGCCTTTCTGGCATCCTTATCCATCGTAAGCTCTTTAAGCTCCTCCCGGATGGGGCAGATATTTTGAGCCTGGGCTGTAATCTTTTCCTGAGAAAGGTTAAGTACGCCCCACAGACGGCTGCCCTCAAGGCTGTCTCCCACAAACACGCCGTACTCTCCGGCCTCCAGGACCCAGGCGGCACGTTTTTCATCGTAAGACGCCATATCCTGAGCGGTCAGGGTAATGGTTAATGTCTGTGCTTCTCCCGGAACCAGGACTTTTGTTTTGGCAAAAGCGCAGAGACGGCGCACTTCTTTTTCCAATGCTCCTGCTGGCAGGGATACATAAACCTGAACCACCTGGCTGCCCCTGTACTGGCTGCCTGTGTTTTTCACTGTCACAGTGACGGATACATTGCCATCCGGCTGAGCCTGCACATCATCTGTGGTTATTTCAAAATCCGTATAGGAAAGACCATATCCGAAACCATATCTTACTGACACATTAAACGCGTCGAAATACCGGTAGCCCACATAAATGCCTTCTTCATATCGCTCTTTTTTCACATCGCCGTTATTGTGGGAATAGGTTTTGGAATTGGGATAATCCTCATACTTATAAGCCCATGTATCCGTCAGCTTTCCGCCTGGGGTCACCGCTCCGCTGATCACGTCGGCCACAGCATAGCCTCCGGCCTGTCCCGGCTGGGAAATCACAAGCAGAGCCTTGATCTGGGAATATGTATCCATAAAGGACAGGTCGATCACACCGCCGGTATTTACGATCACTGCCACTTTTTCATACATAGAGCAGATCTGGGAAAGCATCGCTTCCTCCTCGTCATCCAGATAATAATCCCCTTTATCTGCCATACGATCTGCCCCTTCACCGGCGATCCGGCTGATTACATAAATGGCAGTATCTGTGTCTGTAGCATAAACCTCTGGCCCTGCAGGCACATGGAAAGGCGTTTTAGAATACGCATCAAAAAAATCATGATTTGATTTTACCTGGTTATTGCGGCTTTTCTCCTCAATAGTCTCTTTCCACTCCAGACGCTTTTGTTCATACAGCTTTTCGTAATCTTCCACCCAATCCCGGGTAGTGATTACATAACCGGCGTCTTTAAGGCCTTCATAAATACTTACGCTTTTCCGCTCATTCACATCACCGGATCCGGTACCGCCTTTAATGGTCCTGGATGCCCCTGCCCCAAATAAAGCAATGGGACTTGCCGGTTTTATAGGAAGCAGGCTGCCCTCATTTTTTAAAAGCACCATTCCTGCCCCGGCCGCTTTTCTGGCCACAGCAGCGTGGTCCTTTTCATACTGAGCAATCTCCTGTCCCACAGTTCCTGTCCGTTTTTTTTCCTTAATAATTCTCCCCATATATAAATTCCTCCTAGTATATATTTAAAGTTATGAAGATATTCCAAAAAGAGGGATACCCTATAACCTTATGGCTACTCTTCAGTTTCATCCTCTACGTGGTATAATGGCTCAAACACCCGTTTCGGCTCATCGTTATCCTCCCCGGCGGCTTCCTTCTGAGCCAGCTCGCAGAAGTATTCCTGAGCGCAGATCAAAGTCTTGCCCCGCTTATCTACTTTTTCATAAGTACCGTCAGGCAGAAGAATATGAGCTTTCACATTATCCGCCAGTTGGATGCGCAAAACTTCCATAACCGTCTTTTTGCACGCCTCATCCTCCACAGGAAAAGTGATCTCCACACGCTTATCCAGGTTTCTGGGCATCCAGTCCGCGCTGCCCATATAAACTTCCTCCCAGCCATTATTATAAAAATAAAAGATACGGGCATGCTCCAGGAAGTTACCCACAATAGAGCGGACGGTAATATTTTCACTGACACCCTTAATGCCGGTCTTTAAGCAGCAGATACCCCGGACGATGAGTTCAATCTTTACTCCTGCATTGGAAGCCTCATAAAGGGCGGCAATGATCTGGGCATCGCAAAGGGAATTCACCTTGGCAATAATATGGGCCGTCTTGCCTTCTTTCGCATGAGCAGTCTCTCTGCTGATGAGCTCAAGGAAACGTTTTCTCAGCCACAGGGGAGCCACTAAAAGTTTATTCCAGTGCAAGGGCTCAGAATAACCGGACAACATGTTAAATACTGCGGTGGCGTCCTCCCCAATAGGATCCTGGCAGGTTAAAAGTCCCAGGTCTGTGTACTGTTTTGCCGTAGCGTCATTATAATTTCCTGTGCCGAGATGAACATAGCGGCGGATGCCGTCCTCATCCCGGCGCACCACCAAAGTGATCTTGCTGTGGGTCTTTAAGCCTACAAGGCCGTAAATCACATGGCAGCCGGCCTTTTCAAGCATTTTTGCCCAAACAATATTATTTTCCTCATCAAAACGAGCCTTCAACTCAACAAGCACAGTCACCTGCTTGCCATTTTCCGCTGCCGCTGCCAGGGAAGCGATAATGGGCGAGTTTCCGCTGACACGGTAAAGGGTCTGCTTAATGGCCAGCACGTTAGGATCTTTTGAGGCCTGACGCACAAAATCCACCACCGGGTCAAAGGTCTGGTAGGGATGATGCAGGACAATATCCTGGCGCCGGATCTGGGTAAATATATCGTCGTCATGATTTAACTCTTTTACCGGCCGAGGAACATACGTTTCATACTTAAGATGGTCAAAGCCTTCCAGGCCGTTGACCTTCATAAGGAATGTAAGATCCAGAGGGCCGTTGATCTTGTAAATATAGCTTTCATCGGCCTGAAACTCCGATTTTAGGATTTTAAGGAGCCGCTTATCCATGCTTTCTTCCACATCCAGCCGGATCACTTCGCCCCACTGACGCTTCTTTAACTGCTTCTGGATTTCTTTTAAAAGATCCGCGGCCTCATCTTCCTCAATGGTCAGATCCGCGTTTCTAATGATTCGGTATGGATGGGCGCACAGCACCTTATAATTTAAAAACAGCTTCTGGATATTTTTCTCAATGATCTGCTCCAAAAGAATAATGGTGGTATCTTCCTTGTTTTCTGAAGGTATCTTCACCACTCTGGGGAGCACGGACGGCACCTGAACAGTGGCAAAATCATAGTTGACTTTATCCTTATCATCATGGCTGCAGATGAGAGCGCCGATATTTAAAGTTTTGTTCCGTACCAGAGGGAAGGGACGGGAGGAATCCACTGCCATTGGGGTCAGTACCGGATAAACATTCCGCATAAAATATTCATCCGCATATTTTGCCTGCTCCTCATTCAGATCCTCATAGTTGCTGACAATGATCAAATGATTCGCCTTTAAAGTCGGAAGAAATGACCGGTTGTAAGTGCTGTATTGCATGTTCACCATTTCATGGGTCTTTTCATAAATCTTTTCCAGCTGAACTGAAGGCGTCATGCCTGCAATGTCTTTTTTATTATATTTAGCGTGGACCATATCCTTTAAGGATGCCACGCGGACCATGAAAAATTCATCCAGATTTGAAGCCGTGATGCTTAAAAACTTTAAACGCTCAAACAAAGGGAGACTCTTATCCCTGGCCTCGCTCATGACCCTGTAGTTAAATTCCAGCCAGCTTAGTTCACGGTTCCAAAAATTTTCAGGTTTATTTAATGCTTCACTCATCGTCTCATCCCCCCTACGGATTACGCTTCTGGCGCAGTACAGGCACCAGGCCGAAAATTTCCTCAAACATTTGTCTGCGGCGCCATACAGTCCCCTGCTCTAAGGTCAGGTCATAGATGGTATCCGCAGTAATCTTTAGCTCATTTCCCTTAATGGAAATACGGACGTTTTCAATCTTCTGCCTGTGGCTTCGGTCCATACTGTTGCTCAGGCGGAGCATGGCCGCCATTTTGATCACAGCGATAAAATCTTCTTTGGTCATACGCAGGTCTTCCTTTTCATAGTCTGGAATCTCGCTGTAAGAATTATATAAAACAATGTAAGCCACCATTTCCTTTTCAATCTCAGAAAGGCCGATGATTTCTGTTAAAAGGATCAGCTCATAAGATGCTTTAATACTTGAGGGCATGCTCACATATTTACCGCAGTCATGGAGCATGGCTGCCAGACGGAGCAAAAGACGGTGGCGGGCATTTAACCCAGAAATTTTTTTCATACCGTCAAACAGCTTTAAAGAGAGCATTTCCACATTTTGGATATGCTCCTCATTGCTTTCAAACTTTTTCGTCATATTCCGCACATAGTTGATCAGATCCCTCTCGAAATCATGGGGAAGCGCAAACTTCTCCACCCGCTCGCTGTAATCCACAGCCAGACCGTCGCACATATCTGCCTGAGGCTCCCACAGCTTTTCCACAGTGGTAGAATCCAGCAGCTTTTTATAAATAATGCTGGAAGGCACGATGACGGAAGCCAGCTCATAGGGAATCCCATACTTGTCAGCGATTTCCGACGGTGTAGATTTTAAAAGCTTGCTATAAATTTTATTAAACTGATCCCCTGTGAGAAACTCCTTGTTTTTTGTCATGCTCACATAGTTAATAATTGAAGAAAACTCCTCACCAACGACGATCATATGGCGGATCTTGTGATTTTTCAGGCGCAGGCGCCCTAACGTGCGCATATCATTGCCAATATAATCCTCCATGACCCCTATAAAGCTGGTGGTATGCTCTTCCATCTCAGACAGGATTTCCCGGATCCTTACGGAGCCCAGCTTAAGATTGTGGGATGAGGCCAGTATGCCATCCTTAAAGCAGGATACCTGAAGGCTTCCCGCGCCCAGATCCACCACTGCTGCCCCTTCGCTGATGAGCTGTTCAAAGTTTTTCATTTTATAAGCCACGGACTTTAAAATAAAAAATCGCTGCTGGGCATTGCTGATAATATTTACTTTAAGCCCGGTTTTAATAAAAACCTGGTCCACGATCAGATCCCTGTTTTTTGCTTCTCTTAACGCACTGCCGCCAACGGCATAATAGTCATCCACCTGATACTCATTCATTTTAAAGTGGAACTTTTTCAGTACCTCACAAAGCTCATTCACCTTCTCAAAGCCAATGACGCCTTTTGAGTAAGTATCCACTCCAAGACGGATACTGTACCTAACATGATCCAGCTCCTTAAATCCCAGCTTTTTAGAAATCTCGTAGATTTTCATAGAAAGCTGGCTGGAACCTACCTCAATGGCGGCAAATATCTTTACTGCCATAACTTACCTCCTTTTTCCCCTGCCTTTTAAGGCCGTACAGGCATCCCAAAAGGGACCGTCTTTTACTCCTGTACATTATCCTCCAAAGCCTGCATCCCTGCAAGATGGTTGATAAACTGCTGGGCTGTTCGTCCGGAAAGGCCTCCGTGGCGCATTTCCCAGATCACAGCCTCTTTAGCGATCTCTTCCTCGTCCATGGCGATGTTAAACCGTTTCGCCAGCTCCTTGGCAATGGCCACATACTCTTTCTGGCTTGGCGCCCCGTAATAGATGGTTTCCCCAAAACGGGTGGCCAGAGAGAGCTTCTCCTGCATGGAATCCCCGCCGTGGACATCGTCGCTGTTTTGCCTGCGCTCGCCCCATGTTTCCCGGATCAAATGCCGCCGGTTAGAGGTGGCGTAAATGAGCACATTATCCGGCTTTGTCTCCAGGCCGCCTTCAATAACGGCTTTCAGATATTTGTATTCAATCTCAAATTCCTCAAAGGAAAGATCATCCATATATAAAATATACCGGTAATTCCTGTTTTTGATCTGGGCGATCACATCCGGAATATCCTTAAACTGGTGTTTATATATTTCCACCATGCGCATTCCGTCTTTATAATATTCATTTAATATAGCTTTAATGCTTGTAGATTTTCCCGTGCCGCTGTCGCCAAACAAAAGCACATTGTTGGCCCGCTGCCCCTGGACAAAGGCCCGGGTATTATCCACCAGCTTTTTCTTCTGGATCTCATAGCCTACCAGATCGTCCAAAGTAACTTTTTCCGTTCTTGTAATGGGAACAATCCCTGTGTCCTCCCCCTGCTTTACGATCTTAAAGGCCCGGTGGAGGCCATACTTGCCTACCCCGTAATCTTCATAAAAATCTGTCAGCGCCTTATACATGTCCTTGGGATCTTTCGCCTGAGCCAGGAGCTGATTCAGGTCCTCGATCCGCTGGCATAAGCTCCGGCTGTAGACTACCCCTTTGTCCCTGTTCCCCTCATAGGCGCTTATAAGACTTAAAAAACGCACATTTAAAAGTTTCTCCACACAGGCCCAGTCCATGTGGTAGGCCTCATAAAAAATCTGCAGATCATGAAGGGCCAGAGTATTTAAGCTGCCTTCGATGGCGCCCCGCTTTTCACAGGACATGGAGAAGGCATTTTCATTGGTGGTCAAAAGATAGGTCAGATAGCCATGCCACAGATTTCCGGAAAATCCGTGATCTCTGGCAATAGTCACCAGCCCGTTAATACATCTGTAAATATCATCCACCAGCCCTTCCCGGTCCGCCCCCGGCGCATCATAGGTATTTGCCACATTGGCCATGGCGGCAAAGACAGGGTCATTAAAATTTCTGTATAAAATCAGTTCATGGATCCTTACACGCACAGCTACACCTTCCTACTCTACATGAATATAATTTCCTAAAATACGGAAGCTTTCCGTTTCCGACTCAATACCGGTCAGGGCATTGCGCACCTGGCGCTGGGCTAGGCAGCCGTCAAAATCTACAAAAAACCTGTACTGCCACTTCTTTCCCGGAATCGGGCGGGATTCAATCCGGTTCATATTCAGTCCGTTAAAAATAAAGTGGGAAAGAATGTTGTACAGTGTACCGCTGGCATGAGGCAGCTCAAAGCAGATACTGATCTGATTGGCATTTTTTAAATATTCCCTGCGGTTTTCAATAATAATAAAGCGGGTAGAATTGTTTTTCAGATCATTGATCCCGCTGGTAAGAACGCTCAAACCATGAACACGGGCCGCTGTTTCGCTGGCAATAGCCGCCTGGGATAAATCCATATCTTTTTTCACTTTCCTGGCAGCTACAGCAGTGTTTGATAAACTGATCTGCTGCCAGTTTTTATCTGCCAGAAATCCCCGGCACTGTAAAAGCCCCTGAGGGTGGGAATACACCGTCTTAATATCTGCCAGAGAAGCCCCGGGACATGCCAGAAGGGCATGGGAAACCCGGACTACATATTCCCCTACAATATAGTTGTCATACTGGCCCATAAGATCATAAACATCCGTAATGACCCCAGTGGAAGAATTTTCAATAGGCAGAACGCCGTAGCGGGCCTTTCCGTCCTTAATAGCATCCATACAGGCCTTAAAGGAAGGCACATTAAAGGCATCCACCTGCGCTCCAAAATATCCCAGCATAGCCTGATGGGCATAAGCGCCCTCTACGCCGCTGTAGGCGACTTTCGTACCGGGAGCATAAGGCATCCGCAAAAACCCGGCCATATCCGCCCCGGGAAGGGCCATTATCCCATCAACACTGGCAAAGCCGCTGTACTCGTCACTTTGCCCGGACAGAAGCATATACTGACGCATACGGCTGATGGTCATTAACTGATTAAAAAGAGCGCTGACTCCCTGCTCATTAAACTCCGAATGGGCAAGGGAACGGACTTTTTGTATTTTTTGTGCCTCCCGGCCGGGATCCAGCACCGCTTTACCGATTTTTCTTTTATATTTGGCCACATCTTCAGATACAGCCATACGTTTTTCAAACAATGCAACGATCTCTTCATCAATAGCATCGATCTCATTGCGAAGCTTCAGCAGTTCATCCATTGTAAGTCTCCTCAAGTAAATATCTTAATCGTTCTTTTTCCATAGACGGGAGAAAAGCCGCGTCAATGGCATATTCATTCAGCTTTCTAAAATCCTCCTTCGACCATCCGAAAGTGTCTGCCAAAAGCTGATACTCCTTTTTAAGCGTGGTATCGCATACGATCATGTCATCAGTCCCAACAACCACACGCACACCGGCATCGTAGTATTTCTTTATAGGATGCTCTTTTATATCCTTCACTACGCCTGTGTGAAGGTTGCTCATAGGGCACATTTCCAGGGCGATACGCCGCTCCTTGAGCAGTTCCACCAGATCCGGGTCATCTATAGCATGAAGACCGTGGCCGATGCGCAGCGCTCCGTTTTTTATCGCTAGACGGATATTATAAGGTTCGGTCTTTTCATGGACGCAAAAGGGGATGCCCTCCTGGTTTAACAGCTTGAATTGGTCTAAATACATGTCTATTGGGTATTTTTCATCGTCCCCGATCAAGTCGATACCCGCCACCCCCCGGCGCAGATGCTGGATCGTTTCTACAACAGTGGCAAAATTATCTTTTTCATCAGCCCCTCTGACGGTACACAGGATCAGGTTTGCCCGGATCTGCTTCCCTTCCTCGATCCCCCGGCGCATGCCTAACAAAGCGGCCTCCACTACCTGAGACTGGCTTAAGCCTCTTAATGTATGATACTGAGGGGTCATACGTATCTCCGCGTAAAGAATACCCTGCCGATCCAGATCCGTCACCAGCTCATACATGGCTCTCCGGATGGCCTTCTTTTCCTGAAGGACCGTAAAGGCCAGATCAAAACGCTTCAAATATTCTGACAGATCGACACACTGATTGGGTACTCTCATATAATGTTCCAGTGCTTTCACATCATAGGCAGGCAGATATGCCCCCTGTTCCAGGGCCAGTTCCAGCAAGGTCTGAGGCCTTATGGATCCTTCAAGATGGATATGCAGTTCTATCATTTCTAAGCCCCCTTAGTATTCATCGCAAACCTGAAAAATATAAAACTTTAAATAATAGGACTCGTCCGCTGCCCACAGGATCGGGTGATCCGGAGCCTGGGTGCGAAATTCCACCTGGCGCAGCCGCTTATGCGCGCTTCTTGCAGCCTGATGGAGCGTCTGGGTAAACAGTTCAAAGGACATAAAGTGAGAACAGGAGCAGGTGGCCAGATAACCTCCATTCCTAACCAGTTTCATGCCCCGGATATTGATCTCCCGGTAACCTTTTACCGCGTTTTTAATGGAATTTCTTGATTTGGTAAATGCCGGCGGGTCTAAGATGACCACATCGTAGATCTTCCCCTCGGCCTCCAGCTTAGGCAGAAGATCAAACACATCGGCGCACATAAACGCCACCCGGTCCTCCAGGTGATTTAAGACAGCATTTTCCTTCGCCTGGTCAACGGCCAGCTGGGAAGCATCTACCCCAAGCACATGGGCCGCTCCGCCAATGCCGGCATTTAAGGCAAAGGAACCGGTGTGGGTAAAGCAGTCCAGAACACTAGCGCCACTACACAGTCTCTGGATGGCCTTCCGGTTATACTTTTGATCCAGGAAAAATCCGGTCTTCTGGCCATTTTCCACATCCACCATATACTTTACCCCATTTTCCTCAATAGGGACTTTTGTGTCAAAAGGCGCTCCGATAAAACCTTTTTCCCGCTCCATACCCTCGTGAAGGCGGACCTTTGCGTCTGACCGTTCATAGATTCCCCGGATATGGATGCCATCCTCTTCAAGGACCTCCTTTAAGCACTCCAGGATTACCGGCTTGAGCCGGTTAATGCCAAGGGCCAGAGATTCCACCACTAAAACATCGCTAAACTTATCCACCACGATCCCGGGAAGAAAATCCGCCTCCCCAAAGATCAGACGGCAGCTTCCCGTATCTGTTGCCTTTTTCCGGTACTCCCAGGCCGCCTTTACCCGTCTTTTAATAAAATCCCTGTCAATCTCCTGTTCACTGTTTCGGGTAAGCATCCGCACAGTGATTTTTGACTGTGTATTTATAAATCCTTTGCCCATGGGAAATCCGTCAAAATCCTTTACAAGAACAATATCCCCGTTTTCAAAATGCCCCATGCAAGAATCGATCTCATTATCATAAATCCACATCCCGCCGGATTTTAATGTTCGTCCCTCTCCTTTTTTCAACGTAACAACAGCAAAACTCATTGATTTATTCTCCTCTTTTCATAAACGCGAAAATCTGGCTGAATCGTTATTCTTTTTCTACAACTTTATCATTCTCCGGGGAATTTGGCAACAAAAAATGTAACAAACATGCATATCCTCCTTATGGACAGACATACCATTTATGGTTTGGCGCCGGACTGATTTTTGAAAGGATGCTGTCCCATAGTGAATGAAAAGGCCCCCTGCCGGCGCAAAAAATGTACCGTCAGAGGGCAAAGAGCTTTACTTTTTTACAATGGACGAAATCGGTCAAGGGAATAAATCTTCAATAACCTCATCCACGGTCTGGATCTTTTCTGCTTTCCAGGCATTTGCCCCGCAAAACAAAAGAGCATGATCCACATCCCCCCGGGCCGCGTTTACCAAAGCATCGGTAATACAGTAGGGGATTTTTGAAGGCTGGCACTTTTCCAGACACCCGTGGCAATGAATAGGAAAACGCTCTCCCTTTTCCACTCTGGCCATAAAGTCATTGTAAATGGCCCGTCCAGGCATACCAACCGGACTTTTCACAATACGTATATCCTCCTTAAAGGCATGGATATAGGCCTGCTTGTAGGCCATAGGGGCGTCACATTCCCATGTAGTGACAAAGCGGGTAGCCACCTGGACCGCGTCAGCGCCCAGATCCAGATAATGACGTACTTTTTTCTCGCTGTCAATGCCTCCCGCCACAGCCACAGGGATGCTTTTCCCGTATTTTTCCCCGTAATCCCTGGCAGTGGCAATAATATCCTTGATCTCCCTGTCATAGGCCTCCATATCCATGTGCTTAAGGCTTTCCGGTGAAAATCCCAGATGTCCCCCGGCCAGAGGGCCCTCAATGACCAGAAGATCCGGGATCCTTTTATACTTTTTATCCCACAGCCGCAGGATCACCTTGGCAGCCTTTAAAGAAGAAATAATCGGGGCGATTTTTGTCTTTGATCCCCGGACAAAATCCGGAAGGGACGCGGGAAGACCGGCGCCGGAAATGATCAGGTCCACCCCGGCGGCTACTGCTGCCCGGACATACTTTTCATAAAACCGGGTGGCCACCATAATATTGACAGCGATCATGCCGGTACGTCCCTTATATTTTTCTTCTTTTTGCTTTTGGGCCACGATCTCCCTGGCCCGGCGGATATGGGTGCCGATAGCCTTCAGATTTGCCTCTAAAGGCGATGCATCCCATCCTTCCTGGTCAAATCCGATCTGAGCCGTAGAGATGACCCCAACGCCTCCGGCAGCAGCCACGCTTCCTGCCAGACCGGAAAGGCTGATTCCCACACCCATGCCGCCCTGGATCAGGGGCAGGGTCAGGGTGGTATCACCAATGGTAAAATGACTTTTAATATTTGCGAAATCTGTCATATCTTTCTCCCGCGATCTCTTCCCCCGACTTTCCATCGTAAGATCTTAAAAAACGCACAATTCCTTTTTTCATTTTTCCAATAACAACATCACTGGTCTGAGGGGTGAGCAGTTCCTTCTCTCCCAGGATTTTATCAATGATCCCCAGGCTTTTTAATTCCCGGGCTGTTATTTTCATTACGGATGCCGCTTCCTTTGCCCGCTTGCTGTCTTTCCACAAAATAGAGGCAAAGCCTTCCGGCGATAAAATAGAATACATGGAATTTTCCATCATCCACACTTCGTTGGCCACAGCCAGGGCAAGGGCGCCGCCGCTGCCGCCTTCACCAATGAGAATCGATAATACGGGAACCGTAAGGGCGGACATTTCCAGAAGATTCCTGGCAATAGCTTCTCCCTGGCCCCGCTCCTCCGCGCCGATACCGCAGTATGCGCCGGAAGTGTCTACAAAACAGATAATGGGACGATTAAACTTTTCAGCCTGTTTCATAAGTCTTAAGGCTTTTCTGTAGCCTTCCGGATATGGCATGCCAAAATTGCGGAAAATATTTTCTTTTGTATCCCGGCCTTTCTGCTGGCCGATGACAGTCACCGGTCTGCCGTCAATGGCGGCGATGCCGCCTACAACAGCCCCGTCATCTTTAAAATACCGGTCTCCGTGCAGTTCAAAAAATTCATCAAATATATTTTCAATGTAAAACATAGCTGTAGGCCTGTTTTTTCCCCGGGCGATCTTTACCCGGTCCCACGGTGTAAGACTCATTCCACCCGACCTCCTGTCCCTGTATCCGGCGCCTTCGTGTGCCATTTTAACAGCTTTCCAAGCGCCTGCTTCTGATCCTTCCGCTCTACAATCGCATCTACAAATCCATGCTCCAGAAGAAATTCTGCCCGCTGGAAACCTTTAGGAAGCTTTTGCCCAATAGTCTGCTCGATCACTCTCGGGCCTGCAAAGCCGATCAAAGCTCCCGGCTCCGCCAGGATAATATCCCCAAGCATGGCAAAGCTGGCGGTCACACCGCCGGTGGTGGGATCTGTCAGCACAGTAAAGTAAGGCAGGCCTGCGTCTGAGTGGCGTTTTACTGCGGCGCTGGTCTTTGCCATCTGCATCAGAGAAAACATTCCCTCCTGCATCCGGGCGCCTCCGGAGCAGCAGTACATAATGGCCGGAAGGCCTTCCTTTGTGGCGCGCTCCAGCATACGGGTGATCTTTTCACCCACGACATGACCCATACTGGCCATAAAAAAGGAGGCATCCATAACGCCCACGGCGGTCTTTATCCCCTCTATGGTTCCCTGGCCAGTGATCACCGCCTCTTTCAGTCCCGTACTTTCCCGGGCTTTATGGATCTTCTCCGGATAGCCGGGAAAATCCAGGGGATTTCCGGTTTCAAGGGCATCATCCCATGGGGTAAAACTGCCCTCATCCATAATCATCTGAATACGCATAGGAGCCCCCATGCGCAGATAATGGCCACAATGGCTGCATACAAGATGACTGTCCTCCAGATCCTTTGTGTAGACAGCGTGGCCACATTTAGGACACTTTGTCCATAAACCTTCGGGAACTTCCACATTTTCCCGGTCAGAGCCGGTATTATCGATTTCTTTTTTTACTTCACTTGTGATATTAATGTATGTGGTTTTTTTAAACATTCCCCTTAACATAAATTCATCACCTGTCTTTAATCATGGCCGATACCGGCCTATGCTTATTCAGCAATAAAGCCGGTATCAAAATCACCCTTAATAAAATCCGGATCGTTGACAATATCAAACTGAAAATCCAGATTCGTGTCAATGCCCTGGATCACAAATTCCCCAAGGGCGCTGCGCATTTTGTCAATAGCTTCCTCACGGTCCTTGCCATGTACGATCAGTTTTGCGATCATGGAATCATAGTTGGGGGGAATGGTATATCCCGGATACACTGCCGTATCCACCCGGATCCCATTGCCTCCCGGAAAATGAACCTCTGTAATCGTCCCCGGAGAGGGGCGGAAATTCTTCTTGGGATTTTCCGCGTTGATCCGACACTCAATGGCATGACCCCGCACAACAACATCCTCCTGGGTAAAGTCCAGCTTAAGGCCTGCGGCAATACGGATCTGCTCCTTGATCAGGTCAATTCCCGTAACCATCTCTGTTACCGGATGCTCCACCTGAATACGGGTGTTCATTTCCATAAAGTAAAAGTTTTTATTTCCATCTAATAGGAACTCAATGGTTCCCGCATTTTCATAGCCCACAGCCTTTGCCGCCGCTACTGCGGTTTCACCCATGCGCTTTCTTAAAGCCGGGTCAATGGCACAGGAAGGCGATTCTTCCAGCACCTTTTGATGACGGCGCTGAATGGAGCAGTCCCGCTCCCCCAAATGGACCACATTGCCGAACTTATCGGCTAAAATCTGGAACTCAATATGTCTTGGGTGGATAATATATTTTTCAATATACATCGTATCATCCCCAAAAGCATTCACGGATTCCATCTGGGCTGTGTGGAAATTAGGGCCAAAGCTCTGCTCGTCCTCAGCCACACGCATCCCCTTGCCGCCGCCGCCGCTGGAGGCCTTGATCATTACCGGGAAGCCGATCTTTTTAGCGATCTCAAGGCCGGTAACCGCATCGTACACCGGTTCCTTTGTTCCGGGAACCACAGGGATCCCAGCTTCCATCATAGTCTTTCTAGCTTCGGATTTATTTCCCATTTTATGGATCAGATCCGAAGGCGGGCCGATAAATGTAATATTACACTGTTCGCACATTTCCACAAACTTTGTGTTTTCTGATAAAAATCCAAAGCCAGGATGGATGGCATCGGCGCCGCTGATCACAGTGGCACTGATAATATTTTCCATGTTCAGATAGCTGTCCTTTGAAGGCGCCGGACCGATGCATATAGCCTCATCGGCCAGCTGGGTGTGAAGGGCATCCGCATCTGCTGTAGAATACACAGCCACAGTCTCGATCCCCAGCTCCCGGCATGCCCGGATAATGCGGACAGCGATCTCACCCCGGTTGGCGATTAATATTTTCTTCATCCTTCCACCTCGTCCGTCAGCCTACCATAAAGGTCAGTTCCCCTTCAGCAGCCAGCTTATCCCCGTCATAGGCACGGCCGTGGCCGACGCCCATAGGGCCTTTCTGCTTAGTGATCTCCACTTCCATGCGCAGCATTGTCCCGGGAACGATCTTCTGGCGGAAGCGGGCCTTATTGATCCCGCCGAAAAATGCCAACTTGCCTTCCATACCTTCCTGGGAAAGGATCAGGATCGCTCCCACCTGAGCCATAGCTTCCATGATCAGGACGCCGGGCATGACCGGTTCCTGAGGAAAGTGGCCCACAAAAAAGGGTTCATCATAGGTGACTGCCTTATAGCCTACCGCTTTTTTCCCTTCCTCAATGATCTCCGCCCTGTCCACCAGCAAAAAGGGGTGGCGGTGAGGAAGAATATCCATAATCTCTTTAATACCAAGAGTCCTCATTTATCATCATATCCTTTTTTCTATTTTACACGGAATAAAGATTGTCCATACTCTACGTTCTGAGCATTTTCCACAAGAACTTCCTCGATCACACCGTCCACATCGCTTTCAATCTCATTCATCAGCTTCATCGCTTCCACAATACCTACGATCTGGCCTTTCTTCACTGTATCCCCCACCTTTACAAAAGGTTCTTCCTCAGGGCCGGAAGCGCTGTAAAATACCCCTACAATAGGAGATGTGATAAATACGTCATTTTCCTCAGACTCCTGAGCCGGTTCCTGGGCAGCCGGAGCGGAAGCTTCCTGAACTGGCGCCGGAGTAGGCTGCGGTGCCTGTGCCGGAGGAACCACTGTACTCACGGGAACTGTGATCACCTGATTGCCTTCCACGGCCTGGGCCTGGCCTTTGCTCTTTTCAATAGAGATCTTAAGGCAGCCTTCCTCTACAGTAAGGTTGGTAATGCCGGAAGCATCCACTTTATCAATGAGCTGCATGATCTTATCAATATCCATACTCTTTCATCCTTTCCTTATTCCTGCCGTGCCGCGGC
>CAZMGH010000010.1:23290-74408 GCA_964565805.1 uncultured Lachnospiraceae bacterium
ATCTTATCAATATCCATACTCTTTCATCCTTTCCTTATTCCTGCCGTGCCGCGGCACGGCATCCAGGTATCCCCTCACGGGGCTTACTGATACTTTCTTACAAGCACGGTTGCGTTGTGCCCACCAAATCCCAGGGAATTGGTCATGACTACATCCACATCTGCTTTAATGCCGTGTTCCGGCACATAGTTTAAGTCACATTCCTCATCCGGAACTTTAAGTCCGGCTGTAGGATGGATAAATCCGTCTTCAATCGTCTTCACACAGGCGATGAACTCCACTGCTCCTGCGGCTCCAAGAAGGTGTCCGATCATGGACTTGGTGGAGCTGATAGGTACATGATAAGCAGCCTCCCCTAACGCCAGCTTAATGGCCCGGGTTTCAAACAGGTCGTTGTGGTGCGTACTGGTGCCGTGGGCGTTAATGTAGCTAACCTGCTCCGGTGTCACCAATGCTTCCTCCATCGCTTCTGTCATGGCTTTTGCAGCCCCTTCGCCGTCTTCCGCAGGCGAAGTGATATGGTAAGCGTCGCTTGTTGCTCCATAGCCGGTAATCTCAGCGTAAATGCGGGCTCCCCGGTTTAAAGCATGCTCCAGGCTTTCCAGCACAACAACGCCGGAACCTTCACCCATAACAAAACCGCTGCGCTCCTTATCAAAAGGAATAGATGCCCGCATAGGATCTGTAGCTGATGTAAGGGCTGTCAAAGCAGCAAAGCCGCCAATGCCGATAGGGCAGATGGCGCTTTCTGTACCGCCGGCAAGCATAACATCCGCGTCTCCATACTGGATCGTCCGGTAAGCCTCCCCAATGGAATGGGTTCCTGTACTGCAGGCAGTCACAATATTAATGCTCTTTCCCTTCAGGCCAAACTGGATGGATACATTTCCAGCAGCCATGTTGGAAATAAGCATAGGCACCATAAGAGGGCTGATCCTGGAAGGACCTTTGGTCACCAGCTTGTGCTCCTCGCTTTCCATACGCTGAAGGCTTCCTACGCCGCAGCCGATGGACACGCCGACCCGATAAGGGTCTTCTTTGGTCATATCCAGGCCGGAATCTTCCATAGCCTCTTTCGCTGCAGCTACCGCGAACTGAGAAAATGTTTCCATGCGCCGGGCAGCTTTGGGATCCATATAATCCTTCGGGTTAAAGTCCTTCACCTGGGCCGCAAGGGTTGCCTTATAATCTGAGGCATCAAAATAAGTAATAGGGCCGATCCCTACCTTTCCGGCTTTTAAAGATTCCCAGTATTCATTTACATTATTTCCGACGGGAGTGATGGCTCCCATACCGGTTACTACAACTCTTCTCTTCATAAGCTCCTCCTTAGCCCATGTACAGGCCGCCGTCTACGCTGATGGTCTGCCCTGTAATATAGCGTGCCTCATCAGACACAAGAAATGCGACTGTATCGGCCACATCCTTTGTTGTCCCCAGCTTTTGCAGGGGGATATTTTTTAAAAGAGCCTCTTTCTGCTCTTCCTTAAGCACATCTGTCATCTCTGTGGCAATAAATCCCGGAGCCACAGCGTTTACTGTGATTCCCCGGCTGCCCAGCTCTTTGGCGGCAGACATGGTCAGACCGATAACTCCGGCCTTAGATGCCGCATAGTTGGCCTGGCCTGCATTTCCCGCCCGGCCTACCACAGATGAAATATTTACGATCCGTCCGCCCCGCTGTTTGATCATGGGACGGGACGCATGTTTGATACAGTTAAATGTCCCTTTCAGGTTAATATCAATAACTGAATCAAAATCCTTCTCGCTCATGGCCATCATCAGTGTATCTTTGGTGATTCCCGCGTTATTCACCACAATGTCCAGGTGCTTGTAGGTTTTTACGATCCATGTGACCATTTCCTTCACTTTATCATGATCTGCCACATTACACGGATAGCTTGCAGCCACGCCGCCCTCCTGAGCGATCTCATCCACCACTTCCCGGGCAGCTCCTTCAGAACCATTATAATTTACGATCACCACAGCCCCAAGGCCGGCCAGTGTCTTTGCAATCTCCCGCCCGATGCCCCGGCTTGCTCCAGTAACCAAAGCAACTTTTTCAGTCAGCATAGTCTTATATTTCCTCCAGTTTCTTTAAATCCTCATATTTATCAATATTAATCGCCTTTACGCTCCGGTCGATGCGCTTCATAAATCCGCACAAAGTTTTTCCCGGCCCGATTTCTATAAATGTATCCACGCCCTGAGCGATCATCTGGCGGACACTCTGCTCCCAGCGCACCGATGAGGATACCTGGCGGATGAGCAGATCCTTGATCTGGCCAGCATCATCCACATACCTGGCCTCAGTATTGCACACATAAGGGATCTGAGAATCTTTAAAGTCCACATCCTCCAAAGCCTGTGCCAGACGGAGGCCTGCCTCAGCCAGCATGGAAGAATGGAAAGGTCCGCTGACCTTTAAAGGCGCCACTCTTTTAGCTCCGGCAGCCTTAAGGGCCTCACCGGCAGCCGCTACCGCGCCCTGCTCTCCGGAGATTACGATCTGTCCCGGACAGTTGTAATTGGCCAGTTCTACAAGACCCTCCGTCTCCTGGCAGATCTTTTCCACAACAGAATTTTCAAGGCCTAGGACAGCAGACATAGCTCCCCCTGTAGGAACAGCCTCCTGCATATAGATCCCCCGCTTGCGCACAAGAACCATGGCCTGAGCAGCATCCAGCTTCCCGGCAGCTACCAATGCTCCGTACTCTCCCAGGCTCAGGCCTGCAGTCACCTGAGGATACACACCCTTGGCCTCCACTACCTTTAACATGGCCAGCTCTGTGGTCAGCAGGCAGATCTGGGTATATTCTGTGATCCCAAGCTTATCATTTTCTTCAAAACACATTTCCTTTACAGGAAGTCCAGTAGCCTGCCGCGCCAGATCAAACATCGCAGCGCTTTCCGGACATTGCTCATAAAAATCCCTGCCCATGCCAATATACTGAGCACCCTGGCCCGGGAAAATAAATGCCGTTTTTGCCATATATACATCCCTTCGTTTGTTGTACTGCCGCTTATAACGCGACCTGTCCGTTTATTTTGAAAGTCAAAGTATTTCCTTTAAAAAAGAGTGGGCCAAAGCACTTACATGCTCCGCACCCACTGTGTTACGCCATAAGTATAAATCCTGTGCGGCGGGTGTATGCCTTATGATCCGTCATCCAAACAGAACAGAACGCTCCCGCATCACCTGTTTTGCTTCTTCAACGATCTCCTGGACCATCTGGGCACAGCTCTGCTGCTTATTTACAAGTCCCGCGACCTGCCCGGCCATCACGGAACCGTTTTTCACATCGCCTTCCACAACAGCCTTACGAAGCCCGCCCAATGTAAGGTATTCAAGCTCTTCAAAGCTCGCGCCTTCCTTCTCCAGCTTCAGATACTGACGTGACATGGCATTGCGCAGAATACGCACCGGATGACCTGTCGTACGGCCGGTCACCTGAGTATCAATGTCTGATGCCTTTGCCACACGGTCTTTATAATTCTGGTGAATATTCGTCTCTGTGGCAAGAAGGAACCGTGTCCCCATCTGAACGCCTGAAGCGCCCAGCATAAAGGCCGCAGCCATACCTCTTCCGTCACCAATACCCCCTGCAGCGATCACCGGAATCTTAACAGCATCCACTACCTGAGGCACAAGAGCCATGGTCGTCAGTTCGCCAATATGACCGCCGGACTCTGTACCTTCTGCCACAAGGGCATCGGCGCCGCAGCGCTCCATACGCTTTGCCATAGCAACGCTGGCAACCACAGGGATCACCTTGACGCCAGCCTCTTTCCACATAGCCATGTACTTTTCAGGGCTTCCGGCGCCGGTGGTCACAACCTTTACTCCCATATCCACAACAGCTTTCGCAATAGCATCTGCATTAGGGTTTAAAAGCATAATGTTCAAGCCAAAGGGTTTGTCGGTAAGTTCCTTGCACTTTTTAATCTGTTCAATGACATGATCCGCAGGAGCGCCGCCGGCACCGATGAGTCCAAGACCGCCGGCCTCAGACACTGCAGCTGCCAGATGGTAATCTGCCACCCATGCCATACCGCCCTGTATAATAGGATATTCAATTCCTAAAAGTTCCGTAATCCTGGTTTTCATGAATTATTCCTCGATACCATGTTCTTTCAGATAATTCATAACATCGCCTACAGTCTTAAGTGTTTCCAGCTCTTCTGTAGGGATCTCAATGCCGTACTCTTCTTCCAGATTCATAACAAGCTCGAAAAGGTCCAGGGAATCTGCGCCCAGATCGCCTTCAAATGTGGCGCTCTCAACAACCTCGCTGGGATCTACATTTAACTGATCTGCAATAAGTTCTCTCATCTTTTCTAACATAATCCTATAATCTCCTTTGATTTTCCATAAATTATTTTGATATTCAAAGTATATCATCTTTTTCTGTGCTGTCAACTGTTTTTTTATACGATACCCGGCCATTGGGCGGGATCCGGGCCAGAACAGTCAAGGCACGATCGCTGCTAACAACGCTATTATATACGATTCCAGGCAAAACCTCAACCTCTTTTTAAAAGGTCAATGATCTTTTCCAGATTGCTTTTATGGCCTTTCACAAACACTCGGCATACCACATGGTGATAGAAAAAGGCGATGACAATGGCAGCCACCACGCCGCCCCAGAAATAGATCTCATCCATTCCGGCTAAAAGGGCGATACACAGGCCGATAAAGGCCGCCCCCAGCAGGATCATCCACACAGCCATATGGATACAGAACTTTTTTTGATCCGTTACATCGCTGTAATCCGTTCTTCTGGGGATCTCCTTATAATAGATCGTCTGACATCCCAGAAAAATAGAATAAATGCCCAGAACTCCGAAAATACATAAGGACGGCGCCTCGGCTAAAATAAGCACTACGACAAGGATGCATGCCCCGATAACAGCAAGATTGTTGATTCCGTTTTTATTTAGCTTCATTTTTCAGATTCCTCCTAATACAGGCTGTTTCCAAGCAGATTTCAGTCGGAGTAGCCCCGGCAGTTGCTTGACGGGGCTACTGCAACAGGTAGCAAAAGAGCGGCAGATCATCCTGCCGCTCGCTCTTTTACCGACCAGACTATCTTTTCATTTTACACAATGCCCGGGAATAACATAACAAGAATCATGCAAAGTATGGTTCCAACCAGAGTCATAATAACTGTTTGGAGGAACATTGGCAGATAAGCATCTTTGATCTTAACTTGCGCCAAACCGGTGGTCAAAATAATAAGCCCATTCACCGGCAGAGTTTCAAACGTGGTAACCGCAATGGCGGCGACACGGGCGAGGCCATCCGCATTAATTCCCAGCGTTGATACATCACCACCAGCTACGCCAAGGATAACGCCAAGGCCAATACTAAGAGCTGCAGGCGGAGAAGATGTAAATGTAACAATGACAATGATCAAAACAGTCGCTGTTACCATCGGAGGGAACGGAAGGCCGAAAAGCATATTGACAAAGGTATTAAAAGCGTCTGTATGCTGAACAACAGCAGCAAAACCAGCAGCAGCAGATACAGTCATCAGTGCCGAAGCTCCATTCATAGCACCGCCATTGAGAGATTCGACGATCTTTCCAACCCATGAGCCAATGGCACTGTTTGCGCCTTCATACTTAGGAAAGAATTTGCTCATGAGAATAACAGTCAAAAGAATACCTACAACTAACGAAAAAGAAGCATTTTGGAAAATAACAAACAAAACAAACACCGCAACCAACGGAAGAACAGAAATTACAAAATGAGGTTTCTCAGATGTGGCGTCTCCTATCTTTAACTGAACATTTCCCATATCAAATGTTTCTTTTCTGCGCATAGCACGGATGACGAAATTCACGCAAACAAAATATATTCCGATTTCAATCACAATAAAAGAAATGAACCCCGGAATAGGCGCAGCACCTGCGCTTGTCCCTAAAATACCCATTGAAACGATATTATTAATACTTAAGACAAACGGGGCAGAATTTGCACCGCTGCTTAAGCACAGCATCGCTGGAACATATCGGCGCGGGATCCCTACATTCTCCGCAAGGACCATACAGATGGGGAATGTGGCAAATACAGCTACGAAACCGTCAACACCGCCGAATGCAAGGATACACTCAATAATGAGCATGATCAGCACAGCAACTCTGGCCTTTTTTTCTCTATCCTTTATAGGCATAACAAACTTGTTCACCAGAGTATCCGCGATCGAATTCGCCGCACCGCTGTCTGTCATCACCTTTCCAAGAAGTCCTCCCAGGAATACTGTTGGGAAAATCGAAATCAACATCCCCGCAACTCCGCCAACCTCATAAACCGTGGCGTCAGCTGCGGTTGCTTCTACTGCACCGATATAAAGCGAGGTAAACGCGGTCACCGGGTCGATACTGTTCGTCACTGCAACGATCACTGCAGCGAGCGGAGCTAAATAAAGCACCGATACATTTTTGTAGGCACCCCAAAGGAATATGACCAGGGCAACTACAATACCAATAATACCAAAAACCATAAACTATCTCCTCCCTATACTTTAATAGCAGGCGTCTGGTCATGACCTGCACTTGCCTTCAGTATAAAGGATTGTCCATTACGTGTCAATCTTCAATATTATTTATTTTATACAAAAAAATTATGGTTTGATAATTTTTCGTAATAATTATTTCTATATTTTAAAAATTATATCGCTCTTTTTTATGCATTTTTATCTACAGACAATTGACATTCTCGCTTTATTATATGACAGCCCTAAATACATCCGAATGTAAAGAAGAATAAAGATTTCTCTTTATTTTTTTTGCAAAATGAATTATAATGGTTTTATTGGAGCGGGTGAACCGCCGGAATTTTTCATTTGCTCCTGGCAGATGAATTTCAAAAAATTTAATGAATGGTAGGTGTTTTTAATGAAGAGGTTTATTAAGGTGTTTGTTAAGACGATCGCCATTGCCGCTTCCATCGCAGGTATCGCATACGTCATCAAGCAGATTCTTGATAAAAAAGCCGAAAACGAAGATTTCGACGATGATTTTGATGATGACTTTGACGATGATTTCGATGATCTGGATGAGGATGATGACGAGGATGACAGTCAGCGGGAGTACATTAACATCCCCTCCGGCGATCAGGTAAAGGAAGCATGCTCAGATGCGGCTGAAGGCATTAAAGATGCCGCAAAAAGCGCAGCAGCCCACACAGCGGAAGCTGCCGGAAAGGTAGCTGAGGACGTTAAGGATGCCGCAAAAAAAGTTGCGGAAGCCATGAAGGACGCCAAAGACGCTGTCAGTGATGCTGTGAAGGATATTCAGGAATAAAAAGTGCGTAAGCGTTTTTTGCTCCGGCACACTGGGGCCGGGCGTATCGCGCAATATAAGACCTGTCCGCATGATCCCTGACGATGCGGCGGGTCTTTATCTATATTTGAAAGGAAGTATTACTATGAACGAAGAAAACCTCATGAATGAAGAAATCCAGGAAACTGCTCCAGTCCAGGAAACACAGGAAGCTCCGGCAGCCCAGGAAACTGTCCAGGCAGAGAAAGCCCCTGAGACTATGGAAGATTATGAAAAGGAACTGGAACAGTCTCTTGTCCAGGTAAAGGAAGGAGATCTGGTCACCGGTACTGTTGCCGGCGTATCTGACACAGAAGTTACCGTAGATCTTGGCATCTACAGCGAAGGCATTATCAAGCTTGCCGAGCTGAGCAATGATCCTAAATTCTCTATTAAAAAAGATATTGCCCCTGGCGACACTGTAAAGGCAGTGGTTTTATCTGAGGATGACGGCGAAGGCCATATTCTTCTGTCCAAAAAGAAGGGGGATGACATTCTTGCATGGGATGATCTGCAGAAAATGATGGATGACCAGACCGTCCTTACCCTGAAGGTTGGCGGTGTTGTTAAAGGCGGCGTTGTGGCTTATGTGAACGGCATCCGCGGCTTTATCCCTGCTTCCCAGCTGGCCTTGAGCTATGTTGAGGATCTGAACACTTTCTTAAACCAGATCGTAGAAGCTAAGATCATCACTGTAGATCCGGGCAAAAAACGTCTTGTTCTTTCTGTAAAGGAAGTTGAAAAGGAAAAAGCACAGCAGGAGCGTCAGGCTCAGATTGCCCGCATCCAGGTGGGGGATGTAATGGAAGGCAAGGTAGAAACCATTACCAGTTACGGCGCATTTATCGACCTGGGCAGCGGCATTTCCGGTCTGGTACATATTTCCCAGATCAGCCAGAAGCGTATCCAGTCGGTTCACGAAGTTTTAAAAGAAGGCGATGAAGTTAAAGTGAAAGTCATCGCAATCAAAGACGGAAAGCTGAGCCTGAGCATGAAGGCGCTTCAGGAAAATACAGAAGTAAACCAAAGCTCCAAAGAAGACACCTTCCACTACAAGGAAGGCGGAAAGGCAACTACCGGCCTGGGCGCTTTGTTAGCCGGACTTCATCTGGATTTAAAATGATTTTTAACAGTTAATGAAAGCGAAAAAAGCGGACAGACATTTGCTTATAAGCAAGTTTTCGTCCGCTTTTTCATGTCAAATTTTTTGATTTCAGTCAATGACTGTAATGGATGTGATCACCGGCTGATTTTCGGCGGCCACTGTCCCATTATCATCCTCCACCGTCGTGTCAGCGCAGATCTGATCCACAATATCCATGCCGTCAGTCACTACGCCAAATGCAGCATACTGGCCGTCCAGGTATGTACTATCCTGCTGAACGATAAAAAACTGGGAGCTGGCGCTGTCATAGTCCTGAGAACGGGCCATAGAGATCACCCCCCGGGTGTGGGACAGGTTATTCTCCACCCCATTAGCAGAAAATTCTCCCTTAATGGTCTCATCGGAACCTCCCATACCGGTGCCGGTAGGGTCTCCGCCCTGGATCATAAAGCCGTCAATAATCCGGTGAAAAGTCAGACCATCATAAAAGCCCTCTTCTGCCAGCTTTATGAAATTTTCCACAGTAATGGGGGCCACATCCCCGTCCAGCTCTACGCTGATCACCCCATAATCCTGCACATCAATCTCTACATGATGTTTTCCGCTAGCTTCACTGCCGCTGCTGCTGCCGCACCCGGCCATGACCGCCGCAATATCCAGAGCCATTCCTAGGCAAAGCAGTTTTTTTAATATCTTTTTCATCCTTATCTTTCCTTTCATTTATTGGAGTTTCCTTATTTTTACCGTGCCATTCACGGGATTTCATCGATTGTGCTGTTACTTCTTTTTTCTGCTGTCAAAATAAACAAACCGGTCAATAGCGTCCAGTATATCCTTAAACTCATCCCGCCCGGCGAGACGAATATACTGTTTTAAAAGCTCTGTTTCCCGGGCCTTAAAGGGGCCGTAGAAAATATCAAACAGGTTATGGCCCCGCATATAGATTTTAAAGGATTCAAAGTGATCCTGCAAGTCTTTTATGGACTCCAGGTCATGGCCCAGCACCTGGATCAGGTGTTTTCCGCTGGTAAGGCGGTGAAGATATTCCTTCCATTTGCTAAATAAAGTTTCCCAGAAAGCCGCCTCGCTTTCCACAACGCCAAGCCGCGTCATGATCCTGGGATTAAGAAAATAATTTTCAAAGGAATAATATTTTAAAATGAGCACATTTTTCCGGGTCACCCGGGGAAGACGGTCCACATCTTCCCTGTTCCGGTCCTCATAATACCTGCAAAGCTGCCGGGCCAGCTCCTGGGGATCTTTTCCGTCTCCATCCCGGATCATTAAAAACTGATCCTTTAAATACAGCTTGTTGATATATTTTAAATTGGCATAGGTTTTAATATTTGTACAGCTGTTGGTGGTGATAATAGCCACCCGGGACAAGGTTCCGTCAGGATTTGAAATCTCAGAATAGTATCTTTCCAAAAGCAGGGGCAGACGGTTTTTATCCTGACGACCCTCCACAATAAACACAAAACTTACATTCATCAGATCATTAGCCGTATATCCCAGATCATCCAGGATCCCGTCCACATCAGCCCTTTGCCGGGCCACAGAAAAACAGTTCTCGTCCAAAACGATCTGGCGGATCTGGCGGGAGGTAAAGTTGAAAATCATATTTGGGGAATGAGTGGAAAACATTACCTGATTTTTCTTTGACAGACGGTAAAGCACCTCTGCCGCCGACTTTTGCAGCTGGGGATGGAGAAAAATTTCCGGATCTTCCACAAGGATAATGCATGCATTGCGGCTTTTCTCATCAATATAGGCCTCCAGCAAAGACAGGATGTAAATACTGCGCATACCTTCTCCAAGCTTGGCCACCGGCACGCTGCTTTGGCGCATCTTATTGACGGCAATGCCCTGGATATTTGTTAATGCTGAGGAATCCAGCCCGGCACGGTACTCGATCCGGTCCGCATAGCCGCCGTTTTTGGCAAAGCAGTCGTTGACCTTTTCGGCAAAGCGTTTTAAGTTGGATGCGTAAAGCTTATACTCTGTCAGACGCATAGCTTCCATCACATTCAGCTGACCGGCGGTCTTTTTTTCAATGAGCCCGATACACTGAAAGCACCGTCGGCACTGATGCTGACTGTTAAACATACACTGATTGTCCTTAAGCCGCTGAAGGTTTTCATCGTCCTGAAACATAATAATATCATCCTCAATGGCTTTAATATGTCTCAGACTGTCAATAAAATAAATTTTGGGAAAAACCAGGGGAATCTTTGGGTTGTTCTTTTTAACCCCATCATCATAACGCACAGTCCCGCCGGGAGAGGCGATAAAGGAAAACCTGAGACAGTCCTCCTGTAAAGAGGGAAAAGTTCCTGTAAACACCCGCTTCCAGGCATCAAAGTTTTTATATTTACACACAATTCCCCGGCTGTGAAGCTCCTGGTAATCTTCCGACTCAAACTTAAGACCCGCCCGGATAACAATATTTTGCTCCGGAAACATAAAATCATCTCTGGAGAGAACATACTCCCCGCCAAGAAGGCGCACCGCATCTAGGACTACTGTTTTTCCCGTATTATTTTTCCCTACCAGGATCAAGGTATTTTCTATATCATGGATCTCCATATGACGAATGGATTTAAATTTTTCAATTTCCAGATCTGTGATCCTCATACCTTACCCCCTTATTACCGATAAAGCACCTGTATTTACCGGCTTGCCAGTAAACAGTAACCATCTCTATCTTACCCCCAATGTAGCGCAAAGTAAAGCTTGTCACAGTGTTTTTTTCTATGCTAAAATAACTTTAGATCACGCTGCGGCGCCAATGACCTCATACCCTTAACAGAAAGGATGGATCCAGACTATGGAGCTTTTGGATCTGTGTCTTCAGATCACTTCCCAAAATGTTCCCCGCCTTGCAGGGAATAAAAAACTCCAAATGCGTCTTGTATGCCCGGAATATTCCAAGTCTGCCAGAGAGGTAAAAACCTTTCCGGATCTGAATAAGCACCGGATTTTTGCCCTGTGCTGGAATCTTGCCCAGGGACGCAATCTGCTGTCTGCCATGTATCCGTCCCAGCATCCTTTCTGTTATCAGCTGACTCTGGACCAGGACATTAAGACCCAGCTCCACACCCATGATTACATTGAACTGGCCTACGTGATCCAGGGGGAATTTGCCCAGAGGATCCTGGGCAGGGACATTACCTTTTCCCAGGGAGATCTGTGTCTTATTGACAAAAACTGCTTCCACCAGGATTATATCGGATCGACCCCGGCAGTGGTGCTTTTTCTTGGCATTGCCAATGATATGTTTACAGAAATCATCCAGGAAAATATTGCCTCAGGAAAGATCCTGTCCTTTTTAAACGCGGCGATTTTAAAGCAAAAGGATCTGCGTCAGTATCTGTGCTTTCATCCTGGTCCTTCTGCCGCCCCTGCCCTGGAAGAGTGTCTGTACTGGCTTTTAAAGGAGCTGATGGAAAATTCCCCAGGCACCCACTACATCCGAAAAGGACTTTTAATGCGCATTTTCGGTATTTTAAGCACCAGGTATGAATTTAACCTGTCCTCAGACCAACAAAAGGCAAGAAACTGGCTGATCTTTGAAGAAATCACCCAGTATATCCGCCAGCACTACGCTACTGTGACCATTCAGGAGCTTTCCCGGATTTTCCACTTTCAGGAGGACTATTTTAACCGGATCATCAAGAGCAAAACCGGAATAACCTACTCAGCCTATGTTAAAAACATCCGCCTTGAGCACGCCCAGGAACTGCTTTTAAATACAAATATGAGTATCGAAGATGTGGCCAGCACCGTAGGCTATGAAAACCGCAGCTTTTTCTACCGGATTTTTGAGGAAAAGCATCATATGACCCCATCCGCCTTCCGCAAACAGCACCGGCCATAAAGGCGGCCTGCTCTCCACGCAGGACCTTCCCGTCTTGCCAGGGCCGCCTTACTCAAGGCCTGCGGGACATGACTATGTACCTTAGATCATGGGCTGTTGAGAGAAACAAAGGGCGTGACCCCTAAGCATTTATTTTCTTAAGGTCACGTCCCTTATTTTTTACATCTTCCTTTACTTCATTTCTTTTAAGATCCTGCCAGCAATACCTTCACTATCAAGACCATATTTGTGGATCAGCTCCTTGGCAGGACCAGATTCACCAAAAGTATCATTAATGCCGATACGTGTCAGGCGAGTCGGGCATTTTTCAGAAAGCACTTCTGCCACTGCAGCACCAAGTCCGCCGATAATGGAATGTTCTTCCACTGTAAATACACGGCCGGTCTTTTGCGCTGCAGAAATCACCAGTTCTTTATCTAATGGCTTGATCGTATGAATATTGATCACCTGAGCGTCAATGCCTTCTTTTGCAAGAACTTCAGCCGCATCTAAAGATTCAGATACGCAAAGTCCGGTTGCGATAATGGTGCAGTCGCTGCCTTCACGAAGGACAACGCCTTTGCCAAGTTCAAATTTATAGGAAGCTTCGTCATTGATCACAGGAACGGCCAAACGTCCAAAACGCATATATACCGGGCCTTCCCACTGATATGCGGCTTCTACGGCAGCCTTTGCTTCCACATCATCACATGGATTGATCACCACCCTGCCGGGGATCGCCCGCATCAGAGCAATATCTTCGTTGCATTGATGGGTAGCGCCGTCTTCACCAACAGAAATCCCTGCATGGGTAGCGCCAATCTTTACATTCAGACGCGGATAACCGATAGAGTTGCGCACCTGCTCATAAGCGCGACCTGCCGCAAACATGGCAAATGTGCTCATAAAAGGCACAAAACCGCAGGTAGAAAGTCCGGCGGCAATGCCTGCCATATTTGCTTCGGCAATACCGCAGTCAATATGACGGTCCGGAAAAGCCTTTTTAAAGATTCCGGTTTTCGTCGCTGCTGCCAGGTCGGCATCCAGCACAATAAGGTTTTCATGTTCCGCGCCCAGTTTTGCCAGGGCATTTCCATAGCTTTCACGGGTTGCGATACGTTTTACTTCTGACACAGCGCTTCACCTGCCTTTTCCAGTTCTGCCATTGCTACTGCATATTGCTCATCATTAGGTGCCGTTCCATGCCAGCCCACCTGATTTTCCATAAAGGATACGCCCTTGCCTTTTACTGTATGGGCAATAATAGCTGTAGGCATACCTTTTACTGTCTTTGCTTCATCCATAGCCCGGCGGATCTCATCAAAATCATTGCCGTTAATGTTGATCACATGGAAATTGAAGCTTTCAAACTTTTTATCAATAGGATACGGGGAGCATACATCGCTGATAGCTCCATCGATCTGAAGATTGTTGTTATCCACAATAACACACAGATTATCCAGCTTGTGGAATCCGGCAAACATAGCTGCTTCCCAGATCTGACCCTCCTGGATCTCGCCGTCGCCGCAAAGAGCGTACACACGGTAGGACTTTCCAGAAAGCTTTCCGCCAAGAGCCATACCTACACCGCAGGAAAGGCCCTGTCCCAAAGAACCTGAGGACATATCCACGCCGGGGATGTGCTTCATATCCGGATGTCCCTGAAGATAGGAGCCGGTATGGCGCAGTGTTTTTAAATCTTCTACCGGGAAGTATCCACGGTTTGCCAGGGCAGAATAAAGTCCCGGAGCTGTATGGCCCTTAGAAAGGACAAAACGGTCTCTGTCCGGATTTTTAGGATCCGCGGGATCAATATTCATTTCTTCAAAATATAAAAATGTAAAAATGTCAGCCGCTGAAAGAGAGCCGCCTGGATGGCCGGACTTTGCGCTGTGAACAGCGGTCACAACGCCCTTGCGTACCTCTACCGCGGTCTGCATGAGTTTTAAATTATCCATTTTTTCTCCTTTATTCACCAAAAACTGCCTTGTAATCCTTCTGGAATTTTTCAATGCCCTGATCTGTCAGAGGATGTTTTGTCATCTGCTCGATTACATTGTATGGAATCGTAGCAATGTCTGCTCCTGCAAGGGCACAGTCAGTTACGTGGATCGGATTGCGGATGGAAGCAGCAATGATCTCTGTCTCATAGCCGTAAATATCAAAAATTTCAGCAATAGTACGGATCAGGTCAATGCCCGGCTGGCTGATGTCGTCCAGTCTTCCAAGAAACGGGGAAACATACGTAGCACCAGCTTCGGCTGCCAGCATCGCCTGGTTTGCCGTAAAGATCAGGGTAACATTGGTCTTAATGCCTTCAGCAGACAGAACCTTAACAGCCTTAAGGCCTTCCACTGTCATAGGAATTTTTACGACCATGTTGGGATGGATCGCCGCAATCTCGCGGCCCTCTTTGATCATGCCTTCCGCATCCGTGGTGGTTGCCTTTACTTCACCGCTGATCGGACCGTCAACAATTGTTGTGATCTCCTTGATCACCTCATTAAAATCCCGGCCTTCCTTTGCGATCAGTGAAGGATTTGTTGTTACTCCGCAGATTACGCCCATATCATTGGCTTTGCGGATGTCTTCTACCTTTGCTGTGTCAATAAAAAATTTCATCGTTCCCTACTTCCTTTCCTCGTGTTTTTCCGTGGTCTTTTACGACATTCAGGTATCCCCTTGTGGGGTTTCCTTGTGTTTTGCCATGATCCTTTACGGCGTTTTTGGACCTGATCAGTGATTTTGTCCGTAATAAGCATTTGCTCCGTGCTTCCGGTAGTAATGCTTATCCTGAAGTGAACGGGGCGCAGGCACAACTTTGGGGTTGATCCACTCGCACTGAGCGGCCATCTTTGCCACCTCTTCCAGTACAACAGCATTATGCACCGCCTCATGGGCATCCTTGCCCCATGTAAATGGGCCATGGTTTTTGCACAAAACTGCTGGGGTAGCTACATAGTCCAGCCCCATTTCCTCAAAGGCATCGGCAATAAGGATCCCTGTATTTTTCTCATAGGCTTCTTCGATCTCTTCTTTCGTAAGGTTTCTCACACAGGGAACCTCACCGTAAAGATAATCCGCATGAGTGGTTCCATAACAGGGAATCCCACGTCCGGCCTGTGCCCAGCTTGTGGCCCATGAAGAATGGGTGTGGACAACGCCGCCGATTTCAGGAAAACGGTTATATAAAACGGCATGAGTGGCTGTATCGGATGAAGGATTATAGCGGCCTTCCACCTTATTCCCCTCAAGATCCACCACCACCATATCGTCTGGCGTCAGCTTGTCATAATCGACGCCGCTGGGCTTAATGACAAACAGTCCACTTTCCCGGTCAATGCCGCTGACATTTCCCCAGGTAAATGTAACAAGGGCATACTTGGGCAAAAGCATGTTCATTTCATAAACTTCTTTTTTCAGTGCTTCAAGCATCTTATCTGTGCTCCTTTCTCTATTTCAGGCAGCAGACGGACAGATACGCTTCCATGCCTGTCCGACAGCTGCCTTTTAGGACCAACTTTTCCGGAAATCCCGGTTCACTGACGTACATTTTCAGAAGCAGCAGCTTCCACGGCAATGCCCTCTTTATAACGGATAATAAACTGGTCAAAACCTTCTACGCCTTTTGGATCCGGCGCAAGGCTCTCGCCCTTATTATCTCCGAAGACTTTATCTGCCAAATAAGCCTCAAGGCTTTCACCGTCACCTTTATAGAGCATATAAGATGCCAGAAGAGCCATGCCCCACGGGCCGCCTTCTCCGGCAGTTTCCATAACAGAAACCGGCGTGCCGATGGCATCCGCAAGAATCTGCTGGCCAACGCCTTTTGTTTTAAACAGGCCGCCGTGACCTAAAATAGAGTCAATAGTCACATGCTCTTCTTTAATAAGAATATCCATACCGATCTTTAACGCGCCTAAAGCGGTGTATAAATGGGTACGCATAAAATTGGCCAGATTAAACCTGCTCATTGGAGAGCGGACGAACAGCGGACGGCCATCCTCGATTCCGGTAATGTTCTCACCGGAAAGATAACCATAGGATAATAAGCCGCCGCAGTCAGTATCACCTTCCATGGCCTTATTATACAATACACCAAATAGGCGGTTCATGTCCACCTCTATTCCAAAACTTTCAGAAAATTCTTTAAACAATCCCACCCAGGCGTTAAGATCTGAGGTACAGTTATTCGCGTGAACCATACCGACCAGGCTTCCGTCCGGTGTGGTAACCATATCGATCTCCGAATGAACATTTTTAAGTTCATGCTCCAGGACTACCATGGCAAACACAGAAGTTCCGGCAGACACGTTGCCAGTGCGCACAGCCACACTGTTGGTCGCCGCCATACCTGTCCCCGCGTCTCCTTCCGGCGGACACAAAGGAATCCCTGCCTCAAGCTGTCCGCTTTCATCTAAAAGGGCTGCCCCTTCCTTAGTAAGCCATCCGGCGCTTTGTCCAGCCAAAAGGATTTTGGGCAGAATATCCATCACCTTCCAGGGATAGTTTTCCTCTGCCACAAGAGCGTCAAACTGATCTGCCATGGTCTGATTATATTTTTTCTTTTCCACATCAATAGGGAACATGCCGGCAGCATCGCCAATGCCGATGACCTTTTCCCCGGTCAGCTTCCAGTGGATATATCCGGCCAAAGTAGTGATGAAGGTTACATCCTTTACATGGTCTTCGCCGTTTAAAATAGCCTGATACAGGTGGGCAATGCTCCACCGTTCGGGAATATTATAATTAAACAGTTCTGTCAGGGCTCTGGCTGCCGGTCCGGTAGTGCTGTTTCTCCATGTACGGAAAGGAACAAGCAGCTCCCCATCCCTATTGAACGCCATATACCCATGCATCATGGCACTGAAGCCCATGGCGCCGATCTTTGTCAGCGTCACATCATACTTTTCTTTAACATCTGCTGCCAGAGCCTTGTAGCTTGCCCGAAGGCCGTTCCAGATGTCTTCCAGTGAATAGGTCCAGTATCCGTTCTCAAGACGGTTTTCCCACACAAAGTCGCCGGATGCGATAGGCTTGCAGGACTGGTCAATAAGAACAGCCTTGATCCGGGTCGAACCCAGCTCAATTCCCAGGACCGTGCGGCCCTGTTCGATCATTTCCTTAACGGAACTCATGTTGATCCCCCCCTATGATTACTTGCCGTAAACGACGCTGTTCCATTTCAGCTCGTTTTTAAACTGACGGATCTTTGTATCCTTGTCAATATACACTGCTTCAATGCCCATAGCCTCAGCCCAGTCACCCATCTGCTCTGCCGTCAGGTCATAGGAAAATGCCGTATGATGGGCGCCGCCGGCCAGGATCCATGCCTGTGCTCCGGTGTAAAGATCCGGCTCCGGCGTCCAGTAAGCCGTCGCTACAGGAAGCTTTGGCATCTCTTTTTCTGTCTTCTTGCAGTTGACATCATTAATGACCAGGCGAAAACGGTTGCCCAGATCAATAAGGGATGCGGCGATACCATGGCCTTCCTTTGCTGTAAATACCAGACGGGCGGGATCTTCCCGGTCGCCCATGCTTAAAGGCTGCTCTTTAATACTGATGGGGCCGTCAGCAATGGACGGGCAAACCTCCAGCATATGAGCCTCAAGGATACCCTCTTTTCCGGGAACAAGATTATAGGTATAGTCTTCCATAAAGGATGTCCCTTTGGCATCCTTCATGCCTGCAGTCATGATCTTCATGAGACGTACCATGGCCGCGGTCTTCCAGTCCCCTTCACCGCCAAAGCCATAGCCCTTTTCCATAAGTCTCTGAATGGCCAGGCCGGGAAGCTGCTTTAATCCGCCAAGGTCACCAAAGTGGGTAACAATAGCCTGATAGTTTTTCTCTTCCAGGAACCGTTCAAAGCCGATCTCAATACCGGCCTGAACCGCCACATGTCTGCGGAACTCTTTCTCTTCTCTTCCCTCTAAAAGAATCCTGTATTTAGAATAATACTCTTCCACTAATGTGTCAATATCCGATTGGGACACAGCGTTGACATACTCCACGATCTCGTTTACTGGATAAGCGTCTACTTCCCAGCCAAACTTGATCTGAGCCTCCACCTTATCTCCTTCTGTCACAGCCACGTTGCGCATATTATCGGCAATACGCATCACGCGGATATGGCTGCTTTCCACAACGCCTACAGCGGTACGCATCCAGGAAGCGATCTGCTTCTGAACAGCTTCATCGGCCCAGTAACCTACGATCACTTTTCGGTCCATGTTCAGGCGAGAGAAAATGTGTCCGTACTCTCTGTCCCCGTGAGCGGCCTGGTTTTCATTCATAAAATCCATATCAATAGTGTCATAAGGAATTTCCCGGTTAAACTGGGTATGAAGATGGAGCAGCGGCTTTCTGTACTCCTGAAGACCAAGGATCCAGGATTTTGCCGGGGAAAATGTATGCATCCATGTGATCACGCCGGCGCAGTTTTCATCATTATTGGCCTCATTTAAAGTTTTGCGGATCACAGCGTTAGTGATCATAGTGGGCTTCCACACAACCTTATAGGGAAGGATGCCAGAAGCATTTAATGTGTCTACGATTTTCTGAGAATGTTCTGCCACATGAGCAAGACACTCATCCCCATAAAGATCCTGTGAACCTGTGCAGAACCAAAATTGATAGTCCTTTACTTGTAACATAAACAATACCTCTCTTTCTTTTCATATCCTCAGCCGCCTGCCGGGCCGTCCCGCCAGCCATGCCAGAAAAGCTTACGCCGGCTGTTATTGCCGGGTTTATTTTTATAAGACTATCTTACCGTCCCCGGATTATTTTTTCTATTCCTTAATGCTATCCCTTTTAGAAAAATGTAACCAAATCCGACTATTTTTCTAATACCACCGTGCCGTAGGCAGGAACAGTCACCGTCTTTCATCTATGATGCTAACTTTCCTGAACCTTCCGGATCCTTAATGCCATATACTGATTTCCAGGCATTTTTACCTTGTGGAAGCCCTTCATCTTTCCAAGAGAGGTAATGGTCATATTCCATGTATCAATAATATCCACCTCGTACTCTCCATCCTCCGGCAGGATCACCATGCGCTCTAATGGCTGGCAGATTCCAAGATAGTGGATGGAATAATCGTAGCAGGTATTCATGCCTTCTCCCCTGTGACCGCCGGTATGGCCGACCACCTCGTCAAAAAGGCCTCTCCCTTTCGTAAGATGGCCACCGGGAACTTCCTTTAAAATGTCCAGCAAAAACTTAAGTCTTGCCGGGCTTTCGCCTTTTAAAACACCGCCATGGGACCACCAGAGAATATCCTCCGGATCCATAAAGGTTTCACCGTGACCGCAGTGTCCGCCCCGCATAAATGCCTCCCAGAAACGGCGAACCAGCTCCTGACCGGTAATATTTCCCCAGCCAAGGCCGATATTTCCTTCATAACAGATTTCATCCCACACCACAGGCTTGTGATACTTTTCAATAAAAGCATCTGTATCCTCTGTTGTCTTATAAAAATCCACCCGCTGGAGGGAACAGTGGGTCACCCAATCCTTTGAAAAGTCATAGTTGGGGCCGCCATTATGAACGGACAACAGATGATGGAAAGGATCATGACCGGAGACGATCCCGCCGTACCGCTCCCAATCCTCCAGGGTCTTCATTTTTATAAAATCAAACTCATTCGCCAGAGACCACCATACATTTCTGTAAGCTCCGTACCGGGCCACCACATACTTTAAGTACCAGTCGCAGGCATCCTTGCCCATCTGATTCAAGCCCCACTTATCATAAGGATGCATCAGGATCATATCCGCCTCGATCCCCATGTCCATAAGCTGGGCGATCCGCAGGTCATACCGTTTAAAATGCTCCACATTTGGCCGGGTATAGTCAAAATCATAATCCGGCTCCGTCAGGGCCATACCCGGAAATGCAAACCGGTTATTTTTTTCCTTTTCCACCAGCTCCGGATCCAAGCCTTCCCCGTGGCCCCGCTCAAAAGGATAAGTCATAGGCTCTTTTTTATTAAATTCATAAAACTTTGGGAAAAAGCAAAAACGGATCTTATTAAAGGGACTGTTCTTTAATGTCTCCAGTGTCTGTTCCTGACGTTCCATAGACTGGTTCGCCCATGCATAGCAGGTGGTTCCAATGGAATAATACGGCGTTCCATCCTTATAAGCCAGCCGGATTTCTTCAGAAACCGTCACTGGACCGTGATTGTTCTCCGATGGTGCCACGGCCTCAAAACTTCCCTCCGGCTCCGGAATTTCATTCGCAAAATTTCCCTGGATCTTATACGTGTATGTCCCCTCATACGATGGCATAAATCTGGCCCTATAGACACCGTCCCCATCATAAAATCCGGCAATTTTTACTTCTTCCTTCCCGCCTTTAAAAGTTACAGTCATTTCATAGTCCCGGAACGGATTCCCATCTGCTTTCCCTAAACAAGAGACTTCAAATAACCCCCATTTTTCAACTTTTTGATTCATCCTTATTCCTCCTTCACTTACACACTGTTTTTATCGCCCTATAGAGAAGAGCCGTGCTTTTCCAGCGTTAAAGCACGGCTCTTCTCTGGCATAAACATATATTTATCATACCATTAATTTTTATAAATTTTAAGAGGAAATAAAGTAAAACTTACTAAATTATCACTGAATTACTGCTGTCAGGACTTTTATAACAATGTTACTGAAACCATAACAACCTGACCTTATGGTCATCTTTTTTCTGCTTTAAGATCAGAATCATCCACAATCACTTCAATGCCGTCTCCAGCCTGTACATTCAGCTTAATGCCATCCTTTTCCCGGTCCATGGATACATGGATCGGTCCTTTTGCCGAATAATAAGTACATTGTAAATGTTCAACAGATTCGGGCAGATAAGGCTTTACGAGAGCCTTTCCAAAGCCGGGAGTTAGTGGTCGTATACCTGCCAGACCGTTATAGTACCACTCCCCAATATGTCCCATCATATCATGGCAGTGGCTCCTGGGATTATCCTCCCAGTATTCCCCAAGGGTTGTCTCTCCCGCTAAAACAAACGCATAATAGCTGGGATGTTCTTTTTTAAGGATCATGGAGCACAAAAGATCATTCATTCCATATTTACACATGGTCTGGATAATATAGGGCTGTCCCACTTCTCCGGTCTTAAGAGAACCGTCTTTAAGAAGGATCTGACGAAAGCTTTCTGCCACATCCGCCTCCTTATCTCCCGGCACCATACCCCAGTACAAAGGCATCGCCTGGGCCGCCTGAGTCACAGCAAACGCATCCTTTTTCTCCCATACCCGGTAGCAGTATTTTCCAGATTCCGGATACTTTACAAGAAGCTTTCCGTTATAATTATCACACACCTGGGCCATGTAAGCTTTAAATTCCCTTTCGTCTTTTTCATAATGTAGAACCGAAGCAAACACAGCCATCACCTTGGCATCGGCAAACAAAAAGGCGGTTTCTACATTTTCACGGGCATACTCACCGGCAGGATTTCCCCAGTCTCCAAGACCATTATTAATAAAACCATCTTCATTTACCATGGTCTTTAGGAAATTCAGATAACGCTTCCCGGCCTCATAGTTGTCCTGAATGATCTTAACATCTCCATAGAACATGTAATGCCAATACGTTCCAAGGATAATACTGCTGCCCCAGCCGATCACATTATAAAAATCCCCAAGGCCCGGCACCGGCAGCACATTTGGGATATAACAGGGGGCCTGGGAGGGGATCAGGCCATCTCCCGGATAATATGTTCCCCCATCCATAGTATAAAACCAGTCCTCTGCCGTGTGCTGAGCTAGGCGGGTATCTTTAAGGAACTTTTCCCAATGGGGCTTCACCTGCTTCATATACATAACCGTCGGCGCCATCAGATGATTTTCCTCCTGCCACGCGAACCGTTCAATAGTAGGACAGTCGGTGTGGATACTGACCATATTGGCTTCCACCGCATTTTCCACAAGGCTGTAGATGTCCATAAACCGCTTATCATCACAGTAAAATGTCCCTGCCTTCTCCAATGCTGAGGAAACCACATGGAGCCGGATATTTTTTAGCCGCTCCGGAGCGCAGTCAAAAGCCGCGTATCTGCCCCCAAAGTATGTAAATGTCATGGCAAAGCGCTCCCACTTCTCATCTGTGCCTGGAATATAAGTTTCCTTTACATCGATTAAAAGCCAGTTTTTCGCCATTTGATCCACACTGCCGTCCTTTGCCAGCTTCTCTGCCGGATACACATGAACCGGCTCTCCTGCTTTACCCTTCACATCAAACTCCAGCATACCGGACACATTTTGTCCGAAATCATATACCGCCATTCCATTGACGGTTTTCATATAAACCCCTTCAAGCGTTTTTAAGATTCCCACCGATGGCATGGCCTGCTCCTGGGAAAGTCTGGAAAGCTTTTCTCCATTAGCGGCAGGAAGGGCCGGCTTCCATAGATCCCCCATAGGGGTTTCCGGATCATTCCACCCGGGGATGCGTTTTCTACCATCTGCGGTTTCAGAGCCGAAACAGTTCGAATGGCAGATCATGTGAGACGCAGTCTGCCATGTTTCATCTGCATCCACCACCGTACACGTTCCGTCCGTTTCGGTAATCTCCACATGGGCCGCAAACACAAGCTCCTGATCAAAAGGCTTATAACCATTAGGGTTTGGGGGCATAAAAGGAGGAAAATGAAAGAAATATCCCTCAAAAGCATCTGCCGCATACCAGCCATTTCCCACCTCTGCGGCTAAAACATTTTTCCCTTTGCGCAAATACCGGGCAATATTAAACTTTACATAGTAAACAAGCTTATGATAATCCGTCCATGCAGGATCAAGGGCGTGGTCACTGACCTTCTGACCGTTAATATAAAAATTAAACTGCCCCAGGCCACATACCCATGCCCAGGCCTGTTTTGGAAGCTCTTCCAGAACAATTTCCTTTCTCACATAAAACGGCCGATCTGTTCCGTTAGTGATCCATTTTTTTAATATGCTCATACTTTTATGCCTCACTCTCTATAGAAAAATCCTTCATGCCATCCGCTCCTCAAATCTTTCATCAGCTATTTTTATGGAGCTTTTTCTCCGGATAAAACTGAATAAAGATAATATACAGCACCGTTGCTGCCAGGGGTACTAAAAATCTGACAGAATTAATACCGATCATTGCCGAATCCGGCTGTCCGCCAATGGCATTAGCAATATATCCGGTCACCGCCAGCACACCGGCTAAGATAGCGCTGGAAATGGCTGCCCCGCATTTGTAAGAAAACCCTCCAATAGCGGAAATAACTCCGTTCATCTGATCGCCGGTTTCATTTAATACGTATTCTGTCATACCTACAACAGTCATAGGCCGGAAGGCGTTGGTCATCGTAGAAAACATACACGCAATAAAGGTTAAAACATACAGAGCCGGGATGGACTGATTTCCCACAAAAAAGCAAATCCCATAGCACACAACACAGATCAGTTGGGTATAGGTTACCGCTTTTTTCATATTTCCTTTCAGCGCTCTGAGAATAATAGGCATTAGGACGATCACACCGACCATGCCGCTGATAGAGATGACCAGCATATAGGTTGTAATCAGGGCAGGATTCATAAGATAATACATGCAGTAGTAAACCGAAGATGCCATGACAATATGAAATAAAACACAGCCTACACACCAGAATCCGATCATAGGATACATTTCCTTAACCTTAAGGAGGGTTAAAAGACTTTCTCTCACAGATTTTGTCTCTATCTTTTCCACAGTATACCGCTCTTTACATTTTGCAAAGGCAATCCAGCTTGTTGCGCACATAAGCGCCGCGCCGATACCTACAAGGATTACATAGCCTTTAGACGGGTTATCCCCACCAAATACAGCTACAAGATTCGGTGTAAATGATGATACGAGCAAAATCATCACAGACGCAATAAACGTGGAAAGAGAAATGGTATCATTCCGCTCCGTTTCATTCTTAGTCATCGTTGGCAGCAGCGCATTATAGGGGATTTCTATAGCTGTCAAAAGCATACCATAGCAAATATACAGCACAGCCGTATACACGATCTTCCCTGTCGTTGTCAGATCCGGAGCCGCAAACAGCAGCATAGATACAATAGACAAAGGCAAAGGGATAAACAGCAGATAAGGCCTGTACGTTCCCCACCGGGATTTTGTCCGATCTGCCAATGTACCCATCATAGGGTCGTTAATAGCGTCCCAGACGGTAGCTACCGTCATGATCACCCCCGCAGCTCCTGCAGGTACGCCAAAGGTATCTGTTAGAAATACAAGTATGTAGGTAGAAACCAACGCTGTTACAAACTGCCTTCCGGATGAATGGCCCAAAGCCCAGATAATCCGCTCTGAAAATTTCAACTTGCTCTTTTCCATCATCAAAATTCCTCCAATCCGATTTTGTAAAATTTGGATAAATTCAATTTATCAAAAAAGTCATGCCTTTATAAGTCGAAAACCAGACAATCGTTAGGGGTATTTTTCTGACATTTAAGTTGAAATTTTCTTTAATTTATTTTATGATGAAGACGTCAAAAAGTATTTTGACACCCATGATGCGCGGATTGCTCCGTGCTTGCGCACTCCCGCAAGTCTGCGCTTCGCTTCGGTCGGCGCCAAACAGGCGCCACTGGCGCCTAGCTGGTATGTATCATTTTATCATACTTTTTAAGAAAAGGAGAACCTATTATGGATAAAAAGATACCTTTAGACCCTGTTGAAAAGGATTTTAAAGATTTTTATGAAAATACCGGATATTTCACCGATCATATGATCACCTCAAATGAGTTTACGCAAATATTAAAGCACTACGGGGAACCCTATCCGCATCTCACCGCTCCCATGCTGACACCTGGAATTAATACTGAAGCTTTGTTTGAATCTTCCTATTTTCAAACGCAGGAGAATATTTCTGCCATCCGACATATCCGCTATATGCCGGCCACGATCCACACCCATGAGTTTTTTGAGCTGGCCTGCGTCCTTTCCGGCACATTTACCAACTTTATCGGAGAGCAGAAAATGGAACTGCACACCGGGGATATTTTTATTTTGGCGCCAAAAACCCCTCACGGCATCTGTACCTATGAGGATGACGGCATCCTGATCAATATTCTTATGCGGGCAAGCACCTTTGAACAGCACTTTTTAAACCTGCTGCCGGATAACGATATTCTTCACAGCTTTTTTATTAAAGCTCTGTATAAAAATTCCGTCACACCCTATCTGCTTTTTTGTACAGGAACTGATCCGCTCATCCAGGACTATGTCTTTAAGATCTGGCAGGAATACCAGCGGAATAATCGGTATAAAAATACCATGCTGTCCTCACTTTTATCCATCTTCTTTGTATACCTGCTCCGATCCCATGAGAAAAATATTATCATTCCCACCATAAAGCCTTCGATTATGAATGAAAACACGATCTTCATTCTGGAATACATGCAGAAAAATTACCGCACCATCACCCTGGCTCATCTGGCCAAATTTTTTAATTACAGCGAACGCCAGATCCACAGAATCATTAGATCCGCTACAGGCATGACCTTTGGGGAAAATATAAAAAAGATCCGAATGAGCCATGCTGCCAAATTACTTTCTGAATCAAATATGACCATTCAGGAAATCGCGGATCTGCTGGGATATTACGATGTAAGCAGTTTTCGGAAGGCCTTTAAAAGCTTCTACAACGCAACACCCCAGCAGTACCGGGGCTTCCTCCATCACTGACGGGCTAAAGCGCATCCTTATGAATACATTCCAAGCAGATTCCCCTTTTACCGGCACGATAACATTTTCATATGTGTCATAAGAAAATACCATAGGAAGATGAAGAAAAAAGTCCATTGATGGACTCAAAGTGCTCTGCCTGCCATCCTATGACAAGACGGGAGGCAGGATTCAGCCGTATCAGCCACAAAAATGCTGTTGATTGTTCCGGGACGGTCCGAAGCAGGCCAAATAATGTAATCATTAGCGACGTGTCCCTTGTCTCATATTTTTTATCATTTACCCATCTTGACAAACCTGTTTTATGGAATTATACTCAGAACGTAAATACCCCTCCCGGGGTATAGAGTGTTTTTAAAGGCAGGTGTTATTTACTATGAAACAATCTTTTAACGTTACCGGTATGAGCTGCTCCGCCTGCTCTGCCCATGTTGAAAAAAGTGTTGCCAAATTGACCGGTGTTCATTCAGTTTCTGTAAACCTTTTGGCAGCTTCCATGAAGGTAGATTACGATGAGAGCGTTCTTTCTGCCGATGATATATGTCAGGCTGTAGATCACGCCGGCTACGGCGCTTCTCCCATGGAGAACGCCTTCGAGGCGCAAAATGCCCCCGGTACCGGCGCCGGTGCCGGGGGCGCAGGCTACTCTGTAGCTTCCAGCCCCACTTCCCGGAAAAACCCTATGGCTGATGAGATCAAAAATATGAAGTTTCGGCTGATCGTGTCCTTTGTTTTTATGATCCCTCTCATGTATATTGCCATGGGCCATATGATGGGACTACCTGTGCCGTCCATTTTTACCGGCGAGGAGAATGCTGTGATCTTTGCCTTTACCCAGCTTCTTTTGACGGTTCCCGTGATCTATGTGAACCGAAAGTATTATATTAATGGCTATAAGATGCTTTTTAAAGGCGCTCCAAACATGGACACCCTTATTGCCGTAGGCTCCAGCGCGGCTTTGATCTACGGTATTTTTGTCATCTATCTTATGGCCTATGGCCAGGGACACGGCATCCCGGAGATGGTCTATGAATATATGCATGATCTTTATTTTGAGTCCGCGGCCATGATCCTGACCCTGATCACCTTGGGAAAATTCCTTGAGACCCGCTCTAAAGGAAAGACCTCAGAGGCCATTGAAAAACTTATGAATCTGGCGCCAAAGACCGCTGTGCGCATCCGGGAAGACGGCACAGAAGAAGAGATTCCCGCCCAAAACGTTCTTCCCGGGGATCTTTTGCTGATCCGTCCTGGCGCCTCTATTCCGGTGGATGGGCAGGTGGAGGACGGCCACTCATCGGTGGATGAGTCCGCCTTAACCGGGGAAAGCATCCCAGTGGAAAAGGCAAAAGGCGCCAGTGTCCTGTCCGCTTCCATTAACGGCAACGGGGCATTAAAGATCCGCGCCGTCAAAGTCGGGGAGGACAGCACCTTATCCCAGATCATCCGCCTTGTTCAGGAAGCCAGTGCCAGTAAGGCGCCGATTGCCAAGCTGGCAGATAAAATCAGCGGCATCTTTGTTCCTGCAGTTATGGCTATTGCCCTGGCTGCTTTCCTGATCTGGTTCTTTATTATAGGCGAAAGCTTCTCCTTTGCCTTATCCATCGGTATTGCCGTTTTGGTCATCTCCTGTCCCTGCGCCCTGGGCCTGGCCACCCCGGTAGCTATTATGGTAGGTACAGGAAAAGGCGCCCAGTACGGTGTGCTTATAAAATCCGGGGATGCCCTGGAAACTGCTCATAAAGTAAATACCGTTGTCCTGGATAAAACCGGAACCATTACTTTAGGAAAGCCTCAGGTCACAGATATTCTCCCGGCCAGCGCCTTTGACAAGAATGATTTTATCCAGATCTGCGCTTCCCTGGAACAGCTTTCGGAGCATCCTCTAGCCACAGCGGTGATTAATTACGCTAAGAGCAAAAATATCCCTCTGCTTCCGGCAGATCATTTTAAGGCCATCCCTGGCCGGGGGATTCAGGGGAATATTCAAGGCCGACATTATATTGCGGGAAATCTTAAATTTCTTCAGGACGAACATATCCCTGGTCTTGAAGAAAATAACAGCCCGTGGCTTAAAGCTGCCAACCGGCTTTCTGAACAGGGGAAAACCCCATTATTTTTCGCCTGCGATGGACATATGGCCGGCATGATCGCCGCCGCGGACGTCGTCAAACCTACCAGCCAGGCGGCCATTAAAGCCTTAAAGCATATGGGGATCAAAGTGGTTATGCTCACCGGAGATAACCGGCGCACTGCCCTTGCTGTAGGAAAAATTGTAGGCGCTGACACAGTGATCTCTGATGTGCTGCCTCAGGATAAGGAGAAAGAAGTGCGCCAGCTTCAGGAAAAAGGCCAGTGTGTGGCCATGGTGGGCGATGGCATTAACGACGCTCCTGCCCTTACTCGGGCCGATGTGGGCATTGCTATTGGGGCCGGTATGGATGTGGCCATTGAGTCGGCAGATATTGTCCTTATGAAAAGCGACCTTCTGGACGCCGTTACAGCCATCCAGCTTTCTAAGGCTGTGATCCGAAATATTAAGGAAAACCTGTTTTGGGCCTTTTTCTACAATACCCTGGGAATCCCATTGGCCGCAGGCGTGCTGTACCCCCTGTTCCAGTTAAAGCTTAACCCCATGATCGGCGCGGCGGCCATGAGCTTCAGTTCTGTATGTGTTGTGACCAATGCCCTGCGGCTTAAATTTTTCAAGCCCAAGAACATTGCCCCTGTTGAAAACACTTCTGTGACAGCCCAGGAGGAACCTGAAATTACAATGATCCCATCCGACACAGATCTGCCGGATGGATCACATAAAGATAATGAAAGTGAGGAATTAATTATGGAAAAAACAATGATGATCGAAGGAATGATGTGCAATCACTGTGTAGCCCATGTAACAAAAGCGTTAAACAATATTGACGGGGTTACTGCCACTGTAAGCCTGGAAGATAAAAACGCGAAGATCACCCTCAACAAAGAGGTCAGCGATGATGTACTGATCAAAGCGGTCACTGACGCAGGATACGAGGTTACTTCCCTGGCGTGATCAAAGGAGGCGGCCATGAAAGCTGACAAAAAAAATATTACCCGTCTTTTAAAAACTGCCCGCGGGCAGATTGACGGCATCTTAAATATGGTTGAGGAGGACAGGTACTGTATGGATATTTCCAATCAGCTCCTGGCCACTCAGGCCATTTTAAATAAGATCAATAAAGAGATCCTTCACGCCCATATGGAACATTGCGTGAAGGAATCCATGACAACCGAAGGATCATCCCAGAAAATCGATGAGATCATGACCCTCATTGATAAAATGATGAAATAGACGAAAGATAAAAGGAGTACCTGTTCATGTTACAAAATAAACCTGTCCAACACTTGTTTGATTTCCTTAATGCCAGTGTTTCCCCTTTTCACACCGTTTCCCACGCTCAGGCAGTGCTTGAGGCTGCCGGATTTCAGGAACTGGATTTTAAGGAGTCCTGGACCCTTGTTCCGGGAAATGCCTACTACTGCCGTACTTTTTCCGGTGAATTGTTCGCGTTTAAACTGGGAAAGGAGCTGAAGCTGGAAAATGGCATCCGCATTGCCGGAGGTCATACAGACTGGCCCTGTTTAAAGCTTAAGCCGGCCCCCACATTTACTCAAAAAGGGTATCTCCAGGCTAATGTGGAAGTTTACGGAGGTCCTATTTTAAATACATTTTTCGACCGGCCTCTGTCCATTGCGGGAAAAATTTCTATCCGGAGCAATGACCTGCTCCGCCCTCAGATCCGCTATATTGACTTGAAAAAGCCGGTATGCATTATCCCCAATCTGGCTATCCACATGAACCGTAAAGTAAATGAAGGGGTAGCCATTGACCAGCAGGCCCATCTTATGCCTGTCCTTGGTATGGCGGAGGATACTTTAAACCAGGGGGATATGCTCCTGGAATATATTGCCGACCATGAAAATATAGATCCTAGGGATCTTCTGGATTATGAACTTTATCTTTATAATTTGGACGCGCCGACTGCCATAGGCCTTAATGATGCGCTGATCAGTTCTCCCCGCCTGGACGACACGACAGCGGTATCTGCCATTATCCACGGTCTAATTGAAAGCACGCCGTCAGACACCCTCTGTCTTGGGGCGCTTTTTGATAACGAGGAGATCGGCAGCCGCACAAAACAGGGCGCGGACGCATGGACATTAAATCTTGTCCTGGAAAAAATCTGGGCTGCCTTTGGAAAATCCTCTGTGGAATGTTACAGCCACATCAGCGACAGCATGATCCTGTCTATTGACGTAGGACATGGCTATCACCCCAATTATCCCGCAGCGGGAGACATTACCACATTTCCAGTCCTGGGCAAAGGCTTTGTGATCAAGTCAGACAGCAATCAGAAATATGCCTGGGACTGTGAAGCCATTGGGGCCATGCTCCAGCTGTGCCAGCGCTTTAATATTCCATGTCAGCGCTTTGCCAAGCGTTCCGGCATGGCGGGAGGCGGCACCATCGCCTCTTTAGTGTCTTCCCATATTCCATTAAAGACGGTAGATATGGGCGTTCCTCTCCTTTCCATGCACTCCTCCCGGGAACTTATGGCTGCCAGAGATCAGGAAGCTTTGGAAAATGCGGTAACAGCTTTTATGAGCCTTTGATTTTGTGCTGATTTTGTATGAGAAATCTGAAAAATCCAGTTGATAAAATGGAAATAAACAGGTATACTTATAACATTAGCTAAAATTTCCAAAAACATGTGAGGTTTTTATGTATCGGATGATTACTACAGATGGACGGGCAAAACGGGCCGAGCTTCAAACTGTACATGGGACGATCCAGACACCGGTGTTTATGAATGTAGGGACTGTAGGCGCCATTAAAGGCGCGGTTTCTACCATGGATCTTCATGAGATTGGAACTCAGGTGGAATTGTCGAATACCTATCATCTTCATGTAAGACCAGGTGATCCGGTGATCAAAAAGCTGGGAGGCCTTCATCGTTTTATGAACTGGGACAGGCCCATCCTTACCGATTCCGGAGGATTTCAGGTATTTTCTCTGACAGGTCTTAGAAAGATCAAAGAAGAGGGCGTGTATTTTAATTCTCATATTGACGGACGAAAGATTTTTATGGGGCCTGAGGAGAGTATGCAGATTCAGTCAAATTTGGCATCCACTATCGCCATGGCCTTTGACGAATGTGCGCCTTATCCTGCAGACCGGAATTATATGATCAATTCAGTAAACCGCACGACCCGTTGGCTGAAACGGTGCAAGGATGAGATGGGACGGCTGAACAGTCTGGAGGATACCATTAACCCTCATCAGCTTTTATTTGGCATTAATCAGGGAGGAACCTATGAGGACATCCGTGTTGATCATGCCAAAGCTATCTCAGAGATGGAACTGGATGGGTATGCCATAGGCGGCTTGGCTGTGGGAGAGACTCATGAACAGATGTATTATATTTTAGATCAGGTTATACCCTATCTGCCTCAGGATAAACCCACCTATCTTATGGGTGTGGGAACGCCGGCCAATATTTTGGAAGGTGTGGACCGGGGCGTTGACTTTTTTGACTGTGTGTATCCGTCCCGCAACGGCCGCCACGGTCATGTGTATACCAATCAGGGAAAGCTGAACCTGTTTAATGCCAAGTATGAGCTGGATGATCGGCCTATTGAGGATGGCTGCCAGTGTCCCGCATGCCGCAGCTACACCAGAGCTTATATCCGCCATTTGCTTAAAGCCAAGGAAATGTTGGGGATGCGTTTATGTGTGCTCCATAACCTGTACTTTTATAACCATCTCATGGAAGAGATCCGTCAGGCCATCGAAGAGCACCGGTATAGTACATTCAAAAAAGCAAAACTGGAAAGTTTTTGTAATAGTTCGGCTGGCTGAACTGTTACGGGCTTTTTGATAAATGATAAAAAATAAGGAGGTCATGTACAATGCAATGGGCAATCATCGTTGTTTATATTGTGATTTTTGCAGTATTCTTATACTTTATTTCCATTCGTCCGCAGAAAAAACAGCAGAAGAAAATGGATGCAATGATCGCAGCTTTGGAGGTTGGTGACAGTATCCTGACCACCAGCGGTTTTTATGGTGTTGTCATTGATATTACCGATGAGGTTGTTATCGTAGAATTTGGCAGCAACAAAAACTGCCGTATTCCTATGCAAAAAACTGCCATCGTTCAGGTAGAAAAAGCAAATAGTGAAGACGAATAGGTATTAAAAGATACTATGGAACCGTTTACCTGCTGAACGATTAATCGGATAGGGGAAGGAATCTTCCCCTATTGTTTTGTACAGGTTTGTATGTTCTATTTATTCCTGACTCTGAATACTTCTGTTAGCTGTCTCAATCTGACGGTTTGTGCTGTCTGCGGCGCTGGCAATCGCTTCATCTACATCGCCGCCGTTGTAAACCAGTTCCTGAGCAGACTCAAGGTCATTTCTCAACTGAGAAAGCTGGGACAGAAGAGGCCCTGCTGTTGCTGTTGTTTCCTTAGCGTTAAGAAGCTGATCTGCAGCTACCTTTAACTGAGGTCTTTCTGTATAAATATCTGTCATAGTCTGTGTATCATAGGAATCTGTGTTAATTGGAAAATAACCTGTATCACCGGCCCATACTGCCTGTACTTCCGCAGATGTAGCATATTCAAAAAATGCCATAACTCCGGCCTTTACTTCATCAGAAAGACCATCAGCCACACAAAGAGCACCGCCACCGGCATATACGCCCTGAGGCTCCACGCCTTCAGGAACCGGAAGCATGCTTACACCTACTTCAAAAGGAGCGCTGTCTATGATCTGTGCTGCATAGGCAGAGGTTGTAATAAACATGGCAATGTCACCCTGGTTAAAACCGGTCATAACATTATCACTGCTTGTACCATAATTTACAAATGCGTCTGCATCAATCAGCTGTTTCAGCCAGTTAAAAATCTGAGTCATCTCATCCTGGTAAGCCACTTCTGTAGCTCTTGCAGAACGGCCATTATCATTATTAATGATCAGACCGCCCATATTGGTGACCATCTGATCCAGGGCATATCCGTAAACCGGCATGGAGAAGGCTTTCATCCCATCATTGGCATCTGCGATAGCTGTGGCAGACTCCAGGATTCCTTCAAAGGTTGACGGAGCTTCATCATAGCCCGCTGCTGCCAGAGCATCTACATTGTAATAAAGCACAGGTGAAGAACAGTTAAAAGGCATTGCATACATTTCCCCATCTACTGTATAGAAGTTTACAGCCTGGGGAAGAAGCTGGTCTGCATTGTAGTTGTATTCTTCAATAAGATCAGACACTGATGCGATAAGACCGGAATCCAGCATTGCCTGCAGATTCTGCTCGCCGATCTGGATGATTGCCGGGCTTCCGCTGCCGCCGTTCATGTTCAGGAACTTTGAAATAGATTCATCATAGCTGCCCTGAGCTTCCATAGTTACATGAACGTCGCTCTGGCTGGCATTAAAATCATCTACAATCTTTTGAAGCGCTGTCTGAGTATTTCCGCTCATAGCGTGCCAGAATAATACTTCTGTAGCTCCTGTGCTGCTCTCTCCGGAAGCTGCTGTTGTTCCTGCCTGGGCCGTATTACCGCCGGAGCATCCGGCCAAAGCGGCAGTTGTCATGGCTGCAGCTGCTAAAACAACAGTACAACGTTTCACAATTTTCTTACTTTCTCTCTTAAACATAATTTCCTCCTTCTTGGCCTGTTTTTAAGGCCATACGGGTATCCTCTTTTGGGATGGTTATACTTCTATTTCTATTTAATCGCTCCCTTGGTCAAACCTTCCTGGAGCCGTTTCTGTCCTGCAAAAATCAAGATCAATGTAGGAATGGATACAATAATGGCGCCTGCGCTGATCATGGCGTAATCACTGCTGCCGTCTACATTTTTTAACTGGCGCAGACCAATCTGGACGGTACGCACAGACTCATTCGTTGTGGACAATAAAGGCCACATATAAGAATTCCAGCTGACAAGGAAATTATAAATTGCTAATGTTACAATGCTGTTTTTTACCATAGGCACTGTAACCTTACGGAAGAAATAGAAGTCACTGACACCAGCCATCTGACCGGCTTCCCGCAGTTCCCAGGGAATCTGCTTCAGGTTCTGCCTCAGCAGGAAAATGCCGAAGGTTGACGCAAGACTTGGAAGTATGAGTCCCGGAAAGGTATCCAGCAGGTTCCAGCTTCGTATGGTCTGGAAGTTACTGATCACCAGCACCTCAGACGGGATCATCATGGTTGCCATAAACAAACCGAACAAAACGTTCTTGCCCTTAATGTCAATAAATACAATAGCATAAGAGGCCAGCAGAGCCAGGATGATCTGGAGCACCGTACATGCCACCGCAACCACAAGAGAATTGAACATGTATTTCAGCAAAGGCTGAGTCTGGAATGCATGGACAAAATTTTCAAAATGCAGGGATGTAGGAATAAACTGTCCATTGGCAATATCCATATTATCGGACAAGCTTAAGGCTACAGAAAATACAATGGGGAAGAACACTAAAATCGCGCTGATGATCAGCAGTATGTAAATAATGATTTTTTGAGTTCTGCTTTCGATCATTGATAAGTTACCCACCTTTCTGTCAGCTTCGTCTGAAGCATGGAAATTACAAATATGATCAGGAAGAGCACAACACCCTGAGCAGTTGCGGAGCCGTACTGATAGTTGACAAAAGCTTCCTCGTATAAGCCGTAAACTAAAAGATTTGTTCCGTTCACAGGTCCGCCCTGGGTCAGCATATCAATAACGCCGAAGGACTGGAAGGCTCCGATAATGGACGTCACAAACACAAAGAACAGAGACGGGGAAATCAGCGGAATGGTCACCTTTCTAAGACGGTAAAAGAAGCCTCCGCCTACGATTTCCACACTTTCATAATAGGATTTGTCAATATTTTTCATGCCGCCCATCAGCACCAGATAGGAAAATCCGATGTTCATCCATACGGAAACTAAAGCCACAGACACAAGAGCGATCTTAGGATCTGTCAGCCACCCTACATTTTCTCCGCCAAAGGCATTAACGATCTTGTTTAAAAGTCCTACTGTAGGATGGAATAAAAAGTTCCAGAAAACAGAGCCTGCGGCCACGGAAATACCCATGGTGGATGAAAAGATGGTATTAAAGATTCCCGCGCCTTTAACATTGCTGCTGGCTAAAACTGCCAGGAACAGGGAAATAATAATCGTCAGGGGCACTGTGATCAGTGTATAAATAATGGTCTGCCAAAGACTTTGGAGGTATACCGGATCCTGGAACAGATCAATATAGTTTTGAAGTCCTACAAACAGTGTTAAAAATCCCCGGTTGTCAGAAAGGAAAAAGCTTTGTATAATGGTGCGGATAAACGGGTAAATAACAAATATCGCGAATAATGCTATAGAAGGCAGTACGTAAAGCATACCGCTGCACCAGTTTTTCCTTGCCTGTTTTTTTTCCTCTTTTTTTAATTCTTGAAACAGGCTGGCCTCCCGGATACCTGGAAGCTGCTCTCCCTGAGCCAGATTTACGCTCATAATTCTTCTCTTCCTCCTTTCAGGCGGTCATGATCTCATCAACATTTTCACTGTCATCCACAGCGGCAGCCCGTAAAAGTACTCCGCTCTCAATATTAAAGAAATGAAAACGCTCCGGATCCAGTTCTACATTTATCTTCATACCAGGCTCAAGGCTCCACTGACCCGACCATTTTGCTGTAAACAAACTTCCTCCAAGATCAAAAACAACCTGGGTTTCATTGCCCATCATTTCCACGTTCAACACTTCCACTTCACAGGAATACTCATTTTTCTTAGCAACATATTTAATATGCTCCGGACGGATACCTACGTCAAAGGCAGGGAAGTTTAACACCTTTTCAAGGAGCTGAGGATCTGCAGCAATCCTTGCTGTTTTATTTACTACGATCCTGCCGTCAATAAGCGCCGCAGAAGCAATATTCATTTGAGGCGAACCGATAAAGCCGGCCACAAACCGGTTTGCCGGGCGATTATATAATTCCAGAGGTGTTCCCATCTGCTGGATCTTGCCTTCGTTTAAAACCATGATCCGGTCACCCATGGTCATGGCCTCCACCTGATCATGAGTGACATATACGATGGTCAGACCAAGGGCTTTCTGGATTCTTCGGATCTCGGTACGCATCTGAGCTCTTAACTTGGCATCCAAGTTGGATAATGGCTCGTCCATAAGGCAAATCGGCGCATGGCTGCAGATACTTCTTGCCAGAGCGACACGCTGGCGCTGACCGCCGGAAAGCTGTCCCGGCTTCCGATCAAGGTATTCTGTTAGGCCGATCATTTCCGAAGTTTCCTTTAACCGCTTTTCCTGATCTGCTTTGGAGACTTTCTGTACGTCCAGGCCAAATAAAATATTCTGGCGGACAGTCATGTGAGGAAATAAGGCATAGTTCTGAAATACCATGGATATATGACGGTCTTTCGGATACATATTGTTAGCAATAGCGCCGCCGATTTTTAAAACACCGTCAGTAATGGATTCCAGTCCGGCAATCATACGCAGCAGTGTACTTTTTCCGCAGCCGGACGGGCCTACCAGGATCATAAATTCTCCTTCATTAACTTCCAGGCTGATATTCTCGATCACGTTAGTCTTTTTATCATAAGATTTGGTTAGGTTGCAAACTTCAATCTGGCTCATGGCACTCTCCTTCTTTCTTATTTTTCCCAGACTTACCGGCGGGGATATACGCCGTAAAAATGCATCACATTCATATCCTCTTCAATATCCTCACCATGGTTTCCATGACCATTTTCCATTTGATGGATCCCGTGATCTGTTGCCCAGCATACAAGACTGTTGTGATTTTTCCAGTTTTCCTTAACTGCCGCAGTCAGCCGGTCAAAGCTGTCAATGTGATGATACAGCGCTTTCATGGAAGCCTCGGACTCAACGCCGGTGGCATGCATCTGATCATCGTATTCCTGATTATACACAGCGATCAGATCGTAACAATCTTCCTTGATCAGCTCCAGAGCTTTGTTTGTGACATCTTCATCATAGGGAAGGATATAATAGTCTACATCTCTCTCTCCGAAAATAATGGCCATGCTGGAGCCTTCTACAGCCACGATGGCAGCTTTTTTCCCCTGTCTTGCCAGCGCATCAAACAAACTATCTGTAGTGATCACATGTTTTTCATATTTCATGATCCCGTGAACCTGAGGCAACACTCCCGTGTACATCGTTCCAAAGCATACCGGGGTCACCGATGGCATTACAGTCTTTACAGGGATACCCAGCTGCACATTCTTAAGTACAGGGGCAAAGTCTTCTGTATATTTCTGAAACAGCCACATACCAACGGCATCCGGATTGTAGATCATAACACGGTCCACTCCTTCCGGCGCCTGCTGCCGGATCACCTCCCGAACCACTTTGGCAGATTCCTGAGCCATTTTGGGCGGCTCTGCGTTCATGGCATTGGCAATGGATGCGGCAAATTGAGTCATTAAGATTGTATTATACATTGTTCCTCCTTTTTCGCCTGACTTTAGTCCTTTCAAAGATCAGACACAGCTTTTAAATGCCTGTATTTTCGGTTTCATAGATTTTTCAAACAAAGATGATTATAAAGACCCTTTGTAAAAAAATGATGACGCAACCGTAATTTATTTATCAACTTTAGAAAAAGGAACATCATTTTTTTGTAAAAAAACCCCGGTTCTCAGATGCTGTTTTTCAATTTACTCATTAAAAAACAGCATCTGAGAACCGGGGTCCCTGTTTAGAAACCTGCAGCAGTTCAGACATCTGAACTGCTGCTAAAACTTCTCATATTACATTCACCAGACAGATTTAGCGCTACTGTATACAAAATGAACAGCAATGATTTAATTCACTGCATATCTTTCCAATAATCCGGAAAAGCGCTCATTGTATCCATCATACTCAACTGTAATGGGGTTTCTGTGATCAATACTTAAAATCCCCAAAATAGACTTTGCATCGAGAACAACTTTATTGAAGTAAACATCGATGTCAAAATTACAGCCGGCAGCGGTTCTTACAAATTCTTTGGCAGCTTCAATATCTCCCAGTCTAATGGTCTGTTTTGTCATTGCAGACATCTCCTTCTTACATTCAATACGATGATTGGTTACTTCTTGTGTTCTTGGGTAATTTAGCATGTTTTCCCATCATTGTCAAAATTTAAGCGGTCTGAATCCTTATTGAATTTTATGTAAGTTATGCATGTTTTTACGATCAAAAAAATTATTTTTTTCATGGAATATCCCTATGGAATCGTTCTCAATATCTTTTTCATGCACCGATCTTTCAGAAATCAAAAACCGAATTTTCAGGCTTTTTACTGATTCTTATAAAATATTCTCCTTGTCAAACGCTTCAGGTTATGGGAAAATGGATTTTAGAATACAAGTGAGGTGATACTTATGCCAGGTTCTACATACGGCAGACGCTTTAAAATAACTACGTGGGGAGAATCCCACGGAAAAGCCGTGGGGGTTGTCATCGACGGCTGTCCGGCCGGCCTTGATCTGTGTGAGGCGGATATACAGGCCTTTTTAGACCGACGCAAACCCGGTCAAAATAAATACAGCACCCCCCGAAAAGAAGAGGATCAAGTCGAGATTTTGTCTGGGATTTTTTACGGAAAGACCACAGGAACACCGATTTCCTGCATTGTTTATAATAAAACCGCCCGCTCTAAAGACTACTCGGAAATTGCTGCCTGCTACCGTCCGGGACATGCAGACTATACCTTTGATGAAAAATACGGTTTTCGGGACTACCGGGGCGGCGGCAGGACATCCGGGCGGGAAACCATCGGACGGGTCGCTGCCGGAGCCGTAGCTTCAAAAATACTCAATGACCTTGGAATCCGGCTGCTGACTTATACCCGGTCTATCGGTCCTGTAAAAATCGACCCAAACCACCTTGATTTTAATGAAATAAAAAAGAATCCGCTCTATATGCCGGATGCCCAGGCGGCTGTCCAGGCTCAGAAATTCCTGGATGAAAAACTGGCAGACCACGACTCTGCCGGAGGGATTATTGAATGTCACATTCAGGGCCTTTTTCCGGGGATCGGAGAACCAGTCTTTAACAAACTGGATGCCTGTCTGGCCCAGGCCGTTTTATCCATTGGCGCCGTAAAAGGCTTTGAGATCGGAGAAGGTTTTCACGCGGCAGATCTATGTGGCAGTGAAAATAATGACAGCTTTTATATGTGCCAGGGCCGGATCCAAAAGAAAACCAATCATTCCGGCGGTGTTCTTGGCGGTCTCAGCGATGGTTCAGAAGTCATTTTCCGGGCAGCCGTAAAGCCCACCCCTTCCATTGCCAAAACTCAGCATACTGTAAATAAAAACATGGAAGATCTTATGATTTCCATTAAAGGCCGCCACGATCCGGTCATCGTGCCGAGAGCCGTTGTGGTGGTAGAGTCCATGGCAGCGCTTACGGTTTTAGATCTCCTTTTGGAAAATATGAGCGCCCGCATGGACAACCTGAAAAAATTTTACGAAAGATAAAAATCCCTGACAGCTTTGTCTCCTTTCCCCTGCATCAAACATAGTCCTCTTTCCGGTATTTTGTCTGATGCAGTGTGCAAAGGGCCTAAAGCTTTATGTCAGGGATTTGCTCTGCTAAAAAATATTTATTCTTCAATCTTTCGGATCTGTATGGACGTAGGGCATACCACGGGCACCGGCGCGCCGGACATAGCAATATAACAGCCCTCATAATTTACATCAAAGCATGTCATGCTGTTGGATTCCTGGTTGACACAGACAAAGCTGTCTCTCCCCGGGACGACTAGAAGATCTCTCGGGTAATCTCCGCTGGTCGGAAGAACACACACCCGTTCCATCAGCTGAGTTTCCGGATCAATGTGGAAAATGGCCACGCTGTTATGTCCGGAATTTGTTACAAATAAATGGCTACCATCGTTCGACAGTTTTGATGTAATGGCGCTGTTTACGCCATCATACCTATCCGGGAGGGTGGAAATGGTCTGGAGCTTTGTAAAAACAGCATGCTCCGGCGTATAAGCATACTTTGTCACATAGTTTTTATCCTCATGAGTCAAGTAGGCATAGTTGCCGTCTTGAGAAAAAATCATATGCTTTGGTCCGGACTCCAGCTCACACCGTAAAATGTCATGAAGCTTAATCTTTCCCGTAGTCGCGTCAAATTCATAAATCTTTACCTGATCCATTCCAAGGTCCACTGCCAGCAGATATTTTTCATCCGGGGTAAAAAGCGCGCAGTTGACATGGCACCGGTAATTTCTTCCGGCAACACTGCCAAGACCTTTCATAAACACTTCATCGGTCACACAGCCAATGCTCCCATCCTCCTCCAGACGAAGCACTGTCAGTTTGCCATCGTGATACCCTGCAGTGACCAGATAGCGGTTTTCCCGGTCTGTTGCCAGATAGCAGGGACGCAGGCCGTTTACTGTAGCCTTGTTCATCAGCACGATATTGCCGTCCTTAAGGATCTTAAAGGAAGCAACGCCTTCATCACAGTTACAGTATAAGTATCTTTGATCATAAGAAACATGTACTACAGAGGGATTATTGATCTCAAAGACTTCTCTTAATTTAAACGTCAATGTTTCAGGATCAAAATCAAAAATATGCAGGCCCTTGCTTTCGCCTCTTGTATAGGACCCCACATAAGCAACATATTTATCTGCCATAGTTTCTCCTTTCCTGGGCTGTTCTCTGCCCATAGAGGTATCCCCTTGCGGGATTTCTTCCGTTTCTAAGTGTACCATATCCCCCTGCTTTCTTCAAGTATTGACAAATACTCATTTTTTTCTTATATATAGATGTGATGATGATTTTGAAAGGAGCCAATTATTATGGAAAAAATCGCAAGCTTTACGATTGATCACACCCGTCTTTTACCGGGCGTCTATGTATCCCGCAAAGATCATGTAGGCAGTGAAGTACTCACCACCTTTGATCTGCGCATGACACGTCCTAACTTTGAGCCTGTAATGAATACAGCGGAAGTCCATACGATCGAACACCTGGGAGCTACATTTCTGAGAAACCATCCGGAATATGGACAAAAAATCGTATATTTTGGCCCCATGGGTTGCCGCACCGGCTTTTATCTCATCCTTGCGGGAGATTATACCTCATCTGACATTTTGCCTTTAGTTACTGAAGCCTTTGAATTTATCCGGGACTATAAGGGAGAGGTTCCCGGAGCCTGCGCCAAAGACTGCGGAAACTATCTGGATATGAACCTTCCCATGGCTAATTTCCTTGGAAAAAATTATCTTGAAACACTGTACCATATAACACCGGAACAGTTAAATTATCCCCAATAAGCTTCCTGCCATATAAATGGCAGCCATATGCGCCGGATAATAAAAATAAAACAGCCACTGCAAAACCTTTCCTCCCCGGCCTTTTTTCCCGTTATACAGGGCTATAGGGAGGAAGGCTGCCATTCCAAACATCTGGATCGTACTCATCAGTGCCTGGATCACACCGATTCCCACAAAGGCGGCCAAAGTCCTTTTTCTGAAAATATAAAAAACCGTTATCATTAAAATCCCAAAGTATCTGTAATCGCAGGAAATCATCTGGGCGATCACCCCCATAAGGGCCACTGGCGCCAGGGAAAGAAAGCCCCAATTTACAGGAAGCTTTCCTACTGCTTTTTCCATAAAAAAGATCCCTAAAAGTCCCAACACCAGTGTAAAAAAAACATTTTGTGAAGGCCAATAAAACAGTGTCCTGTGAAACAGCAGATCAAAGGGAATCTCTGAGATTAGCGCCAGCAGGCCCAAACGGCCTAAATACCGTTTCAGATCATGGGTATGGACATATCCTTCTGTGACCAAAAAGGCATACAAGATAAAAGCTAGACGGCCGACACACCGCATCCACAGATGCTGGGGAAATAAAACCGCACCCATATGGTCTATAGTCATCGACACAACGGCGATCCATTTTAAAACATTAGCTGATAGTCTTTTTTCCATGGTCAACACTCATATAGATCTGTATGCTCCTGCCCTGGATTATAACATCCTCTTCGAAAGGAGTCTCTTCTTCCAGTTGATTTTCCTGGGCATCATTCACCTTCCACGGCTCTTCATAAAAGGTATCCATGATCTTTTCCCACCGCTGCTTCTTAGAAAGAACGGGCAGAAAAATTTCCTTCGCTTCCCAGTGCATGTTATAGGCAAAATAAAAAGATGTGTCCTCTTTGCCGTTTCTGCGGGCATATTTGCCGCAGTACATGATCCCAATATATCGGCTGTCCCAGTCAAAATTTGCTTTCCATGGATGCTGCCCATGGAGAGACAGATCCGGAAAACCGCAGCTTAAGTAGTCCATCTGACGGAAAGGCTTTTCCGGGTGAAGGATGGGATGAGCAGCGCGAAGGGCCAAAAGGCCTTTCACAAACTCATATTGTCGGCAGTTCTTCTTAAGATCCCTCCAGTTAAGCCAGAATATTTCATTATCCTGACAGTAAGCATTATTATTGCCCTGCTGGCTGTTTCCAAACTCATCGCCACCGTAGATCATAGGGGTGCCCTGCTGAAAGATTAAAAGTACCATGGCATTATACATCTGGCGACAGCGCAGGGCCAGAACCTTTCTCCTCCGGGTCTTTCCTTCTGCTCCGCAGTTCCAACTGTTATTATAGTCTGTTCCATCCTTATTATCTTCGCCGTTATCTTCATTATGCTTTGTATCATAGGCCACAAGATCTGCCAGGGTAAAACCATTATTCGTAGTAATATAATGCACTGCCCCCTGCTGGGTCTGGCTGGATGTATTATGATAAACAAAATCGCTCATACAATTTTCGTCCCCTTTTAGGAAACAGCGCATGGTATTTTGAAAACTGTCATCCGCTGATGCCAGATACTTTTTTACGGGAATCTTTTTGCCATAGATCCGGGATGGATCCATTCCGGAAGAAATCCACTTAATCCCGGCTAAAAGGGGATCTTTGGCCGCCATTTCCACAGGAACGATTTCTGAGTTGACCCAAAAGCCATCGACATGATAATGGAGGACCCAATGACGCAGACAGTCCAGAATCGCCCCTTGAGGGGTTCTATCATCAAACAGCAGCTCCAGGATTACTTCAATTCCGTTTTTATGCAGTTCCCGAACCATGGTACAAAATTCCGCAACACAATTATTATGGGCAAAGGATGCCTTTGGGGCAAAAAACTGAGCCTTTCCATAACCCCAGCAATTCAGATAAGTCTCAGGCTCCCGATTTCCCGACATCCTGGAAAGCATGGACAGATTCTGAAGCCGCTGGCTCTCAGGAGTTGAGGGAAGCAATGCATGTGGAAGCAACGATGGGGGAAGCTCCCGTACTTTAACTTCTGGAAAATCTACCACTGGCATAAGCACAAGCCCATTAACACCTAATTCCCTGAAATACCCGGCTTTTTCTGAAATTCCTAAAAAAGTGCCTTTATGGCGTACCTTTGAAGATGGATGTCTGGTAAATCCCCGCACATGAAGCTTATACAAAATCATCTCATGATAAGGAATCTCCGGATGACGATCATCCTCCCATGAAAAAGTATCCCGCCAAGGCTCATAAACCGCCCGCTCCTCTACTGGCTTAAAACTTCCCCATGTATTTCCTTCATGCAGCTTCATTCCATAAGTATCTTCGATCACCATATTGTTGCGGACATACTGGTAACAAATACGTCCTGCCTTCAATCCGCTTACATAAATCCCACATACATTCCCGCAGGCCGGGTAATCATTCATGCATATCTCAAAAAGCTTCTTCCCCGTGCCCTGTTCCATGATCTTCAGGAAAGTTTTTTCGCTGCTGTCTGTGACATCCACAGCAAAACGAACGCCCCCCTGAACCTCATAAGCTCCAAGGGGCAGTGGCTGTGCCTGCCTGATCAATGGCTTTACCGTATGTTCTGACATAAGACCTCCTCATCCGCCGCCTGTAAACATGCCTATATCCGGAACACGTCCGGCGGTCTTAAAATCTCTATTTTCACCTGTATTCTTTTGGATCCTTAGCATCTGTTATCAGTATACTGCAAATCCGGACTTTTTACCAGATGTACGCTTCTTATGATAAAGGATTTCTTCTTTCCCGTCAACGCCTGGTGATTTCGCGCATTTTCTTCTTGAAAAAAACCCAAAATCTAGTACAATAGAAAACGGTGGTCAATGGCAACAGTTTGGCCAGCTGAACTGTTGCGGCCAATAGAACCCTCTATGGGCGAAATCAGAAAGGAATTGTGTAATGATTAGCGCAAATAATGTAACGCTGAGACTTGGAAAACGTGCTTTATTTGAAGATGTAAATATTAAATTTACGCCAGGGAACTGTTATGGTCTGATCGGAGCGAATGGCGCCGGTAAATCCACATTTTTAAAGATCCTCTCCGGAAAGATCGAGCCAAGTAAAGGTGAAGTTACCGTGGATAAAGGTGAACGCCTTTCTGTCCTGGAACAGGATCACTATAAATATGATGATTTTCCTGTCCTGGATACAGTAATCATGGGCAATGCCCGTCTTTATGAGATCATGAAGGAAAAGGACGCTATTTATCTTAAAGAGGACTTTACTGAGGAAGACGGTATCCATGCCAGTGAACTTGAGGCTGAGTTTGCTGAATTAAACGGCTGGGAAGCAGAAAGCGATGCCGCCATTTTATTAAATGGCCTTGGTATTGAAACCGAACTTCATACCAAGTATCTCCGTGAGTTGGATGGCGGTCAGAAGGTTAAGGTGCTTCTTGCCAAAGCTCTTTTTGGAAATCCCGATGTCCTGCTCCTAGATGAACCTACCAACCACCTGGACCTGGATGCTATCGCCTGGCTGGAAGAGTTTCTCATTAACTTTGAAAATACGGTCATCGTCGTATCCCATGACCGTTATTTCCTAAATAAAGTATGTACGCATATTGCCGACATTGACTATGGCAAGATCCAGCTTTATGCCGGAAATTATGATTTCTGGTATGAATCCAGCCAGTTAATGATCCGCCAGATGAAGGAAGCAAACAAAAAGAAAGAGGAAAAGATCAAGGAACTGCAAGAATTTATCCAGCGTTTCTCTGCCAATGCTTCCAAATCTAAGCAGGCAACTTCAAGGAAACGTGCCCTGGAAAAAATCGAGCTGGATGATATTCGTCCATCCAGCAGAAAGTATCCCTATATTGACTTTAAGCCTAACCGGGATATAGGAAATGAAGTTCTAACCGTCGATGGCATTTCAAAGACCATTGACGGGGTTAAAGTATTAGACAATATCTCTTTTACTTTAAATCACAAAGACAAGGTAGCTTTTGTCGGACCTAATGTAAATGCCACAACTGCCCTTTTTAAAATCCTTGCCGGTGAAATGGAACCGGATTCAGGCTTTTTTAAATGGGGTGTCACTACCACTCAGGCTTACTTTCCAAAGGATAATTCCAATGAATTTAAAAACGAGGATGAATCTATCGTTGACTGGTTAATGCAGTACTCTCCGGAAAAAGATAATACCTATGTCCGGGGCTTCTTAGGACGTATGCTCTTTTCCGGTGAAGAGGCATTAAAAAAGGTTACTGTACTTTCCGGTGGCGAACGTGTCCGCTGCATGCTTTCAAAAATGATGATGAGCGGATCCAATACTCTGATCCTGGACGAGCCTACCAATCATCTGGACATGGAATCCATCACTGCATTAAATAATGCTTTGATCAAATTCCCCGGAGTTATGGTTTTTACTTCTCAGGACCATCAGTTTGTCCAGACCATTGCCAACCGGATCATGGAATTAACCCCGGGCGGTCTTATTGATAAGAGCTGCACCTATGATGAATATCTTGAAAACGATGAAATGGCAAGAAAACGCCAGATCATGAATATGGATGAACAGATTGCTGAGGATAACGATAACGAAACCCTTTAATTTTTCCATGGACTGCAAAGACGGATTTTGTCTTTGCAGTCCATTTTTTGTTTTTCAGCATACCTGTTTAAAGCTTTATATTTTTCAGGGCATCTGCCAGTCCGCTGTTAATCGGCGCTGCAGCCTCCTTTTTCTGCTGGTTTAAGTATCTGGCCACATCCTTTTTCGATACACCGCTGCCGTTTTCTTTTTTTCTTGCCTCAAAGGTGCTGAGCTTTTCCCTGTATCCGCAGGCACAGACAAACTTCCGATTCTCGCCTTCTCCCACAAGCTCCATCTTTTTGTGGCACTGGGGACAACGAGCATTTGTGACCTTGGAAAGACTTTTTCTATATCCACATTCCCGGTCCTGGCATACAAGCATACGGCCATTTTTATGATTTACCTCCAGCAAAAGCTTTCCGCACTGGGGGCACCGCTTTCCGGTAATATTATCATGGCGGTAGGTTTTGACGCTGGTCCTGATCTCATCTACCACATCGACTGTATATTTACGGATCTGTGCCTCAAAATCCTTTTTTGAAAAAGAACCTCTGGCAATATCCGCCAGCTTTTGCTCCCACCTGGCTGTAAGCTCCGGTGACGTCAGCCCTTTTGGCGCCAGATCAAGAACCTGACGGCCTTTGGATGTAAGGTAGATATAATTTCCCTTTTTCTCGATCATAAAACTGTTAAACAGCTTTTCAATAATATCCGCACGGGTAGCCACAGTTCCCAGACCTCCGGTTTCACCCAGGGTTTTGGCCAGGGATTTATCCGTCGTTTCCATATATTTAACCGGATTTTCCATGGCTGCCAGCAATGTGGCCTCTGTAAAAGGCGCCGGAGGCTTTGTTTTCCCTTCGGTTATATTCAAGCTGGAAATCTTTAATTTCTGCCCTTTTTCAAAATCCGGCAGCACCTGATCCCGTATATCACTTTCATCCTCCTCATCCTGGGAAACATCCTCATAAACAGCTTTCCATCCGGCATTTTTAATGATCTTGCCTTTAGCCGCAAAAGTCTCGACGCCAATATCCAGGACAATATCCGTCTGCTCATACTCAAAAGGCGGCATAAGCACTGCCAGGAAACGGGAGATCACCATTTCATAAATCTTTCGCTCCCCATATTCCAGATCTGCCAGACGAACGCTTTGTTCTGTAGGTATAATGGCATGATGGTCTGAAACTTTTCGATTATCCACAAAAGATTTATTTCCCTTAATGGGATTTTTTAAAATCTGGCTGCAGATGGGTGAAAAACTACCGTTCCTGCAGGCTTTTACTCTCTCCTCCAGGGTTTCCACAATATCCTCTGTAAGATACCGGGAATCTGTTCGTGGATACGTGAGCACTTTATGGCGCTCATACAGACTTTGCATATAGTTCAGCGTATCCTTGGCGGAAAAGCCATAGCGCTGGTTTGCCTCCTGCTGTAAGGTGGTCAGATCATATAGGGCAGGCGCATAAGTCTTTTTGGCCTTTTTTTCTATGGAAATGATCGTTCCCTCTTTGTGCTCCAGCTGTTCCGCAAGTTTTTCCATATATTCTTTATTAAATGTACGGTTCTGTCCGCTTTTTTTATCTTTCCATGTGAAGCGGATCTTTCCCGACATGGCCTCAAGACCGTAAAATTTCCTTTCCGTAAAATTTTTAATCTGCTCACTTCTGGCAAGGATCATGGCTAATGTGGGCGTCTGAACCCGACCGCAGGATAACTGGGCATTATGCTTAACGGTCAGGGCTCTGGTAGCGTTCAGCCCCACAAGCCAGTCCGCCTCGGCCCGGGCTACTGCCGCCTCATAAAGATGGTCATAATCGTGGCCATTTTTTAAATGCTGAAAGCCTTCCCGGATCGCCCGGTCTGTTACCGATGAAATCCACAATCTCTTAATGCTTTTTTTCACACCAGCCTTTTTAATGATCCACCGAGCAACCAGTTCTCCTTCCCGCCCGGCATCCGTAGCGATAATAATATCCTTTATATCCTTTCGGAACATCTGATTTTTTACAATAGAAAACTGGCGTCCCGTCTTTTTGATCACTTCAATATCCATCTTCTCCGGAAGCATAGGCAGAGTTTCCATCTTCCAGTCCTTCCACTGGTCCGTGTAACTTTCCGGCGGCGCCAGTTCCACTAAATGGCCCAATGCCCATGTGACAACATAGCGCTCCCCTTCCAAAAAGCCGTTGCCGCCCTTAGAGCAATTGAGTACCCGGGCTATATCTCTTCCCACACTAGGTTTCTCTGCAATAACAAGTGATTTCATTAACAAATAACTCCTTTATAAATCAATAAATCTATTATTCCGCCAATACCTGCGCCCCATATTTTTCACACAGCTTTTGAACCCGGGCCTTCGGACCGACCTCCTGTGAAAGATCCCACACCAAAGCCTTTCCAGGATAATGGATCAGGGAAGATTCTAATGTTTCCGGATCTTTTGAAGCAATGGCCACCGGAGCAATAGACATGTCCAATTCATCAAACAGCTCTGCCATCACCTGACATCCGTCTATCCCCTCTCCATCCACACAGATCTGGATCAAATCCGGCTCATCATCCGCTATATCTTCCATAATATCATAAATGGCATCCCACTGCCCTTTGCGCAGCTCCTGATACCAGTCATCATTTTCCTGAACATTAAGCATCCTGTTGACCTGAACCTCTCCTGTCTTAATCTTTTCACCTAAATGCTCCGACAAAAACCAGGTCTTTCTCTGAGTTGTCACTGTATTGTTACTTTTAATTTTCTCCCTGTCAGAAGCCTCTTCCTCAGGCTTTATCTGCTCCGCCGCCTGGGCTAAGCACCGGATATGTTCCGGCGTTGTCCCGCAGCATCCGCCAACCATTAATGCGCCTTTGCGAATCAGGACTGCGCTTTCCCGGGCAAAAGCTTCCGGCTCCATGGAAAATACCGTCTTTCCATCCACATATTCCGGCAGACCGGCATTTGGCTTTACAATTAAGGGAATCTGAGCATAGGGCGCCATCGCCTCCAGCATAGGCCCCATATGCTCCGGTCCGCTGGAGCAATTCATACCAAATGCTGCAATTCCAAGACTCTGCAAAGTGATCAGGGCCGTTACTCCATCTGTGCCATAAAGGGTATGACCGTTCGCATCAAAGGTCATCGTTACCATGACCGGTATCTCACATACTTTTTGGATAGCAAGAACTGCAGCCCGTGTCTCCTGAAGATTCATCATGGTTTCCACCACAAATACATCCACACCGGCTCCGGCAATGGCTTTGGCCTGTTCTTCATAGCAATCCATTAATTCGTCAAAAGTCAGATCCCCCATCGGCTTTAACTGCTGTCCCGTCATGGTCATATCTCCTGCAATAAGAATATCCTCCCCTACTGCTTCCCTAGACAGCTGTACCAGCCGTTGGTTGATCTCCTCCACCTGACTTTCCAGGCCATACTCTTTAAGCTTAATGGAATTTGCCGAAAAGGTCGGCGCATACACCATATCACAACCAGCATCTACATACCTGCGCTGAAGTTCCTGAATCGTCTCCGGATGTTCTATGATCCACTTTTCCGGGCATACATCCCCCGGCATCCCCATTTTCTGAAGGTTCGTCCCTGTCGCTCCATCTAAAATAACAATTTTTTCTTTTAATAATAAATCCAATGTTTTTCTCATTATGTCCTCCGCATCTTTATATCGCGACTTAATTATACCATATCCCCCTATTCCTTGGAAACCGGAGGATTTATGCGTCACAAAATATTAATAATAATTTCATAGAATGATTTAATTTTATATGCTATATTATAGGTCGATTACTGTAAAAAACGGATTGATAAAGGAGCATCTTATGAAAACTTTTTTTAGATTTTTATTGAAACCTTTGGCCTTTGTTCCGGCGTTGATCATGATCTATATCATTTTTAACTTTTCTCAGCAGCCTGGAGATGTATCCGCAGGCATAAGTCTTAAGGTTAGCCGGAAAATCGTAGTTGTTACTGATGAGCTTCTTGACCGCAACTGGGATGAAAGCCAAATAAACGATTACACAGAAAAAATCCACTACTACGTCCGCAAAACAGGGCATGTGACAGAATACTTTATTTTGGCAATCACTATCGTCCTGCCCCTTTATGTGGTTTTTGGCTTAAGACATGTGATCTTATTTATAATTTCCGGAATCCTATGCGTACTCCTTGCCTGCTTTGACGAGTACCATCAAACATTTATCGCCGGTCGAACAGGAACTCCCAGAGACGTCCTGATCGACAGCATCGGAATCTTTGCAGGAATCCTGGTTGCGGAGGTTTTCTGTTTTGCGGGACGGAAAACAATTTTTGCTCCCCTGGAAAAGAAACACAGGCATTAATATTCGTCTTTGTGACTGTTCAGGACTCCCTCTTGGCAAAAAACAACCACCGTACTCCTGCCCATATCTGCCCTTTGCTATCTTTAGCGGCCATAACTTGACTACCTAATACATCTACCGGTTTAGTAATTAAATTACTCATTTAAAAACTCCTTTCAAAATTTTCTTGAAAGAAGTCTCAATTTCCGATATAGTAGATTTATCAGAAGGAGACTTCTGGTGACATCTAAGAATGACCACTACTCGCCAAAGGGACTGGTCATTCTTTTTTTATTTAATAGGACGAATTCCTCCGTCCTATTCCTCGTAGTGTCCACGGCAAGCTGCTATGATAGTGGCGCCGTATTTCTCATAATAAACTATCCTATTTGCTTCATCAATGCGTCATCAAGTCATGTTCCGCAAAGTGCGCCCTGCCCTCATCGATTTCTCTTTTTTTCCGTTCCAGATAACGGATATTGCTGTCAGAATAGAATGGGTCAACTGACACTTCAAAAGGTATGCGCTTCTCCCTGCCCACCTTTTTTGCAAAAATAGTAAAGGCTGCCGTCATAGAAAGCCCCATATCATTACAAGCCTGTTCCATTTGTTTCTTCACATCTTCGTCCAAACGGAAATTAACATTTACTGTCTGTGCCATAGTTAACGCCCCTTTCCTTTATTGATATTTATCTGTTATCCGGCGACTACATCCTGATCTGTATTTCAGCGGTTCTGGCTTTCCTATGCCCTGCATGACTACGTTTCTCTGTATATCTGCCAGCAAAGAATTTATCTTTCATGACGGTATTCGTCAGACCGGGAACTTTTGTTATCTGCCAGAAACTGCGTAATAAGTTC
>CAZMGH010000011.1:0-30062 GCA_964565805.1 uncultured Lachnospiraceae bacterium
CTGTTCATCTGTAATCGTGCCTTCATAGTTGGCTACAGATGCATAAGCATTCTGGAAGGATACGGTATCTTGTACTCCCAGCTCTGTTGCAGCTTCCATCATCTCAGAAAGGATGGTTTCCTTTTTGTTGGTCGCGGCAAAAGCGCTTAAAGATAAGCTCATTGCCAGCACAACCACCATGAGTGTTGATAGTAACTTCTTCATACGCAATCTCTCCTTTGACTTGTATGAAAACTATTTATTTGTCTCAGCGTCGTTCTCTCCGCCGCGTTGACCATAGTATCTGCCATAGTAGCTGCCGTAATATGCGCTATTACGGGTATCGACCCGGTTAAGCACAGCTCCCAGCATATGGCACCCCACCTTTTCCAGTTGTCCCTTGGCCTTAGCAACCTGTTTACGGCTTGTTTGGTCAAACCCGATGACCAGTACGCATCCATCCGCATGGGTTCCGATCACAGCCGCATCGATCACCGATCCGATGGGGGGAGAATCGATGATCACATAGTCAAAGACCTTTTTCAGAGCCGTAAGCATCAGCGAAAATTTTTGATTTCCAAGAAGCTCTGACGGATTTGGCGCCGATGTTCCGGAAAAGATCATATACAGGTTACGGATATTTGTCTGGCAGATAATATCATCCAGACTGTCCTGTCCCGACAAATAATGACTGATTCCGTGAACATTTTGGTCCGGCATAAACCGACTGGCCATCATGGACTTTCGGAGATCCGCATCCAAAAGGAGTACGCGTTTTCCGCTTTCCCCAATAGCCCGGGCAAGAAAGTAGGATACCTCCGACTTTCCCTCATTCGGCTGGGTACTGGTAATCATAATGGTCTTTATATCATCGCCGCAGAACATGATATTTGTCCGCAGCTGCTTGTAAGCTTCATTTGTCTCCCGGTCAATTTCAGGGATACGGTTCAGGTTAACTTTTATCATGCCGCTTCCTCCGACCTAACTTTTGTTTCTTAGATTCCCGGCTTGGGATGATACCCAGTGTCGTCATATGAAGGTATTTCTCAATGTCGTCCTCTGTATGGACTTTGTCATTAATCAGATAGAGGATAATAACAATCCCTGCTGAAAGTATCAACCCTGCAAGAGCGCCTATAGCGCAGTTTTTTGAAAGGTTTGGGCTTACCGGGCTCGTAGGAAGCTGAGCTTCTTCCGCGATGCTGGGTTCCTCAGTTTTCATAACCTCCGCCATATGCACCACCGTCACTGCAGCCAGTTCATTTGCAATGTTCTGGGCAGTTTCCGGTACAGGATCTGTCACTGTAATATTCAATATGCGGGTGTCCGAAGGATTATCAATCGTGATCTTTCCTACCAATTCCTCATAACTCATATCCAGTCCCAGATTTTCAATGACTGTATCAATAACAGGATGTGTTGTCATAAGAATACTGTAATCACTTGTAAGCTGAGTACCCAACTGAATATCCGCCAAAGAAGTAATGCTTGTCGACGTGGTGAGCACATATAGCATAGACGTGGCGCTGTACATAGGAGTCACAAACAATACCGTATATCCGCCCATGATCACAATGCCTGCAATAGCAGCCAATATGATGATCACGATCCTTCTTTTTAAAGCCAGGAAAAGTTCGATAAGATCAATCTCATCTCCCTGTTCCATTTCTGACATGTTATGCTGTTCCATAATCACTCCTCAAAATTCCAATAATTGATTTTGCAAAATCCTTGACGGATTTTCCATTGTAAGACGCTTTAATATTTCTTCTCCGCACTGGCTGAAAACCCATTCCGCAGCCTGTCTGTAATCCGGAGGACGCCAGGCAGCGCCATGAGCGTCAGTACCAAACAGATCAATATACCCTTCGCTGACCAATCTGCGGCAGTAGCGCACAGACGGGTTCAGCCCACTGCCTATAAGGCTGGATGTATTCATCTGAAAGGGGATACACATAGACCTAAGCTCATCCAGTCGTTCCCGCTGTTTCCAAAGGGCGTTCACACGCTCTACATGAGCCATTACAGGAATATAGCCGTTTTCCACCAATGTCTTTAAAGCCGTAAAGATCGCAGGATAAGTTTCATCCGGCACAAACTCCAGCAAAACATATCTACTCCCATTAAGCGTAAAGGCGCGCTTTTCCTTCAGGGCTTTAACGATACCCGCTGAGTAAAAAAGCTCCTGTCCCAGATACAAGCGCATCTTAGGGAAACGTCTGGACAAAACATCACATATCTCTTTATATGTCTCAATAACTTTTTCCCGGTCCAATGGGGACTCCAGGCGAAAATGCGGTGTGGCGCACATATAACTGACGCCTTGTTCCATCTCCATCTCCACCATTCGACAAGTTTCATCCATGCTTCGGGAACCGTCATCCAGCCCCGGAAGTATATGGAGATGCATATCAAAAAAAGCTTCAGACGCTTTACCTGTATCTAAGTATGTTTTTTTCATTTAATCCTGTTCATCCATTCCTTACTTATGTATGATGTATGATAGAATCTCATTTTTAGCGTATAACCTCCCGATAATGTACTAAAACACCTTTTTTACTCTTCAGACGCGTATTATTATACGCGGACTGTCGCATAAAGTCAAGCATAAAATCATATTGTCTTATAGATCAGCGTTTTTGAAACTCTTCTTTCCGCTCCCGTGTGAGCAGATCGTTCATGGCTTCTCTTGCGGATTTTTTTTCAAATAATACATGGTTGACTTCATCTACAATGGGCATGGCTACATGGTACTTTTCCGCCATTTTCTTGGCTGCTTTGGCAGAGTAGACCCCCTCTACTACCATTTTTACTTCAGCCATAGCCTCATCTGCGGTGAAGCCCCTGCCGATGAGAACGCCGGCGTTGTGGTTCCGGCTGTGATTGCTGGTACAGGTAACGATCAGGTCGCCGATACCGGACAGGCCGGCAAAGGTTTCAAGCCTGCCCCCCGCAGCATGACCTAAACGGGCGATTTCCGCAATGCCCCGGGTCATCAGGGCGGCCTTTGTGTTATCTCCCAGGCCCAGACCATCAACGACACCTGCTGCCAAAGCAATAATATTTTTCAAAGCTCCTCCCAGCTCAATCCCCATCAGATCTGAGCTGATATAGACGCGAAACACATCATTCATGAAAATATCCTGGACAAACCGGGCGGTCGCCTCAGACCTGGCTCCAGCCACTACGGTGGTAGGCATACGGCGGCCAACCTCTTCCGCATGGGAAGGTCCGGATAAAACAGCCACATCGGCCCAGGGAATTTCTTCTTTTATTATATCCGTCATGGTATACAGGGTACTTTCTTCAATCCCTTTGGCTACATTAACAATAACCTGGCCTTCCCGGACCCAGGGCGCAGCCTGGCGGCCGGTGGAGCGGATAAATACGCTGGGAACGGCAAAGACAAGAAGATCCTTGTCCTTACAGGCCAAGGCCAGATCCCCAGTCATAGCAATGGATTCTGAAAGGCGAACGCCGGGAAGCTTGGCTTTGTTTTCCCGATCCTCACTTAATGCCTTAACCTCATCCGGCAAAGCGGACCACAGTGTCACTTCATGGCCATTATCACATAAAACGCAGGCCAGAGCGCAGCCCCAGCCGCCGGCGCCGATAACGCTGACCTTTTTCATTCTTCCCCACTTCCTTCCTCACCATGCTTTTTCTTTTTATCAAAGCGGTTTTCCGTACCGTTGATCAGCCGGACAATATTTGCCCGATGACGCCAGAAAGCCATGGCGCAAAATGCCATGCTTACAAAAAACAAATGCCACTGCCCCGGGTAAAAGATCACAACAAATATAGGAAAAAGGGCAGCCAGCACAAGGGAGCTAACGGATACATACCGGGTCAGAAAAAAAGTTAGGAAAAATCCAATAAAGCCCGGAATGATAAACCGCACATCAAAAGCTGCCATAACCGCGCTGGTAACCGCGATGCCTTTGCCCCCTTTAAATTTCAGATAAAAAGGGTAGTTGTGGCCAAGGACAACGCCAAAGCCGGTGTACATAGTTAAAAGCAGGTTATCTGGAGAATCTGGATAAACCACAAAGCGCACCAGAAGGATGGCTAAAATGGCTTTAATAGCATCTCCGAAATAGGTAATATATCCGGCCTTTTTTCCAAGAACACGCATCGTGTTTGTAGTGCCTACATTTCCGCTGCCGTATTTATGAATGTCAATGCCATGAAGGCGTCCGTAAAAGTATCCGGTCTGAAAACAGCCGAATACATAGCCAATAACCAGGCAAATGATTATTTCAACGATCATGATGAATTACTCCTTTTCTTTACGCTCCCGGTAAATAAACCGCATAGGAGTTCCCCGGAAACCGAAAGCTTCACGGATCTTATTTTCAATATAGCGGGTATATGAAAAATGGGTCAGCTCTTTGTCATTAATGAAAATAACAAAGGTCGGGGGCTTAACAGACACCTGGGTAATATAGTAAAGGCGCAGCCGTTTGCCCTTATCTGACGGAGGCTGGTTCATGGCCACGGCCTCAGACAGGATTTCATTAAGTACACCGGTACCTACTCTCAAGGCGCAGTTTTCAATGACCGCGTCAATGGTCTCATACAGCTTGTTTAACCGCTGCCCGGTCAGAGCGGAGATAAAGATCAGCTCTGCATAAGGCATGTAAGCCAGCTTTTCCCGGATCTCTTCCGTAAATTTATAAATGGTCTTGTCATCCTTTGGAATGGCGTCCCACTTATTTACAGCAATGATCATGCCTTTGCCCCGCTCATGGGCAATTCCGGCGATCTTGGCGTCCTGCTCCGTAACCCCCTCTGTGGCGTCGATTAAAAGCACTACCACATCGGCTCGGTCTACTGCTGTGACAGTGCGGATAATGCTGTAACGCTCCAGCTCTTCCTTGATCTTACTTTTCCGGCGAAGACCTGCTGTGTCAATAAAGACATATTCTTTACCATTATGCTTTACCGGGGTATCAATAGCGTCCCGGGTCGTTCCCGCAATATTGGAAACGATCACCCGGTCCTCCCCGACCAGCTTGTTTACCAGAGAGGATTTTCCCACATTAGGCTTTCCTACTACGGCGATCTTTGGCCGCTCGTCCTCTTCCTCAGTCATGTCCTCAGGATTAAAATGCTTGACTACTTCATCCAGCATATCCCCCAGGCCAAGACGGGAAGCGGAGGATACAGGGATAGGATCGCCGATGCCTAAGTTATAAAATTCATACACGTCCGGCATAAGCTTGTTAAAGTCATCTACTTTATTGACCACAAGCACCACCGACTTATGGGAGCGGCGGAGCATGTCCGCCACTTTAAAGTCCGCGTCTACCAGGCCCTGGCGCACATCGGTGATAAACATGATCACGTCCGCCGTGTCAATGGCGATCTGAGCCTGCTGGCGCATACTGGATAAGATCAGGTCCTTGCTTTCCGGCTCAATACCGCCGGTATCAATTAATGTAAACTGCATATTCAGCCAGGCAACATCCGCGTAGATCCGGTCCCGGGTTACGCCGGGGGTATCCTTGACAATGCTGATCTGCTGACCTGCAATTGCGTTAAATAACGTAGATTTTCCCACATTTGGGCGTCCTACGATAGCTACAATCGGTCTGCTCATAGGTTCTCCTTTTCTTTATGGCTGTTCCGCCCTGAAATTACAGGGTATCCTGACCTAATATTTTTAAAATAAGGTCATCTCCATTTGATTTTATAATATCTACCGAAACTTGTAAAGCCTTTTCAATGTCCAGGGTGGCCATGTCATCCAGAAGGACATTTTCCCCGCTGCGCAGCATATTTATAGGCAGAAGGAGCACATCCCCCAGATCCTTTCCCTGAAGCTGGGCCACAATATCCTGTCCGGTTAAAAGTCCGGTAACAGTAATGGATTCCCCGAAGAAATGATTTTTAATACAATGGACATCCACCTGGATATTGGGGTATTTTTTCATAAGCTTCTTTGTCAGCTCTTGTATATAGCCGCTGGCCAGCACGCCGCTGACAACGGATACATGGCGGCTCCGGTCATCGCCGACAAGCTTATTTAAGGCTTCATTAAATTCTTCAATTAAAAGGCGCATCATGCCAACGCCATTTTCCAGCTGTCCGTAACCGTCATATTCCTCCTGGGAAGGCAGGGGCCGTCCGGCCATAATATACCATTCATCCCCGGCATAAACAAAGCGGTTATCATACTCATCAAGAAGGCGCTTCTGCCATTTTTCAAGCTGGTCCAGCACCTTTCCCGCGTCTTCCCCGGTATAAGGCTCTACAGGATAAAGGCCGTCCCGAAAACGGGTAAATCCCATGGGAACAACAGAAACACTTTCCAGCCAGGGCATATACCGGCTCAAATCTTCAATCGTTCGGTCCAGATGGATCCCATCATTAATATTTTTACATAAAACGATCTGAGCGTTCATCTGGATCCGCCCTTCATACAGCTTTTGAAGCTGACCGGCAAGCTTTCCCGCAAACCGGTTGTGGAGCATCATGCACCGAAGCTCCGGTTCTGTCGCATGGATGGAAATATTAATAGGCTCCAGGCGGTATTTAATGATCCGGTCCAGATCCTTGTCTTTCATGTTGGTCATGGTAATATAATTGCCCTGCAAAAATGACAGGCGGGAATCGTCATCTTTAAAGTACATGGTTTCCCGCATCCCGGGAGGAAGCTGGTCAATAAAACAGAAAATACATTTATTGGAACAGGCGCGGTAATCGTCCATAAGGGAGGATTCAAAGGTAATGCCCAGGTCTTCGTCAAAGTCTTTTTCAATCTCCAGCTCCCACTCTTCCCCATTTTCTTTGATCACATTTAAGACAACAAAAGTATCATTGATCAAAAACTGATAGTCAAACACATCCTCCATGACCTGATGGTTGACCATATACACTGCATCTCCAGGCACAAGTTCCATTTCCTGGGCAATGCTTCCCTCTTCCACGGAAGCGATTACATGAAGATACTTTTTACTCACCAGCCTCACCCTCTTTAGCTTATTATTGCCGTGATTCTCACGGCATATGGGGATCCCTATTGGGGATCATCATAATAAAACCGGCCAGGCTCCCCCGCCTTGTCCCCTGGCTTCTGTGAGACCACAAAAGGTCCGGATGACAGTGGGTACACAGGCCGGAAACATGGATATTTTCCCGGGGGATGCCTGCATCCTGTAAAATATACACATTAGCCTTCCACAGATCCAGAAGATACTTGCCATTGCCTTTATTTTTCAGAAAATCCTCCCACTGCCATTGAGGAAATTCCCGAACAAAGACCTTAGCTACATCCTCGTTAACCTTATAGCAGCTTCCGCAAATACTCGGGCCGATGACAGCCACTAAATCCTTAGGATCACAGCCGTAATGATCCTTCATGGCCCGGACCGTTGCCTGGCCCATACGGCCAGCAGTACCCCGCCATCCGGAATGGCTGGAGCCGATGACCTTCTTTTTTACATCCACAAAAAAAAGCGGAACACAGTCGGCAAAAAAGGTGACAATGGCAGCTTTCGGCTCATTAGTGATAAAGCCGTCCACGCCGTCCTGAAACCTCGGAAGAAGGATTCCTTTGCCGCCCTCAGCCCTGCCCACGGGACGAACGCAGACGGTATGGGTCTGATGGGTCAGGATCATTTCTTCCGGTGTAATGCCGATGGCCTGGCCAAACCGGCGAAAATTTTCCATAGCATCCTTTGGATCATCTCCCCGGGTAAAAGACAGGTTCATGGCAGCAAAGTCCCCCTTGCTTACCCCGCCGCCCCGGGTGGAAAATCCGTGGGTCAGCCATGGGATCTGGTCAAAGGCCCGAAACCGGACTACCGGCACATGGTCGCCCATGACGGCCACATAGGCTTCCGGGGTATTTAGCTGTTCCACATATGTATTTATTTCTTCCACATACGCGTATTTGTCCTGCCCACAGGCATTTTTTTCTTCCATCACGGGACCTCCCTTACACAGTAAAGGCATTTTTATCCAGGGTCACATCCCCGGCTAAAATACTTACAACATCAAAGCGTACCGGCGTATCCTGGGGGAGGTGATTTTCCATAAGATACCACTGGGCGCAGCGGACGATTCGCTGCTGCTTTTTCTCATCTACAGCTTCCTGAGGACTTCCCATGGTTTTGTCTGCCCGGTACTTAACTTCCACAAATGCATAAGCGTCCCCGTCTTTGCCGATGATGTCCACCTCGCCCATCACGCACCGATAGTTCCGGGCCAAAATCTCATACCCGTTTTTCTCCAAAAAGGCAGCGGCCCCGGTTTCAAAATAAGCGCCCCGGGCATGACGGCCTGAAGCTTTCTTTTTCTCACCGGAAAGAAGTCCTCCGATAAATGTGACCCGGTGGATGGGAGACGGACCTTCGGTCCTTAACTTGTCCATGTGCTCCTGGGTTCCATAGCCTTTGTTCTGAGCAAAGCCGTAGCCGGGAAATATCTGGTCATAGTCCTGCATCATTCGGTCCCTGGTCACCTTCGCGATCACACTGGCAGCGGCAATGGACAAGCTTTTCCCATCGCCCTTAATGATGGGCTCCTGCATCATATCCACTCCCGGGATACGCACCGCGTCGTTAAGGAGCACATCCGGCTTTACCGACAGCTTTGAAATGGCCTGGCGCATAGCCTCATAAGTCGCCTGTAAAATATTGATCTCGTCAATCCGCTGGGCATCAATAACGCCTACCCCGACGCTAATCGCCTCTTCCATGATCACGTCATAAAGCTCCTCCCTGCGGGCCGGGGTCAGCTTTTTGGAATCATTTAAGTATAAGATCCGGCTGTCCTTAGGTAAGATCACTGCCCCAGCCACTACCGGACCGGCCAGAGGCCCCCGTCCGGCCTCGTCAATGCCGCAGATATACTCGGCGTTGGGATACATTTTTTCATATTCTGTCATCCCTTCCAGGCGATCATACTCCTTTTGAAGCTTTTCCTGAGCTTTTTTTACCTGGCGGATCAAAGTCTGGACCCCGGAACGGGAATCTTCCTCATAAAGGCGGCAAAGCTGCTCTTTTTCCGCCAAAGAGGCATTGTCAAATTCCTGTTTGATTTCTTTTATACTTTTAGACATGAAAATCCCTTCTGTTCTTTTATATCAATTACGTAACAGTATATGATAATTTGAAGCGAATTGCAAGCTGCGGGTCATACTACAGCAGCCAGACACTTGCTGTATGGCTGCGTCAAATCACCGATACCTGCTGACAAAGCCCGCCTAAACAGAGGTTTTTACCTTAACCAAAAGGACTTTCGTAAAAACCTCTGTCTGACGGGCTAAAATTGCCGATGGCGGTTTAGGAGCTACTGATGCTTCAAAAACCCAATATCACTTAGCGGCCAGATCCTTAACCAGGCACGGCCGTCAATCTCACTGCGCTTAACATTTCCCACAGTGGCATAACGGCTGTCTTCACTGTTATTCCGGTTATCTCCCAGGACAAAATACTCATCTTCTCCCAGGGTGATGGGCTCAGCGGCGATGCCTGCGTTGTTCATGACTTCATTACCGTAATGCTCATCTAAAAGCTCTCCGTTAATATACACATAGCCGTCAATGATCTGCACAGTTTCTCCCGGAAGGCCGATGATCCGCTTAATGTAGTGCTTGCTTGTGTCCTCGGGATATGGGAATACAATAATATCATAACGCTGAGGATCCCTAAAGTAATAGGAAACCTTTTCTACAATAATATTATCCCCGTTCTGAAGGGTTGGAGCCATACTGGTGCCGTTTACCACTGTGCGCACACCTACAAAATTAACAATCACAAAGGTGGCCGCCAAAATGACCACCAGATAAATGACAAGACTTAAAAGCTCCCGCCCCACAGATTTTTTCTTTTTATCTTTGCTTTCTTCTTTTCTTTCAAATTCCTGATGTTCTTCCATGTTCTATCCGTCCCTGCTTAACGGTCAATCACTGATCCTTAGGCGGAATATCCAGGGTGATCGCCCCTAGCCTTGCGCTGCGGAAATCGTCCAGGATCAGCTTTGCCGCTTTATCAGTGTCCAAAGCATTGCCCTTTTGGCGGCAGTTCCTTACCTGGGCAATTTGCTGGATCACATTCATTTTATCACTATTTTCCTCAATATTGTACCTATTTTTCAAGATTCCCGGATAATTTTCCAAAAGGATCCCTACCAGGTTCCATGCCACATCCTGCAGATCCAAAATATCATCATTAATGGAGCCGATCATGGCCAGCTTAAGCCCAACAGACGGATCCTCAAACTTAGGCCACAGGATTCCCGGCGTATCTAACAGCTCCACATTTTTATTCAGGCGGATCCACTGCTTTCCTTTAGTGACGCCTGGCTTATTTCCGGTTTTTGTACATGCCTTTCCTGCGTAGGTGTTAATAAATGTAGATTTTCCCACATTGGGAATCCCTGCTACCATGGCCCGAACTGGCCGGTTAATGATTCCACGGCGCCGGTCTCTCTCTATTTTTTCCTTACATGCCTCCTGGATGATCCCGGTCACTGCCTTAACGCTTTTTCCCACCCGGGCATCCAGGGCCAGCACATAAAAGCCCTGCGTCCTAAAATAATTTTCCCAGGCCTTTGTCCGGGCCGGATCCGCCAGATCCGCTTTATTTAAAAGGATCAGCCGGGACTTGTCCCTAGCCAGGTCATCAATATCAGGATTTTTGCTGCTTAATGGTACTCTGGCGTCCACAAGCTCCGCTACAATATCAATGAGCTTTATATCCTCCTGCATCATCCGCCGCGCTTTGGTCATATGGCCGGGATACCACTGTATGTTCATTCCTTAACCTGCCTTTCCAACGATCTGATCTTTCGTTACATTTCCTATAGAGGAAGACCTGCTGTCTTCACACTGATTATAATTATCTCCAATAACAAAATACTCATCTGAGCCTAAGGTAATAGCCTCCTGGGCCAGTCCAGCATTTTCAATGTATTCTGTATTGTATTCAAAGTCCAAAGGTTCTTCATTAATATATATAACGCCGTCAATAATCTGTACAGTTTCCCCGGGAAGTCCCACCACGCGGCGGACATAATACCGGTCTGAATTATTTTGTCCCATATTAAAAACAACTATATCCATCCGCCGGGGACTGCTGATTTTATAAATCAGCCGGTTCATCCGCACAGTGCCTCCCGACTCAATCGTCGGAGCCATGGCGTCTCCATCCACAACCACCTTCATACCAAACATTCGCCCGGCCAAAAAGCCTAAGGCCACTGCCAGGGCAAATCCCAGAATGATCATGGTCACACCCAGGATCTTCCTGGGAATCTGCATGGCCTTTATCCGTCTTCTCAGGCTCCTTCGTCTTTTCATATAGGTTTGAACCATATTACTCCTTTCCCGGGCCGCCTTTTGCCCATAAGGGTATCCCCCTGCGGGGTTTCTCCTTTCCCGGGCTGTCCTCTGCCCATAAGGGTATCCCCTTGTGGGGTTTCTCTGGTTTTTACTCTCCATAGAAAAAAAGGGACAACATACTTAATGTACCTGTCCCAATTTTCCGATAATTATTTAACTAATTCTTTAACCTTAGCGGCCTTACCTACTCTGTCTCTTAAGTAGAATAATTTAGCACGGCGAACTTTACCTCTTCTCACAACTTCGATCTTCTCTACTATCGGAGAGTGAAGCGGCCATGTTTTTTCCACGCCTACGCCGTTGGAAAACTTTCTTACTGTAAAAGTCTCACGGCTAGAGCCATTCTGTCTTTTCAGTACAGTGCCTTCAAATACCTGTGTTCTTTCTCTGTTTCCTTCCTTTACCTTTGCGTATACTTTAACTGTATCGCCTACGGAAAATACAGGAACTTCTGCCTTCATCTGAGCAGCTTCAATGTTTTTGATAATGTCGTTCATCCTAAGTGAACCTCCTTGATAATATTAGATGTTCTTAATACATAAACGTAACAGAGGACCATCCCAGTCTCACATCGATATACTTTATCACAGATCCTACAAAAAAGCAAGCCTATTTTTCAGTTTTCAGATCCATACTTCCCGACCGGAAGCCTTCCAGATCCAATGTCACATAATCATATCCCAGGGCCTTAATGCTTTCGGAAATTTCCCGGCACAGTCTTAGCACCTCCGGCATATCGTCTCCGTCCACCTCGATCCGGACAATGTTGCCGTGAACTCTTAAGCGTACATTGTGAAAGCCATAATTTCTCAAAATCTGCTCGCCCTTTTCCACAGTCCGTAAAGCTTCCAGATTTAAGTGGGTGCCGTAAGGAAAGCGGGTGGCCAGGCAAGGGGTTGACGGCCTTTGGGCAACAGAAATTCCGTATTCTGAAGCCATGCGCCGTACCTGAGCCTTAGTTAAACCAGCCTTAGCCAAAGGGCTTTCCACCCCAAGTTCTCTCACCGCCCGGATGCCCGGACGGTATACGTGAAGATCATCTTCATTGGTTCCCTCGATCACTGTGGTGATTCCTTTTTCAGCGGCAAAATCTAAAAGTCCAGAAAAAAGGAACTTTTTGCAAATATAACACCGCTCTCTGGAATTTTCCCGGATCTCAGGCACAGACATCTCGTCCATAATAATGGTTTCAAAAATGGCGCCAGCCTCAGCAGCCACTGTCTTGGCGATGTCATAATCTCTGGCCGGAGATAAAACAGAACGGATCATAACCCCGTAGACCTTGGTGTTATATTTTTTTCCGGCCTGACAGCACAACTGAAGCAGCAGGCTGCTGTCCACACCTCCGGAAAATGCCACTATCACAGCTTCATGCATTTTCTTATCAATGTCCTGAAGAAGATCCATCTTTTTTTCTTCGTATGTTTTCACAGGCCTCTCCTTCCTTTACCGACATGCCTCCATAATGGCGGCGTACATTTGACTATAAGAGATGCCATGACTCAGGCAAAGCGTTTTTACGCTTTCATATTCCGGGTAAAACCGCTGCTGGCCACCTACCTGGCATACCTTCACCGCTGCCGGGCCAAAGGGAGTATCTACTGTTTTTATGGTTCTTGGAAGGATCCGTCGCTCAACAGGCATTTTCCGAATACCAATAGTCGTTGTATTTTCAAAAATGATCTCTTCCATTTTTTCCACATCCTCAGGCGTACAGATCACACACAGCTCATACGCCGGACGGTTTTTCTTCATATACACTGGCATAAAATGCACATCTTTCGCCCCTGCCTGAAAAAGCAGCTCAGACACAAAGCCAAGGGTCTCCCCTGAGCAGTCGTCAATATCGGTTTCCAGCTTATAGATCCGATCCTGCTCTTCCTCCAGGGTGTCAATCAGCATGGCCCGCAGAAGGCTTGGCCGCTCATAATGGCGTTTTCCCGCCCCAAGGCCGATTTTCTTAATATAGAAGGTTTCCGGAAGCTTTGTGGTGGTAAAAACAGCTGCGGCAATGGCCGCCCCTGTAGGTGTGACAAATTCCCCTGCCGCGTCCATAATATGCAAAGGAAGATGACGATCGCTGACAATATTTGTCACTGCGGGAACCGGCACCGGAAGGATGCCGTGCTGGCACCGGACAGTTCCTGTCCCTTCATTTAGCTTTGGCAGGATCACCTCTGTAATCCCCAAATTATCAAAGCATACGGCAAAGGCCACAATATCAACAATAGCATCCACGGCGCCAACCTCATGAAAATGAACCTGATCTGCCGGTACCCCATGAGCCTTTGCCTCTGCCTGGCCAATGATCTGGAAAATCTTCACAGCTAAAGCTCTGGCGCCCTCAGTCATATCGCCCTGTTGGATAATCTCCATGACCTCTTTAAGGCCCCGGTGCCCATGATGATGATTCCCATGATGGTGGTGATGGCCGCTGTTTTCTCCATGATCGTGGCCATGAAGATACTCCATATCATGATCGTGATTCTCATAGGCTTCATCTAATATAACATTAAAATCACAGGCATCCAGGCCCGATTTTTTCACCCGGCTGATCCGGATCTCATAGCCGGAAACAGGAAGGCTTTCCAGCGCCTGTCTTAACACCTTTTCATCGGCCCCCAGGTCCAGCATAGCCGCCACTGCCATGTCCCCGCTAATGCCGGAGGGACAGTCTAAATATAATCGGTTCATTAAAATTTCTCCTATCTATTTATGCCCATTCGGTTAATCTGTGTCGCAATATAGCCTGCGCCGTAGCCATTGTCAATATTCACCACAGCAATTCCGTTCGAGCAGGAATTGATCATGGTCAAAAGGGCTGACAAGCCATGCATGCTGGCGCCATAACCTACAGACGTTGGGACTGCGATCACCGGTTTGTCTACCAGGCCGCCGATGACACTGGCTAACGCCCCTTCCATACCAGCTACGGCAACGACGCAGTTGGCCCCCTGAATCGCATCCACTTTAGCCAGCAGGCGGTGGATTCCTGCAACCCCTACGTCATAGATCCGCTCCACATAGCTACCAAAATATTCGGCAGTCTGAGCCGCTTCCTCCGCTACGGGAATATCTGCGGTCCCGGCAGTACATACAGCGATGCATCCCTTTTTTTCCTTAGGCTTTTCAATTTTTATGATCCTGGAAATAGGATCATAGACCGTTTCCGGAAATTTTTCCCGGATCATTTCATACTGAGCCGCGGATGCCCGGGTCCCGAATACCTCTCCGTCCCGCTCATAAAGGCGGGCAAAAATATGAAACAAATGCTCATCTGCCTTGCCGCTGCAAAAGATCACCTCCGCAAAACCGGATCGGATCTTCCGGTGCATATCCAGCTTGGCATATTCTAATTCTTCAAAAGGCTGGCGTTTAAAAAAAAGTTCCGCCTCATCTACGGATATTTCACCGCTTTTTACTTTTTCCAATATTTCATGAGTTTCCACCCTGCTGCCTCCTGGTCATATTTTTTTATTCGTCTTTTTTATCTTGGGACAGGCTTTTTAAAAATTCCACATCCTTTTTATCAAGGACCGCGTCTTTTAAAAGCTCCGGGCGCCGCTGCCATGTCCGCTCAAGAGATCTTTCCCGCCGCCACCGCTCAATGTTGGCGTGATGGCCGGACAAAAGTACCTGGGGTACTTTCTTCCCGTGAAATTCTTCGGGACGGGTGTACTGGGGATATTCTAAAAGACCATCCTGAAAAGACTCATACTGGGCGGAGGTTTCATTGCTCAGCACTCCAGGCACTAGGCGGGAAATAGCATCGATCATAACCATAGCCGGAAGCTCTCCGCCGGTAAGAACATAATCCCCAATGGAAAAATTGTCTGTTACGATTTCCTCCAGGATCCGCTCGTCCACGCCCTCATAATGACCGCAGAGAAATATAAGATCCTCTTCTTCAGACAGCTCCTGGGCTGCCTCCTGGGAAAATACCCGCCCTTGAGGCGTTGTATAGATCACTCTCGGTTTTTCCCCCATATCTTTGATCAGGTCCATATAGCAATCAAAAATCGGCCCCGGCTGCATCACCATACCTGCGCCGCCGCCATAAGGGTAATCGTCCACATGACGGTATTTGTCTGTGGAATAATCCCTTATATCCACAGCCTTTAAGGAAATCCTTCCCTGAGCGATGGCACGTCCGGTAATACTTGTGTTCAGACCGTTTTGGATCATTTCCGGAAATAATGTCATTACATAGAAATTCATAAGTCCAGAAGCCCTTTCATAACGTGTACAGTCACCGCGCCCTTTTCCAGATCCACATCCAAGATACACTGAGGGATCGAGGGGAATAAATACGCTTTGCCGTCATCCCCGTCAATGACATAAACGTCATTGGCCGCCGTCTGCATAACATCCCTGACTGTCCCAAAATGGATGCCCTCATCCGTGATCACTTCCAGTCCGATGAGATCGGCAATAAAGTTTTCATTTTCTTCCAGGGCTACGGCATTTTCCCGGGTTACTAAAAGATCCTTGCCCCGGTATTTTTCAATATCATTAATGTGATCATAGCCTTTAAACTTTAAAATCGCGAACTGTTTAAAGAACTTTACGCTTTCTACTTCCAGCTCCAGCTTTTCCCGGCCTGCATCCAGGATGCAGTGTTTCAGCTCTTTAAACCGATTTATATCATCTGTCGTAGGAAATACCTTAACCTCTCCACGGATTCCGTGGGTGGAGGCGATGGTTCCCACTCTCAGCAAATCTACCATAGAAATACTCCTTTAACCGGATAAGCGAATACCCCTAAAAGCACAGGACTTTTAGGGGTATTCACTTACTGTAAAATACCGCAACAAACTGTTACATAATATCTACAATGACCTTTTTATCGTCTTTGGACGCGGCAGATTTAACCACAGTACGGATCGCTTTTGCGATGCGTCCCTGCTTTCCAATCACCCTGCCCATATCTTCCTGAGCCACGGAAAGTTCAAGAATAACGGATTTCTCGTCCTGCTTTTCTGTTACATGGACCTCATCCGGATGATCTACCAGTGCCTTGGCGATAACCTCGACCAATTCCTTCATAAGAACACCTCCACAGACACTTATTTTGTAATGCCTGCATTCTTGAATAATCTGGCTACAGTATCTGTCGGCTGAGCGCCGTTGGAAAGCCATTTCTGAGCCAGCTCGCTGTTCACCTTCACTGTGCTGGGTTCTGTAGACGGATCGTATGTGCCGATCTCTTCAATAAAACGGCCATCTCTCGGGGATCTGGAATCAGCAACGACAATTCTATAGAAAGGAGCCTTTTTCTGTCCCATTCTCTTTAATCTGATCTTTACTGCCATGTATATTCACCTCCTGAATTTGTTTATCTTCGCTCAGGCTTTCCCTTGGGGGGGAAATGTCCCGGCATCTATCCGCTCTGAAACCAGAGCGTGTCAAAAAGGAAGTCTAAATCTTCCTCTTTTGGCTGCTTTACCTGACATCTGACCAGAAAACTGCTTCATCATCTTTTTCATCTGGTCAAACATCTTCACCAGCTTGTTTACCTCGCTAATGTCCACACCGGCGCCTGCGGCAATACGCTTTTTACGGGACGGATTCATCAGGTCCGGATTTGCCCGTTCCTCCGGCGTCATGGACAGGATGATCGCTTCTGTGCGCTTCATCTGTGCCTCACTGTCATCTAAAGAAACATTTTTCAGAGCCGCGCTGTTCACTCCCGGAATCATTCCAAGAATATCTCCCACACTGCCCATCTTTTTAATCTGATTCATAGAATCCAGGAAATCATCATAACCAAACTCAGCTTTTTTAAGCTTTCGGTTCAGTTCCCTTGCTTTATCCTGATCAATCTGGGCCTCCGCTTTCTCAATAAGGGTCAGCACATCGCCCATGCCAAGAATCCTTGAGGCCATACGGTCCGGATAAAACTGTTCCAGGTCGGAAAGCTTTTCACCCATACCTACATAAAGAATAGGCTTTCCGGTCACTGCCTTAATAGAAAGAGCCGCGCCGCCCCGGGTGTCCCCATCCATCTTTGTCAGGATCACGCCGTCGATCTCAATACGGTCGTTAAAGGTCTTTGCTACATTGACCGCGTCCTGACCGGTCATGGCGTCTACCACCAAAATGGTCTGGTACACATCAACCGCCGCTTTAATATCTTCCAGCTCCTGCATCATGTCCTCATCCACATGAAGACGTCCGGCAGTATCCAGGATCACAACATTAAAGCCGTTGGCCCTGGCGTGCTCCACTGCGGCTTTGGCAATATTTACCGGGCTGTTTTTATCCCCCATGGAAAATACAGGCACATCCTGTTTTTTACCGTTAATTTCCAGCTGCTCGATCGCGGCGGGACGGTAAACATCACAGGCGGCGAGAAGCGGCTTTCTGCCCTTTTGCTTCAGCTTTCCGGCGATTTTTGCCGTCGTTGTGGTCTTACCGGCGCCCTGAAGGCCTGCCATAAGGATAATCGTGATTTCATTCACCGGCTTAAGGGCAATCTCTTTCGTATCGCTTCCCATAAGGGAAACCATCTCTTCATTTACGATCTTGATCACCATCTGGCCCGGAGTCAGGCTGGTCATCACATCCTGGCCAATGGCCCGCTCAGTCACTGTATTAATAAACTGCTTAACGACCTTAAAGTTTACGTCTGCCTCCAGCAGCGCCATCTTAACTTCCTTAAGCGCGGCCTTAACATCCGCCTCGGTAAGCCTGCCCTTGCTTCTCAGGTTTTTAAATACATTCTGAAGTTTTTCAGATAAGCTTTCAAAAGCCATGGGCACCTCCTGATCTGATCAAATCTCAGTCCTCTGATTCTTCCAGAGAACTGCTGTTACAGTTCCTTAAGGATCTCATGGGAAATCCTGTCAATCTTCTTTGCGTCCTCTGTCAGCTGCTGCCAGTCTGTGTTTTCAGGATCCCCCACCATATGCCGGACCGTCCGGCGGATCTCCTCCACCTTTTTCCGGGTGATCAGAAAACGCTCAAGCAAATGGAGCTTTTCCTCGTATCCGGCTAACTGACGGTTGCACCGCCGTATAATATCATGAACCCCCTGACGGCTGATCTGGCGCGCCTGGGCAATCTCTCCCAGGGACAGATCATTTAAGACAAAATCTTCATAAATCTCTTTCTGATGGCTGGTAAGGAGTTCTCCGTAAAAATCATATAACAGAGACTGCTCTAATATTTTATCCATAAAAGCACCACCTGTCAAGTACCTTTACTTTACAGGTGGTATTGTAACCTATATATCTATCGGCTGTCAAGCACTTTTTTTAAAAAATTGCCTTCGGCGCTTTTAAAATAGGCCGGTAGCCTTTTTCTTTCAGGGCATTAAAAATATTATCCTTATGCTCGTGGCCAAAGGCCTCAATGGTAATGACCAGCTCAACTGCGGCATTTCTGTTGACACTGACAAACTGGTTGTGTTCCAGGCGGATCACATTGCCCTGAAGCTGGGCGATGACGGAAGCTACATTCACCAACTCGCCCGGCTTATCCGGAAGGAGCACGGACACCGTAAATACACGGCCTCTTTGGATCAGTCCGTTTTGCACGACAGAGGCGATGGTGATCACGTCAATATTTCCGCCGCTTAAGATGGAAACTACCTTTTTGTTTTTAACATCCAGATGCTTTAAGGCAGCCACCGTTAAAAGGCCGGAATTTTCTACGATCATTTTGTGGTTTTCCATCATATCCAGAGACGCGCCTACCAGCTCGTCATCTTCTACAGTGATGATCTCGTCAATATTTTTCTGGATATAAGGGAAGATCACATCACCGGGAGTTTTTACTGCCGTACCATCAGCAATGGTGCTGACGCTGGGGAGGGAAACCACCTTTCCTGCTTCCAGGGATTTTTGCATACAGTTTGCCCCGGCAGGCTCTACGCCAATGACTTTGATCTTAGGATTTAACAGCTTTGCCAAAGTGGATACGCCGCTGGCCAGTCCGCCGCCGCCAATGGGAACAAGGATATAATCGACGGTAGGCAGTTCCTTAAAGATTTCCATGGCAATGGTTCCCTGTCCGACAGCCACATCCTCGTCATTAAACGGATGGACAAAGGTATATCCTTCCTCTGCGGCCAGCTTTTCCGCGTAAGCGCAGGCATCGTCATAAACATCACCATAAAGGACAACCTCTGCCCCGTAGCTTTTTGTCCGGTTCACTTTGATCAATGGTGTGGTGGTCGGCATAACGATTACTGCCTTTGTCTTCATAAGGGCAGCGGCATAGGCCACACCCTGGGCGTGGTTTCCGGCGGAGGCTGTGATCAGACCCTTTTCCCGCTCCTCCTCAGATAAGGTGCTGATCTTATAGTAAGCGCCCCGGATCTTATAGGCGCCGGTATACTGCATATTTTCCGGCTTAAAATAAACTTTATTGCCAGTCTGGGAGGAAAAGTAATCGCTGTACACAAGATTTGTGGGAAGCGTTACTTTCCGCACCCACTCGCAGGCTTCTTCAAATTTTTCCAGTGTCATCATTTTTATCAGGCTCCTTTATCTATTACTCCTGCCGTGTTGCCAGCGGCAGCTTTGTGCTCATACTGTTTTTTATGTGAAAAGGGCGTCTACAAACGCGTTGGCATCGAATTTCTGAAGGTCTTCGATCTTTTCGCCAACGCCGATATATTTTACCGGAACACCCAGCTCCGCCTGAATGGCAATGGCGATGCCCCCTTTGGCTGTGCCGTCCAGCTTTGTCAGTATAATGCCGGTAATATCCGCCGTTTCCTTAAACTGTCTGGCCTGGGAAAGAGCATTTTGTCCTGTAGTCCCATCAAGGACGATCAGTGTTTCTCTCCTTGCTTCTGGAAATTCCTTATCAATGATCCGGTTGATCTTGCGCAGCTCTTCCATCAGATTTTTCTTGTTATGAAGCCGACCTGCCGTATCACATAAAAGAATGTCCGCCTTTCTTGCCTTTGCGGCGGCAACAGCGTCATAAACCACAGCTGCCGGATCTGAGCCTTCCTGGCCGGAAATCATGTCTACTCCTGCCCGGCTGGCCCATTCCCCTAACTGCTGGACAGCCGCCGCCCGGAAAGTATCTGCCGCGGCAATAAGCACTTTTTTCCCGGCCTTTTTATACTGTCCTGCCAGCTTTCCTATGGAAGTGGTCTTTCCCACGCCATTAACGCCGATGACCAGCACCACGCAGGTTTCATTTTCAAAATCATAGGCGCCTTCATCCACAGACATCTGGGACTTAATGGATTCGATCAGCAGTTCCTTGCACTGAACCGGTTCTTTAATGTGCTGCTCTTTGACCTTTTCCTTCAGGTCGTCAATAATAGACTGGGTGGTATAAACCCCCAGATCTGCCATGACCAGCACTTCCTCCAACTCTTCATAAAAATCATCATCAATATGAGAAAAACCGTTAAAAATGTAATCAAAGCCTGCGGCAATGTTTTTCCGCGTTTTTGTCAGTCCGGCAACAAGCCGACTGAAAAATCCTTTCCTTTCTTCAGACATAACACACTTTATCTCCTTATTTCTCCTGATTCCGTCAGATCTGCCCACAAACCGAGCAGACCGTAAGGTTACTCTTAATCATCCAGCTTGCCATCAATCAGACTTACAGAAACCAGCGTGGACACACCCTTTTCCTGCATAGTAATTCCGTAAAGCACATCGGCCGCATTCATAGTGCCCCGCCGGTGGGTGATAATAATAAACTGGGTGTCCCGGGTTAGATTGTTTAAATACTGGGCGTACCGCTTCACATTCGCATCGTCCAAGGCTGCCTCGATCTCGTCTAAAAGGCAGAACGGGGACGGCTTAAGCCTTTGGATGGCAAACAGCAGGGCAATGGCTGTAAGAGCCTTTTCCCCACCGGAAAGCATCATCATATTCTGGAGCTTTTTTCCGGGAGGCGAGGCAATGATCCGGATGCCCGCATATAAAATGTCCTCTCCTTCGATCAGCTCCAGGGTACCTTTTCCGCCGCCAAACAGCTCTTTAAATACCCGATCAAAATTCACGGCGATTTCTTTAAACTTTTCAGTAAACTGCTCCCGCATCGCCTGATCCAGCGACTGGATGATCCCTGTCAGCTTTCCCTCAGCCTCCACCAGATCATCATGCTGGGTCTTTAACCGCTCGTACCGCTCGCTGACGCTTTTATATTCGTCAATGGCGTTGACATTGACCGGCCCCAGCTTTTTGATCTGGGTCTTCTGGTCCGCAGCTGCCTTTTTAAGGCCTGCAGGCCCCATGGCCAGCAACTGGTCATCCTTTAATTCATAGGCGCTGCTTAAGGTTAGCTCATATTCCTGCCACATATAGTCGCTTTGAGCCGTTTTGCTCTCTTCCAGCTTTTCCTTTTGATGGTTTAACCGAAACTGCTCCTTATCCAAAACCCCAAGGCGGTCTGACAGTTCTTCCCGCTTTGTGAAAAATTCCCGGTGGCCTTTAGAAATCTCATCCTTCTCCCTCGTAAGGATTTCAAGCATTTCCTGAGCCTTTTGGACCGTCTGATCCAAGCTTTTGATCCGCTCATCCAGGCCATCGGCTGACGCCTGCCGCTTTTTAAGCTCTGTGCCGCCTTTTTCCATATCCTGGCGCACCCCTTCAATATCCTTTTCCAGATTCTGGATTTCTGTCCGGACACGGCGGATATTTTCCCCGGCAAAGGAACGGCTCTGGGTCAGCTGGGAAAACTTCAGCCTTAAGGCCGCGTTATCCTCATTAAACTTCTTTTCATTTTCAAGCATTTTATCCAGCTTTTCATTTAATGAGGCCACCAGCTGTTCTGTAACAATCCGCTTCTTATCGTAATCCGCCTGCTCATTGGCCAGCTTTTCCCGGCTTTGGGAAATGTCCTGCTCCTGGCGGCTTAATTCCTGATTTTCATCGGTCAGCTGCTGATAAGCAGCTGCTCCCTCATCCCAGGCCGTCTTTGCCTGATTTAAGGTCATGCGCACCGTATTTTCATTTAAGGACAGTTCCTGAAGACGGCGGGTCACTTGGTCAAGATCTTTGCGCACCGTACTCCGCTCTGTCTGGAGCCGGGCCTGATCCTCATTGAGCCGGTCGATTTCTTCTTTGATCTTGTCCACAGATTTTGAAAGCTCATCCAGCTCACGGCTCCGCCCCAGGAGATTTCCCGAATTTTTATAGGCGCCGCCGGACAGTGAACCGCCAGGGCTTAAGGACTCTCCGTCTAATGTTACGATCCTGAGAGAATACTTATACTTTCGGGCCAGAGCCAGAGCGTGGTCAATGTGATCGACCACAACGATCCGTCCCAAAAGGTAGGCGATCAGCTTTTCATACTTAGACGCCCCGGAAACAAGGCTGCTTCCCAAACCAATGACTCCCGGCTCATTAAGAACCTGGGGAGAGATCTGACTTCCCCGGATCGTAATGCTTGTCAGCGGCAAAAAGGTGGCCCGGCCGTACCGGTTCGCCTTTAAATAGGCAATCAGTTCCTTCGCCGTCTGCTCATCTTCTGTAACAATATTTTGGATACTTCCGCCTAAAGCGATTTCAATGGCAGTCTCGTATTTTTTTTCTACTTTAATAATATCTGCCACAACGCCGATGATCCCAGGACGGGACTTTTTCTGCTCCATGACCCGCCTAATGCTGGAGCCATAGCCTTCATACCGCTCGCTGATATTTTTCAGCGCAGCGTACCGAGAATTTACCGCATGAAATTCCTGCTGCTTTTTTCCCGCCTGCTGGCGCACCTGGTCAAGCTTTTCCCCGGTTTCCTCATTTCTCTTACTTAAAGAAGCCTTCTGGGCATTGGCCCGCTCCAGCTCCTCCAGCGCCTGGCTCAGTTCCTTCTCATAGCCTTCCACCGCTTCTGTCCGCTGCGCCTGCTGGCTTTTTAAAATGATCAGCCGCTGATTTAACTCGGCTCTGCGGATATTGATCTGCTCTTCCATGGTGTCGTAACGGCTCATTTTCTCCCGGACTGAGGCGGCCTGGTTTAACAGGTCTATAATGGCTGCATTTTTTTCTTCAATTTCCGCCTTTAACCGGGAAGAAGATTCTGTCATCGTCTGAAGGCTTTCATCCGCCTGGCTTTGCCTGGCATTTAAGCGATTGATCTCCTCCTGGATCTGGCTGCGGGCCGTTTCATACTCCGCAACACTTTCCTTCTTTTTCCGGATTTCTTCTGAAAGCTTTTGGATCCGGGCGCCGCCATTTTCCACATTTTGGCGGATGGTATTCATCTGCTCATTTAAAAGCTTGTTCTCTGCCACCAGTTTTTCCCGGTCCAGCTTTCCATCGCTTAATTCCTGGCGCTTTTTGTCCAGCTTTGCGTCATAGGCCTGGATCTCTCCTTCCAGACGGTCATATTCTTCCCGTGTCTTGTCTAAGGCGTCCTGAGTCTGAGCCATATCCCCGCTGACAATGGCCAGCTTTTCGTCCACAGACTTTAATTCATCCTTAATGCGTCCATACTCGCTTATGTATACGTTTACATCTAAAAGCTTTAAGCGCTCCCGCATTTTTAAATATTCCCTGGCTGTATCCGACTGCTTCTTTAAAGGGATCACCTGCTTTTCCAGCTCGGATAAAATGTCATTGACTCGGTAAAGGTTCTGCCTTTCTGCCTCCAGGTTTTTTTCCGCGGCTTGCTTGCGCTTTTTAAACTTAACGATCCCGGCGGCCTCGTCAAACAGCTCCCGCCGTTCCTCCGGCTTTCCGCTTAAGATCTTGTCAATCTGTCCCTGTCCGATAATAGAATAGCCTTCCTTGCCGATACCAGTGTCAAAGAAAAGCTCCTGCACATCCTTCAGACGGCAGGCGCTGCCATTGATCAGATACTCGCTCTCCCCGGAACGGTACACCCGGCGGGCCACAGTAACCTCATCATAATCAATGGCCAGCTTATGGTCCGAATTATCCAGAGTAATGGCCACATAGGCAAAACCAAGGGGTTTCCTGCTCTCAGTACCGGAAAAAATAACGTCCTCCATTTTAGAGCCTCGCAGCTGCTTGGCACTCTGCTCACCGAGCACCCACCGCACAGCATCTGCCACATTACTCTTTCCGCTGCCGTTAGGCCCTACGATCCCGGTAATGCCTTTATGAAATTTAAGGTTGATCTTGTTGGCAAAGGACTTAAAGCCCTGTATTTCAATGTTCTTTAAATACATGTTCCACCAGCTTTTCTAAGCATTTTTCAGTTCCTGGAGGAGCTTAGGATTCTCCTTAAGCATGACAATGGACTTATAGGCCGCGTCCTGTCCTGCCGCCTGCTTTGTCCGTCCCTCTCCGGTACATAATTTCACCGCTCCTACCATGGCCTGAACAATAAAACGCCGGTTATGCTCCGGCCCAATAGCCTCCACCAGATCATAAGTTACCGTATCCTTTACCCGGCTCTGGACCATTTCCTGAAGGGCGGTCTTGCTGTCATGAAACAGCTCCTTATGCTCCATGTCATTAAGGATATAATTCATAATAAATTTTCTAGCTTCCTCAAAACCTCCGTCCAGATACATGGCGCCGATTAACGCTTCCAGGGCGTCCGACAAAATCGAATCCCTGTCCCTGCCCCCATTAAGATCTTCTCCATGGCCCAGGCGAAGGTACTGGCCCAGATGGATCTGACGGGCACAGTAGGCCAGCGCCAGCTCACATACCAGACTTGCCCGCTTTTTGCTCAGTTCTCCCTCTTGCATCTGAGGGAAACGGCGGAACAGGGTGTCGCTGCTGATCACTTCCAGTACCGCGTCTCCCAAAAATTCCAGACGTTCGTTATTATACAGCTTGTCCAAATGGTGCTCATTGGCATACGAACTGTGGGTCATCGCCTGTCTTAAGAGACTTCCCTGGCGAAACTGATACTTAATATCTTTCTGCAATTTTTCCATAAACGATCTCTCCTGCCGCCGACCCCTAACCAGCAATACGGCGTATAGATTCCACTGCGTCCTTCATCTGATGAATGGATGCTATACGTTCCTGGGGTATTTCAATGTCAAATTCTTTTTCAATTTCCATGACGATCTGGAACAGATCCAGTGAATCTGCTCCAAGATCATCCATAAAGTTGGTTTCCATAGTAATACACGCTTCATCGATGTGAAGAATTTCCCCAATGATCTTTTTCAGTTTTTCAAACTCCATCCGTCTTCGGCTCCTTTTTTGTGCCCAGGCGCTCACGGATCTTGCCCGGAATATCCTGCTTAGAGAAAGCGATACACTGGATAATGGAATTTTTAATGGCTGCCGCGTCGCTGCTGCCATGGGTCTTTACTACAAGGCCGGTCAGTCCAAGCATAGGCGCGCCGCCGTAAGCAGACAAATCAAACTCCTTCATCAGTCCCTTTAAGGTCGGTTTTGCCAAAAGAGCGCCGATCTTGGAACGGAGGGAAGACATAAGTCCCTGCTTGATCTTTTTAAGGAGAGCCATGGCTACCCCTTCGTACATTTTCAAAATAACATTGCCGGTAAATGCCTCACACACAATAATATCCGCCCAGCCGTTGGGAATTTCCCTGGCCTCCACGCTGCCGATAAAGTTAATATCCTCACAGGCCTTCAGTAAAGGAAAGGTTTCTTTAACCAGCTGATTTCCTTTTTCCTCTTCTACCCCTATGTTTACAATAGCTACCGTAGGATTTTTCTTTCCAAGGACATTTTCCATATAAATGGAGCCCATTCTCGCAAACTGGACAAGATGGGACGGTCTGGCGTCCACGTTGGCCCCGCAGTCAATAAGCAGGGAAAAACCTTTTGTTGTGGGGATCAGAGGAGCCAAAGGCGCCCGCTCTACCCCTTTAATACGGCCGACCACAAACTGGCCCCCCACAAGGACAGCGCCTGTGCTTCCTGCGGAAACAAAGCCGTCGGCCTTGCCGTCATGGACAAGCTTCTGAGCCACGACAATGGAAGAATCTTTTTTCTTGCGCACTGCTGCTGCCGGGTGCTCATTGTTTGAGATCACTTCTGACGCATGGACCACTTCCATCTGGTCTTTATTATAACTATAGGATGCCAGTTCACGGTTGACAACGGTTTCATCGCCTACCAGGATCACCTTCAGATCACTGTGCTCATTAATGGCCTGGACTGCGCCTTTAACGATTTCTACCGGCGCGTTATCCCCGCCCATAGCATCCACAGCTACGGTTACTTTCTTTTGCATAAATGATGCCTCCTAATCTTTTTGCCATTTCTCCAGGCTTTGGGCCTGGCGGCAGCCTCCTGAATCAGTGTCTACTACCTAATATACTAGATTCCCGGGGATTTCGCAATGCTTTTTCAAAAAAGCCCTTTCCGGTTCATCCCAGAAAAGGCTTTTTTATTATTCCGGAGAATTGTCTTCCGGCACAACGATATTTAAAATAAACACAATAAGGAAGGATACTACCAGAGAGCTTCCTAATATGTTCTGCAGCAGCTGAGGGCAGAACTGAAGAATGGAAGGCACGCTGTCAATACCGATTCCAATAGCCAGGGCAATACCTACAATAAGCTTGTTCCGGTAATTTAACGGCTGCTCACATAGCAGCTGGATGCCGGACATGGTAATGGCCGCAAACACAGTAACTGTGGCGCCTCCAAGGACAGGCTGGGGAATCGTGGCCATTAACGCGCTGAACTTAGGGAAGATTCCCGCAGCCAGCATAATAATACCTACAATAGCAAAAACCCGTTTTGCCACAACCTTTGTGGTGCAGATCAGGCCCACGTTCTGGCTGTAAGGGTCTGTAGGCAGACCGCCGATACATGCGCCGATCATACCGCAGACACTCTGACCTTTAACAGCGCCGCCAAGCTCTTTATCTGTCGCTTCACGGTTAAATCCGCCCATGGCTGTGGAAGACACATCGCCAATGGTCTGAACTGCCTGAACAATATACATAAGGATCATCATCAGGATGGCATCCAGATGGAACTCAAGGCCAAAGGCAAAGGGCATAGGCAGCGCGAAGATAGACGCGGAGGCTACATCAGAAAAATCAATCATATCCCCCATGATCAAAGCGATCACATAGCCTACAATAATACCAATGATCATTCCGGAAACTTTAATATAGCCTTTTCCGAACAAACTGCATGCCAGAGTCACAACTAATGTAACAATCGCCAGAATCCAGAACTTAGGAGAACCAAAGGTTCCGTCTGACTGAGCCGCGGAGCCGCCGCCAAAGTAATTCATAGCAGTCTCATATAAGGACAGACCGATACTTAAAACAACCGTACCGCTGACAATAGGCGGGAAAAACTTTCGTATCTTTCCCATAAACATACCGATAAATATGGACGCAAAGCCGGCCACCAGCTGGGATCCAAAAATAGCCGCAATACCGTACTGAGTTCCGATCATCGTCAGAATAGGCATATAGGCAAATGCCACGCCCATAACGTTAGGAAGGCCCATACCAAATCCCAGGATCGGGTATAACTGGAGCAAAGTGGTAATACCGCCAATGATCATGGCGGCCTGGATCAGCATGGTCCGCTGGTCATCTGTCAGGCCAAGAGAGCTTGCAATAAGCATGGGCGGTGTAATGTTTCCTACCAGCATGGCCAAAACATGCTGAAGGGCCTGAGGAAATGCCACGCCAAAGGACGGTTTTCCATTCAGTTTAAAAAGCTCCTCACTGCTTTTTATCTGTGCTTGTGCTTTCATTTTCTATCCTCCTGAAAGTTTTTTATCCAGCCTTAAGCTCCGGCAGCAAACCTTCACGCTGCCCCAGGAGCTTCGGACCGGACCATTTTATTTAATTTTTGTATTAAACGCCAGCTGTTTGAAATCAAGTTTTCCTTCACCTTCAAATTTCACATACAGGGCATGAATACCGTTTTCTGCCTGAACAGGGATGGAAATATTGGTCCAGCAGGGAAGCTGACCATCAAGACTCATCTGGCCCACGGTCTCTGTGCCATTTTCATCAAGACACAACTTAAGGGCGCCTTTCCATGTCCCCCTGAATTCCAGGGAAATTCCTGTAACATTTTCAAAATCAAAATACTTATAGCCGACCACTGTGCCATCCTGGATGTCTGTAATAAATGTCCGGTTCTGATGCTGAACGATCCTTGGCAAAACAGACAGCTCAGGGTCATTATAATCGATCACCGGGCTGGTCTTAGGATGGGTCAGATGGCAGGCAATCGCTGCCGGATAGCTTCCGGAACCGAAAAGAGGTCCGCCGTTTAAGCCGCAGCTTGTAATCTCCACCTGAGGGATACTTCCATCAGGAAGGATCTGGATCTTCTCCGCGCAGCCCTGACGGGAAAATTCCGTGCCATTGGTCTGGCGATGGTAGAAAATATAAAAATCATCATTTACCTGAACAATGCCCCCATGGTTATTTCCCAAAGGATAGACGGGAGTTTCCCGGCCATTCAGTCCTATATCTCCATTGGAAACAATGGTGCCGCCGTAAACAAAGCCTTCTGCAGGCTTGTCACTGACCGCATAGCACAGCTCGTGGCTCTTATGGCTGGAATAAACAAAATAATATTTTCCGTTGATCTTGCGCAGTGAGGAGGCTTCAAAAAAGCCGTGGCCTTCAAAGCCGGTCCCCTCGGTATGATGTCCGCCTGGGACGCACACATGAGGCACATCCTTCATGGTGATCATATCCGGCTCCAGCTCTACAGCCATGCTGTTTTCTCCCCATTCTTTTTCTGACAGGTTTTCAATCTCCTTGCGAATATCTTCCGGAAGCTTTTCCAGCTCTTCCTGGGAGAACTCCGGAGCAATAAACTCCTTTTCGCAGGCAGGAGCAAAGCCGTAATACAGATAAACACGCCCGTCATCATCAGTAAAAACAGCCGGGTCAAAGGGCATGTATTCCTCAAGGGTCTTTCCTCCTAAAATATGATCCGGATATTTTACATGACCATAAAACTCAAAGGGTCCTGCCGGCGAATCGCTGACTGCGACACCGATCTCCGGATAAAAAGAGAAACAATAATAAAGATAATAACGTCCGTCCGGACCCTTCGTCACATCCGGCGCCCAAAGCTGCAGCTTATCCTGAGCATTGGACGGATCCTGGGTGCGCCGGTAGCTGACGCCCTCACAGCGCCAATCCTTCAGATTATCCACAGGCGCGGACCACACCGTATAATGATCCTGACAATAAGCTGTTCCCCCGGTTACATCATGGGAACCGTAAATATAAACTCTCCCATCAAAAACATGAGGCTCCCCATCCGGTATGTACTCATTTAAAGGCAGATAGGGATTAAAAACTTGTTCCATAAACACGCTTCTCCTTTCGTTTGTTTTGCCGTGGTTTTTGCGGAAATAAAAATGGGCCTCCTTTCGGAAGCCCGCTTTTATAACCGATCCAACTTTGGACGGCTATGACGTTTCCTCATCAGTCTACAGAAACGATTTCGCGTTTGTTGTAAGAACCGCACTTTTTGCACACTCTATGAGGCATCATTAATTCGCCACACTTGCTGCACTTTACTAAAGCCGGAGCTGTCATTTTCCAGTTTGCTCTGCGGCTGTCGCGTCTTGCTTTAGAAGATTTATTTTTTGGACAGATAGACATGGATCACACCTCCTTAAAATTCTTAAAAATATCCCGGATCGCTGACATTCTTGGGTCTAATGACTCCCGGTCACATCCGCACTCGCCAAGATTCAGGTCTTTTCCGCACTTAAAGCAGATTCCCTTACAATCCTCCCGGCATAAAATTTTCATCGGGAAATGGATCAGAAGCTCATCGGACACTAACCGGTCAACATCCAAGCTGCTATGATCAATATAACTTGTTTCATCCAGATCATTAATGCGATCTTCATC
>CAZMGH010000011.1:30162-71944 GCA_964565805.1 uncultured Lachnospiraceae bacterium
TCACTTTTTCCCGGTGTGGACAAAAGCTCTGAAATATTTATTATCATAGGCATCTCCCAAATCACACACGTCTGTAATTATACATAGTTGGCAGGTTTTTGTCAACATAAATTTAAAACATTGTAAAGTAATTTTACTTGACAGGGGAATCAGCCAAGAAAGATTTATTTGCTTAATAAAGCAACGGTTTCACGGCAGATCGCCAGCTCTTCATTTGTAGGAATAGTCATTACAGCGACCCTGGACTCAGGTGTGGAAATGATAATGTCCTCGCCCCGCTTTGCGTTCTTTTCCTGATCCAGTTCAATACCAAGATAACCTAAGTAGGCGCAAACATCTGTACGCACATAACGGTTGTTTTCACCAAGACCCGCGGTAAATGCAATGGCATCCACGCCGTTCATGGCTGCCGCGTAAGCGCCGATATACTTAGCCACTCTGTAAGCAAATACCTTCATCGCTAGAAGCGCTTCCGGCTTTCCTGCCAGGCTGTCTACTTCCAGATCCATAAAGTCGCTGGTGTAACCGGATACGCCAAGAACACCGGACTTTTTGTTGAGAACTTCCATTACACCGGCAATGTCCAGATTTTCCTTCTTTGCGATAAATTCCACAATCGCCGGATCAATGTCACCGGAACGTGTCCCCATGATCAGACCTTCCAGAGGCGTAAGACCCATGGATGTATCTACAGATTTTCCGTACTTTACTGCACAGCAGCTGGCGCCGTTGCCCAGATGGCATACAATAGTCTTTACCTGATCATAAGGCTTGCCAAGAAGCTGAGCAGCTCTCTGGGATACATAGCTGTGGCTTGTACCGTGGAAGCCGTAACGTCTTACTTTATACTTTTTGTAATATTCAATAGGCAGGCCGTAAAGATAAGCCTCTTCCGGCATGGTTTGATGAAATGCTGTATCAAATACACAAACCATAGGAGTATTCGGCATCAGTTTCTTACATGCGTCAATACCCATCAGGTGAGCCGGATTGTGAAGGGGTGCCAGCTCACAGCACTCTTCAATAGCTTTATATACTTCGTCCGTTAAAATCGTAGAGGAATCAAACTTTTCACCGCCATGAACGATTCTGTGGCCCACAGCGTCAATCGCGCTCATATCCTTGATCACACCGATTTCCGGATCTGTAAGCGCTTCAATAACCATAGAAATTGCTTCCACATGGGTTGGCATAGGCGCTTCCTTGCGGATCTTGTCCTGTCCGGCCTTCTGATATACCAGGCGGCTTCCGTTAATGGCGATACGCTCGCAAAGGCCTTTGGCTAATACAGCTTCTGTGTCTGAATTAATAAACTGGAATTTGAGGGAAGAACTCCCACAGTTAATGACTAATACATTCATTTGATACGTGTCTCCTTTTTTATTTTTTACAAGTATCTTAATCACTCAGCCAGAAAAACGGCAGGCTGAATAATTACTAGATATACGTTCATTATATAATAATTCTCTTGAAGTGTAAAGCGATGTTGCTTATAATAGATTGTAAAAAAGGGAGGCAGACATGAACATTTTAGGCATTATCGCTGAATTTAATCCCCTTCATCGGGGACACAGTTATCTGATGGAAAAGGCAAGAGAAAAGTGCTGCGCTGACTATACCATTGTCATTATGAGCGGTAACTTTACTCAGCGGGGGGAACCGTCTATTTACGACAAGCAGACCCGTACTCGCTGGGCTCTTGCCTGCGGCGCGGATCTGGTCATTGAAATGCCTACTGCTGCTGCCTGCGCCAGCGCAAAGGACTTTGCCCGGTGCGGCGTCAGCCTTTTAGCTTCCACAGGAATTGTCACTCACCTGGCTTTTGGCTGTGAAAATGCCGATCTGACCCGACTGTCCCAGCTTTCAAAGATTTTAGGGTCAGAACCCGCCCCCTTTAAAGACCATCTGAAGGAAGGCTTAAGGCAAGGGCTTTCCTGGCCGGCAGCCCGCAGCCAGGCTCTGGTCGGCATGGTCGGTGATACGCCGCCGGAACTGTTAAAGCAGCCCAATAATATTCTAGCATTGGAATACCTGTCTGCACTGGAAGAAAGCCGGAAGGTCTTTCACCATGCCATAACCCCTTTACCGGTTCAGCGCATCCATGCCGGTTATCATGATCCGGGCCTTGAAAAACCTTTTTGCTCTGCCACCGCCCTTCGCCAGGCTATTTTACAAGATAAGGCGACAAATAACTATCTTTTTCATTTCCCAGACCAGATCAAAAAGGACGCTGCCAGAGTCATCTGCCGGGAACCAGCTATTACCCCAGAGGATCTGTCCGCCATGGTGGGTCTTTGTCTTTTAAATACCTCTGAAAAAGATCTGTCCGAAATCCTGGATATAGATCCCAGTCTGAAAGACCGGATTTTCAGCCAGGTAGAATATTTTTCCGGTTTTAACGCCTTTGCGGACCAGCTTGCGACCCGGGCCTACACCCGGACCCGGATCAGCCGCATTTTGATCCATCTCCTTTTAAATATAAAGAACAGCCACCGACAGGATCTGGTCCAGTGCAGCTATTCACCCTACATTCGGATCCTGGGGTTTAAAAAAGACAGCGTTCCTCTTTTGGGAAACCTGAAAAAAAACTGCCGCCTGCCTGTTATTTCCCGGCCTGCTGCTGCCTACCGGTCCGACGATGCCCGCCGACTTTTATCTCCTGCTGCCCAAAGGCTTTTTGCTCTTGATGTTCACGCTGCCGAGATTTATCAAAGTCTCCAGAGTATAAAAAAGGGCAGTCCGGTACCTCACGAGTTCCGGCAGAAGGTGGTTATCTTATAACGATCCAGGACGCGCGACAAATATCCGGATATGTACGCCCCTATGCACGGATCAGTCAATATCATCATAATCAAAATCATCGTCCGGAGCCGGTTCCTCATAAACAGGCTCTTCCTCAGCCGTCGGCTCTTCATATGCCGACTCATCAATCACCGGCTCTTCTACATTAGAAACCACCGGAGCCGATTCACTTGCAGCCGGAGCGCTTAACTGGCTTGCCAGAGCTTCCCTGTTGCTTACGATAATATCATAATTATAGGAAAGGCCGTCAATCAGGGCCTGAGAATTTGCTCTTGCGCCTTCCAGAGTACGTCCGATAATGGTCTCCAGATTTGTCACAAGCTCCTGTGTATACTCAAGGGCGCTGCGGCGGATACCCTCAGCGTCTTCATTTGCCGCGTTAATGGTAGCCTCTGCCTGAGCGTTGGCATTATTCATAACTTCTTCAGCACGCTCATAGGCCTTCAGCATGATCTCATGCTCTTCTACAAGCTGGTTCGTATAAGCTGTGGTTTCCTCAAGCATCTTTTCAGCCTGAGCCTGAGCATCGCTGATGATCTTATCCCGGTTAGCAATGATCTTCTGGTATCTTTTGATCTCTTCCGGCGTTTTCAATCTCAGCTCTGTTAATAACTCATATAATTCGTCTTTAGGCACGATCACCTTAGACTGGGAAAAAGGCTGTGGCTTACAGCTTTCAATAAATTCTTCAATCTCATCAATTAACTGTTCAATTCTGCTCATAATTGCTTCTCCTTTACTGAAAATTCTATCGGCACCTTAGTTATATTTTTCTTTCAGTCGCTGAGCTACCAATGGGGGAACAAATGGGGAAATATCACCTTTATGAGATGCGTATTCCCGGACCACACTAGAGCTTAAATAAGAATACTGGACATTGGTTACCAAAAACATGGTATCCATTTGCGGGCAAACGATCCGGTTGGACTGAGCCCACTGAAGCTCATATTCAAAATCAGTTACCGCCCTTAATCCCCGGACAACCATGGTAGCATTGCACTCTACGACAAAATCTACCAGCAATCCTTCAAAATGGCGAATCTCCACATTAGGAATCCCCTGGCATACTTCACTTAACATATTAACACGTTCTTCGGCAGAAAACAACGGCGTTTTTGAACTATTATGTAAAACTCCGATCACCAGATGATCTACCATCTTGGCTGCCCTGTTTATAATATCCACATGTCCATTGGTCACCGGATCAAAACTTCCGGGATAAACAGCTATTCGCATAGTATCCTCCTATTTCCTCTCAATAAACACGTGTTTATTGGTTTTGTATATTTTTTCTTTATATATATGAAAGGACAGATCCTTCAGGTAATCAAATGATGTGCGCAGATCCGCTTCCACAACGATAATGGTATATTCATCCACCAGACAAGACTGAGACAAATATTCCAGAGTGCTTTTTTCCAGCAGCTTTCCATAAGGGGGATCCATAAAGATAATATCAAAAGGCGCCTCTTCCCGCTCAAGGAGGCGCAGCGCCGACAAAACATCCTTTCTCAGGATCCTGGCCTGTGCGTCAAGGCGGGTAAATTTCAGATTTTCCTCAATACAGTCTGCAGCCTTCGGCATCTGTTCCGCAAAAATGCAGCTTTCGGCCCCGCGGCTTAATGCCTCAATCCCAATAGCGCCGCTTCCGGCAAACAGATCCAGAAAGCGGCAATCTGCCAAATAGGGAGTTAATACATTAAACAGGGTTTCTTTGATCCGGTCTGTCGTCGGCCGGGTCTCCAGGCCATCTATAGTTTTTAAGGGCAATCTTCTTGCCTTTCCTGCAATAACTCTCATAATTTCTTATTTTTTCTCCTAAAAGACAGCAGCTCAGCTATGGGATTCACTTTCTTTTGGCGTTGTCAGTCCCATGGCTGAACTGCTGCAAAACTACTATTTCTATTTTATTCTACTTCCCTTATTTGTCAAGCCTTCAATTTAAAAAAATGCAAAGACCCACAGAGGATTTCGCCAACAGAGCCGTTCTGGTAAGCTGTAAGTTTTCTGGGGACACTATTATTATGGCCCCCAAAAAAATAAATACACTGGGAAATAATTCAAAATTCGACAAACCTATAAGACAAGGCTGTCGCCGCCGTTTTTCATGTACCGTTCCAGCTTATCCTTAAGTTCTCTGTGTTCAGGCAGCGCCAGCTGCTCATCCTTTTCCACCAGAGCCTTTGCCGTCTGGGTGGCCTCCTTTAATAGATCTATATCATTAAAAATGTCTCCGATCTTAAATTCCATAATGCCGCTTTGCTTCAGGCCGAAAAGATCTCCCGGTCCCCGAAGCCGAAGATCTTCTCCGGCAATAAAAAAGCCGTCGTTAGACTTTACCAGAACTTCCAGCCGCTCCTTGGCGCTTTTTTTATCTGAAGTATTTACAAAAATACAATAAGACTGGGCATCTCCCCGGCCCACACGGCCTCTGAGCTGATGGAGCTGAGCCAGACCAAAGCGCTGGGCGTCTTCGATCATCATCACGGTGGCATTAGGCACATTAACCCCAACCTCTACCACCGTCGTGGATACAAGGACCTGGATCTGCCCCGCCCCAAACCGTTCCATGATCTGATTTTTTTCCTTAGGCTTTTGCTTTCCGTGGAGATATTCCACACATATATCCGAAGGCAGAGCCTCCCTCAGCCGTACTGTGTAGTCAATGACATTTTCCGCCTCCATCATCTCGCTTTCCTCCACCATAGGACAGATCACGTAGGCCTGATGGCCCTGGCGGACCTGCTGCTCAATAAAACGGTAAGCCGTTTTCCTGTAATTTGTTCCAACGACACAATTTTTTATAGGAAGACGCTTTGCCGGAAGCTCATCCATCACTGAAATATCCAGATCTCCGTATAGAATAATGGCAAGGGTTCTTGGAATAGGCGTTGCACTCATCACAAGCACATGAGGTGTCTCTCCCTTACCAGAAAGGAACTCCCGCTGGCGAACCCCAAAGCGGTGCTGTTCATCGGTTACCACAAGGGCCAGACGGTCATAAATGACTTTTTCCTGGATGAGCGCGTGGGTGCCTACAATAATATCTGTCTCATGAGCTGCGATCTTTTCATATGCAGCCCGCTTTTCCTTTGCCGTCATACTACCGGTGAGCAATGTCACTCTCACATCAAATGGCCCATAAAGCTGGGTAAAGGATTCAAAATGCTGCCGGGCCAACACTTCTGTAGGCGCCATGATACACCCCTGAAAGCCATTTTTAGCAGCCTGCAAAAGAGCCAAGGCCGCCACAATCGTCTTTCCTGAGCCTACGTCCCCCTGAATGAGGCGATTCATCACATTTTCCGAGGCCATGTCCTTCTGGATCTCCTTCCATGTGCGCATCTGAGCGCCAGTGAGGGCATAAGGCAGGGAATGGATCAGATCATCACACTCTGCCGATGGAGCCATAGGATAGTAATTTTTTACCTGACGGGTCTGTTCCCGCATACTCTGGATGGCCAGGGCAAAAATAAAAAATTCATCAAAAACAAGGCGGCGTCGGGCGGTAAGCATCTGTTCCCAATCCTTTGGAAAATGTATCTGGCGAAGAGCAAAGTTGTATTCTGCCAGCTTATATTGGTATCGGACGCTATCGGGAAGGAACTCTCTGGACAGATCCACGCTTTCCAGAGCCTGTTCGATAAGTCGGATCAAAAGTTTGTTGCTCACCCCTTCTGTCAGAGGATAAATAGGCTGCATGGAGTTAAGCTTTTCTTTATATTCCTCCGGGGTAAAGATCATCGGCTGCTCCATGGTCAGGCTTCCCCGCTTATTGACCGGAGTTCCCCGAAAGATCCATGTAGTCCCGGACTTAAAGGAATTTTTCAAATAAGGCATATTATACCAGGTCATATAAAGCATCCGCCCCGGGCCCTGGGTCTTTAAGGTGACGGATGCGACGCGGGTGGCCCGGTTTACTGCCGGAGGACTCATAACTGTGCATATAACAGCAGCGGTCTTCCCCTCCTGAACCTCTTCGGGGAAGACCGGCGCTTCATAAACATCATAATTTTTCGGATAATACTCCAGCAGATTTTCAATGGTAAAAATGCCCAAGCGTGCCAGGAGCTTTTCCGTCTTCTCTCCCACGCCTTTAAGGGTCATAATCTTACTGTTTAAATCCATAATTCATCATTCTACTGAAACAATATAATAGTAAATGGGCTGTCCGCCGCTTTCCAGCTCCACATCGCAGTCCGGATACTTTTCCTCCACTGCGTCAGCCAAAGCCTTGGCATCCTCTTCTGTTACATCGGCGCCGTAGTAAATGCTGATCAGCTCTGCGTCCTCGTACATCATGGCATCAATAAGGTCGCTTGTGGTCTGGGCAATGTCTTCGCCCACAGACAAAATACCGCTGTCACCAAGACCCATAACGTTGCCTTCCTTAATGGTCTTGTCATCGACCACCGTATCACGGACCGCATAAGTCACCTGGCCGGACTTAACATTTCCCATTTCCTGGGTCATGCGCTGAGCATTTTCATCCGCAGACTGGCCTGGGACAAAATTGATCAGCGCCGTGATTCCCTGAGGCACAGTCTTTGATGGGATGACCACGATCTGTTTGTCTTCTGTAAGAGACTGGGCCTGCTGAGCTGCCAGAATGATATTTTTATTATTGGGCAGGATGTAAATGGTGTCCGCATGAACCTGGTCAATGGCGTTTAACATATCCTCTGTGCTGGGGTTCATGGTCTGACCCCCTTCAATGATATAATCTACGCCGAGGCCTTTAAAGATCTCGTTCATTCCCTGGCCTACAGAAACGCTGATAAATCCGCTTTCCTTCCGAGGCTGGGACTTGCGGGCCTTTTCCTGCTCCTCCTCAAGCTGCTGGGCTGCCATCTTCTGTGCATCCTTGATCACCTTTTCATGATGCTCTTCCCGCATGTTATCAATCTTCATGCTGGTAAGAGAACCATAGCTTAAGCCTTTCTGAATAGCGAGGCCGGGATCATTGGTATGTACATGGACTTTTACAATATCATCCAGCCATACGCACACAATAGAATCACCGATGGAAGCCAGGTATTTTTTAAATTCATGCTCGGTCTTTTCGTTAAACTCTTTTTCAAGCATAACGATAAATTCCGTACAATAGCCAAACTTAATGTCTGCAGTATCAATATTTTCAGATCCGGCTCCTGTCCCGAACACAGAGGACTTGGCGCCGACTGCATCTGCGGAAATCTCAATGTCTGTTTCCTTTCCGATGAGACAGTCATAGCAGCCCTTTAACACTTCCATAAGGCCCTGCCCGCCGGAATCTACCACACCGGCCTGCTTTAACACAGGCAGAAGCTCCGGTGTCTGAGAAAGAACATAATCTCCATATTCCAAAACCTCTTTCAGGCCTTTTTCCAGATCGTCGCAGTCAATGGCTACTTCCTCAATCTTCTCAGCCATCTCTCTGGCAACGGTAAGAATCGTCCCTTCTTTCGGTTTCATAACCGCCTTATAGGCAGTTTCTGCAGCTCTTGCAAAAGCATCTGCCATAACAGACATATTGATCTCGCTGTACTCTTTGATCTCTTTTGTAAAACCCCTGAAAAGCTGGGATAAAATAACTCCGGAATTTCCTCTGGCGCCTCTTAATGCTCCCATGGAAATGGCCTTTGCCAGGTTTTCCATGGTAGGCTCAGTGATCTGACTCACTTCCTTTGCTGCTGCCATAATGGTCAAAGACATATTTGTTCCTGTATCTCCGTCCGGTACCGGAAAAACGTTCAGCTCGTTAATCCACTCCTTTTTCCCTTCTATTCTGCGGGCTCCGGAAAGAAACATCTTCTGCAGCATCCCGGCATCAATCGTTCTTATAGCCACTGCTCTCTTCCTCCTTAAATTCGTAATTAATCGATCACGCGGACGCCTTCAACAAATACGTTGACAGTTCCTACCTTGATCCCGGTGAACTCTTCCACTTTATAGCGGACATTGCTCATCAGATTATCTGCCACAGCGGCAATGCTTACACCGTATGCGACTATAATATGGAAATTTATATGAAGAACGTTGTCTTCAATAGTGACATCCACGCCCTTGGCGAGACTGTCCCTCTTTAACAGCTTTGTAAGGCCGTCTTTCATGCTGACCATAGCCATTCCTACAATGCCGAAGCACTCAATGGCAGCCAGGCCGGCGTACTTGGCAATAACATCCAGATCAACATTCACTTGACCCATATCCGTAACTACTCGACCTTTCATAGATATACCTCCAATTTCAAAATTTCGGTGTTTTGCGGGTCAAGTCAATATGTTTTTTCATGCAAGCGTGAAAAAAACATATCTATTTGACCCTGGTACCATCATTCTATTATGTATTATAACCGCTTTTTACGAAAAAGAAAACGATAATTTGTAATAAATTTTCCCTATTTTCACTTGCATTTATAATTTCTTTCTGTTAAAATAGGCTTGTTGTAAACCTGCACAGGTTAATTTCACTCAAGGAGGTGCTTTCAATGGCTAGATGTGCAATTTGTGATAAAGGAGCTCACTTTGGTATCCAGGTATCGCACTCACATAGAAGAAACAACAAAATGTGGAAATCCAACATTAAAAAAGTGAAAGTAAATGTAAACGGAGCTGCTAAGAAGATGTACGTTTGTACTTCCTGCTTAAGATCCGGTTTAGTTGAAAGAGCTTAATAGTAAAGAGACCAGCAATCGCCGGTCTCTTTATTTTTTGGTGTGCCCGGCAAGCAGCTGCCGGGCTTTTTAACCATCAATCCGCATAATAGGTAAACTCATCATTCGCGAAACTAATACGCACGCCGTTAAGAAGGATATAATTCTTTCCTGCTTCCAGGGACTCCCCGTTAAGGAATGTGGAATTAGTGGAATAATTATCGCAAATATAGTAAGCGCCATCGATTTTATGTATAATGGCATGCATACGGCTCACTGCCGGATTATCTGTCAGGAGATAATCTGCCATTCCGGGAATCTTTCCGATCTTAAATTCATCTTTATTAATAACGATCTTCTCACCGTTTTTCTTCCGGATCATATAAGGGAAGGACTGAGACGCTCTCCGGCTTTCATGTACCGACTCATGTGTACTTACATCATCCAGATGGATCTCCGGAACATCCATAACCTCCTTTCTCGCCTCATCCTTAAGCGGCATAAAGGAAATCTCATCTTCAGCCCGGCCTGGGGCAGGTTTGGAAGCTGCCGGAGATTTCAGAGGAATCATGTCCGGCTCCTGAGATTTCTCATACACTGGCCCAGAGGCTTTATGATAGGCCGACGCCTGCGCATCTTCCTGCTCCAGGTTGTCCAGATAATCAATAAAATCCGTCGGATTCAGCTTTTTATTCCGGTTCAGGTAGTTAATGATCTTTCCGATATATTCCAGATTTTCCGAACTGTCATACTGCATATTTACGATCAGTTCCCGGATATAGCTGCGCAGCGGCTTGATCTGCAGGCCCGGATTTACTGCCGGAACACAGATAAAACGCAAACTTCCGGTTTCTTCGGAAACATACACAAGATCAGAATCCAGCAAAATAAACTTAGGGCTGATATTTTTTTCCATACCATATAAAAGGGCATCCGCTACAGCGGCAAATAAAGCGATAGCTTCCCTCTTTGTCATAACTTTGTTTAACTGGCTGCGCAGAGGCACACGGCCGGTAATATCATAGTAAATATGATGCTTATCATATTCTGCATAAATCAGCGGACTGTTCCATTCACTTAAGGCCCGGGCTGCCTCCTCATCCATCATAGCTGTTGATGGCAACCGTAATGTAAGGGTTTTCTCAAAGGGTACTGTGTCCATTTCAAATTTATCAATGTTCATTTTTTATCCTCCTGGTTATAAAAATATATCTTTAATCCTGGCTCATCACCCCCCCCAAAGCCCCGGCGCCTTACCTTCATTCTATGGGCTTTTGTCAGGGGATTTGCATGAAACCTTATTTTTCTTCGCCATCAATAATATCGTCCACAGCCTTCTTTACCTCCGGATCCATCTGGGTTTTTCCCTTGTCTGTAAATTTATTTACCACATCCGGAATAAGGTCGATGATCTTAGAAACCGCGTCCTGAGGCTGATTGACAGGGATCATCTTGGTCACGCCGTTAGAGATTACCAGCACAGCAGAGGGCTTTACCTTGCCGCCCATACCGCCTCCGGCGCTGTTTTTTTCTGTTTTTTCCCAGGCGCCTGCCGCCACGCCGAAAGACACATCCACTAAAGGAACGATGATCGTGTCATTCACATGAACCACATCCCCGACCACGGTTTTAGCGGATATAAAGCTGTCCATGCCTTTAAACAATGACTCAACCGTTGTCGTAAACTTACTTTCTTTTTCTGCCATCTTTATCTCATACCTCCTGACCTGTTTTCACAGCTACGGTCGGCGCCTAGCGCCCTCATATCATCATTATATATGCTTAAAAGACTGGATGACCCTGCGTATATCCTTATTGAGAACTAACCTTAACGCAGCTCTCACAAAGACAGCCAGCTGGATCCTTCCTGCCATATAAAGCTCTCCCTGAGCTTTCTTTTCTTCAAAATCCGGATACAAAGCGACATGATCCTCATAAACCGGATATAAAAGACTTAGCGCACCCAGAGCATACCCTGTAGATGCAGGATCCTCAAATCCAAAATAAAGCTTTCCCGAAAGTTTCACCGGCTTTATATGCCGTAATATACGAAACAGTTCTTTTTTTAATGTCCTAAAAGCCGACCGGTTTTTAGGATCAAACAAAATAGCCATAACCCCATCTTTTTTTTTCCGGATTCCGGCAAGCTTTTTAAGGAACCGGTCCTTCTTTTTCCCCATGGAAGCCATTTTGTTCTTTATCCTTTGAATCTTGCCCTGAAGCATATTTTTTATTGCAAACAGCTTCCCCTTAATCCTTTCCACAGGGCTGGACTTTTGTGTTCCTTCCGCGGATTTTTCCGCCGCAGGTACAACTTCCGGCATCTTAAGCACCTTTCCCGGCGTCTGCGTCTTCTCCTGGCTGGCCCGAGGCGTCGACATTCGTGCCGCTTTGGGCGCCTTTTCTTGTCTTTTATCTTTATTATGTTCGGAAGATTGATTTTCATTCCGCAAATTGTCATAAATTCGCTTTCCCAGGATCCGGGCAACAATGTGTACACTGCCATCCTCGCCCCAGGGATAGGTCACTTTAATACTTATGGCATGAAACAGCCAGTAAACCTTCGCCGTTCCCTCCAGGCTGTCGTACCGGGACCCTTTCATCCGATACCGGATGGGAACAAAAAGCACTGTACACAGGGCAAGGACCACAAGACCGATGATAACAGCGATCACTATGCCAATGATTTTTAAAATCAGTAAAAGAATATGTATCATTCCAGCGCTCCTTCCATATGCCCTTTCACTTTTCCCGGCAACGGGCCAAAGGCGGCTTCTGACAGCAGATATTTGACTTTAAAAAGCTTTTTCCTGCTCCAGATCTGTAAATCGGCGGATATTTACATCCCCGGTGGCCTGGTAGGCATCGGACGCCATTTTCTCAAACAGCTCAAAAGCCTTATATTTTCCGGAAGCAATCCCTAAAATATCATAGTCCGCCGATTTATACCAGGACTGCTTCAGATAAATGCCCTGGATGATCTCCGGCATATCCTTTCCCTTCGGCAGGATAATATAATAATAATATCCCGGATATTTTTTAAATTTAAACCTGTACCGGATCCTGGCAGGGCTTTCTTTTATATTTTCATCAATATACAATGGACGGCGCCATCGGATCATCAGATCCCACTTCCTTTACTATACCACCTTGGACTGGATAAAATCATTAAGCAGAGCATCCACAGCCGCCCGCTCATACTGCTCTGTACACGCGGCAAGACTCTGACGAATATAAGCATCCACCTTTTCAAGGCTGTCAAAAGGCACCGGCATATTGTCCAGGGCCATGGAGATCATGCTCCGCTTCATGACCTGTCCACAATTTTTAAAAGAATGTTGGTAAATTTCTTCCAGCTTTCCTATCCTGTCCCCAACAGCTTCCTGAGAAACCGTATAATAAGGCCGGATCTGAGAAATATCCGCCCGGGAATTTGTCATAAACAAACGCTGGGCTGTGCGCAGCGTTTTGTAAATGCCGCCAAGGACCATCCCCTCAATGCACTGAGCATTTTTCTCATAAATAGTGTCCAGGGCGTCTTCAAGGAGCATATGCTCTCCCAGGTACTTTTGCTGATCCTCCACAGTCTTTGACAGACCGCCTAAAATATCCGCGTCAATGTCCAGGAAGTCGCCGCTGTCCACAGCCCGCATATAGGACCGCAAAATGTTCCTCAGTTCCCCACATTCCTTAGGCTCTGACACGGTATAAGGCTGAGTGATCCGTGTAATATAAAGACCGTTGACCAGGTTCAGCAGATCTACATTATTGCTCAGATCCCGGGCAACTATGGAACCGGCCAGAGAAAGCTTTGTTATATATTCACGGCACTGGTCTTTGTCCACATCATTCAGGGAAATGTGGTCAAACTCTCTTGCCAGATCATACAGATCCCCTCTCTCCTGATCCAGCCTTCCCGAAGAAGGCAGGACAGCGCACCGCTCCATACGGTCAAAAAAGCTTTCCGCCATGTCGTTTCTGGCGCCGGTATAGCAGCTGCAGCCTTTTTCCAAAAGTTCAAAAAACTTAGTATTGGTCAGGCGCACAGGAAGTTCTCCCAAAACAGCCTGGATCCGCTCATTAACAGTTTCCGCATCCCGCTTTTCCGTAATATAGCTCATCAGCTTGTCTCCCAGGGCTGTATCATCAGTGAGCGGGAGACTTTCTTCAAAGCGGTAACTCATACGATTAAAAATGTGCTCATACAGCTGGAAATAATGGAGATATTCCTCCAGCTGATCCAGATTTGAGAGTACTTTCCCCCGAGCGTCATCCAGACGGATCATATCCTGAGACAGCGTTTCCGTCTGTCCGCTGCCAACTTTACGGGTAATGGAGGCAATTACAGAAAGGATCTCCCCTGTATCCCCCTCTTCCTTGGCAAGCACATCATATCTTTCTGTAAAATCCAAAGCAAACCGTCCCAGTGTCAGTCGCTCATAAGAAGCTAACAGGAGCTGGCTGTACACGCTTAAGTTTTCCTCTGGATTATTGCCATTTTTTAAGCCTTTAATCAATCGGTTAATGTTCATGTCAAATACGACCTTTCATTATTACTGCCGGTTTTTTAACGGCATCCAGGTATCCCTTATTTTACATGGGTGTGGGTAAACAGATGATCCTGGCAGTATTCATAGTTTCCGTTACACTTGGAGCAGAAACGAAACTCCAGTGTGTCGTCATCCAGTTCTGTACGTCCGCACACCGCGCACCGGTGCCTTGCCCCGCCGGGATAGGTAACCTTATTCCTTTGATGTCCTTTCGATGACTGAGCGCCATAAGAGCCCTGACCCCGGGCAGCTTTTTTATACACATATTTCCGGCGCATCTGCTTTGCGCTGTAGCCTTTCTTGCGCATAAAGGAAATAAAATAGCAGAAAAAGTTCAGTAAAGCTACAATAATGGATACCCGTGTACTCCATCCGTTCTTGACAAAGGAAAATGCCAAAAGGACCATGTCCAAAATAGCCAGCCACTTCATCCGCACAGGGATGATAAACATAACAAGCACCTGCATATCCGGAACAATAGTGGCAAAGGCCAGAAACAGAGACAGGTTAATATAGGTCGTATCCATATACGCATACTGAAAACCAGAAAGTCCTGTGACCAGGTACACGATCATAGACGCCAGGACAGTCCCTAAAATACCGGTAAGGTAATAAAGATTAAACCGGAAGGCTCCCCACACCTGCTCCAGGGTATTCCCTAAAAGATAGTAAAAGTACAGGGAGAAGATCACAAATATGGGGTTGTTGCTGGGGGAATTCATGAGAAAGGTAAAGATCCTCCAAACCTCTCCGTGAAGGATCCGCTCAGCGTCCAGACAGAAATAGGCGTTATAGACTTCCGGCATGATCCAGCTCAGGAAGAAACCTATGGCGTATAAGACAATGATATATCGCATGAGATGCTTTATGGCAAATCTGCCAAACTTTTTTTCCAGCTTGTCTAACATAAATGTCTGATTCCTCGCTTTCAATAATTTCAGGCAGTTCAGACAAGAGATTTATGTCCGGACTGCTGCCACACATAGATAGTTCTAATTATAGATGAGCCCCCAAACCTTGTCAACCTTTAGGAAGGCCCCGAAATTAAATTTCCGTAAATTTCCGTAAATTTGATACTGTTTACTGGCTTGCCAGTAAGCCGTAACACTTCTGCGGCACTTTATGGGATTTTAATGAATTATCCATTGTTTTTTTAGAACCTATAGCGTATAATAGTTCTGCTAAATGTTAATTAGGGTGTCGAAACGTCTTTTGACGCCTGTGATTCGATTCCACGGATTTATATATTAGTTAGGAGGTTATTGCGGGGTAATCATTCAGACAAATGTTTGGATTGTTACCTCCGATTTGCATGATGACTCAAAAGATTAGTTTAGGTATTGACATCGGTTCCACCACTGTCAAAGCAGCCTTTTTAGACGAAGAAAAAAACGTCCTCTTCTCGGATTATGAGCGCCATTTTGCCAATATCCGCGAAACCCTTCTCTCCCTTATACAAAAAGCCTATGATAAGCTTGGCCCTATGGAGGTCTATCCCATGATCACCGGTTCCGGCGGCATGTCTTTATCAAAAAGCGTAAATATCCCTTTTGTACAGGAAGTGATCTCCGTATCTACGGCCCTTCAGCTGTTTGCGCCGCAAACAGACGTAGCCATTGAGCTGGGTGGCGAGGACGCAAAGATCATTTATTTTTATGACGGCAACATTGAGCAGCGGATGAACGGCATTTGCGCCGGAGGCACTGGCTCCTTTATTGACCAGATGGCCTCTCTTTTGCAGACGGATGCTGCCGGGTTAAACGAATACGCAAAAAATTACAAAGCTGTCTATCCCATTGCCGCCCGGTGCGGCGTGTTTGCCAAATCAGACATCCAGCCCCTGATCAATGACGGGGCCACAAAGGAAGACTTGTCTGTATCTATTTTCCAGGCAGTTGTCAATCAGACCATCAGCGGCCTTGCCTGCGGTAAGCCGATCCGGGGAAATGTGGCCTTTCTTGGAGGGCCTCTCCACTTTTTATCTGAGCTGCGCCAGTGTTTTATCCGTACTTTAAAGCTTTCCGGTCCTCAGATCATTGCTCCGGAAAATTCCCATCTTTTTGCAGCCATTGGAGCTGCCCTTAACTATAAGGAAGATTCTCATACCAGCGTAGAAGATCTGATCCGGCTTTTATCCTCAGATATTAAGATCGCGGCAGAAACGCCCCGTATGCAGCCTTTGTTTGAAAGCCAGGAAGAGTATGACGCTTTTGTAGAAAAACATAATGTACATACAGTGAAAAAGGGAAATCTGGCCGATTATAAAGGAAACTGCTTCTTAGGCATTGACGCCGGGTCCACCACTACGAAGGTGGCTGTCATTGACGAGGACGGAACACTGCTGTACTCCTTTTACAGCAGCAACAACGGTAATCCTTTAAAGACCACCATCCGGGCCATTACTGAGATCACACAGCTTATGCCGGAGGGCGCCCGCATCGTCAACTCCTGCTCTACCGGTTACGGCGAGGCTCTGATCAAGGCTGCCCTTATGCTGGATGAAGGTGAGGTAGAAACCGTTGCCCATTACTACGCTGCCGCGTTTTTTGAGCCGGATGTGGACTGTATCCTGGATATTGGCGGCCAGGATATGAAGTGTATTAAGATTAAAAATAATACTGTAGATAACGTGCTTTTAAATGAAGCATGTTCTTCCGGCTGCGGTTCCTTTATTGAAACCTTTGCCAAATCTTTAAATTACAGTGTCCAGGACTTTGCCAAAGCGGCCCTGTTTGCTAAAAATCCTGTAGACCTAGGCTCCCGGTGTACTGTATTTATGAATTCTAACGTAAAGCAGGCCCAGAAGGAAGGGGCTGAGGTGGGGGACATTTCCGCCGGTCTTGCCTACTCTGTTATTAAAAATGCCCTGCTCAAGGTTATTAAGCTTACCGATCCTAAGGATCTCGGGAAAAAGGTGGTTGTTCAGGGCGGTACCTTTTATAATGACGCTGTACTGCGCAGCTTTGAGCGGATTTCCCAGTGTCAGGCTGTCCGTCCGGACATTGCCGGAATCATGGGCGCTTTCGGCGCCGCTCTCATTGCCCGGGAACGTTATGACGGCAGTGAAACAACGATGCTTCCTTTGGAAAAGATCATTGACTTAAAGTACACTACCTCTATGGCCCGGTGCAAAGGCTGTACCAACAACTGTCATCTGACCATTAATCGCTTTTCCGGCGGCCGTCAGTTTATTACTGGAAACCGGTGCGAGGTTGGTCTTGGCCGTGAAAAGAAAAAAAGCGATGTGCCAAACCTGTTTGCCTATAAATTAAACCGGCTGTTTTCCTATGAGCCGTTAGAAGCAGACAAGGCTTACCGGGGAACCGTAGGTATTCCAAGGGTTTTAAATATGTACGAAAACTATCCCTTCTGGTTTACCTTTTTCAATGAGCTGGGCTACCGTGTGATTCTATCGCCGCCATCCTCAGCGAAGATTTATTCCCTGGGCATTGAATCCATTCCCAGCGAGTCTGTCTGCTACCCGGCCAAGCTGGTCCACGGACATATTATGTGGCTGTTAAAGCAGGGAATTAAGTTTATTTTCTACCCAAGCATCCCTTATGAGCGGAATGAGGTGGAAGGCTCCAACAACCACTACAACTGTCCGATTGTTACGTCCTATGGGGAAAACATTAAAAATAACGTGGAAGAGCTGCGGGATGAAAGCATCCGCTTTATGAACCCGTTCCTGGCTCTGGATCATCTGGAAAGGCTTAAAGAGCGCCTTGTCCAGGAAATCGGAAAGACCTTTAATATTCCTGACAGCGAGATCAACCTGGCTGCCCAGAGAGCCTGGGATGAGCTGGCAAATGCCCGTCAGGATATGCGTGATAAAGGTGAGGAAACTCTGGCTTATCTCCAGGAACACCGTATGAAGGGGATCGTCCTGGCAGGCCGCCCGTACCACACAGATGGAGAAATCAACCACGGTATTCCTGAGCTGATCACCTCCTATGGTATTGCGGTGCTTACAGAAGATAGTGTGTCCCATTTAGGTCAGCCGGAACGGCCACTGATCGTATCCGATCAGTGGATGTATCACTCCCGTTTGTATGCTGCGGCCCAGTTTGTTAAAACCCAGCCAAATCTTGAGCTGATCCAGTTAAACTCCTTTGGCTGCGGTCTGGACGCTGTAACTACAGACCAGGTAAAAGATATTTTAAACGGTTCCGGACGGCTGTATACATGCCTTAAAATTGACGAGGTAAGCAACCTGGGAGCTGCCCGTATCCGTATCCGTTCTCTCATCGCTGCTATCCGTATGCGGGAACAGAAACACATTCACGGGGAAGTTCACAGCGCGGCTCATGACCGGATCGTCTATACAAAAGAAATGTCCAGGGATTATACCATCCTTGTACCTAATATGTCGCCCATCCACTTTGAGCTGCTGGCTCCGGCCCTAAACGCTCACGGGTTACATATTGAACTGCTTCCCGACTGTGACCGGGAGGCCATTGATACAGGTTTAAAATATGTAAATAATGATGCCTGCTATCCCTCCATCTGTGTTGTGGGGCAGATTATGAAAGCTCTCCTTTCCGGTAAGTATGACCTGAACAAGGTGGCTGTAGCCATGTCTCAGACCGGCGGCGGCTGCCGTGCCACAAACTATGTGGGATTTATCCGCCGCGCCCTGCAAAACGCCGGTATGCATCAGATTCCTGTTGTGGCCTTAAGCGCTCAGGGCATCGAAAAGAATCCGGGATTTAAATACACCTTGCCCATGCTTAAGTCAGCCATAGAAGCTATTGTTTACGGAGATATTTTCATGCGTGTCCTTTACCGGATGCGTCCTTATGAAAAGGTTAAGGGCAGCGCCAACGCTCTTCATGAAAAGTGGGCTAAACGGTGTATTGATTCTTTAACAGGAAAGACAAAGAGCAATTTTAAGAGAAATGTCCAGGGAATCATTCGTGATTTTGACGCCCTGCCTATTGATGAAAATTTAAAGAAGCCCAGAGTCGGTATTGTAGGGGAGATCCTTGTTAAGTTCTCCCCGTCAGCGAACAATTACCTTGTGGATCTTTTGGAATCTGAAGGGGCTGAGGCGGTTATGCCAGACCTTTTAGACTTCTTCCTGTACAGCTTTTATAACGCCAACTTTAAGCGAGATTTCCTTGGCAAGTCTAAAAAGGCAGCCATGCTGTGCAATATCGGGATCAAGTTCCTGGAAGCGATCCGCAAGACCGCCCGGCTGGAGCTGCGGGCCAGCCGGCATTTCTGCGAACAGGCTGTGATCCAGGATCTGGCTAAATACGCTGAGCCTATTGTATCCTTAGGAAACCAGACCGGCGAGGGATGGTTCCTTACGGGAGAAATGATCGAGCTGATCCATCAGGGCGCTCCAAATATTGTCTGCACCCAGCCTTTCGGCTGCCTGCCGAACCATATTGTAGGCAAGGGGGTCATTAAAGAGCTGCGCCGCCAGTATCCGAAAGCAAATATTGTAGCCATTGACTATGATCCCGGCGCCAGCGAGGTCAACCAGGTGAACCGTATCAAGCTTATGCTTGCCACAGCAAATAAAAACCTGAAAAAATCTGTTTGATAATATAAAACCGCCCCAGTAAGTTAAGTTTTGAGTTTACTGGGGCGGTTTCTTTATAAATTACGCAAAAAAAGAGGATAAATCGTTGTTCCTCAGAGAATAAACGGCGCCATTCTTACTTTCCATTCCCCGGAACCACATCAATCACGCCAAATTCCACCGGATTGAAAATCCGGGGCACAGGGACATAATAAGCCAGGCCGCGGCTGTTAATGTGGATCTGGCCATTGATTTTATACCGGCCTCCGGCATATTTAGGGAAAAAGCCCTGGGATGGGGCATAGATCCCGTTGACCAGTCCGGGGATGCGCCACTGGCCGCCGTGGGCATGACCGGTAAGGACAAGATTAAAGGGGAACATAGCATAAGTCTGGGCACGCTCCGGCCGATGGCTTAAAAGGATGGAAAACGCAGACGTATCTGTGCTCCGGGCAACTCTGGAAAGCTGAGACATCCAGCTTTCCATGGGATTCATAGGATCATCTATCCCGGCAACACAGATCCGGGTTCCGGATCTTAAAGTCACGGTCCGGCACTCGCCCTCCAGGACACAGATACCAAAAGACCGGACATAGGACTTAGCGCCTAAATAATTTTTATAATTAAATTCATGATTTCCGGTAACATAAAAGCAGGGATACATTTCCCCAAGAGGAGCAAACAGATCCCCTGCCCCTTCCTTACCAAATTTAGGTTCCAGCATATCCCCGGTCATACAGATCAGATCCGGCTTAACCATCCGGATCTGATCAAGAAGCGTCTTCTGGTGTTTTCCATATAAACAGCAATGAAGGTCCGACAAATGAACGCACCGGAAAGGTGCATCCACTTTGCCGGATCTGAGCTTATACTGTCGAAGGACCGGGAGTTTCCACGGTTTGTTATTGTTCAATTTTATACTCCTTATTTACGGTCCCGCAGCTTGCTTACAGCGCTTAAACGGGACATAGCCCGGGCAAGGGACGCTTTACTTAAATGATATTCCTGGATACTCATCTTCTGACGCAGCTTTTCCTTGGCCCGTTCTTCTGCCTCTCTCGCACGGACGAAATCTATATCCTCCGGGCGCTCTGCTGTCAAAGTCATAATGCGCACACGGTTATTGATCACCTCAGCAAATCCGGAGCTGACAACGCACTGCAACGTCTCTCCATCTACAGAAACAAACTCCACGGTTCCGGGAACGACCGCAATCAGCATATTTTCATGATGAGCAAGAATCTGGGCCGTTCCGTCAGGGACAGGAAGAGTGACCGATGTTGCCCGTCCAGTATAAAACTGCTTATCACTGGCAAGGATTTCCAATGAGAATGAATTCATACACTCTGCCTCCTGTCTTGATTATGCCTGAGCTTCCATGTCTTTAGCTTTGGCGATCACGTCATCAATGGTTCCCACATTAAAAAACGCGTTTTCCGGATACTGGTCCATTTCACCGTCAATAATCATCTTAAAGCCCCGGATAGTTTCCTTTAAAGGCACATACTTTCCGGGAACACCGGTGAAGTTTTCAGCCACATGAAAAGGCTGGGACAAAAACTTCTGGATCTTTCTTGCGCGGAATACTGTATTTTTATCTTCCTCAGAAAGTTCTTCCATGCCAAGGATCGCAATAATATCCTGAAGCTCTTTATATTTCTGCAAAATCTCCTGTACCTTACGGGCAGTCTGGTAATGCTCCGCCCCTACAACATCCGCCTCCAGAATACGTGATGTGGATTCAAGAGGATCCACTGCCGGATAAATCCCCTGCTCCACAATCTTTCTTGAGAGAACTGTGGTGGCATCCAAATGGGCAAAGGTGGTGGCCGGAGCCGGGTCTGTCAGGTCATCGGCAGGCACATAAACCGCCTGAACACTGGTAACGGAACCGGTCTTTGTAGAAGCGATGCGCTCCTGCAGCTCACCCATTTCATTAGCCAGGGTAGGCTGATAACCTACAGCGGAAGGCATGCGTCCAAGAAGAGCGGATACCTCAGAACCAGCCTGAACAAAACGGAAAATATTATCAATAAACAAAAGCACATCCTGATGTTCCCGGTCACGAAAATACTCAGCCATCGTCAGGCCAGTCTCTGCCACTCGCATACGGGCTCCGGGGGGCTCATTCATCTGTCCGAAGACCAAGGCGGTCTTATTTAATACGCCGGACTCTTTCATCTCTGTCCAAAGGTCATTCCCTTCACGGGAACGCTCACCAACACCGGTGAAAATAGAATATCCGCCGTGCTCTGTGGCAACGTTCTGGATCAGTTCCTGAATCAGCACAGTCTTACCTACACCGGCGCCGCCGAACAGACCCACTTTACCGCCCTTTGCGTAGGGAGCAAGAAGGTCGATGACCTTAATCCCGGTTTCAAGGATCTCAACCACAGGACTCTGATCTTCAAAAGACGGAGGATCTCTGTGAATGACCCAGTGCTCTTCATCCTTTAAAGAATCGCCGTTGTCAATCGTGTCTCCAAGAACGTTAAACAAACGGCCTAATGTTTTATCCCCTACGGGGACAGCGATACCGCCGCCGGGAGCAGTGACTTCCATGTCGCGGCGCAAGCCCTCGCTGGCAGAAAGCATAATGCAGCGCACAGTGTTATTTCCCATATGCTGGGCAACTTCCATAACGCACCGCTTACCGTTATTATCTACCTCAAGGGCATCTTTTATATAAGGCAGGTCATCGTTTTCAAAAACAACGTCCACTACAGGCCCCATAACCTGCACGATCTTCCCTTTTCTCATCTTTGTCACTTCCTTTTCTGAGCCTTTGCTCCGCCGATAACCTCTGTGATCTCCTGGGTGATCGCAGCCTGTCTGGCCCGGTTATACTGGATCTCCAGCGCTTTTAACATATCCGCAGCATTGTTGGTGGAAGATTCCATAGCCATCATCCGGGCATTATTCTCACTGGTATAGGACTCGATCAAAGTACCAAAAAGCAGACCTGTAAGATAGTTGGGGATGATATAGTTAAGCACTTCCTCCGGAGACGGATTCATGGAAATCTCTTCATGATACAGATCCACCGGGAGCTTAGCCGCATCGAAAAATGCCTTTTTTAAAGGCAGCAGCTGCTGTTCTTTTGTATCTACCGTCACCGCGTTTTCCAGCTCAGAATAAATAATATGGACCTCATCCAGCTGACCTTTATTAAAATCATCCAGGATACGCTCTGTGATCACACGAGCCTGATGGAGCGTAGGCTTTTGGACGGTAAATAAAAAGTCCGGATCATTGTCCATATCTACGTTCTTTTTGGCAAAATACATTCGGCCCACCATGCCAAGGACAAAAAGCTTAAACTGTCCCGGTCCCTCCATCATTTCTTCAGTTTTTTTCAGTACATTGTGATTGTAAGCGCCGGCAAGCCCTTTATCACCGGTAATGACGATAAGGCCGATCTTCCGGTCCTTAGCCGGAATATCCGGGCGAAGATCAAAATATTTGTGTTCCACATCCGGAACATGGCGTAAAATACGGCTGATTTCTCCCTGAACCCGGTAAAAATACGGAGCTGCTTCTGTCAGTTTCTTTTTTGCTAGCTTCATTTTTGAGGATGAAATCATGTACATGGCGCTGGTGATCTTCATGGTATCCTGGATACTGCGGATACGATCCTGTATTTCCTTTGTACTTGCCATAATATCACCTGTTCTCGTCTTTAAATTCTTTGGCTGCGGCTACGATCTGCTCTTCAAGGGCATCACTTAACACCTTTGTCTCTTCAATTTCTTTACGGATCTGGGGATATGCGTTATCTATATAAGCCAGAAGATCCATCTGGAATTCCTTTACATGAATCAGCTCAACATCTACAAAGATCTTATGAGTCGCTGCGCAAAGGGTGATCACCTGTTCATGAAGGGACAAGGGATGGCACAGCGGCTGCTTTAACATCTCCATAAGGCTGCTGCCGTAGGCCAGCTGAGCCTTTGTGGATGCATCAAGATCCGAACTGAACTGAGTAAACACTTCCATTTCCCGATACTGGGCCAGGTCAATACGGATACTTCCAGATGCCTTTTTCATCGCCTTTGTCTGGGCAGCGCCGCCCACACGAGATACAGAAAGACCTACATTCACCGCAGGCCGCATACCTTCATTAAAAAGGTCGCTTTCCAGGAAGATCTGGCCATCCGTAATAGAAATAACATTGGTAGGAATATAGGCAGAAACATCTCCGGCCTGAGTCTCAATAATCGGCAGGGCTGTGATGGAGCCGCCGCCTTTTTCATCGCTTAAGCGGCTGGACCGTTCCAGCAGTCTTGAATGGAGATAAAATACATCGCCAGGATACGCCTCACGTCCCGGAGAGCGCTCAAGCAAAAGAGACAGGGCACGGTAAGCCACTGCGTGTTTGGAAAGGTCATCATAAACAATGAGCACATCCTTGCCCTGATACATAAAGTATTCCGCGAGAGATGTTCCTGAATATGGAGCGATATACTGAAGGGGCGCACAGTCGCTGGCTGTAGCGCACACAATGGTAGTATAACTCATGGCCTGATATTTTTCCAGCGTATTTACAAGCTTGGCAATGGTCGACGCCTTCTGACCGATAGCTACGTAAATACAGATCACATCCTTGCCCTTCTGGTTAATAATCGTATCTGTGGCAATCGATGTTTTTCCCGTCTGACGGTCGCCGATAATAAGCTCCCTCTGGCCCCGGCCAATAGGGAACATGGAATCAATGGACAAAATACCGGTTTCCATAGGAACACCTACAGACTTACGGTCAATGATCCCGGGAGCTTCCTGCTCAATAGGGCGGTAATCATCTGCCGGAATTTCTCCCTTTCCGTCAATAGGCGCGCCAAGGGCATCAATAATACGGCCCACATAAGCGTCGCCGACAGGGATGCCTGCTTTCTTCTTTGTCCGGGTCACCTTTGTTCCTTCCCGGATTCCGGTATCTTTACCAAATAAAATACAGCCGATGCTGTCTTGACGAATATCCTGGACCATGCCTTTAAGACCGTTTTCAAAAATAATGATCTCGCCGTACATAGCATGATCAATGCCGTAAATATTGGCAATACCGTCACCTACAGAAATAACCCGGCCAGTTTCCTGTTCTTTGCAGATCTCGTCATAATTTTCTATTTCTTCTTTTAAGATTGATATTATTTCATCAGAATAAATGGTACTCACCTTTTCACCTCCGGATCAATTTCTGTTCCAGCTGATCAAAACGGCCTCGGATACTATAATCAATTTCACAGCCTCCGGCCTCAATAATAAATCCGCCTATAAGCGACGGATCCTTCACAATATCAATGCGGGCATCCTCCACTGCAAAACGTCCGCATATATATTTGCGGATTCCCTCAAGCTGCTCCTCCTTCGGAGGAGTCACGCAGCGGAGCACCGCATTGAGGACATTTTTCATTTCATTGGCATAATCTTCATAATACTGAAAGATCATGGCAAGAAGACGGCTTCTCTCATGCCGACATACCGCCTTCATAAAAGGGCGTATGCTTTCAGGGAAAATCCTGTCTACACAGCTCAGCTTCTGAGCCAGAGTAACGACGGGACATTCCAGAACCCGGACCAACTCGGGAGATTTCTCTATGATCTCCCGGCTTTTAATAATATCCTCCCGGGACAGATGAAGATCATATAAGGCAACTGCGTAAGAGCGCGCCGCCTGACGGTTAACTCTTTGCGCCATGGCCATCACCTGCTTCTTCCAGGAATTTATCATACAGCGCCAGGTCGTCCTTGCTGTAATCCTTCTGTCCCGTTACCTTACGGGCAGCCTTCATGGCCAGGCCCGCAACCTGAGACTTAAGGTCATGCATCGCTTTTTCCCTTTCAAGCTCAATACTTTTTCCGGCATTTTCAAGAAGTGCTGCCGCATCCTTCTGGGCGTCTGCCATCACACGGTCGTATTCATTTTTGGCGGTTGCTTTCGCGTCTGCCACGATCTTCGTGGATTCCTCCCGAGCGCCTACCAGAGCGGCTTCATACTGTTCTTTTAATTTCAACGCTTCATCCTGATCCTGTCTTGCCTGGTTTAAACCGTCTTCAATAAGCTTTTTCCGTTTTTCCATGATGTTGGTAACCGGTTTGATCAAAAACACTTTCATCAGGATATAAAAGATCACCAGGTTGATCAAGGTAAAGAGAAGGTTCCAATCCAGTTTAAGCACCTTTTTACACCTTCCTTTTCAGGATTAACCCAGGAATAAGATAATGAATAAAGCAACGATAAAACCGTAAATAGCCGTTGCCTCAGCAAGAGCACATCCAAGGATCAGAGATTTACTGATCTTGCTTTCTGCTTCCGGCTGTCTTGCAATAGCCTCTACTGCTTTTCCTGTGGCAAGGCCGATACCAATACCTGCGCCAACGCCTGTTAATACTGCAACTGCTGCTCCGATTGCTACTAATGTCATCATTGATTCTTCCTTTCTTTTTCATACCCAGGGAATTTCATCTTAAGCCCGCCCTTTCGGGGATCTTCGGCCTGCCCTAAAGGTATCTCTCTTCTCTCACTCTTTTTTAACTTTTAAACTCTATTCCTCTTCCACAGCCTCTTTAATGAACAGTGACGTAAGGAATACAAATACATAAGCCTGGATCAGGCCATCGAATACGTCAAAGTACAGACTGAACGGTACCGGCAATCCTACAGGCAGAAGCTCTTTTAAAAGCTCCATAACAACAAATGAGCCCAGAATATTGCCAAATAGACGCATACACAGGGACAACGGACGAATGACGATTTCCAGGATGTTCAAAGGAGCGATCACGGGAACGGGCTGTCCAAAAGACTTAAGCCAGCCTTTCACACCTTTTTGGCGGATCCCGGAATACTCAATAAGAATAATACTGGCAATGGCCAATGCCGCTGTCACATTCATATCCTTTGTTGGAGGAGTAAAACCAAGTATACCGATCAGGTTGGACGCGCCGATATAAAGAGCAACGGTGATCAGGTAAGGAACATAGCGTTTGCCGTTTTTCCCGACAGTACCCTCAAAAAAGTTCCGAAGGAAGGCAATCCCTGACTCTAAGATCAGCTGCTTTTTACTGACATTTTCCACCCTGAGATTTCTCACAAGAATAATGGACAACAGAGTAAAAACTGCCATAATGATCCATGTTACAACCACGGATTCGTATACCGGTATCCCATCTCCAATAGGAATGGTAAACACTGTATGGACTTCAAGGGCATCCATCAAGTCATTTGCAAATTCTTCCGTATCGATTTCCTCCTTTCTTTTTGACATTCGCCATTTTACTACTTTTATTTTTATTTGAAAAATGATAAAATATTATGGCTGATATAGCATTTTGTTATATCAATGTGCATTTTTTACAAAAAAATTTTCAACATTATCCATTAAGAAGGAGTTTTGTCAAATGTCGACAAATTTCGAGTACTATAAAATCTTTTATTACGTTGCCAAATATAAAAGCCTGACTCAGGCAGCCGATGCGCTTGTGTCCAGCCAGCCGGCCATTACCCGGAGCATAAAAAATCTGGAAAGTGAACTGGGGTGCCGCCTTTTCGTCCGTTCCAGCCACGGGGTTTCACTGACAAAAGAAGGCGAACTTCTTTATAAACATGTTATCCCGGCATGTGAACTTTTATTTAAAGGCGAGGAAGACTTAAACACAGTCCTTGGTTTAAAAGAAGGGCAGCTTTATATCGGGGCTACGGAAACTGCCCTTCACTGCTATCTTCTTGATAAACTTGAAAAGTTCCATCACCTTTATCCCGGCGTCCACATTAAAATCAGCAATCAGACCACCCCCATCACCTTTCACGACTTTAAGTCCGGCAAGATCGATCTGGCCCTGGTGACTACCCCTTGCAATGTCTCGGAGCCTTATCATCTTACACCGGTAAAAACCTTTAATGACGTTTTAGTAGGGAACCGGGAATATGCCTCTATGGCTAAGCAAACCTGGCATCTGTCAGAACTTGCCAAATACCCTCTTGTATCCTTAAGCAGGGATACGATGAGCTATCAATTTATCCAGAAATTTTATGCCGCCAATCAGACGCCGTTAAAGCTGGATATTGAACTGGCTTCCGCCAATCTGATCATACCGGTCATAATCCACGGTCTGGGCATCGGCTTTATTCCTGAGGAAATGGCCCAGCCTGCCATGGACGATGGGGACCTTGTTCAGATCCATCTTTATGAAGAGATCCCACCCCGTCAGATCTGCTACATCCGGGATGCAAGCCGCAGTATGAACGCCGCAACACGAAAGCTCATCGAGCTGATGCCTCAAGAACCTGTGCTTCATCTGTAAAAAGACGAGAGGGCAAACGGATGGACCGCTTACCCTCTTTTCATTTTAAATTTCCCAATCCATGCTAAGTCTTTGCAGCTTTACCATACGGGGATAAATTATTCCTGTTTTCATAAGATTTTCCGGAGTTCCCTGTTCTGCCACTGTACCCTCAGAAAGGACCACCACCTTATCCGCGCCACTGACCGTACGCATCCGGTGAGCGATGACAAGGACGGTCTTGTCTTTAATAAGTCTTGATAGGGCGCTTTGGATCAACGTTTCATTTTCCACGTCAAGGCTTGCTGTTGCCTCATCCAGCAAAATAATCGGAGCATTTTTCAAAAACGCCCGGGCAATAGAAATGCGCTGCCGCTCACCGCCGGACAGTTCACAGCCATTTTCGCCGATCATGCTGTTATACCCCTCCGGAAGCTTAGCGGCAAACGCTTCGCAATTTGCCAGCCTTGCCGCGGCGATCACCTCTTCATCGCTGGCATCCTTTCTGCCAATCCTTATATTTTCCATAATAGTATTATTAAACAAGGTCACATCCTGAAATACAATCGAATATAAAGATAACAGGGTTTCCGGCTCAATCTTGGATATGTCCATGCCCCCTACAGTGATCTCCCCTTTATTTATATCCCAGAACCTGGCGGCAAGACGGGAAACTGTGGTCTTTCCTCCCCCGGAGGGGCCTACCAGAGCAGTTACTTCCCCCTGCTTTGCCGTAAAGGATACATCCTTTAACACAGTTTCTCCTGTATTGTAAGCAAAGCCTACATGGTCAAACACAATATCGCAGCCTTTGTTTGTTAAGGTACTGCTCCCCGTCTGAATGGGATGGTCAAGGATCTCATTCATACGGTTTATATTTGTTTTTGTGGAAATCACCGCCGCCAGATTTTGCAGCGCCCCTTCAAGAGGCGAATACAGTCTTGAAACCACAAGTAAAAACATAAAAAACAGAGCAATATTAATCTCTCCCCCAATGAGCAGGACTGAGCCCACAAGAGCTACTGTGGCAATACCAAACTTTAATATAAGCGATGAGGATACAACAAACAGGGCGGTCCCAAGCTCGGATATAATATGCCGCTTTTCCACATCGTCGATCTTTTTATCCAAACCTTTTAAGTACCGTTTTTCCGCGTTATTCGTCTTTAAGTCCTGGAGATTCTCAATACACTCTTGAACGCCGCTTTCAAGGGCCACATTGGCCTCTACCGACTTACGGTTAAAATATTCCTGTGTACGGGCAGAAAAAAATGTAATGATAAATGCAATAGGCAGCACCCACACTGCCGCCAGGGCCATGCGCCAGTCATAGAAAAACAGTCCGATGGAAATTAATGTTGTTGAGATCAGTGACCCGGCCAAAGCGGGCACATAGTGGGAAAAAGCAGTTTCCAGGGTAGCGCAGTCGCTCATAATGGAATTGGTCAGATCCGCCAGATCTTTTTTACCGAAAAAGGATAAGGGGATCTTTCGCAGCTGCTCTGCCAGGGAAATACGCCGGACGCCGCTTTCCACATAGGTGGCCAGATAGGTGGCATTATATTGAAACCATGTAACAATAAATATCAGAGCAAGGCACAGGAGTGCGCCAATAATATAGAAAGCAATGCGGCTGCCCCGAACACCCCCGTTCATCATATCAATAACGAAAAAGTAGAGAAGCCCTACAGGGAACATAAAAGATATGTCCTGGGCAACGCAGGCAATACACCCTTTGATAAGATCGACGGCCCCTTGTCTTGACAGAGCAAAACGTCTTTGCAGCAACTTAATCATGCCATTCCCTCCAATCCTTTATTTTCTTTCATGATCTTCCACTCTGCCGCTTCTGAATAATTCTTCCACATATGAGTATAGATGCCATTTTTCTTTAACAGCTGACTGTGGGCGCCGCTTTCGACGATTTCACCCTCCTGGAGCACATAAATACAGTCGGTATCTGTAATGGAGGACAGCCTGTGAGCGATCATGATCACTGTTTTTCCTTTTGACAGTACAGATAAAGCCTGCTGTACCCGGACTTCATTATCCGGATCAGCAAATGCGGTCGCCTCATCCAGGATCAGGATGGGAGCATTTTTTAATATTGCCCGGGCGATGGCAATTCTCTGCTGCTCGCCGCCGGACAGGTACACGCCTTTTGTTCCAATAACTGTATCCATGCCATTAGGCATTTTTTCAATAATATCCATACACTGGGCAGCTTCAAGGGCCTTAAAAACTTCCTCCCGTTCTGCGTCAGGTCTTGCCATGCGCACATTTTCCAGGATGGATGTTTTAATAAGCCTGCTGTTTTGAAAGACAAAAGATACGGTATTCATTAGCCTTTCTTTGGGAATATCCCGAATATCCACACTTCCGATCCGCACATTTCCCTTTTGAGGGTCAAAAAACCGGGCAACGATATTTGCCAAGGTAGTCTTCCCGCCGCCGGACGGCCCCACAAGGGCTGCCACCTGACCGGGCTGAATGGACATGGATATATCATTCAGGGCCTTTTTCTCCCCGTCATAACTGTAGCTTACATGATCTAAGACAATAGAATTATCCCGGGGCACAGAATCTGTTTTGCTTTCAGATAAAGGCTTTTCATTAAGTACCTGATCAATCCTGCTTATGGCGTCATCCACGATCATTGCATCTTCACTCATAAACATGATCTTTGTCAGAGTGGTTCCGATGACAGGGGTAATAATAATGTAGAAGATCAGATTCAGCAGCAGTTCATTGGTCACACCGCCCTTTGTAAAAATAATGCCTCCGGCAATCAAAAAGGCAAAGACCCCATTAATGGCTGTTGTGTAAAACATCATAGGCAGCCTTAAAGCTTTTGTGTAGGCAATGACCCATGTCTCATAATTGTCTATGGCATTTTTAAACCGCTTAAATGAAAAGATGGTCTGACCGAAAGTCTTTACCACCGGCACACCTCGCACATATTCCACAGCTTCGTTGGACATATCGGAAAGGGCATTTTGATACTCTTTCATCTTTTGTTCCATTCCTGACCCGGTCATTTTCATCATAATAAGAAAACCGAGGACTACAGGGACAAGGCTTAATAAACCTAACCGCCAGTCAAAAACAAGCAGGAGGAACAGCAGACCGACCGGCGTGGCAATGGCTCCCGCTTTATCCGGCAGTCTGTGGGCCAGATAAGTTTCTGTAGCGGCGCTGGATGTATTTACGATCCGCCTTAAATTTCCGCTTCCGTACTTTTCCGTTATGCCAAGGGGCAGGGACGCAATATGGCTCAGCAGAGCCTTTCTTATATTGGCTGCAACACGAAACGCGCTTAGATGGGAGCACATAAGAGCTGCAATATAAACGATCACAGATATAACGGCAAACAGCACGGCAGACCAACCGTAGCCTGTTACATGCCCGGCCCTTGAATCGTCCGGGGAAACTTCCAGTACGTCGTGGATGATCCGCCAAATGTACCAAAAAGGCACAAGGGCCAGCAGGGCGCTGACAACGGACAGCACCCATGAAAGATAGGCCAATAGCCTATGACCTCCCGCATAGTCCATCAACCTGGACAGATTTGACTGTTTTTTCATTCAACAAAACCTCCTTCAATGGCAGCGGTTAAGGATTTGATTTTTTCTCAGTTAGAAATAACTAACTGGCATTTATAGTAAACGACAAGGATATTTGTCGTTTACTATTAAAATTACAGGGCGGGCAGCATCTGCTTATTGCCCCATAATTTTCATCCATCCCGCAGTATAAAAATCTCTCATTTCTTTTAAATAGTGCTTTGCCTGTTCCAATGGCATCTCATGGATGATCAGTTCAAAAAAAGTGTTAAACATCCCTGTGATCAATATGTGCTCCAGTCGCTCATCAATAGGCGGGGATGGTCGGCCCAGCTTTTCAAGGACCTCCAGATAATCGTGGGTTCCTTTTGTCTCGATTTCAACCATTTCATCAATCAGGCCTGAAAAACGGGTGCCATCAGAGCAGCAAAGGATCAGCTTAAATTCCTTTAAATGTTCATAAGCATACAGCAGCATTTCATACATGCACTCGCCGGAAACAGAAGAAAGATTATCCGGCTGTTCCTGCGGCGGGATCTGGGCAAAGTCCTTTTGGGCCTTGCAAAAACAGTTCATCATAAAGTCGTAATGCTCCCCCACCAGGGCCTCAAATAAAGTTTCCTTACTGTTATAGTAGCCGTAAAAAGCTCCAGTTGTCACACCAGCTTTTTTTACGATATTCCTTAACGATGCGGATTTAAAACCTTTTTCAAGAAATTCCTCCATAGCGGCAGAAAGAATGAGATCCAATGTTGTCTGTGCTCCCTGATTCAAAACTTCGCCCCCCCTTATAACATTGTTATATATCACTGTTATATAATACATCAAATCAGCCATGTTGTCAACAAAGAAAACCGGCATGACCTGCACGCCGGTTTCTAATCATTATAGGCACGCCTTATCTTGGCGCTTTTTCAAGATATTCTTTTTCGCCCATGTACATGCGCAGAGCTTTTGGAATACGGACACGGCCATCGGCCTGAAGATTGTTTTCCAGAAACGCGATGAGCATACGAGGCGGCGCCACAACCGTGTTATTTAACGTATGGGGCAGATAGTTGCCTTCCTTCCCCCGGACACGGATACTTAAGCGGCGGGCCTGAGCATCACCCAGGTTAGAGCAGCTGCCAACCTCAAAATACTTCTGCTGGCGGGGTGACCATGCTTCCACGTCCACACTTTTCACCTTAAGATCCGCCAGATCACCAGAGCAGCACTCCAGAGTGCGCACCGGAATATCCAGGGAACGGAAGAAATCGACAGTATTCATGTACAGCTTTTTAAACCAGTCCATGCTTTCTTCCGGGCGGCAGACAACCACCATCTCCTGCTTTTCAAACTGATGGATACGGTAAACGCCTCTCTCCTCAATGCCGTGAGCCCCAACTTCCTTTCTGAAACATGGGGAATAGCTGGTCAGTGTCTGAGGCAGCTGATCTTCATCCAGGATGGTGTCAATAAACTTTCCGATCATGGAATGTTCACTGGTACCGATCAGGTAAAGATCCTCTCCCTCGATCTTATACATCATGTTTTCCATTTCAGAAAAGCTCATAACGCCATTAACCACATTGCCATGGATCATATAGGGCGGGATATAGTAGGTAAATCCCCGGTCGATCATAAAATCACGGCCATAAGAAAGAATCGCGGAATGAAGGCGGGCAATATCCCCTTTTAAGTAATAAAATCCCGCGCCGCTGGTCTTTCTCGCGCTGTCCAGATCAATACCGTTAAGACCTTCCATAATATCCACATGATAAGGCACTTCAAAATCAGGAATCAACGGCTCGCCAAAGCGCTCCAGTTCTATGTTCTCGCTGTCGTCTTTTCCCACAGGCACGCTGTCATCAATAATATTCGGGATCACCAGCATACGCTCACGAATACTGGCGCTTAGCTTATCCAGCCGTGTCTGAAGGCTGTTCATCTCGTCAGCCATGGACACTACTTCCGCTTTTTTAGCCTCAGCCTCTTCCTTCAGGCCTTTGGCCATAAGACCGCCGATCTGCTTGCTGATAGAATTTCTCCGGCTTCTTAAATACTCATAGCGGGTCCTCACGTCACGGATCTCGCCGTCCAACTCCAGCACTTCATCTACAAGTACTAATTTTTCATCCTGAAACTTTTTCCGGATATTTTCCTTTACAACATCCGGGTTTGCTCGTAAAAACTTAATATCCAGCATCTGCTCTCCTCCTTATGCTGGGTTTAGTATATACGATTTTTCCAAAATTATCAAGCCTGTACTTTAAGACGGGGGCAGGCTCCTGCTTTCCGGGCTTGGCAAATGTCCGCTTATGCAAGCATGGCGGCCGCTTTCTATGCGTATCCCCCAAAAAAACAGGATCCTGCATTTTTTGATGCAAAATCCTGTGGATTTTCACGACAATGATTCAATTTCATTCATAACACCTATTTATACGATTTACGCCAAACAAACATTTTCAAGGATTTCAGTAAGGGCACTGCCGCTGCTGGTATGACAGCGAACAATCTGGGCGTTGGTTTTCTTTGCTTCCGCTACGGCACATTTAGCCATTTTATGGGACACAGTGTTTGTAAACAAAATAATAAGATCCGGTTTGCCAATCTGGCTTCCAAGTTTTGTAGACATTTGAGTAAAGACTTTAGCCTTACAATTATAGCTTTTACAGATTTTCTTATATTGGCACACCATACAATCATGGCCGCCCACAATAACAATACTCATAGGTTCTGGCAGATCTCCTTTCTTTCTCATCAGGCCCCGCCTTAAATCCGGGCAAGGCCTGACGCTTTAATCAATGCGATCACAGATTGTCGCGCCACTGTCTCATAGGATAGCGAGCAATCCCAGACAATACTGTCTTAAAGATCGGCAAGCTGCTGACCAAGACTGCGGCACTCTTCCAGGCCGTCGTCATCGGGAGTTTCATTAATGATAAGACCTTCATCACCAACTACATTTGCTCCTGCGCTCTTCATACGGTCTACCCAGTCGCGCATCCATTCGCCATCGCCCCAACCATAGGAACCAAACAAAGCAATGTTCTTTCCAGCAGCGAATTTTTCAACCTCCTCAACAAAAGGCTCCATCTCTGTCTCTTCCAGGACCTCTGCGCCCATCGCCGGGCATCCCAAAGCAAATGCGGAAACGCCTTTAAGATCATCTAAAGACGCAGCTGAAACCTCTAAAACCTCTGCTTCTTTTCCGGCTCTGGTGATTCCTTCGCCTACAGCCTCTGCCATAGCCTGCGTATTTCCTGTCTGTGACCAATAAATAACGTAAATTTTACTCATTTCGCAAATCCTCCTGCATGATTTTTAATATAAGCAGACCGGGATTGAAAGCTTTGATTTTACTGCCTTATTAAATAATGACATTAGGGCCATATAAAGATTTGACCTTATGCCACCGCAGATTTCTCCCCACTTCGTGTTCTCGAAATCCTAAATAATACGGAATCAGTAAACCATTCCAACTCCAGTCTGAGCTTTCATAATAATATCATAAAAACCTGCGCCGGCATTTACCTTCCGGATCATATGTTCCTTGGCTTGTTCAAACTGTTCAAACAGCTTTAAGGTATCCGATAGATTGTCATAGACTTTCCAGTACCCGGTGTACAAATAATTCTTTCCGCGATTTATAATAAAACCATACACATCCGCCACTGGGTAGCCGAGAAGCAATCCCATTTCATGAGGAAATTCCCGTTTATGCTGACGATACTGTCCGTACCTTTGACAAAACAGATCAAGAACTTCTTCAAGCCGGATTTTTGTATAGCCCAGCCAAATCAGAAGCTTCTTCACTCCTTCCTGCGCCATATAGGCCTCCAGTTCACGGGAACGATATAAAAGAAAGGCTGTCTTTTCACCTTCTTTGTAAATGATCCTTGCTGTTATATCACTGCGTCTGAAAAGCCGCTGTACATGTTTCTCATCCTTACTGCTCACTATAAGCAGATTTGATATTTTCAAACCGGCCAACAGCGGGGAGCACTGAAGCGCCAGCTGCATTTTCAGGGCTTTTAAATCGACATTCGTTATGATCTGAAATACATCTTCGCTCATGTGTCCTCCTTTGTAGTTAGTAATAGCTAACCTAACTATATACTACCGGATATTTTTATATCCGTCAATAGGGATTAATGAAAACAAATTCTCATTATCATTTATTTTGTCGCCGGTCACATACTGACCAACAATTAAAAAGGCTGTAAAAAGATTTTGGATCCATCCTTTTACAGCCTCAATAGTGACTATTCTTCTTTTTTATCCAGCAGATCCTTCATACTCCTTAAGCTGATGATCAAGGTCGACATATTGTGGAGCAGCGCTGATGTTGTCGGCTGGAGTGCCCCGCCTACGCCTAAAAGGATCAGCGCTGTGTTTATAACAACGATGCGCCGGTAATTTCTCTGTATTCGAACCATAAGACGGTCGCTTAATTTTTTTAAGGTGATAATCGCATTAAGATCATTGGCGGAAATGGTAATATCTGCGATTTCTCTGGCAATCTGCGCTCCGTCACTGATAGCGATGCCAACATTGGCTGCAGAAAGAGCCGGGGAATCATTGATCCCATCTCCCACCATGATAACCTTATGGCCAAGGCTTTTTTCCTTTTCCACAAATCCGGCCTTATCCTCAGGCAGCACCTCTGAATAATATTCATCAATCCCTACCTGGCGGGCAATGGCCGATGCAGTGCGTTCGCTATCTCCGGTCATCATAACGATTTTTTTGATCCCGGCAGTCTTAAGGGCAGAAATCACTGACGCCGCCTCATTACGGATCGGATCCTGGATACAGATCACCGCAGCCAGTCTCTGCTCAATGGCCAGATATAAGTGGGAATACTCAGGAGACAGAGATTCAAAAATATCCATCTCCTCTTCCGGAATCTGGCACTTTTCATCTTCAAACACAAAATGATAGCTGCCGATGATCACCTTTTTTCCATCAATAAATGAAGAAATTCCATGGGCCACAATATAATCCACCTTGGAGTGCATTTCCTCATGTTCAAGATTTTTTGCCTTTGCAGCATCTACAACCGACTTAGCCATGGAATGAGGAAAGTGTTCCTCCAGGCAAGCTGCGATACGCAGCATTTCATCCGGATCGCGGCGATCAAAGGTAACGACCTCCTTCACTGTAGGCCGCGCATTGGTCAGTGTCCCTGTCTTATCAAAGACAATGGTGGCCGCCTCCGCCATAGCTTCAAGATATTTTCCGCCTTTTACAGTCATGTAATGGCTGCCAGCTTCCCGGATCGCCGAAAGCACTGCAATCGGCATAGCCAGCTTTAACGCGCAGGAAAAATCCACCATAAGCACAGCCAGCGCTTTCGTGGCATTTCGGGTAATCAGACCTACAAAGCCTGTGCCAAGAAGAGTATAAGGCACGAGACGGTCTGCCAGATGTTCTGCCTTGCTTTCTAGACCGGATTTTAATTTTTCCGAATCCTCGATCATGGCAACGATCTTTTCGTAGCGGTTGTTGCCGGATACTGCCCGAACTTTCACCGTCAGTTCTCCTTCTTCTACCACAGTACCTGCATACACATATCCTCCGTTTTCCTTTTTCACAGGCATGGACTCGCCGGTCATAGAGGACTGATTGACCATAGCCTCACCAGCAATCACATCTCCGTCAAAGGGGATCACATTGCCCACATGGACAACCACCTCATCGCCCTTTTGAATGGTTTCAGAGGACACTAAAATCTCCTGCCCGTCTTTTAAAAGCCAAACGCTGGAAATATTTAAAGACATGCTCCTTGCCAGGTCGCTGACGGACTTTTTGTGAGTCCAATCTTCTAAGATCTCGCCGATCCCCAGCAAAAACATGACTGAATTGGCGGTATCAAAATCGCCGCGGACCATAGATACAGTAATCGCCGCGGCGTCTAATACAGGGACCTCCAGACGTCTTTTTGACAGGCATTTCAGTCCGTGACATATATACTTTGCGGATTTAAACACTGTATAAGCAATGCGTACCGGCCTGGGCAGAAAAAACTTCCGTCCAAAATGCAGAAGGATACGCATCGTCAGCCGGTCGCGAAATTGGCAGTTCAATTCCCTGCCAGAACTGGCGATCACATTTTCCGGCACATGGACAGTATCATAATGAAAATTCTGTATATCCCGGATCAGCTCAGACCGGCTGCCCTTAAAGGTTATGGCCGCGTCACCAGTGTACTCATACACCTTCACACTGGTCACATTTTCAAGCTTTTCCAAATAATATTGAAAAATATCGGCCTGCTTACAGGTCATACGATACTGGGCCAGATGTATACGCATCCGGCCCTTTGTTTCATGTTTAATAATAAATTTCACATTAAAAACCTCGATTACTCTTGTTCATCCTGCTCAGCCTCCGGTTCATCCTCGCAAACCGCGGCTGCATCTTTAGCGGCTCTTTCCTCATTGATCATCCTGGCTTCTGCCAAAATGTCCTCTGCGTTTTCCTGAACAGTAGTAGCTGTTTTCATAACACAATCTTTTGCTCTAAGAGCAGCTGCTGTACAGCTTGTATAAACCTTCTTCGCATCCTTGCTGGAAAGAAGCTTAACGCCCGCTGTGCCAAAAAGCACGCCGCCTGCAAAAACACCTAAACATTTTAATTTTGAAATATCAATCATCTTTAAGACCTCCTAAAAATCATTTTATCAGGGACAAATCTCCATACAAAATATGGAGTTTTTGTATTTCCCTAATTTTTGTATTTCCCTATACTATAGGATCACAAATCAAAGAAGTCAATTCTAACTTACATTAGCGATAAATATTATCATCAAAAAACGGACCATCATTTCCATGGTCCGTTCTTCCTGTCGTAATGGTATCCGCGCCATTATGATCCTTCCTATGCTTCACTTTTTTCCTGATTAATGTCACAGTTGCACGGTTTAATCGTGACAGATACAAGTTTACGATCTTTAGCGTAGCCGCAGGCTTGAAGGCCTTCCTGGACAACTTTGTTCCACATTTTCGCAGACAAATGATAAGTCGTGTCATCATCCAGAACGACTGTACACGCGTCCTCCATGGCACACTCCGATGAATAAGCCACCCGGTACATATTTTTCCGGCTAATAGCACCAATCTCTTCCAGCGCATTGATCATACGGTAGACAGTCGCTGTGCCGATCTTATGATCGATCTTTGAAGCTTTATAAAAAATCTCCTTGCAGCTGGAGCATTCATTTTCCAAAATAATATCCAGAAGCATAAGTCGCTGTTTTGTAATACGCCCGCCATGGGCTTTTAATTTTTCTATGATCATCTCCTTCTGCATCTGGGTCCGGCGGTATTCCTTCCCGCTGTAACAATCTTTTGTCACACCATTAGCCTGATGACACGCTGGCATATTTATCATCTCCTTTTTCCGCCGCCGAAAAGACGGCTATGGCCTTAAGCGCTTTTGGCCGGATCATATGGCTGATATGTTCGCCAGGTAAAGAAAAGGCCTGCACTCAAATGCGTGCAGGCCTTGTTTTTATTTTACCTTGGCCATAGCCTTGGCACTTACATTTAATGCTTTACTCTCTTTATAAGGTCTAAACAGTAAGTACAGGAAACCAATGACTAACAGGAAGGCAACAACTGTCCAGAGTCCGAAGGAACCTGTAGTGATCAATGTCCCTATCTGATATACACAAAGGGAAACCACATAAGCCAACAGTGTCTGATACCCGATGGCATACCAAAACCACTTTCTACTGTTCATTTCTCTTTTAATCGCGCCCATGGCAGCAAAGCAAGGCGCGCACAGAAGGTTGAACGTCAAGAAGGAATAAGCTGCCACAGTGCTCATGCTGCCGGCAAGAGTTCCCCAGTATTCAGCGCCGTCTTCAGCAACTTCCGCGAATCCGAACAAAATACCAAAAGTACCAACCACGTTTTCTTTCGCCACAAGACCGGTAATTGCTGCCACAGCAGATCTCCAGTCGCCCCAGCCCAGCGGAATAAAAATCCATGCAATGGCGTTTCCAATGGTTGCCAGGATACTGTGTTCCAATTCCATATCCTCAAGCATACGGAACTGCCCGTCAATCCATCCAAAATAGGTGGCAAACCATACAACGATGGTCGAAAGGAGGATGATCGTACCGGCTTTCTTAATAAAGGACCAGCCGCGCTCCCACATGCTGCGGAGTACGTTGCCTACAGTAGGCCAGTGATATGCCGGAAGCTCCATAACAAAGGGCGCCGGATCCCCAGCAAACATTTTCGTTTTCTTCAAAATAATACCGGAGCAGATAATTGCCGCGATCCCAACAAAGTAAGCGCTGGGAGCCACCCACCATGCGCCATCAAACAACGCGCCTGCGATCAAAGCAATGATCGGAAGCTTCGCGCCGCAAGGAATAAATGTGGTGGTCATAATAGTCATCTTGCGGTCCCGGTCATTTTCAATTGTACGGGAAGCCATGATACCAGGAACGCCGCAGCCGCTGCCGATCAGCATCGGAATGAAAGACTTGCCAGAAAGCCCAAACTTGCGGAAGATCCTGTCCATGATAAATGCAACTCTGGCCATATAACCGCAGGATTCTAAAAACGCCAAAAAGATGAAAAGCACAAGCATCTGCGGCACGAACCCAAGAACAGCGCCTACACCGGCTACAATACCATCAAGGATCAAGCCCTGGAGCCATGCTGCACATCCGATTGCCTCAAGGGCATTTTCAACAAGTACCGGAATGCCGGGAACATAAATACTTTCAATCCCAAATAAATGCCATCCATCGCCAAACACACCGTCATTTGCCCAGTCTGTAGCCCATGTACCTACTGTAGACACAGATACATAATACACAATGACCATAACAACGGCAAAAATCGGCAGCGCCAGGAACCGGTTTGTTACAACACGGTCGATTTTATCAGAAACCGTAAGTTTCTCTTTTGTCTGAACCTTTGTATAGCACTCATCAATAATGGACGAAATATACGTGTATCTTTCGTTAGTAATGATACTTTCTGTATCATCATCCATTTCTTTCTCAATATATTTTATTTCATCGCTTACATCAGGCGCCTGCTTCATCTGCATGCCAATCTTGTCGTCTTTTTCCAGGAGCTTGATGGCAAAGAAACGTTTCTGCTCTTCCGGAACATCGTTTCCAATCTTGGCTTCCACAGAATCAAGGACATTCTCAACCTCAGGACTGAACTTGTGGACCGGAGGAACTGCAGTTTTGTTTTTAGCAATGCTGACAACCTTTTCAGCAGCTTCTTTTATACCTGTCCCTTTTAAAGCGGAGATTTCCACAACCTCACAGCCAAGCTTTTGTTTCAGCTTGTCAATATGTATCTTATTGCCGCTTTTCTTTACAATATCCATCATGTTTACAGCCATGACCACCGGGATCCCCAGTTCCATAAGCTGAGTAGATAAATAAAGATTTCGCTCAATATTCGTACCGTCTACAATATTTAAAATAGCATCCGGTCTTTCATTGATCAGGTAATTTCTTGCCACAACTTCTTCCAGTGTATATGGAGAAAGGGAATAAATACCCGGAAGGTCCATGATCGTTACATCCTTATGACCTTTCAGCTTACCTTCCTTCTTTTCCACCGTAACGCCGGGCCAGTTGCCTACAAACTGGTTAGAACCAGTAAGGGCATTAAACAACGTTGTCTTACCACAGTTTGGATTGCCCGCTAACGCAATTTTCATTTGCTTTCCTACCTCTTTTCTGCCATTGGCATAATATGATAATGATACCAAAAGAGCGGATAGCCCGAAGCGATCCAGGGTATCATCATAAGCTTATTTAATTAGTTTTTACTAACTATACATGGCAACAACACATCTTTTCAGACGGTGATCCACCTATTCTACCTGAATCATCTCTGCATCCGCTTTACGCACAGACAGTTCATAGCCTCTTACGGTAATCTCTATAGGATCACCTAATGGCGCGACTTTACGCACAAAAATCTCAACACCCTTGGTAATGCCCATATCCATAATGCGCCGTTTTACCGGGCCGTCTCCTGTCAATTTTGTTACCTTCACGGTCTGACCGCAAGGAACCGTCTTTAATGTTCTCATTTTTTGCACCTCTTATCCTACCATTATTTTATTAGCCATATCTTTACCGATAGCTACACGGGTATCTTTAATATTAACGATCAGATTTCCTCCAACCTCAGAAACCACAGTCACTACCGCACCAGCTACAAAACCAAGATTTTCCAGGAACCGGCGGGTTTCTTCCTTACCGCCCACCTTCTGGATCACAGTTCCCTCTCCGGTTCTTGCCAAAGTTAAAGGCATCATAGTCCATCTTCTTTCTTTACCTGATAAATCTAAAAGGTATTGATAATCATTTTCATTTCTTTCTCACACTGGTTAGTATAGTCTAACAAAAGGCAAATGTCAATATGCATTATTGATATTTTTTTTCATTTAG
>CAZMGH010000012.1:0-41303 GCA_964565805.1 uncultured Lachnospiraceae bacterium
GTTCTGAATCCCTTAAAAATTCGGCAAATTGACACTTTGGGAATACATATTCATTCTTTTATTGCAGTTTACGGAAACTCAAGCTTTTTTATTTTTCGTAACAGTCAGACAAACGCATACAATGATCCGTGATACCACGGATTTCTCCGCACTTTACGCTCTCGAAAGTCTACACTCCGCTTCGGTCGGCGCTGAACAGGCGCCACTGGCGCCTAGCGCCCTAAAACACCTCAAATTCGCTTATTTTCTGTGAAAAATGGCTCCTATGGGTCTTCCATCATGGCCGAATTTTGGGAATATGTCCGTATGCCCGACTATACCCGCCAGGCTGCGGGACATTCCCTTTTTGGAGACACCATAGGTCTTGAAATCCAGGCAAGTCCCAGGGTGAGGTCTATTATGAAGAATATAAAAAGGTGCGCCGCACAGCCCTCATAACGGTGTTTCCGGCAACTCTTGAATCGCAACGATCTTTTCATTGAGTCTTTCCAGATCCTGAGCTCTGGAGCCAAAGATTCTCACCACCAAATCGCCGCCGGAAAGCAAGGTGACGCCGCCTTCTAAAGGATGGTCTGCATTTTCCTCCCCATCCTGACCATAAGACAGGTCCGAGGCCTTTGACAGAATCTCCCGGACCTTTTGTTTAAAGGCTTCCGGATCCGCCGGGCGGGAAATAAATATATTGGAAAGGTGGGTGTAGGACTCATACATTCCCATGCCTTCCATATCAAACATGGCGGGATCATACCGGGTATTATCTCTGTAGATCATCGTCTGTCCCCGGTAAATTTCCACCAGATTCAAATAGGAACGGTAGGCAAACCTTTCCCCTCTGGCATAACGTCCGCAGGAGAGGATCTCACTCATACGAAATTGGGCCGTGTCATCTTCCAGATAAATTTCCATGCGGTTTTCAAAGGCCGATGCTTTAAAGGGAATGGTTGGCTGGGGGTGAAAGTAAAAGGATCCGCCGGAATGTACGGTCACTTTGGTCTGGCGCGCGGCACAGCCGGACTTCATTTCATGGATCTTTTCATAGGCCTGAGAAATAAATTCCAAAGAGGCTCCTGCCTTCACTTCAAACTCCATCTGCTGCCGGTCCCCTTCCATGATTCCCGCGGAAGCGGCCATCTGCATATAACGCAGACCGCCGTTTTCTAAAGGAAAAGGGCGCATCAGCTTAAAAGGCGCTGTAAAATATACATCCTCCGGAACGGTTTTACCTTCTTTTTCTGCCACACGGATCAGCAGCCGGGACAGCTTTCCAAACTGATTTTCGTTCATAAATGTTACATGCCCTCCAAAAGCACATTTTTTTGGATCCACTGTACAACCTCATCCACATGGTCGCCCTGGCGGATATTTGTAAAAATAAATGGCCGTTCTCCCCGCATTTTTTTAGAGTCCCGTTCCATGACCTCAAGACTCGCTCCTACGTAAGGCGCCAGGTCGATCTTATTAATGACTAAAAGGTCTGAGCGGGTAATGCCAGGCCCGCCTTTTCTTGGAATCTTATCCCCTTCTGAAACATCAATAACAAAAATAGTGGCATCCACCAGCTCAGGTGAAAAAGTGGCCGAAAGATTATCGCCGCCGCTTTCAATAAATAAAAGCTCTATATCCGGGAAGCGGTCCATCATTTCATCAACTGCTTCCAGGTTCATGGAAGCATCCTCCCGGATGGCTGTGTGAGGGCAGCCGCCGGTTTCTACACCAATAATCCGATCGATAGGAAGAACACTGTTTTTCGCGAGAAATTCCGCATCCTCTTTTGTATAAATATCATTAGTAATAACGCCAATACTGTAATCCTTTGCCATGCGGCGGGTTAAAGCTTCAATAAGAGCGGTCTTACCGGAACCTACCGGTCCGGCAACTCCGATTTTTACATAAGACATGATTTTTCCTTCTTTCTTTTATGACATATATAATCGGGAATACAAGTACTCGTGCTGTATTCCCCGCAGATCAAATCCCGGCGCGGAAAGGCCCAGCATTTCTTCCCCGGCATTTAATGTATTTTTCATAATATCTTCAAACAGATCGTACATAGAAGCCAAAAGCTGCTGTCCGTCAGACTGGCTTAAAGGAATGGTCTTGACACAGTTGGTTACCATAGCTGAGGTCTGGGCATATAAAAAGGCCGACATAGCCTGGGAAGGGCTGATCCCGGCAGAGGCGCAAAGGACGCCGTAAGCACATGGGTGACAGGTGGTCTTCCCCTGACGGATTTCAACATACTTGTCAAAATATCTATAGGGCAGTCCCAGGCCCATATGACGGATGGTTTTTACAAAACGGCTGCCCAATTTTCTGGAAGCTTCCCGCTGTTCCGAAGGGATCCGTGAGGCTTCCAAAACATTTTCCAGCCGGTCAAGAGCCTTATAATCTTCCCCTGCCGCTGCCTGATAGCTCAGGCGCACAGCCAGAAGGTCCGTCCAGGCAAAGCTCTGGGTCAAACGGCATCGGATATAATCCCCCGCGGTTTTCAAATCATGAACGATTCCCTTTTGAATGTAGGTTTCCAGGCCGTAGGAATGGGCATACCCTCCGATAGGAAACAGGGCATCATTGATCTGAAGGAGAAGGAAATGGCTTTTTAGATTATTCTGATCCATAGCTGTCTCCCATTAGTGATGATGATTATGCACAGAGGCGCTAATCCTTTTGTCAAAGTCCAGGGTCATTTTCTCCTTTTTCACAGAAACACCGTGGAGCTTTGAAAGCATGGCCATCATTGGCTCATTATAAGGGGTGATAAATGAATTTTCTTCCGGCCCGTAAAACAAAGGGGCATGACGGTTTCCGATCTCATAGCACACCTTTGCCACCATAAAACTGTGGTCCAAAGCCACAGTAACCAGAATCACATCACAAGGAGGGGTGTGAACAGCAATGATCTGTTCCTCATCTTCATATAAAACATCGCCTTCATAAAGCCCCCGGGTCAACACCGAATCGTCCAGCCGAATCCCTACTTCTGTCCCGGTATCTGTTATTTTTTTATGTATTTTTTTAAAGGCCTCATGCCACTCTATGTCCACGTATTGAACTTTTCTTCCATTGACCGGAAAATGATCTAATCGGCCAAGAATTTTCTCGCAAATCATTGTTGTTCTCTCTCCTTTACTGAAAATAGTGTAACTTCCAGGACAACACATCTTCCCGCCGGCTAAAAGCCAGGCAGGAAGCATCACATGTCCATGGGGTCAATTGGCATTACCACATGCCGATCAGCATTAAAAGTCCGGGGATCCATGCAGTTACAACGCCTTCAAACACTTGAAGGACAGGCACGAATTTCCCAAGCTTTTTATGGCAGATGTCTTCCACAAAGGATGTTCCCCATAAAATCGCCCACAAATACCAGATCGCAGCCCAGCGCCAGTCCGGTGTGATCCCTAAAGCTGTGCTTCCGGTAATGCCTTCAATCGTTCCAAAAACGATTGCATTAACTGCTACAAAAGTGGAAAACCATGCAAATGGCACGGGATTTAATTTCCACAGCTTCATAAATGCAACAAAAAGGTATGTAAAACCAAAGAGCAGTCCTGTCCCCGCGGCATAATAATTGCCCATAACAAGATTGACCGCATTAATAAACACAGAAAGTCCGCCAGTGAGCAGGTTCATCACCGCAGTTGCCTTTCCGTCCAATTTGTATAAGGTACACATACCGTTATTAATCAGCACGATACCTACAAACAGTAAGCAAACTCCTAACATATATGCTCCCTCCTTTAGAATAACTGATATAACTGGGTCAGAGGCAGCTTTTTCGCTGGTTTGGATGTAATAGCGGTTCCATCCACCCGAACCTCATAGGTCTCCGGATTTACAGTGATCTCCGGTGTTTCATCGTTATATTTCATATCCTTTTTCCCAATATTTCTGCAGCCTGAAACAGGAACCACCGTTTTTTCCAAATGGAATTTTTCTTTTACATTTTCCTCCATGGCCACTTTGGATACAAAGGTAAGGCAAGCGTCATATTTAGCCTTGCCGTGAGCGGCAAACATAGGACGATACATTACCGGCTCGCAGGTAGGGATAGAGGCATTCGCGTCACCCATTTTAGAAGCAATGATCATGCCGCCTTTAATGACCATATCCGGCTTGGACCCGAAAAACGCCGGATTCCACAGTACCAGGTCTGCCAGCTTGCCTTTTTCTACAGAACCTACATACTGAGCCACACCGTGGGTAATGGCCGGGTTAATCGTATATTTGGAAATATAGCGTTTTACACGGAAATTATCATTGCCATGGCCTTCATCTTCCGGAAGCGCTCCCCGCTCATCCTTCATTTTGCTGGCTGTCTGCCATGTACGAGTGATGACCTCGCCTACACGGCCCATAGCCTGGGAATCTGAGCTCATCATACTAAACACGCCCATATCGTGAAGCACATCCTCAGCAGCAATGGTTTCCGGACGGATCCGGGAATCGGCAAATGCCACGTCCTCAGGAATCCGCTTGTCTAAATGGTGGCATACCATAAGCATATCCAAATGCTCGTCAATGGTATTCACCGTGTAAGGCATGGTTGGGTTTGTAGATGAAGGAAGAACGTTTGCCGCTGCCGCTGCCCGGATAATGTCCGGCGCATGTCCGCCGCCGGCGCCTTCGGTATGATAGGTGTGGATGGTGCGGCCGGCAATAGCCGCCAAAGTATCTTCCACGCAGCCCCCTTCATTTAATGTATCGGTATGGATAGCTACCTGAACATCATATTCATCTGCCACATTCAGGCAATGGTCAATCGCTGCCGGGGTGCTGCCCCAGTCTTCATGAAGCTTCAAGCCCATAGCTCCGGCTTTAATCTGTTCAACCAGGGCCTTTTCATCCGAGCAGTTGCCCTTTCCTAAAAGGCCGATGTTCATAGGATATTCTTCCACTGACTTTAACATCATTTCCATATTCCAGGGACCCGGTGTACAGGTCGTAGCGTTGGTACCGTCTGCCGGTCCGGTGCCGCCGCCGATCATGGTGGTGACGCCGCTGTAAAGCGCACAGTCTACCTGCTGAGGGGAAATAAAATGAATATGGGTATCCAGGCCTCCCGCAGTCAGGATCAGACCTTCCGCTGCCAGCGCCTCTGTGGACGCCCCTACAGTCATGCCCGGGGTCACCCCGTCCATCACTGCCGGATTTCCTGCTTTTCCAATGCCTGCAATACGGCCGTTTTTAATGCCTACGTCTGCTTTATAAATACCTGTATAGTCTACGATCAGCGCATTTGTAATGACCAGATCCAGATCTCCGTCCGCGCTGGAGGTCGTCACAGACTGGCCCATGCCGTCTCTTAAAGTCTTTCCGCCGCCAAACTTACACTCGTCACCATATACGGTATAGTCTTTTTCAACTTCGATCACCAGGCTTGTATCTGCCAGACGCACCTTATCTCCGGTGGTAGGGCCATACATCATTGCATATTTTTCTCCGGATATTTTTGTACTCATGATCCATACCTCCCTATTCTGAAATAAAACCTTTTTGTCTTGCTTTTTCCATAGCTGCTGCTTTCGTACTTTCAGAAACCTGGGCCCGGGTCAGATCATTTAACCCAAAGATCCGCTTTGTGCCTCCAAAGCCTGTAAGCTGGACTTCTTTTTCTTCACCCGGTTCAAAACGCACGGAGGTTCCTGAGGCAATATCCAGATGGAACCCGTAAGCTTTTTCCCGGTCAAATTCCAAACAACGGTTTACCTCAAAAAAATGATAATGACTTCCAACCTGTACCGGGCGGTCGCCTTTATTGGTCACTGTTAATGTGATTGCCGGTTTTCCTTCGTTCAGGACGATTTCTCTGTCTGCCGGCATAATTGCTCCGATCTTCATTACAGACGCTCCTTTCTGTTTATGTCATCGTTCTAACAGGATTCCAAATTCCGGAACCCTGAAAATTCCCTGTCTGTTCTTATACAATAGGATTATGGACGGTTACCATTTTTGTTCCGTCAGGGAATGTGGCCTCGACCTGGACTTCAGCTACCATATCGGCAACCCCGTCCATCACATCGTCTTTTGTAAGGATCTTTGTGCCCAAATACATAAGCTCGGTCACTTCCCGTCCGTCTCTGGCCATTTCCATAAGCTCAGAGCTGATATAGGCTACAGCTTCCGCATAGTTCAGCTTCAATCCCCGCTCCTTGCGCTCCTTTGCCAGCTGTCCGGCCATGTGGAGGAGAAGCTTTTCCTGTTCTTTTGGTGTTAAACGCATGATCAAACCTCCTGGATTAAAATATTTTCGCTTTCCCATCACCGAGATACCACGCTCATCTCGCGGCTCACGCCGCTCGATGACCGTTGTCTGGCAAATGTCCGCTCATGTAAGCAGGGCGGCCGCTTGCCAGGCGTATCGCGCAAAAAAGGCAGACAAAAACACCGTTAGACGTCTTTGTCTGCCTTATGGGCTATAAACTAACACAGATTTTTCCATTTGTCAATTATTTTTGCGAATTTTATTCTTTACATTAATGCGTTAAAGCGATATAATATGATGGAAGCGTCAAAAGGTATTTTGACTCCGGTATCCATAATGGTGAGGTATTTGCTGAAGAACCCAAGGGTGTCCTGTCGGCTTACAGCTCGGGGAAATAAATTCTGGGAGGAACAACTATGATATCTAAACGTTTACAGGCTTCTTTAGACAGCTCTGTATGTATCCGTGACATTTTTGAAGAAGGAAAAAAGCTGGCTGCCATTTACGGCCAGGAAAATATTTTTAATTTCAGCATCGGCAATCCAAACGTAGCTCCGCCAGCTATTGTTAACGAAACCTTAAAAGAAGTGCTGGATCAGGAGGATCCGCTGACCCTCCACGGCTACCCTGCCAATGTAGGGCATCCAGACGTGCGCCAGTGCATTGCCGATTATCTGAATAACCGGTACCACACCCAATATACTGTTGACGGTATTATTATGACCAGCGGCGCTGCTTCCGCTCTGGCGATTCTGTGCAATACCTTTCTGGACCAGGACGATGAAGTGATTACCTTTGCCCCTTATTTCTGGGAATATAAAAGCTATGTAGAAACCATGTACGGCAAGCTTGTTCCCGCCCTGTGCGACCAGACGACCCTCCAGCCGGATCCTGCAACTTTTGAAGCTGCATTTTCGCCAAAGACCCGTATGGTATTTATAAATACTCCTAATAATCCGACGGGAGCCGTTTACACGGAAGAATCCATAAAGAAAGTAGCAGAGATCATGGAACGGAAGGAAAAGGAATACGGCCATCCGATTTATCTTGTATCTGATGAGCCATACCGGCTGCTGGCCTACGACGGACTGACCGTGCCCTATCTGCCCCATTACTACAAAGATACGATCGTTGTTTATTCATACAGCAAGACTCTGTCCATCCCCGGCGAGCGGGTCGGTTATATTGCCATGGAAAGCTCTGTGGCTGACTTTGCTAATGCTATCGCCGGAGTTACCGCATCTATCCGCTACCTGGGTTATGTGAATGCCCCATCCCTCCAGCAAAAGATCCTGCTAAAGTGTGTGGATGCCACGGTGGATGTAAGCATTTATGAAAAGAACCGGGATCTGCTTTACAAGTCCCTCACGGACATTGGCTATGATTGTATCCATCCCGATGGAGCATTTTATCTGTTTATGCGCTCTTTGGAACCGGATGACGCGAAATTCTGTGACCGGGCAAAAGAAGAAAAGATCTTAATGGCTCCGGGAACAGCCTTCGGCGGTCCGGGATTTGTCCGTGTCTCCTACTGCATCCCCTACGACGTGGTCCAAAGGAGCATCCCGGCGTTCCAGCGCCTTTATGACAAATATAGGAAACAAATATAAGGAATAGATACCAGGGCCAAATAAAGATCTGACCCTGGTATCATCATTTTATGCCTTAATATATTTTAAAATGTCCTGCACTGTGCGGATCCCTATAACAGCCATACCTTCTGTGGAAGCCACGGACTTAAGATTCACCTCCGGCACCAGGCAGGTGGAAAATCCCAGCTTCTTAGCTTCTGCTACCCGTTGCTCTACCATATTAACAGCCCGAACCTCACCGGTAAGGCCAACTTCACCAAAGATAATCGTCTTGCCGCTGATCTCAAAGTTTTTATAGCTGGAAATAATCGCACACACCACCGCCAGGTCAATGGCCGGCTCGCTTAAGCGCATGCCTCCGGCAATGTTCACATAGCAGTCGCAATGATCTAACGGCAGGCCCAAACGCTTTTCCAAAACTGCCATGAGCAGGTTTACCCGGTTATAATCAATGCCTGCGGATGTTCTTCTGGGCATATTAAAATTGGTGCGGCACACCAAAGCCTGAACCTCTACCAAAATCGGCCGGGTCCCCTCCATAGCGCATGAAACGACAGAGCCGGAAGCGCCCTGGGGCCGACCGTTAAGCATATACTCTGAGGGGTTGGGAACCTGGATGAGTCCGGAAGACCGCATTTCAAACACACCAATCTCATTGGTAGAGCCAAAACGGTTTTTCACTGCCCTCAAAAGCCGGTAAGAGGCATGACGATCCCCTTCAAAATAAAGAACCGTATCTACCATATGTTCTAATACCCTGGGCCCGGCCACAACCCCTTCCTTAGTCACATGACCTACAATAAAAATAGAGATTCCCAGCCCTTTGGCCAGCTGCATTAATACGCTGGTGCTTTCCCGAACCTGACTCACACTTCCCGGAGCAGAGCCAATATCCTCTTTGTACATCGTCTGGATTGAATCAATGATCACAATATCCGGCTTATATTTTCTCACAACCCCTTCCACAATGTCCAGATTTGTCTCGCACAGCATCATAATGTCCTTTTTAAATGCACTCAGTCGATCCGCCCGCATACGGATCTGCTGAAGAGACTCTTCCCCGGAAATATACAGCACAGAGACGGACTGAGCCGCCAGTGTCTGGCACATTTGCAAAAGCAGGGTGGACTTTCCGATTCCCGGATCGCCTCCTACAAGGACAAGAGAGCCTTTTACAATACCGCCCCCAAGCACCCGGTCCAACTCCTGGATGCCGGTAAGCGTGCGCTTATGAGTATCCAGACTGACCATGGATAATTTTGTCGGCGCCGCAGCCGCAAGATCTCTCGGGGACACCGGACTGCCCCGGCCACCCTTAGGTGCTGCAGGCTCTTCCACAAAAGTGTTCCAGGCCTTACATCCGGGGCACTGGCCCATCCATTTAGAACTTTCAAAGCCACATTCCTGACAGAAAAAAATAGTTTTTGATTTCGCCATAATATATCCTCTCAAAATGTCCGCTCATGCAAGCATGGCGGCCGCCTGCCAGGCGTATCGCGCAAAATGGCTGCCCAAAAACAGCAGGCAGCCATATAGTTTCGTTACATTTCACCTTATACAATATGGATCGTCTTCTCTCCGTTTCCAAGCTCTACGCTAAATACCAGCTTTCCGCCCAGATTTGTCCTGGCGCTTCCCACATCTACGCCATCCACATAAACCCGGTATTCCTTTTCCGGTTCAAGGCCCAGAGCAATCTGAGTATCCTCAAAACCTTCCACTTTAAAGTCAATTCCCGCATCATTCATCCTGAAATCCCGGACAACGGTACCGGGAACAGACTCATATACAAATAAATCGTTGCGCTCCAGTTTGGTGATCTCCTTGTAAGTTTTTACCTTATAGCTGTCACCGAAATGTTCATAATCAGATACCTTGGACTTTGTCTCCAATTCATAGTTTCCAAAGCTCAGATCCCCATTATCCTCGGTGCGGATCAACCCCTCGATTACTATCATTGTTATATCCTCCTGATCGTGTTTCTTTAATAACACCTTCATTATATCGCATCTTGCTGAACTTTTCCAGTGTTTTTACGCAAGCTCTACCTTGCCCTTTTTTATCGTCAGCTGGACCTTATCCCCAGACTTGATCTTCTGGCCCAGGATTGCTTCCGCCATGGCGTCCTCAATTTCATTTTGAATCGCCCGGCGCAAAGGTCTTGCTCCGTAATTCGGGTCAAACCCGACTTCCGCCAGGTGATCCAGCACTGCCCTGCTAGCAGCTATAGTAATATTCATCTGGTCCTTAGCCCGGGCAAAGATCTCATCCAGCATGATCTTAACGATCTGACGGATATTTTCCCGGCTGAGCGGATGGAATACGATAATATCATCAATACGATTTAAAAACTCCGGCTTGAAAATATGCTTTACTTCATCCATGACGCCGTCCTTCATCCGGCGATAATCCTCCTTATCATTATCCACAGCCATAAATCCAAGCTTTTTCGGCGCTATAATATTCGATGCGCCTGCATTGGAAGTCATAATGATCACCGTATTCTTAAAGTCGATCTTCCGGCCCTGGGCATCGGTAATGTGGCCGTCATCCAAAACCTGAAGGAGTACGTTAAAAATATCCGGGTGAGCCTTTTCCACCTCATCAAACAAAAGGACAGAATAAGGATTTCGGCGGATCTTTTCGCTGAGCTGTCCCCCTTCCTCATAACCAACATATCCTGGAGGTGAACCAATCAGCTTGGATACACTGTGCTTTTCCATATACTCTGACATATCTACCCGGATCAGAGCGTCTTCCTTTCCAAACATAGCCTCTGCCAATGCCTTGGAAAGCTCTGTCTTTCCTACGCCGGTAGGCCCTAAAAACAGGAAGGAACCAATGGGCCTCTTAGGATCTTTCAGCCCGATACGTCCCCGGCGGATAGCCTTGGCCACTGCGGCTACAGCCTCATCCTGGCCAACCACTCTTTTATGAAGGATGCTCTCCAGATTCATAAGACGCTGGGACTCTTCTTCGGCCAGCTTTTTCACCGGGATCTTTGTCCAGGAAGAAACAATGTCAGCAATCTCGTTTTCTCCAACAACCAGATCGACATCCTTCCGGGCCTTTTCCCATTCATGATTTAAAATCACCAACTCCTGGCGCAGCTCACTCTGCTCTTTTTTAATGGCTCCGGCCCGCTCATAAGCTTCCTCACGGATGGCATTTTCCTTGTCTTCTTCCAACTTTTCAATACGGTTTTCCACTTCCTTGATCTGAGGGGACGCGGAATAAGAGGACAGACGTACCTTGGAGGATGCCTCATCGATCAGGTCAATGGCTTTATCCGGCAGAAAACGGTCATTAATATATCTGGCAGACATTTTTACCGCGGCGTTAAGCGCTTCATCGGTAATACGCACATGGTGATGCTCTTCATAGGCCGGACGAAGTCCCCTTAGGATCTCTAACGTTTCCGCCTCGGAAGGCTCATCTACCACCACAGGCTGGAAGCGACGCTCCAGGGCCGCGTCCTTTTCAATGTACTTCCGGTACTCATCAATGGTGGTAGCGCCGATGATCTGAATCTCTCCCCGTGCCAAAGAGGGCTTTAAAATATTAGACGCATCCAAGGCGCCTTCCGCGCCACCGGCGCCGATGATCGTATGGATCTCATCAATAAACAGGAGCACATTCCCGTCATCCCTAACCTCGCTAATGATCCGCTTGATCCTTTCCTCAAACTCGCCCCTGTACTTTGATCCGGCCACGATGCCGGAAAGATCCAGGGTCACCAGCCGCTTATCCTTAATCGTTTCCGGAATATTTCCGTCCACGATTTTTCTGGCCAGGCCTTCGGCTATAGCGGTCTTGCCCACTCCAGGCTCGCCAATGAGACAGGGATTATTTTTTGTCCTGCGGCTTAAAATCTGTACCACACGGGTAATCTCATCATTTCTCCCAACCACCGGGTCCAGCTTTCCTTCCCGGGCCAGTGTCGTTAAGTCCCGGCTGTACTGATCCAGGGTGGGCGTGGCGCTTTTCCTTTTATTCCGGCCGCTTTTTGAACCAAATTCATTTCTTGCGGCAGAGGTATCCAAACCCATGGCTCCTAAAATGTCACTGTAAAGCTTTTGTATATTTACGCCTAAGGTATTTAACAGGCGCACAGCTACACAATCGCTCTCACGGAGAATAGCGATGAGAAGATGCTCTGTTCCGATAGCCTGAGCCCGGAAGCGCAGGGCTTCTCTTCCCGCCAGCTCTAATATCCTCCGGCTCCTTGGGGTATAATCCATAACATCGGCAACCTCCACGTTGCCTCCGGTAATCAGCTGCTCTACAAGGCGCATGACTTTTTCCTCAGTCACGCCGTTTTGGATCAGTACCTGACTGGCCAGGCCTTCCTCTTCCCGAAGAAGACCGATGAGCAGGTGTTCCGTACCAATATAATTATGTGAAAGCTCCGATGCCACATCCGCCGCGTACTGCATGGCATCCGCCGCCATTTGTGTAAATCTGTATTGCATAGGATCCCTCCTTACTGTTTTATTTCAGACAGATGCCGGTGAATATATCTTGCCCGGCTTTCGTGTCTTTCCTGGCTTCCCAGATTTTTCCCTTCAGAATACATCAGCGTTGCCGGAAGCACGCCCAGCATCACTGAATAAATATCCGGGCAGGCATCCTCTGACTTTAATATATCCTCGTCAAAGCCAACCCGCACGTTAGACAGATGATTCAGCGCCTCTCCGGCGCCAAACATCTTTCCGTACTTAAGGATACCGTAGCTGCGGAAGATCATATCCTCAATCTCCCCTCTCTTTTTCCGAAGGGCTCTCTCTCTTGCACCCCGCTCATGATCGGTCACCTGGACCATCATATTTTTCAGGGAATTAAGAATATCCTCCTCGGACAGACCAAGCGTCCTCTGATTTGAAAGGATGTAAATAGAGCCTAATGCTCCGCTGGCATCCCCGTACATATTCCTAAGCATAAAGCCAAGACGGTTCAGCTCATCAGACAAAGGCTTGATCAGCTTCTCCTTTTCCATAAAAGGCAGGTGCATAATATATGCGGCCCGCATCCCGGTACCAATACTGGTCGGACAGGACGTAATAAATCCATATTTATGGTTGTAGGCATATTCCAGCCGATCGCTAAACACGTCATCCAGCCGGTCCGCCTCTTTATAGGCTTTTCCAAGAGCATCCCCTCTTAACACAGACTGGATGCGCACATGATCCTCCTCATTAAGCATGATACATTCCGACTCGTCTTCCGAAACGATCAGCCCGGCCGTCTGCTTTTTATCCCTTAACAAAGGGGTAATGGTACAGCGCTCCGCCATGGCATTTTTCTGGGTCAGGTCCATGTTCTTTATATCAAAATATTTATAATAGCTTTCATTCGGCTCACACTGCTGAAAAAACTTTTCTCCCACTTCCCGAACCATCTGTCCGGCCTGGTCCTCTGAGATTTTTAGTGAAAATGGATAAGTGACCAGATTTCTTGCCAGACGGACTCTGGAAGCAATTAAAATGTGATTATCGTTTTTTTGTGTTTCATACCACATTTTCATCCTGCTTTGCCTCCTTTCCGGACATAGCGCGGATGGCATCTCTTAAATGGGCCGCCTCTTCATATTCCTCATCCCGGATGGCCCTGGCCAGCTTCCGTTTTAACCCGGCAATCGCATCAGAGTCTTCCGCTGAAATCTTTACGCCGGGAATATCCCGGGCCGCAGGCTCCTGCTCTTCCTTTTTATTCCCTGTCACAAAGGAAATATCCGGAACAACCACGGTTTCCGTGCCTTCATAGATTTTTCCGCAATGCTCACAGCTGCCTTGGATCTTCTTTAAGTAATCGTCCAGCAAAAATCCAAAGGTATGGACACATTCCGGACAGCCAAACTTTCCGTATTTCAAAAATTCATTATAGGTCATGCCACAATTATGGCATACCAGATTTGTCTTTTTAACATCATCATCCAGGGCGACCCCTGTCTGGCCCAGGACACTGCTTAATAGTCCTGCCAGAAGATTTCCGGGGGTCAGACCGGACGCATCCGAATCAAATGCCGTGTACTTAGCGGCACATTCCGGACACAGATACTGTTCTTTTTTTACGCCGTTGACAATCTCTGTATAACAGATCACAGCTTCATTTTTATGACATATACTGCATAACACAGGCTTATCCCCCTTTATTTATCCTCTTGAGAATGATTTTTTTTCCCATAATAATCATAAATTTTGTCCACAATCTGGTGAACCTCATCCCGGCTTATATTTTTACATATTGCCTCAGCAAGGACAATCTGTAATGTCTGGAAAAGCTCCTGCTGGGCCAGACACTTATCATAATCCACCGCCACATAAGCGCCCCGTCTCCGGTCCAGCTTTACAAAGCCGTCCTGTTTTAATACGGAATATGCTTTATTTACTGTATGCATATTAATGCCAATGTGGTCCGCCAGCTGCCGAACCGAGGGCAGCGGCTCACCCTCTTCAATCTGAGAGGCGGCAATTCCAATAACGATCTGATTTCTCAGCTGTATGTAAATCGCCTCTTCACTGTTAAAATCAATTTTCAGAACCATATGCCTCACCGATCCTTCATCTCTTTGTTATAGTTATGATATAACAGATAACTCATTTTGTCAACTCTTTATAAATATTTTATAAAGTCTGAAAATCCGGTTGCCCGGCGCTCCGGACAATGTTATTATAATTATATTGCTCTTTACACCTGCCCCGAAATGAAAATTTTTCATATCCCGGAGGCAGATCCCATAAGATTTATATAAAAGAAGCGGAGGGATTACACCATTATGGGAAACTTGGGTTATGAGCTTGCCTTATTGTTTTTTATTTATTCTTTTCTTGGCTGGGTGGTGGAAACTATTATCCAGTCCATGTCCAAAAAGAAATTTGTCAACCGGGGATTCTTTACCGGTCCTTTTTGCTATATTTACGGGTTTTCCGGTGTGGTAATGACCGTGGCATTTAAAGAACTGCAGGATCAGCCGCTCTTTCTTTTTCTTGGATGCGCGGCGATAGCTACAGCCATTGAATGGTTTACGGGAAAATTTCTGGAGCGTATCAATTATCATAAGTGGTGGGACTATTCTAAGAAAAAGTGGAACTTTGACGGTTACATCTGCCTTCAGTATTCCGTCCTTTGGGGCATTTTAGGCGTCCTTGCCGTTAAGTATGTCAATGACTTCTTTGTCAGTATTTTTAACCTTCTGCCGGATATAATCCAGATCATCAGCGTATGGGTCCTGCTGATCATCGGCTTGCTGGACGGTATTGCCTCATTTGCCGCTGTTTTTCACATTAAGAAAGGTATGTACGCCATTTACCGGTGGAACAGCAAGCTGGATCGGTGGACCTACCGTTTATCCCAGTGGATCCTAAGTCATGTGGAAAAGCGAATGTTTAAGGCCTATCCTGCGATCCAAGAAAAAAAAGCCGTTGAAAAAAAAGACACAGGAAAATTCGCTTCTGGATGCGGATTTTATAAGCTGTTCTGGATCTTCTTTTTAGGCGCCTTTTTAGGTGATCTGATCGAAACGGTATTCTGCCGCTTTAGTATGGGACGGTGGATGAGCCGGAGCAGCTTTGTATGGGGCCCCTTTAGTATTGTATGGGGCCTGGCAGTTGTTTTTGCTACAGTGCTTTTTTATAAAGACCGGGAGCGTCCGGATCGGCACATCTTTTTTATCGGCGCCATCCTTGGAGGCGTCTATGAATACATATGCAGTGTCTTTACAGAGATCGTCTTTGGAAAAGTCTTTTGGGACTACAGCAAGATCCCCTTCAACCTGGGCGGACGCATTAACCTTTTGTACTGTCTGTTTTGGGGGATTGCTGCCGTAGTTTGGATCAAGATCCTTTATCCGCGGATTTCCAGTCTGATCGAGAAGGTCCCAGTACTGCCAGGCAAGGTCATTACCTGGATTGCGGTTGTTTTCATGGCAGTCAACATACTGGTTTCTATGCTTGCTCTGATCCGGTACGATACCCGCGCTCAGGGTGAACCGGCCGATAGCTGGTGGGAACAGGTCATGGATGAGTATTTTGATGATGAACGTATGGAAAAAATCTATCCCAGCGCAAAATCAAGATGAAACGTATGGCAGTTCAGACGGAACTAAGTATGGCGGTTCCGTCGGGCACACCTAAAAAAGATGCCCCGGAGTTTTTCCGGGACATCTTTTTTATTATTACTGTTCGCTTTGTGAACCGTCACTTTTTATTGTCACGCTTCGTCAATGGCTTTGCCTATATCATGACGCATGTATTTTCCTTTAAAATCGATCCATTCTGTGGCCTTGTAGGCATTTGCCCGGGCGGTCTTTAAATCCGCCCCTGTGGCTGTAATCCCCAGCACCCGGCCTCCGCTAGTAACAATCCTGCCGTCTTTAAATGCGGTGCCTGCGTGGAAGCAGTAATAACCGTCTTTATGGTCAAAATTTTCAAAGCCGGTAATCTCATAGCCTTTCTCATAATGCACCGGATAGCCGTCCGAAGCTAATACCACACATACTGCCGCATTATCCTCAAACTCCAGGTTATAATCCATAAGCTTTCCGTCAATACATGCTTCAAAGGCCTCCACCAGGTCGGACTTCATTCGCGGCAGCACAACCTGCGCCTCAGGATCGCCGAACCGGGCATTATATTCCAGCACCTTTGGCCCATCGCCAGTAAGCATCAGGCCTACAAACAGGATTCCTGTAAACGGCCGTCCCTCGGCCTTCATGGCATCCATGGTTGGCTGATAAATACGGGTCATGCAGAAATCCGCCACATCCTTTGTATAAAACGGGCTGGGTGAAAAGGTTCCCATACCGCCGGTATTTAAGCCCTGATCCCCGTCCCTGGCCCGCTTGTGGTCTTGAGCGCTGGTCATGGGCTTAATATGAGTCCCATCGCAAAAACACAGCACGGAAACCTCCCGGCCGGTCATAAACTCTTCAATAACCAGATGATCTCCGGCGCTGCCAAACTGTTTATCTTCCATAATGGTCTTAACGCCGGCCTTTGCTTCCTCAAGATCCTTGCAGATCAGCACGCCTTTGCCTAAGGCCAGACCATCGGCTTTTAATACGATAGGCATTTTAGCCGTTTCCAAATACTCTAACGCCGCCTGCGGATCATCAAAAGTTTCATAGGCCGCTGTAGGAATATGATACTTTTTCATCAGATCCTTGGAAAATGCCTTAGAGCCTTCAATAATGGCGGCATTTTTTCTTGGGCCGAACACTCTCAGACCCTTAGCTTCAAAAACATCTACAATGCCGCCCACTAACGGATCATCCATACCTACAACAGTAAGATCGATCTGGTTGTCCTGGGCAAACTGAGCCAGCTTGTCAAACTCCATGGCGCCGATGGGAACACACTCCGCAATGGAAGCAATCCCCGCATTTCCCGGAGCGCAGTAGATTTTTTCAACCTTTGGACTTTTTTTAATACTGGAAGCAATGGCATGTTCTCTGCCGCCGCTCCCTACGATCAAAACCTTCATTGGTTTTTCCTCCTATCTTGGCCGCCGCGCAGCCCTATGGGTATCCCCGGGTGTTCCTCATTTATTCCGGCCGCACCAGGGCAATTCCGTCTTTTACTTCTACCCGGCCATTGGCAATCGCATTAATGGCTGCCGGCAAAATCTGCCACTCTGCCTGTTCCATGATCCGCCGCTGAAGCACCTGAGGGGTGTCCTCCGGATACACGGGAACAGCCTTCTGCATAATGATCGGGCCTGTATCTGTCCCTTCATCCACAAAATGGACAGTAGCGCCGCTGACCTTCACTCCCCGGCGCAGGGCCGCCTCATGGACTTTCAGACCATAATAGCCGGTGCCGCAAAAGGACGGGATCAGGGACGGATGGATATTTATGATTCGATTGCGGAACCGTTCAATAATACATTCCGGAACAACTACCAGGTATCCGGCTAAAACGATAAGATCCACGCCGCTCTCTTCCAGGAACTTTAAAAGAGCCTGGTTAAAAGCCTCTCTGTTTTCATAATCCTTAGGTGAAATACACTCTGCCGGGATACCGTGTTTTTTCGCCCGCTCAAGAGCGTAGGCATTTTTATTATTACTAATGACCACCTTAATGGACGCGTTGGTGATCTTGTGACTTTCAATCTGATCAATAATGGCCTGGAGGTTTGTGCCGCCTCCTGACACAAGTACGGCTATATTTAACATAAGGTCACGCCTGCTTCCCCGGCCTTTGTCTCGCCGATCATATAAGCGGTCTCTCCCGCCTCCTCTAAGATCCTTAACGCTTCCTTGGCATCCTTAGGATCAACGCCGATCACCATGCCGATACCCATATTGAAAGTATTATACATAACCTTTTCTTCCACATCCCCTTTTTCAGCCAAAAGCTTAAAGATGGGGGGAACGGTATAGCTGTCCTTGCGGATCACGGCGTGAACGCCTTCCGGAAGCATACGGGGAACATTTTCATAAAAACCGCCGCCGGTAATATGGCTGCAGGCTTCCACCTTTACCCCGCCCTCCTTCAGGGCACGAAGCGCTTTCACATAAATCCGGGTAGGGGCAAGAAGGGCCTCGCCTAAAGTTTTCCCGAGAACATCATAATATGTATTTAAGGAATCCTCTGTCATTTCAAATATTTTGCGCACAAGAGAAAAGCCATTGCTGTGAACACCGGAGGAAGCAATACCAATAAGCGTATCTCCCGGTTTTAAATCCTTTCCTGTGATCAGGTCCTTCCGGTCTACTACGCCCACAGCAAATCCGGCCAGGTCATACTCATCCTCAGCCATAAGTCCGGGATGCTCCGCAGTCTCACCGCCGATCAAGGCAGCGCCGGCCTGAAGGCAGCCTTTGGCCACACCGCTGACAATGGAAGCGATCTTTTCCGGATAATTTTTTCCGCAGGCAATATAATCCAGGAAGAATAAGGGCTCGCCGCCGGCACAGGCAACGTCATTGACGCACATAGCCACAGCGTCGATACCGATGGTATCATGCTTATCCATAACCATGGCCAGCTTTACTTTTGTGCCGCAGCCATCTGTGCCGGACAGCAGCACAGGATCTTCCAACTCCTTGATCTTGCTTAAGGAAAAGGCGCCGGAAAACCCGCCCAGCCCGCCCAGAACCTCGGGACGCATGGTCTTTTTCACATGCTCTTTCATCAATTCCACTGATTTGTATCCAGCTTCAATATCCACGCCAGAATTTTTATAATCCATCTATGTTTCCTCCTTATAGGCTATCTTTAAACGCCTTATGGGTATCCCCTGGGGATTTTATCCTTTATCAGCCTTTCATGTAGTTTTTATAGCCAACCTCGTCCAGCTTCTTTGCCTTTGCTTCCACCTGCGCCTTCATCTTTTCAGAGTAAGCCTTCAGACGCTCTAAAAGCTGAGAATCGCTGGTCGCAAGGATCTTGGCCGCAAGGATGCCGGCATTTGCGCCGCCATTAATGGCCACAGTGGCTACAGGAATACCGGATGGCATCTGAACGATAGAATAGAGAGAATCTCTTCCGCCAAGGCTTGTGGTATGCATCGGCACACCGATGACCGGCATAGGGAAGATTGCCGCGCACATTCCAGGAAGATGAGCAGCCATACCAGCTCCGGCAATAATGACTTTAAATCCTTTGCTTTCCGCGCTCTTTGCGTACTCAAAAAATACATCCGGTTCTCTGTGGGCTGAAATAATGGTCATCTCAAACTCGACACCCAGTTCCTCCAGCACATCCGCCGCTTTGCTCATTACAGCCAGATCTGAATCACTACCCATTACAATACCAACTTTTCCACTCATGGCCAGTCCTCCTTAAATTTAATGAATATTTATTAGCTCAACTTATTAATTGCCGAAAAATTTTTCGACACCCTTATTGTAACTTTACCATTACGTTTCGTCAATAGAAAAAGGCTTCATTTAGGGTTTCCGTCCCGGGAAGGACAAAACGGCCATCTCGGATCAGAGGAATCCGACTTCCATCCGGCAGGACCGCAGCAATCTCCCCGATCTCGTCATAGGGGATGGTAATGTCTGTATGGCAGTTAAAGTAGGCCTGATCCGGCTGAGTTTCCCGCAGATCTGATATTTCATTGCTTCTGGCAATGATCTCCTTGCCGTCAGGATTATAAACCTTATGATCCTCGCTGCGGCTGTAGCATGTATCTCCCAGGGCAAAGTGGGGACCGGTCTTTTCTACAATAAGGATCGGCAGCTTTTGAATAATCCCATACTTTTGCGCCATCACATAAGCGGTGGTATTGGTGCCGATGGCAAACTCCCCTATGGGCAGGGCGTCATGGTTTTTCAGGATATTTTCCTTAATATACATCCTGTTTTCATCTTCATTGGCAAAATTACCGCAGGTATATCCATCCACCATGCCCTCCTTCAAGGTAACGGCCAGATCTTTAAAATTATAGCCGTTTAAATAAACAGAGGATACATGAATGGTCCCGTTGGTCCCGGCCAGCACAGGGCTTGTAAACACCTCTCCCGCGGGAATATTCACATCTGCCACACAGTTTTCAAACTTTGTCTCCTTTGCGGGATCATCCAGCGTCTTTAACCGGACGGTTATGTCGGTGCGGTTTTTCCCCGAAGCTCCCTTAACCTGAACGTATTCCGCCTGATCCAGGGCGTCAATAAGCGTCTGCTGGATCCGGGAATAAAGATCATTATCCAACGTATTGATCTTTACCGTCTCCCGGAAAATAGCTTCAAAGTCCTTACCGATCTCCGGCAAAGGATAGGCGATGATCGTAAAGCTCATATTATTTTCATCCATATACTGGCTGGAAAGCTGAGCACTCTGGCTGTTATACCGGATCAAAAGCTCCTGCTGCTTTTTGTCTGGCTTTGGCGCGTGGGGATGGATGACCGGAGCAAAAGGCTCTTCTCCAAAAACGTCCATCCATGCCGGGCCTGCATATCCGGCCAGCACATCCTTGTACTTTTCGTAAATGACCCGCAGCACAGAAAGCCGCCGCTCATTAAAGGCCTTGTCCATATACAGGGCATAGTCCTGGCGGTGGTCATAATCATACTGAGGATTTGGACTGGTACTTAAAAATCCGTAGCGCACCTGCCGCTTGTTAATGCTGGCCACAGGATTCCGGAACACATGGACCTTAAGTCCCTGGTCTTCAAACATTTTTATACTTTCCCGAAGGACCCGCTCAAAGCCTACATGAGCCCGGATACACACGCTGTTTTTCACCGACAGATCCATGCGCATCACCTTAAAGCCCCGGACAAAGCCGCTGACATAAGTATCCGCCATGGCCCGGATCTCCTCCTGAGGAAGCCGGTTCATAAACCGGGCAAGCAAACGTTCATTTTCACTGACATGCTCTCCGTAAAGATACAGATACCGCTCATCGGAAAGGTCTGCGCCAAGAATAATATCTTTAATAAATGACAGAGCATCGTCCATTTGTTCTCTGAGAAAATACTCCATGGTCACATCGCTGTAGTCGCTTACATACCAATAAACGATCTTCTTCAGCTCCCCGTATTTTGGAAGTTCTTCCGACTCAAAACAGCTGTAAATCTCCATAAAAAGCTCAGCGGCAATGGTCATATCCGTCTTTCTGCCTTCTACAGCATAGATAATCATGCCCCGCAGCTCACTGTAAACAAAGGACAGCAGGGGACCGTAATCCCCCCCCAGCATGGCTGCCGCATATTCCGGGTTGCCATAGCTTGTCTCATAGTTTTGGGGAAAAATATCCCCGTAAAGGTCATGATCCAAAGATTTCAGATCATCCAAGGTATAGTCCCTGACCCAGGACAGGCCCCGCTCCCTGTCAAAACGGTCGTAAAGCTGTCCCATCCTGGCAATAAAACCTGCCATTTTTTCAAAATAATCTAAAAAAGGCGCCTTCACCTGCTTCTCCCGGTTCAGACCGGCGATCCGCTCCATCACCAGATCATACCGCTGGCTGACGCCTTTATTTTCCTCATTAAAAAGATCTCTGTAATCCATAAAATCGTCACCTTATTTTTTTGTAAATCCATTTGTTTTCAAACGGTCATCCATCTATGCAGTCTCCTTCAGGCAATAATGGCCATGATCCCAATAAGAATAATAATTCCGTGAAGGATCAGACCCGCCGCGCATAAAATATATCCTGCATTGAGAAATCTTCCAAATGTATCGTCATCCTTCCTGGCATGCCAGGCAAGAGCAAAACCTCCGGCGGCAATGATCAGTGTGATCAGGCCAAAGCCGGACATCCAGAAAGGCATTTCTCCCTTCATTAGAACCGCCGCCACAATAAGGAGGATCAGGCCTAAAACAGACGCTGCCCCCATGACACTGGCGATCACCCCGGAATTTGTCCTTTTTTTCTCAATCTTTGTAAAGCTATAAATTTCCTTTGCCAAAAATATGCCTCCCGACTGTATTTACAATAAAGTAAACCAAAAAACCGGCGATGCCTCCCAGTGTATTCAGGATCAGATCATCCACATCAAAAGACCCCACCCGGGTCACCAGCTGTATGGTTTCAATACACAGGCTCAGCAAAAATGTAGAAGCTACTGTATACCAGAACTTATAAACTCTTTTGCGTATCACTGGCACCATAAATCCCCATGGCATAAACACCACAATATTTCCAAACAGATTGATCACAAACCCTCGAAATCCTATCGTCTCCCGATACGTTAAAAAGCGTGAAATCTCCCGAAACGGCTGAAGGTTGTAACGATAAGTGTCACTGACCGTACGTCCGTAGCGCTCACTGAAAAAACAGACATAGGCCAAAGCCGCAATATAAAACACCATCAGTACCACAGCTGCCATTCGGATCTTTGTTTTTAGCCGAATACTCAAAATTCTCTGCATACCTCCATCAATAATCAAAATGGGCGCCGCCACCCTGCGCGCGCCCACTTTTGCGGGATACCACGGCAAGAGGCCGCCATACTTGCATGAACGGACATTTGCCATGGACAAACCGCTGCCTAGAATAAAATGTTGGATTTGCTTTTAAGAAGTCTGGCCCCGTTGACAATGGAGATAACGCCAATCGTCACACCGGCGACAATACTGATGATTCCAAAAACAAGGTTTCCAACGCCTACATTTTTCATGACCCCGTAAATCTTTTCATGGATCTTTTCGTGCATGTTATCGCCCCCTGACTTATTTTGCGCCATACTGAGCATAGTATGCATGGATGGCGTCCTTTAATGTATCGTCAATGATCACTTTTCCCTTGTAGGGTCGGTTGTACAGATGCTCCATCACCTCTGCCATAGTTACAATGGCGGCAGTATCAAATCCGTACAGATCCCTGACCTCTTCCAGGGCACACTTTTGTCCTCCTTTGCCAACCTCCATGCGGTCTAAGGATACCATCAGTCCCACAATCGTCACATCCGCGGCGCCTCTGACCTTAGGTACAGTTTCCTCCATGGACTTTCCGGAAGTCGTCACATCCTCGATCATGATCACCCGGTCCCCGTCTTTTAAAGGGCTGCCAAGGAAACTTCCTTTATCCGCGCCGTGGTCCTTTTCCTCCTTACGGTCAGAGCAGTAACGGATCTCTTTCCCGTACAGCTCACTGTAAGCAATGGCTGTAACAACGCTTAACGGAATACCCTTATAAGCAGGTCCGAATAAAACGTCAAAATCATCTCCGTACCGGTCATGAATGGCCTTAGCATAGTATTCTCCAAGTTTTTTTAACTGGGAACCTGTCACATAAGCCCCTGCGTTCATAAAGAACGGGGACTTTCTCCCGCTCTTTAATGTAAAATCTCCAAATTTCAAAACATTACAATCGACCATAAATTCAATAAATTCCTGTTTATACTGCTCCATGATTTCAAACCTCCTGTATGATAAGGTTAATTCTAACATAACCGAACCTGTTTTTCACCTTAGGATGAACTTTCGCTCTCTCCGGACTCATCGCTTCCCGTATCAGAGCTTTCACTTCCGCTAGAAGACGTTTCCATAGAGCCAGGCTCTATAATATCCTCTTCATTCACCGGAGCGCCGTCAGGCAGGATCAGACTGTAATAATCGGTATCCTGGATCAAAGTAGTGACCTGCATTTTATAGCTTACCGCCGTCTTCATAGCATCTACATAAGCGTCAATCTCATCTTCCGTCATGGTTACGCCATCCGCCAGAGTAAATTCTCCGGTGTAGCTGTTGTACAGTCCTCGGTCTGACTTCCAGCTTCGTGATGAGAATACTACAAGGCCTTCCGAATCGGATAAAATATCTGTTCCTTCAAGCAGTCTTGAATCATAGTTCAGCCCAAGAAGATTAGAAACTGTTGGAAGAATATCCACCTGGCAGCAGACTTTATCCACTTCAATGGGCTCATCCATACTTGCTGACCAGATAATAAGAGAATTTTTATAAACTTCAAAGTTCAGATTATCTTCCCTAAGATACTGAGTATCCTCTGAATCTCCAAAGGTTTCTCCTGTCAGCTCTTCCAGCACCTCAAGATCAAAATAAGGAATATGATCCGGCGCCATAACGATCAGTGTCTGATCGGCGATTCCTGCCTCTTCCAGCTTCTCTATTAATGTGGTCAACCCCTTTTCCAGTTCCAGATTGGCGGCAATGTAGCATTTGGTATCTTCTGAATATGGAAGATCTGCTACCGCGTCATAATTTCTTACCGCCATGGAATTTCCATTATCCACATAAGGCATATGTCCGCTGATGGTCATATAGTAAATATTAAACGGCTGCTGATCCACGTACAAGTCAAAGGTCTGTTCGATCATGTAATTATCCGACTGGGGCCAGATAGTATTTCCATACTCGTTTGTTTCCAGCACCAAAGTACTGGCATCGTTCCAGTCATAACCGATCTGAGGATGGGATGTATCCCGGTCATACATATTAGAATTAAAATGGTATCCAATAGAAGTATAGCCCAAATTATTCAGTTGGTTTGCCAAAGTAAACGGCATGGACAGCTGGCTTGTTCCAACAGCGCGCATGGTCGCGGTCTCGCCGTTTTTCGGATACAGGCCTAAAAGGTTCTGGCACTCGCCGCCAGATGTACTGGTATAGTGAAGCGCTGTGTAAAAGTTATTAAATACAAAACCTTCATGAGTCAACTTGTACAATGTCGGTGTCAGCTCTTCATCGATCATATACCCGGAAAAGCCTTCGGCTGTAATAAAGATCACATTATAGCCTTTAAACATGCCTGTATATTCATTTTTATTTGTAGGCGTCAGGCTGGAAAAGTACTCATTCAGCCACTGGACCGACTCGTTGGAAGTGGACTCGGTCAACCCGTCAAAATCCAGGTCAAGGACATTCGGCGATGTATCCACAACGGTCTGGGCCTCAGTCTCTGATTCTCCTGAAGATTCCCCGTCCGATTCTGATGAGGCATTTTGCTGAAGAGAATTAATCTTATCCAGTTCTTCTGTACTAATCGACAGATCCCGGTCCACACCAAAAATACTGTGTTTTATATCCAGCCGCAGCATGGTCAAAAGGCCTAACTGGCGGACCTGCTCTTCGATTTCTGTATCTGTCTTATACAGCTGGGTCGGTTTCAGCTCACCTCCATAGGGCAGACGCAGGCAAATCAGGGCGCAAATATGGCAAACCACCATACCTATAAAGGACAAAAGGGCCAGCGCCGGGGGCTTTCTGGCAAACTTGATCCGGTTGCGCAGCAAAGTCATAAGAAGGATAAATGGCACAAACATAAGGATAATGCCAATCAGATTCATTAATATACCTTCAACAATGGCTCCGCTATAATCCGTCAAATGGTTTTCCATAGCCATGGTAAGAGAACTTGCCAGCTGATAATACTGGGCCAGAACCGTCTTGCATACGATCTCAATACAAAAGATCAGTCCCAGCAAAAAGGTCAGCACCTTGGCTACGATCTTGTTGACCCGCTCCGGAAAATAACTGGTCAGCAAAGCGCACAGGAAACCGCCCGCAATGCTGAAAAACAGCCAAATAGGTATGTACCTGATCCCCAGTCCCATATAAATGTGGAACACCAGCTCCAGCCACAATATCGCTGCCGGGAAAAAGAAAAAGGTTCCCATACTGAAAAATAAGTTAAATTTTCCGGGCTTTTTCTCATTTTTTAAGATTTTATCCGGCGTCAGCTCCCGCCGGAACCATTTATAAGCCACGCCTATATAAACTAGGACAAATGCCAGCAGGAACTTTGCCTTGTTCCCGACGCCCTGCTGTTTGGTAATATCCCGTATATTCGGCAGTTTTTGCCGCGCGCTCCTGCGCCGTCTTACGCCCTGAGCCTGCTGACCTGCCTCCTGGGCTGGCCGCCGGTCCGCGGCTTGGCTGCGTCTCCGTCCTGTAGCCTGGCCGGTGTCCCTTGCCGTCCGCCGGGCTGTGGCCTGGCTGCTTTGGGTTCCCTGGCCGGTGCCCTGAACCGGGCGCCGGGCTCCTGCTCCGTTTTGAGTCCGGGAACCAGTGCGGCTGCCGGAGGAGTCAGCAGAGCGGACATTCCCGCTAGTCCGTGCTCCAGACGCCGTCCCTGCCTGAGACGTACGGCTCACACTTCTTGCCTGAGATGTACGGTTCCCGCTCCCTGAGCCATTTTCACGGTCAGACTCAGACCGAACGCTGCTCTGACTGCCGTTCTGGGATCCAGATGACGTTTCTGGCTTCTTTTTATCCGGCATATCCAACTGAAAATGGAAAAGCCCGTCACCTGATCCGGGCCGACTATTTCCCATATCTATCTTTACCTCCCTTAAAATAAAGTAAAAGTAAACGCACAATACTAATTCGCTCTGCGGCTATTATATCATCAGTGCAAAAGGATAACAAGAAAAAAGTAAGGATTTTGTCAGTTTTTCATTTTTCGTTCACTAATACTAAAAAACGCGCACAGCAAAAGCATCATGCCCTAGTCTCATTTTTTACGTCCTTTTTATTTCTGTATATTGTTGGTGTGACGCCATAAATTTTTTTAAACTTTTTCGTAAAATGACTCACATCAAAACAGCCCACTTCCTGACTGATCTGCTGAATGGACATCTCCGTCTGTTCTAAAAACTGGGCGGCATTTTTCATCTGTATGGAGCTGATCAGGGAAGAAAATGTCTCCCCGGTATATTCTTTAAGCATTTTTGACAGATAATTTTCGCTGTAATTAAAAAATGACGCCAGCGCCTTTATGGTCACATGATTATAATTCACATGCATGTAATTTAAAATAGCCACAATCTGTCCGTTTAGCTTTGTATCCATGGGACTTGGCACAATGGCATCCATTTCATAATACCGCAGCAGCAAAAGCATCAGCTCATGGAAATAGGTGGTCATAAAACTGCCGTAATATCGCCGCTCATAATAATTTTCCTGATACATGCGCAGCACCAGGCTGCGGATCTTTTCATCCTCACCTGCGGGAAAGATCAGGTAAGGACTGGCGCTGCTGTGATATAAAATATCCCTGAAAAACCGCGACAAAAGATCCTCATCTCCTAAAACATCAAAAAATGCCGCATTAAACACATCCTCATGGATTAGGAAATTCAGGATAATATTATCATCCGCATAGGCAAGGACACAGTGGGGCGCATTGGGAGATAAAATACAAAAATCCCCTTTGTGCAGCTCAATAATCTGTCCGCAGATCAGATGGCGGCAGGTGCCATCATATACATAAAGCGCCTCAACATAGCTGTGGGTGTGGATTAGAGGATAACAGTACCGTTCATGGCGGCACATGGCAATCTCCGTTTTCTCCCATATCTCCGGATTTTTCATAGGAAATCGTCCCCCTCGGGCGCTCCTATGATACGGCTTTTCTGAAATCTGTTCAAATGTAGGCAGAATGGGGTAATCTTTTATCATCTGCTCCAGCTGGTCAAAATAAACCGGCGTCATAAGCAGATAGCCGTATTCAGACTCATAGATACTTTTAAACCGCTTCTCATTTTCCGTGAACTTATAAAGATCCAGTCCCCATCCCTGAAAAAAATCCGGCATTTTTTTATCTTTATGGTCTGACATATCCATCCCCCTGAAAATTCTGCATATTTAAAACGCTCATCAGAATCACTTTTTGCGCGGAAACCGTATGTGTTTCCAGCGGTCTGTAAGCAGTAACATATTACCACACTCCCATGGATTTTGTAAATGTTGTATTTGACCCTGTGAATACTTTATTATATAATAATAGAAACTACGTAAGGACGGCATGAATATGCCGAAAGATTATAAGAAAGATCAGGAGATGAATTATGAACACTGATGATACTCCATCTGCCAATCTGATCCAGGATACTGGGGAGGCAGCAGAGCAAAATAACTCCAGCATGACAGTTTCGGAAAGTATCGCGGTACTGCTGAAGCATTTTGAGGCGAAAAAAAAAGAGATGGCATATATCCGTCCGGAGATGCTGCCGGACATTGATCTGTATATGGATCAGGTGACTACCTTTATGGACAGTCATTTGCAATCTACCAAACGTTACCCGGAAGATAAGATCCTGACAAAGACGATGATCAATAATTACGCCAAAAACAACCTGCTTCCGCCGCCTTCTAAGAAAAAATATTCTAAGGATCATCTGCTTTTGCTTACTTTTATTTATTACTTGAAAAATATGCTGTCTATCAATGACATCCAAAGCCTGCTGAACCCGGTAAAAGACGGTTTCTTTAAGAATCGTCAGGGCGGCATTTCTCTGGAAGATATTTACCGGGAGATTTCTTCTGCTGCCAGCGGTACTCAGGATGGTATTTTAGCAGACATTGCCTCAAAATATGAAAAAAGCCGGGACAGCTTTACACAGACTTCTGCCAAAGAAAAGGCGGCATCCCCTTCCGGAAGGGTCCAGTCCTCTTTAGAATCAGACACAGCGCCCTCTTCCGGATCTCAGGAGACGGCTCTTTCAGAGAAAACCCGGAGCATGCTCCAGGATTTTACCTTTGTGTGCCTCTTGTGCTATGACATATTTCTGAAAAAACAGCTGGTGGAACAGATCATTGACGCTATGGGACAGCAGGACAAACGTTAAAAGGCCTGAAAAAACATTATAAAATTGCAGCAGCCGGAAAAACAAGGAGCTGTTTCTCCGGCTGTAACATTTTAAGATTCTTTCTTTTCTTCCATTCGGGCAATGACCATATCATAGCCATCATTTCCATAATTCAGGGAACGATTGACGCGGCTGATGGTTGCTGTAGATGCTCCGGTTTTTTCAGCGATTTCCAGATAGGTTCTTTGCTCCCTGAGCATCCTGGCCACTTCAAAACGCTGGGACAGGGACAGAAGCTCATTAATGGTACAAATATCCTCAAAGAAATCAAAACATTCATCCATGTTTTCCAGGCACAGGATCGCTTCAAAAAGCTTTTCAACTGCCGGTGTCTTAATCTTTTTATTCATTACGCTTTACCCCTTTTATTTTTATCATGGGCATCAAAATACTTTTTGACGCTTGAATCATAGCATTAGTATTTTAACATTTTAAAAGAATAAAGTCCAGCAGATTTTAAAGTCTTTAGCGGAACCGGCCTACCCGGGTCAAACGTTTTGGAAGCTTGGGCTTGACACTGCCCACAACGATAATCGCGTCTTCTTCACACACATCCATACATTTTCCGCATTTTTCACACATATCATTATCAATCATGTGGATATATCCGGCTTTGCCCTCAATAGCATCCTCAGGACATACATCGGCACATTCCTCGCAGCCGGTGCATTTATTGGGCAGGATGGCCAGAGTCATAAAGCTCTTGCATACGCCAGCCTCACACTTTTTCCGCTTAATATGGCCTTCGATCTCATCCCCCATAACTTCAAAGGCGGACTTGACGATATTGACCATATGCTGTCCAAACTGGCAGAAAGCGCCCCAGCCAATGGTATCTGCCATATCTTTCATAAGAGCCACATCGGTAATCTTACCCTTTCCGTTAGTGATCTCATTAAAAATCGTATAAAACTGGTAGGTACCCTCCCGGCACAGGGGACATTTTCCGCAGGAATCGGTCTTAACGCTTTCAAGAATGATCTTGGCAAAGTCCGCTCCGCAGTAAGTCTGATCCAGCACTTCCACGCCGCCGGTAAAAATATCGCTGTCCTTTTCCATAATCGTGGCTTCAAGATCACCAGGGGAAATAAACCGTCCCAGCTCTCCGCCTGCTAAAACAGCTTTAAGAACAGAGCCCTCCTTTACGCCGCCCGCCATTTCAAGAATCCCGGCCAGACTTGTGCCGTAAGGCACCTGGATAAATCCCGGCGTCTGTACAGCGCCGCTGACATAAAGCAGCTTCCTATCTGTGGTTCCCTGGGCATTTCTTAAAACATCCTCTACACTGACAATGATCTTAGCAGCATTTTCACAGCCCTTAAAGGTTTCCTGATCCTCTTCCACATAAGGGCGGATGATCTTACCATTAAAAACACTGATCAGCGCTGTCTTATCCCGGCACACCGGGCTGTCATCCCCGGTCACTACCTGGATCCCTTTTTCCAAAGCCAGCGGCCTAATCAGGTTCACGGCACTTTCATAAGCCTGGGGAATATAAATATATCTTTCATCCGCAGCCTTGCCCGCTTCCGCCACAGCATCCACAAGAGCCGCCGCATTTTTTTCCATCAGCTCCCGGTTGATCTGGGCTCTTTTGTCATCACCGGCTCCGGAACATATATAAATCGTCTTTTTTACCTGATCCATACGTTTTCCTCCTTCTTGGCCATCTTTTTAAGGCCATATGGGTATCCCCTTGGGGGATTGCCTCCTCCTTATTAATTGATGGGATAATCGCTCCAGAACTTCTGGGGAGCAAGCTGAAGACGAAGATCACACTGAAGGCATCTGGATGCTTCGCACTGAGCCGTTTCTTCATGAAAGCCAAGGTCATTTAAGACAAAGCCCGGGCAGCGTTTATCATCGTCAATAACATCTGTTTTCTGGCGTTTGATATGGGCAAAATCCTTAATCACTCCGATCCGGGAATCCGCATGCTGCTCTGGCGCAAGGGTTTCGGAAATATCTCCGTCCCCGCCCAGGTACTTGTCCATGGCGCTGACAGCCTTCCGGGTTTCGGCAATAGCCTGGATCACGGAAGCAGTGCCTGTAACCACATCTCCGGCAGCAAATACACCGTCGCTGCTTGTCCTATAATTTTTATCCACAACAATCCGGTTGCCTCTGCCAAGTTCTACACCAAAGGAGGCATCCAGATCCGGATTTTGTCCTACGGCAAAGATCACAGTGTCGCAGGGGATCACATGCTCTGAGCCCTCTTCCTTTTCAATGATCGCCCGGCGGTTTTCATCAAAAGTAAAGGCCTTTACATTGGAAAATTCCACACCGGACACTTTTCCGTTTTCAGAAAGGATCTTATTAAAGGTCTGCGCTGGATGTACCATGACGCCATCCTTTTCCACCTCTGCCAGTTCGTCCTTTGCGGCAGGCATAGTTTCCCGGCTTTCCAGGCAGGCCATATGGACTTCCGTCGCTCCAAGGCGGCGGGCCACACCGGCACAGTCACAGGCTACATTTCCGCCTCCAAGAACAACAACCCGCTTTCCTAAGGGAATTTCCTTATGAAGGGAGGCTGCCTCAAGAAATTCCACATTTACAAGAACATCCTCCAGGTCATTGCCTTCCATGGGCAGTTTTGTGCCTTTGTGGGTCCCAGCGGCAACAAAAACAGCGTCATAGCCCTGAGCCTTTAATTCATCTACAGAATTTACCTTTGTATTTAACTGAATATTTACGCCGATTTCCCGGATATTATTAACTTCCTCTTCAATGATCTCTCTTGGAAGACGGTATTCCGGGATGCCAAATCTGGGAGTGCCTCCGGCAAAAGGCTTTTCTTCAAAAATCGTCACCTGATGGCCAAGCTTTTTCAGGTAATAACCGGCGGTGAGTCCGGCCGGTCCGGCGCCGACGACGGCTACTTTCTTCCCTGTATCCGGCTTCATAAAGCCTTTTTCCTTCCATGTGTCATCGGCGTGCTCGCAGGCATACCGCTTAATGTTCCGAATGGACACGGCATCATTTAAGAAACGGCGTTTGCACTGAAGCTCACAAAAATGGCTGCAAATATAGCCAAGGATCTTAGGCAGAGGCGCTTTTTCCCGGACAACCTCCGCGGCCGCGGAATAGTTCCCTTCTTTAAGGAAACGGATGTATTTTGGCACATCAACATGGGCCGGACATCCTACCTGGCATGGAATCAGAGATTCCTGGCGGGGAAGCTCAGGATCAAACACTCCAACCTGATCCCGGATAGAGCCGGTAGGACAGACTTCCACACAGGCGCCGCAGAAACGACAGTTGGACTGCTCCATAGACTCGCCTTTGATCACGACCCGAAGCTGTCCATTAACCTTTTTAAATTCAAGAGCCCCTACGCCCCGAACCTCCTCGCAGACCCGAACGCATCGTCCGCAAAGAATACACCGGTACATTTCATGGAGCATCAGCTTGTTCCGGTTATCCGCGGCAATATTATTTACACGGTGGCGCACACCGCTTCCGGCAATGCCCACATACTGGGAAAGGGCCTGAAGCTGGCACTTTAAGTATTTAGGGCAGCCTACGCACTCCTCCGGATGAGGGGTAAACATCAGCTCTAAGGAAAGCTTGCGCACCTTATCCGCCTTTTCACCGTGGATGGTCACCTTCATGCCTTCCTCTGCCTTTGTGGTACAAGAAGCCGCAACGCCGTCCCGGCCTTCGATCTCAACGGCGCAAAGGCGGCAGGAACCTGAGGGGTGCAGGTTATCGTGGCTGCAAATATGAGGGATATAAATCCCCGCCTCCAGAGCGGCCTCTAAAATGGTCTGGCCAGGGCGGGCATACACCTCATGCTGGTCGATCATAAATTTTATCTTATCCAATCGTTTCACTCCTTTATAAGCACGCTTGCCGGCTGCCGGGAACAGGTTTCCAAAACAGTCCTGCAAGTTTGATGCCCCGCTGCTTCCAGCGGGGCACTTCTCATATCCGTCAGCCCCAAAAGGGGCAGATCATCCTTGATTTACCGGGCAAAATCAGCCCGCATCGTAAGCTTACCCGGCATGGTAAGCCTCCTCATCTTATTCGGCGTCCTGAACATATTCAGCGGCGCTCATGCCGGCAATACGTCCGGTATTTACCGCAAAGCCCATGGTATTTCCGGGAAGCAGGAACATATAGCTGTCATCGTAAATGTTGCAGGCGTCCGTTCCGGCTACATATACGCCAGGAAGCTTATTCCAGTCTTTATCAAGGACTTCACAGTTTTCGTTCATCTTTACTCCGCCTAAGGTGCCGTATGCGCCCGGACGGATCCGCGCTACATAAAAAGGCGCTTTAACGATCGGTTTCATATATTCACGGGATTTGAAAAATTCGGAATCTACAGAATCACACATATCATTGTACTCATCTACAGTATCCAGGAATGTATCTACATCTTCAATGCCGCACCACTGAGCGATCTCCTCAAGGGTATCCGCGTAGAACAGGTCTGTGTTATGATTTGCCACAGCATGCTCCACAACCTCGTCAAAATGATCCAGGTTGTCCGGATTATGTACAAAGCTGACCACATCCGGGCCATTTTTCTTATAGCTCTTTAATGCAGCGGTATCAAAAATAACAAAGCCCATCATATCCTTCTGTCTGGAAATAGCATTTCCCGTAAAGGTAGTGTTCTGCATCTGCTCTTCATTCATAAAACGCTTGCCCAGACGGTTTACCATAAGGTTTGGCTGGTTAAAGATACATGGAATGGATGGATCCAGCTCGTTGGACTGGGGCAGGAACGTGATCATCTCCATACGCATCTTTGTAGGAGCGCCGCCGGCTTCACGAAGCATGCGGATACCGTCCCCTTTAAGGCCGGGAATGGCAAAGTTAAACATATTTACGCCGTACTCAAAACCGGTTTCTTCCTTGATTACCTTTGGATTATCTCCCGCGCCGCCGGTAGCAACGATCACGGCCTTACAGTTAATACGGATCTCTTCCCCGTTTTTATCTTTAGCCATTACTGCAGCCAATTTTCCCTCTTCCATCACAAGACCGGTGCCCGGTGTCTCTAACAGCACTTCCACACCCAGCTCTGCGGCACGGTTCATGAGCGCCTTTACCATATAGGAAGCAGCGCCCCGGCCAATGCCCTGGTCGGTCATGCAAATATGCCATGTCTGCTCAGACTTGGGGAAATACTTAAACGCGCCGGCAAAGCGGACGCCCATATCTTCCAGCCATTCAATAGTCTCGCCGGACATTTCAAAATAGCGGCGCACCAGTCTGGCATCTGCCTGATAGTGGGTATATTCCATAAACATATTAAAGGCCTTTTCCACGCTAATATCTACCATCTGGTCTTTCTGGTACTTTGTACCAATACCAAGAGGGCCCATGCCCATGTTGGCAGCGCCGCCGGGAACCGGGGATTTTTCCAGAACCATAACCTGAGCGCCGTCCTCCGCAGCCTGAACTGCCGCGCAAAGTCCGGCAGGACCTGCAGCAACAACAACGATTTCTGTTTCCATTGTCTTCATGTAAAATACCTCCATAGATGAGCCGCCTTTCCCTTTTATCCTGGCGAAAAGCGGCTTTTTGTTATATTTGCGTTGCAGCGCGGCCTGTACGAAACATAAACACTGCAACATTATATTAATAATAAACTGCCTATGGTTATTATACTTGTTTATTCTGCATATATCCAATATATTTTTCTCATTACTCTTATTCCATTTGACTATAAATCGACCTGCCGGGGGATAAAGAGCTGCCTATAAATTCCCCTTGTAAGCTTCGATCTCATCAATAATGGCCTTTAATCCCGCAGAATCATTTTTCCGCTGCCACACAGCAATCAAATCCGAGTCATTATTCCGGTCGGGAATTGGGTAAAAATGGAGCCGGTCATCATTGTCAAACAGATCCCGGTCGCTGTGAATGGTGATTCCGTTGCCATTGACAATAGAAAATGCCAGGGAGCTGATGTTTGGCACGTATTTTTTTACATTGGGCTGAAAACCGTAGGTGCGGCAAAGATCAATGATCCGATTCACACCGCTGGGGGAATCCGTAGGTGAAATAAGGATAAAGGGCTCATTTTTAACATCCGCCAACGTCAGGTGATCCCGTTTTGACAAAGGATTGGATCTGGGCACTACAAGGCACAGGCGCATTTCCTCCACCCGCTTCCAGGCAATATCATCATTAAGCTGAAAATCAAAGTCAAAATAAAAGGTGAAAGTAATATCCAGATCCCCGCTAAGAAGCTTCTCCCGCAAATCTTTAAAACTGTAGCTTTCAAAGGATAACAGCACCTGGGGATATTTTTCGGAAAACCGGGTAAAGATAGGTTCAATAAATTTTTGTACTACCGTAGAATTGATCATTCCCACCTTGATCTCTCCTGCGTAGGAGGCGTTGGCCTTGACTGCTTCCTCCACAGAAATTTCTAGATCTGTCAGGAGAAGCTTCCACTTCCGGCTTAACACCTCCCCTGCCGGCGTCAGGCGCACAGACCGCTTATTTCGGATAAACAGGGCAAAGCCCAGCTCTTCCTCCAGCAAACTGATCTGCTTGCTTAGTGAAGGCTGGGAAATATAAAGAGACTTGGCAGCCTCGGTAAAGTTCAGTTTTTCCGCCACAGACAAAAAATATTCCATCTGCTGGAAATTGATCTTATACATCCTGCTCACCTCCTGTGCTTATGGCCGCCTCAATGGCCTGATGGATCCGCTCCTGGGCATCATAGATTTTATCCTCCGTGTCCCCCGCCATTTTGCACATTTTGTAAAACCATCCCGGTATATGCGCCAAAAGGCGCCGTACCATTAATACAATTCGTTTCATTGCCCCATTCCTTCCTTTTTATCACGGCAGCCTGGCCTGTCAGCCGTTACTTTATACTCTATATTTTAGCATAGGTTACTGCAAAAATATACCCTTTATCTAGCGATGCGCTGACGTCTCTCTTGTCCCGTAAGAATGTTTGCTCTTATTTAAGCAGCTCCATGATCTTTTTGCGAAAAGCTAAAAATCAGGAAATCCTGGCAATATTTAATTTTGATGATGTTGATATACAAGAAGCTTGAAAATCCGCCTTTCTGGCTGGATAGGGAAGAGGCATTGAGTGATGTTTTTAGATTGTTTTGTCCGATCCACCGCGTCTCCTTTTGCGGCTCAAACCGAAGCTACTTTGGAAAGATTTTTCATGACACTGTCGGAAAATTCCCCCAGGAATTTCTTATTTCCTACCACATGTCCAAGGCCAGCGAGCTTTTAAAGCTCACCAGCCTTTCCATCGCAGATATAGGCAGCGCTGTAGGCTACCTATATCTGCTCCATTTTTCACGGGCATTTAAAAATGTATATGACATGTCTCCACTGGCGTGGAGAAACCGGGAATAATAGGACCTTTATTCAGTCATTCACCCTTTTACTGCACCAATTGTAATTCCTTTGACATAATATTTTTGAAAAAACGGAAACACACACATAATTGGTAGAGCCCCCAGTACTGCCACTGCCATTTTAACCGAAGTTCCAGGAAGATCCACCTTGACGTCCATGGCAATATTTTTCAATGCATCAGCGTTTTGCACCATTTTATTTAATATCAACTGAATAGAATAAAGTTTCGTATCACTTACATAATACAGACCATTCATCCAATCATTCCAGTAGGTTATCGCCACCATCATCCCTACTGTAGCTAAAATAGGCACCGCCATAGGTATGACGATCTCCCACAAAATCCTGAACTCTCCTGCTCCATCTATGCGAGCAGACTCTTTAACTTCTTCAGGAATATTTGTCTGAAAATACGTCCGCATCATAATCACATAAAATCCAAAAACCAGATAATTAGGAATGATCAATGCCCAGATGGTGTCTTTAATATGAAAAGTATTCGTCCACATAATATAAGACGGCACAATACCGCCAGAAAACAGCATGGCAAAGAATACATAAAAAGACACAAGATTTTTTCCTGGCAATTTGTCAATGGATAAAGCATAGGCAATCATTGTTGTAAAAATCAGCGACAGTACCGTACCGATGACTGTTACCAAAATAGTAATGCCATATGCCCGAAAAATGGTAACACCATCCGCAAACAGATATTCATAGGCCTGTAGGCTAAATTCTTTTGGAATAAAGTTATAGCCATAATTAATCAATGAATTTTCACTGGAAAAAGACGATGCGATCATCAACAGGAACGGGATTACACACATCGCCGCTAATATGATCATAACAATATAGGCAGTCCTTTTTAAATTTCTACTTTCAATCATTATATTTTCACCTGCCAGTCTTTAGAATAACGCATTTTCCTTACTAAGCTTTTTAACAACAAAATTTGCCATAAGAATCAGTACAAAACCTACCAGTGATTGATAAAAACCTGCGGCTGCAGACATTCCCACATTTCCTCTCTCCATCAACCCACGAAATACATACGTATCAATGGTACTGGTAGCATCCACAAGAGTCCCCGAATTCATAGTGACCTGATAAAACAGGCCAAAATCTGAATAGAAGATACGGCCCACAGCAAGAAGCGTCATGGTGATGATCGTCGGTTTAAGACAGGGGATCGTGATATTCCATATCCTCCTCCAGGCTGAGGCGCCGTCCACGGCGGCCGCCTCATGAAGAGCGGGGTCAATACCGCAGATGGTCGCCACATAGATGACACTGTTATACCCGAAATTCTTCCACAAGTACACAAATATAAGGATAAAGGGCCATACCTTTTCCTGAGTATACCAGGAAACCGGAGACTGTCCAAGAGGTTCTAAAATCTGTTTGTTCACAAAGCCTGTGGTGGGGCTCAAAAAACCGTAGACAAGGTACGCCACAACCACAATGGATATAAGATAAGGGAGCAGGATCAGGGTCTGAAAAACATTTCTTGAAACTTTGCCCCGAATCTCATTGAGCAGTATGGCAATGGCTACTGAAAGGATTGTTCCCAACACAATAAACGCCAGATTATACAGAATCGTGTTTCTTGTAATATTAAATGCATCCGGCGATGCAAAAAGAAATTCAAAATTCGACAGACCGCACCAATCACTTCCCCAAATTCCTTCTGTCACCTTATAATTTTTAAAAGCAACAACCATGCCTCCCATGGGGATATAGTTATTAATAAAAATATAAATAACCGCCGGCGCCATCATAATATAAAACGGGACATATCGCGTCCATTTAAACCTTTTTTTCACGGTCCTCACTTCTTTCACCCCTTTATTTTTCTGTCAAATACCGGTGAATATCCGATGCCGCCAAAAAACCGCTGGCATTGGCCCACGTAAAGTCTGCCATAGCCTCCGTGCGGCGGTGATTTTCCTTTAAATGGATCCCGGACGCGGCATCCCCTCCACAATAAAGTCCTTCCACCGGTCCGTTGCTGCCAAGCACCCGACAATAAGCGTCTACCCGAAGACCGCCAAAAACACCATCACTGCCAAGACATGCCTTGAACGCAAAATACGGAGGTTGATTTATAGGGAACAAGTAATCGGGATCTTTGCAAAAATCATCATCCTGTCGTTTTTCACATAATTCATTATAGCGAACAACGGTTTTAATAAGGTTTTCTTTGGGAACCCCCATCTGCCCCGCAAGATCTTCCAATGTATCTGCCACACATACATGTCTGCCTTTCATATGGCTCAATTCTCGTAAATGCTCCACATCCACAGGCTTTTTTTCCATCTTCTTTAAATCATCCTGGAATCCGATTTTATCCATAATCATCAAAAGAGGCTTGCCATCCTTGCCATATTGGATAGGAATTCCAAGAAAACTGGCTCTGGGTTTTTCTTCGCCTTGCCTTGGGATTCCAAAGATAATTGTTGCGCCGCTACATTCCGGATATTTAATTGTGGGAAGTACATCCTGCTGTAAAATTTTGCTGTCTATAATATTGTAAGAAACGCATCTGGGCTGATGGACCAGCTGATTTAGCGATGTATTCCGCTCTACACATTCGTTTGTGAAACGTTCTCCATTCAGGTTCACCCGCAGCCCCTCATGTCGGCTGCCTTGTTTCATGATTTCAGGATCAATACTCAGAGGAAGCGCTCCAAAATAATGGGGTACAATATCATCGGCAATAGGAATCCCCGCTTTTTCCGCCATTTTTACACTGTCTCCCCGGTTTGTCGGCAAGAGATGCGGACTCCGGAAATGATCCGCTTGGGCAAATAGAGGCTCATATTTTTCAATATCTTCACAGCTTCCCATATTACCGGTAGCCACCATACATGCCTTACAACGGATTACGATCTCACCGCCCGGTTCTTGCGCACGCACTCCGCAAATCCGATTCCCTTCCATAATAAATTCTACAGCCCGGTGCTGGCTTCGCATATCAATTCCAAGTTCTTTTGCTTGCTGCAAATATTTTCCTGTTACAAATTCACCAGCCATATGATGTTTCTCCAGATCCAGATCCACCATAGGTCCAAAATCCGTATCCTGAAGGGCAAAACATTCCCGGGCATCTCCCCAAGTACAAAACCAGTCAAACCACTGGGGGATGGCACGAAACGCATGATTGATCAGCGACTGATCCAGAGAACATCGGGTATTATTCATGGCCGCGTTTATGTAATCATTGGTGCGATCCTTAAGCCCAGCGTCTTTTTCCCATTTTGTTCCAAATAATGTCATAAATCCTGGAAATGTTCCTGCTCCGCCAAATCTTTTGGCTGCCTCAAGTACGATCACTTTATGTCCCGCTTCTGTACTTCGTATAGCTGCACACAAACCGGACGGTCCTGACCCGATGACAACCAGATCACATTCATCTTCCAAAATCTCATCATGTTTATTCACCTGAGGGGCAATATACCCTTCCGACTGAGCCGCATCCACAATGCATAACTTAGCGCATTTTCCGCAGTCCACACAGCGGCTTGGATCGATAACATAAATTTCTCCATCAAAAGATATTGCGTGCTGTGGACATGCCGGCGCACAGCGCTGGCATATCACACATTGATCGGATATAAAATAAGCCATTTTTACTCCTCCTGTTATTGGATCCCGTTTGCACTTGCCCACTCATCAAGCTGAGCCTGCTTTGCCTCGATCACCTTTTCAATACCGGCATTTTTTAGTTCTTCAATGAATTTAGGCAATTCTGTGGAAGGATCCAAAGATCCACTTTCAAGGCCCTTACGATATTTTGCTTCAACAGTTTCTAAGGCTGTCAATTCGTTGATAACGGACGAAGAATCAAAAGTAAAACCTAATGCTTTTGATTTCCTGGATTCATCAATGTTGCTGATCTTATCTTCACGAATCGTCACAGGATCAGTATCCCAAATATAGGCAATGGTGCTGTTTCCCGACAGGGCTACGATTGACGGATAATATGTCGTTGTAGAAAAATCCTGGCCATCAAGAAAACTGATGATCCCCTGTTCACTGTCCGTAACCTGATAGTGCTGCCCCTCAATACCATAATTGAGCAGATTCTGCAGCGTAGCATCGGTATAAAGGAGATTTAAAAATTCCATAGCTTTCTGAGCATTTACTGTTGTGGACGGAATACACCAGTTTGCAGTTTGAACTGTAGAAGTTGTGGCCAGAGGATCCGAAAGGATAACGTAGTCCATATCATACCCCATGGACGTTTTCCCATTGGCTATGGTTGTGGGATCCACATTTCCAAAAGTTCCAAAAGCTTTGCCAGTGGAAAAGATTGTAGGAATGTCATCCGTTGTTGTGGCTGCATCCACCTGTACATAGCCTTTCTGGTACCAGTCGTACATTATCTGTACCATTTGAGCATACTCTTCAGATTCAAACAGGTTCTCCACCGTAAGACTTTCTTCCGGGTTCATCAGTACGCCATAATCATCTCCCAGGGTATCCCAACCGAAATCCTGGAGTAATGTATATGTTGGACCATTAGCTGCAATACAGTAAAGATCCGGTTCACTGGCATGAATTGTTTCAAAGATCTGTTCCAGATCTTCCAATGTTTCTACACCGCTAAAATCCAGGGAATATTTTTCCGCAATATCTGTTCTGTAATAAAAGGCCATATTCTTGCCCCAGAACTGAATACTGGGAATGGTGTAAAGGCTTCCATTTATATAACCGGCCTGCAGATACTCACTATCAATAACCTCTGTAATCCCGGAACCATACGATTCAATCAGATCATTAAGCTCCGTCATACCGCCTTTGGTATACAAAGAATCAATGGAAGTTCCAAAAACAGCCAACAGATCGATCTGCTCTCCCGCACTAAGTTTTAAATTAATCTGATTACTCCAGTCAGCTACACTAATCCATTCAATTTCAATATTTACTCCAATCAGTGGCTCAATATACTCATTGATCCTCTCCACAACCATATCCGAATCATTAACATTTGTACCAAAAGAATACATACACATTTTTAAATCAATGACTTCCTGGGATGTGCTGGTGTCTGAACTGCTTGAAGCATTTTCTTCCCCTCCACTGCTGTTTCCACATCCTGCAGCCACGGAAGCAGCCATTGTGAGCGCCAAAAAAGCTGATAAAACACGTTTTT
>CAZMGH010000012.1:41403-69989 GCA_964565805.1 uncultured Lachnospiraceae bacterium
GCAGCCACGGAAGCAGCCATTGTGAGCGCCAAAAAAGCTGATAAAACACGTTTTTTCATAATTTTAATCCTCCCCTATTAAATTATTATTGAATACAGCTTTATTATACGAAGCTTTTAACGACGTCTCTATGACGATTATGACTTGAAATATAAAAAATATGCCCGCTTTTAACAGCAGGCATATTTTTTATTCGCAGATCATGGGAATATAGATATCAACACAAGCACCATTGTCATTGGAAAGATAGATCCAAGCCTCATCTCCATATACAAGACGCATACGATTTAATACATTATAAATACCTACACGAGACTTCCGTCCAGATGCTTCCGGTTGCTCCTTATGATTGATTGATTCAAGCACTTCCTGCGGAAAACCCGGACCTCCATCCCGTATTTTTATACAAACCTGATGATTTATACGTCTCACCTGGATGTGTATATAATCATCGCCACGCTCCAATGAAATTCCATACTTCAGACTGTTTTCCACAAATGTTTTGATCATCAATGGCGGCACAAGACAAAGACAACATTCCGTCTCGAAATCTACAGTTATCCTAAACTGCCCGGGCATACGCATCTCCTGGATTTTCACGTAATCTTCTGCATGTTTCAATTCATCGGTGATCAATACAAGTTTTTGATTTTTCTGATATAAATACCTGAAATAATTGACAAGGTACAGGCACATACGCTGAACACTGTCACAATCCTTCATTTCTGCCATGGAATATACACTATTTAACGCATTTACAAGGAAATGAGGTTTAATCTGCTCTTGAAGATACTGCAAAGTGATTTCCTGTTCCCGGATCTTTTCTTCATAAATACGGATTTTCAGATGTTGGATTTCCTTTGCCATTTCATTAAATGTGTCATTTAATATACGGATTTCACGCAAGCGGGAAGGTTGACAAATTTCTGTTTCAAAATTCCCCTCGGAAATTTCCAACATTCGTGTGATCAGCACACGTACCGGCTGATACATCTGGCGATTTAAAAGAAAAGATATAAAAAAAATAGATGACAGCAAAATGACAGATACGATCACCATAATATCACGAATGCTGACCAAAGAACGCTCAGCCAGACTTGTCTCAATGTGCTCAACTAAATATAGATCCACAATACCAGATCGTGTACTTATCTGACGGTAACTCTGATTCTCTTCCATTGATTTATATGTATCTGATGTAAGATCCACCGTCTGACCATCCAGATAATCATCTGTATAAGAAACCCCATTCCCGTCTGTAAGAAAAAGGGTTATTCCCTCTTTTTCATAAGAATAACTTCCCAGCAGATAATCCACTGTACAGTAGCATCCGACAAAACATCCTTTATTTTCTACAAAATAAATCAGATAATTGGTTCCATCGATATTTTCCAGTATCCACTTTTGAGAAATCCCCTCTGCTTCATAACTTTCGAGCAGTTGGATAATACGCTGACGTATCTCATTTCTTCCGTCCAGCATCGTCCTGTTGGTACTTAAATACTTGTAGCTGCCGCCCTGATCTGAATAAAAAAACATCTCATTCATTCCATAATTCATTAACGCATAATCGCTCAACCGTTCATTAATCTCACTGGCAGCATAATAACGCTCCTGTTCAGTCTGCGCATTCATGTATTGAATGACACTCAGATTATTTCCTGCCAGATTATTAACAAACGTTGTATTATTTTCCAGATTCTGATCAATCAACGTCATCTGCATATCCAGAATGTCCTGTTCCCGACGTATTTCCCCGGCCGCCATCTGTCTGAGCGCAAACAGATTAATATACATAATGATCCCGAAAACGATAAGCAACATGACCCCATTATATAACCTCAGGAGATCCTGCATTCGAAAATCTTTTTTCTTTTTCATTTTGCCACCCTACCTTCATATCCGTGTTTCTTTTCGATATTCTCTTGGGGACATACCCACTTCTCTTTTAAAAAGTTTGATAAAATACGCACTTGTATCATATCCTAATTTTTCGGAAATTTCGCCAATGGATAAATTGGTCTGTATCAACAGTGCCTTGGCTTTCAAAATTTTCTTCTGTAAAATATAATCCGACAGCGACATCCCTGTGTTCTTACGAAACAATCTGGAAAGATAACTGTCATTTAATGCCACATATGCCACAATATCTTTTCGTGACAACTTTTCCTCAATATGCTTATCAATATAATTTTTAACTTTGGATACAATATCCATCTCATTATCCATACGGAAACACTGTTTAAAAGCGTTGAGAATGTATGCGTAAAAAGCCCGAAAATCTTCCACGGACTTCACAGCATTTTTTTCTAGCAGCAAAACTTCTTTTTCTTCCATAACATTTCGATAGAGATCATAATTGGCTCCGATAAACCGATAGATACACTGCATAAGCTGGGTACGGAGATTCATAAGTGTTTCCAAATCCATAACCCCATCCAGAACAAGCCCGTGAATATCAAAATCAATTTTTTGTTTCAGAGCATCAAACTTTCCTTCAGTCATGAGCATATGCCACTGCTCATAGTCCGGCCAGCGCACAGCGTTTTCTTTTTTTACATTCCGGTTTCCGATAAGAAAAACATAATTTTGGAAGAGTACATTCGTTTCATCCCTGTGCTTCATCTTACTTAAGATTTTTGAAAATTGACTGAGCTGAATCTCATCGCTCATATAGCAACTGATATTCCAGGAAGAGTCTTTAAGCATATCTGCAGTCCGTTTACGGATCTGTTCAATATCTACATAAGTATCTGTTCCAAAAGCCAAGAGCATAAGAAGCTGGGTATCTGTAAAGGGTATAAAAATGTTTTCCTCGGCCATAGAGCTATACAAATCTATCAATTTTTCTTCAAACATCCGATGTTCTTCCCAAGTTAAGGATGGATAATCTTTTACATGAATCCATAGCAACACATAAAACCGATGGGAATCCAGATAAACATGAAAATGTTTTGCAATGGCTTCCATTTCTTCCCGGCTATAATCCTTTTCATCTTTAAGAAGGTACTGAATATATTCCTTAACAAAATTACCTTTATTTTTTTTGTATGCCTGATTGATTTGTTGTTGCCGCAACGTCTCTTCACGCTTTTTTATCGCTTTTTTTATTTTTTCTTCTAATTCCGGATAAATCACTGGTTTTAATATATAGTCCTGAACGCCTAGGAGCAGTGCCTCCCGGGCATACTCAAATTCCGGATATGCTGTAAGCAACATAATAACCACCGTAGAGTCATATTCTTTAAGCCATCGCACAAAGGTCAGTCCATCCACTCCTGGCATTTCAATGTCACTGATAACTAACCATACCGGTTCACATTCTATAATTTCTCTGGCTCTTGCGGCATTATTACACAGGAAAACGTCCGTCACTCCTATTAAATCCCAATGAATCCTTTGTTTAATGGCCTCGATTACCCGCAATTCATCATCAATAAGCAGGACCTTTCCCATACATGGTCATCCTCCTCTCTCACTTTTTTGACATTTACCTTTATTATAAACTACAAGTGAGCAAATCTGAATATTGCACAAAAGTAAAGACATCAAACTTCTTTGGGTGTACACTGAATTTATCATGATACAAAATACCCCGCAAAGGATGATGTCTTACAGAAGATAGTATATACCATTCGAAGATTATTTACAACTGTTCACGCCAATTAAATTTATGCCAGATTTTCAGATTTTCAGTGCCAGATTTTCACTCATACTGCGATTAAACATCTGCTGGCGATCCTTGTCTCTTTCTTAAAAGCAATCCTTTTGCCTCCCTTCTTTTACCCCCTGGGGGTAACTTATGATTATATAATATACCCTTACTCGTCATTTTTCAATAAGTTTTTTACTTTTAGGGGTAATTTTTTTCTTGATTTTATTATTTCTATGTGTTACTCTTTATTCAGGAAGTGAGAAAATGAATTTTTTGGAAAAGTTAGACTTTCTAATGAAAAGATATGGGCTAAATAAAAGCACATTATCTCAAAAAAGTGCCATTCCATACACAACTATTGATGGGTGGTATAAAAAGGGATATGAGGGCCTAAAAATAACTACTTTAAAAAAATTATCCGATTATTTTAATACCACACTAGACTATTGGATTCTTGATGAGATAACTGACCCCAATTATGGAAAATCAAGTGGCTTTAAAGTGGATTATGATGAAATGGAATATGTAAAGCAATATCGTCAACTTGATGATTTTGGGAAAGAAACAATTCAATACGCTATAAAAAGAGAACTACAACGTACGGAACTGATAGCCTCCCAGAAAGAACGCATTGCAGAACTTGAAACAACACCTATTGTTGTTGAGAAATAAAACAATTCCGCATTACATATATATACTTATCTCCATAAAGTTGCCTGTGCTGGTAATGGATTCTATTTTGACGATATTCCAACGGATTCCATAGAAGCCCCGTATTGTGAAGGTGCTGATTTTGTCATTGGAGTGAGTGGCGATAGCATGGAGCCTACATTCAGGGATGGAGATTTAGTATATGTGCAGAAGTGTCAGACTGTAGATACTGGGGATGTAGGAATTTTCTTTTGAAATAATGAATGTTTTATAAAAGAGGCCGGAAAAGACGGCCTGATTTCACATCATAAGAAATACAAAATAATTCCGGGTTCTGAGCGCATACAGTGTATCGGTAAAGTTTTAGGTAAAGTAAGAGATTTTCAAATAGTCCAAAATGAGGTATAACTGCTGCGGATGTGCAAAATGAAATTAACTTTTATTCAAAAAATCATTCTTCCAAAAGTGTCAAGAATATGCATGGATATATAAGCGCTGTTCTGGCAATGTATAGTCCCAATACACGACTTTTTACCACTTTGCCTAAGAATAATAGGAGCGAAGATTATATGCCTGTAGATAGCGATATAAAGGCTGTTCTGGAAGCTGCAAAAGGAACGAAGTATGAAATCCCGTTTTGGCTGGGCGTCTTTGCATTAAGAAAATCTGAGATATGCGCACTTACTATAGGCGATATAGACGGAAATCAATTAACAATCTGTAAGGCAAAAGTTCTGGACAAGGACAATAACTGGATCATAAAATATATTACTAAAAGCGAGCAAGGGATGAGAACTATTACCATACCGGATTTTCTTGCCGACATGATACATCAGCAAGGGTATATATACAAGGGACATCCACACATGCTTCTTAAACATTTAAACAAAATCCAAGATGAATTAGGGATACCTCATTTTACGTTTCATAAACTTAGACATTATTATGCTTCTATGGCACACAGCATCGGGATGCCGGATGCTTATATTATGTTTGCTGGAGGATGGAAGTCTGATGGAGTAATGAAAAAAGTGTATCGTCACGCATTAAAGGACAAGAAAAAAATATGGAGGGAATGGCGACTTCCTGCATCGAAAACAATCTTGCCACGGAAAAAGAAAAAGCCCGCATTTAGCGGGCTTAAACGTGTGCAGTTGACGGGACTTGAACCCGTACGGTCGCAATGACCACTAGATCCTTAGTCTAGCGCGTATACCAATTCCGCCACAACTGCATCCTTATTCTTTTCGTCTCAAGAACTCTCTGTCCTCTCGATAGAAGCTATATTACCATTAACCATCCAAAAAGTCAATACCTGATTTCAAAATTTTTCATTTTATTTATTCAATTTTGACACTTCCGACAAGTCCTCTCCTCAGTTCTGTGGATTTGGAGAAAGAACGCTCAGATCGCCCTGCAGCTTATAGCCGGACACGGCGCCGGGAAGGTTTTATCAAATGAACCATGTCGCTTCATTGGTAGAGGAAATGGCCATAGCCCCGGCGTCAAGCATCATCATAACATCCTCCTTATCCCCAATCAGTCCCCCGGCGATCACCGGCACATGGCACATTTTTGTCAGCCGACCGATGACCTTTGGCATCAGCCCGGGAAGGACTTCGATCACATCGGGATGGCTTGTGCCCAGCTGGCGGCCGATACTTTCAAATGCCAGAGAATCCAGCACAAAAAAACGCTGCACGGTGTAAAGCCCCAGCTCTTTGGCCCGTTTGATGAGCGCCGGTTTGGTGGTAATTATCCCATCGGCCCTGGTGTATTTTTTAATAAAGTCCACAACAATCTCTTTATTTCCCAGACCGGCGATCAGGTCCAGGTGGACCATCGCCACCCGGCCTGCTTTTTTTACCTTTTCCACAACTTCCCCAATATTGCAAATATCCCCAAAAAGGATAAAAATCACACCAATATCCGAAGTCAGGCATTTTTCCAGCCCCTCCATACCCTTTACAGCGCCAATCACCGGAGAATCTTCAAGAGCATGGATAAATTCACGATTCATATTCTGTCTCCAAACCTTTAAAGTAGCTGATCCCCGCGCCCAGGTCTTCCACAATATCGGCCTGGGAATTATCCTGGTCGATCACATACAGTATCCGCTCCTTATTCTCAGAAGAAAGCGCCTGTAAAATTTCTTTATAATCTGTAACTCCCTGGCCGCAGGCTACAAAAATATCATTCCGATCCTTTTTGTCAAAGTCCTGGCACAAATCTTTAAAATGAAGCACCGCGATCCGATCCTGATGCTGTGATACGTATTTTACCGGATCAATGCCTGCATAGATCAGCCACCCGGTATCCGTCTCCAGTATCATTTCCTCCGGGGACAGGTGCTGGATAAACAAATCGAGGATCGCCTTTTCTTCTCCGTCCCGGTCTATAATTTTGTGGGAATCGTGGTCATGATTGTGAAGATATACCGTTACGCCATAACTTTTAAGCGTTGGGGCAATCCTGCGGATAAAATCAATCTTCTCATAAACATCATCAATGCCGCTGTAACCCATAAAGGACAGGACCACATAAGAAATCTGATTTTCCCGGCAAAATTCTCCCAGAGCCGGAAGTTGCTCCTCCAAACATTCATCAAAAATAAACATGCCCTTCACATCCATTCCCTGGGAACGGATATATTGGATGCGTTTTGCGGCATTTTCCGGATCCCACCCGGATTTTCCGGTCATACTTTCAAAAAATTCCAAAGTTTTTTGTGATGCTCCCCAGTCCGACATGGGCTCGATCATATCACAGCCATAGTCCTTCAGCTTTTGGATGGTTCCTTCAAAATCCTCGTTCATTTGTTTCATAGTGCTCATACTGTTAATTCCAATCTTCATGTGTGTACTCCTCCCCATTTCATGGTATTTTTTAGGTCAAGTAAATATGCTCTTGCAGCTCAGCTGCTGTGCCTTATCACAGCGCTTCAGGCGGCGCCTGTTTTTCCCGCCATCCTGAGCTGTTATACATCTTATTATAATAAATCCAGCGGGAAAGGGCAAGTCAGGGTTACCATTAGCCTCATGATCGGCAGCCGTGCAGCTGGCCAAACGGCTGCGCTGCCCCTCTTTCTGCTGTTCACGATGTGACCAGCAACTACTTGGCCGCCACAGTTTTGGTAGCGATCACATCCACACCGGTGCCGACTACATTTTCCAAAAGCACATCGCCCATACATACCGGAGCATTTACAGTGACAGACTTTATTGCCTGAACGCAATCAAAGATCCGGCCTTTGGGAATATCTGTTTTTGTTTTTACTGAAACCACCGGCGCCTGGCCGCCCCTTACCCTCATGGTACTGGTGACCATACGGGCTGGATTGGTCACCTCCTTGCGGACATAATCCTCTCCCCGCCTGCAAGTATTTCCCGAAATAGCCCAGATTTCCCCATTTTCCATAGAAACCCTTACCAGACAGCCTAAAGGGCAGCCAATACATGTTAATTCTCTATTTTCCATGATCTACGTCCCTCCTTACTCTACGCAGACGCGAATGGTTTTTACATTGGGATAAGTTTCCAGATCCCGCTTCTTTAACACGATATTTTCCATTTCTCCCGGAGCAAGCACCCGCTTTTTCCTTCGGGAAATACATGTATCATCAAAATATACGCAAATACTGGCATCTTTATAAACATTTCCAACCCGGAAACGCACCGTCAGCGTATCCTCCATATGTCGCGGATCAATAAAGGAGGGGACTGTGTAGCGCACGCCATTTTCTCCCTTTAAGGAAATCTCCTGGGAATCCCCCGTCTGATCCGAAACATCAGCCTCTGCCCTGTGAATGTGTGGCATCTCGCAGGTTTGAGAGGTCTTATGCGCCAGAACATACCGGGCAGCATTTTTCCCCGCAGCCGCTGCCTCTTCAGAAACATAATCCACCAGGTCATGAACATGAAGCACATTTCCGCAGGCAAAAATGCCGTCAATACTTGTTTCCAGGCGTTCATTGACAACCGGGCCTACGGTGACCGGGCTGAGTTCCACACCTGCCCCTTTGGACAGTTCATTTTCCGGGATCAGCCCCACAGACAGCAGCAAGGTATCACAGGAAATATATTCCTCTGTTCCCGGTATCGGCCTACGGTCCGGCCCTACCTGGGCAATGGTCACGCCTTTGACCCGATCCTTTCCGTCAATGTCGATCACTGTATGACTCAGTTTTAAGGGAATCCCATAATCGTCCAGACACTGGACAATGTTGCGCTTTAAGCCTCCCGAATAAGGCATCAGCTCCGCAACCAGCTTAACTTTAGCGCCCTCCAAGGTCATGCGCCGGGCCATGATCAGCCCAATATCTCCGGAACCTAAAATAACTACTTCCCGTCCGGGAATATACCCTTCCATATTTACAAGACGCTGGGCTGTTCCTGCTGAAAAAATCCCAGCCGGACGATAGCCGGGAATATTTAAGGCTCCTCTTGGCCGTTCCCGGCAGCCCATGGCAAGAATAACCGCCTTGGCCTGAATTTGGGTCAGCCCTTCCTCCCGGCTGATGGCAGTAACCACCCGGTCTTTGGAAATGTCTGCCACCATGGTATTTAAGCGGTATTCAATATTTAGCTCCAGGACCTTTTCTATAAAACGTCCGGCATATTCCGGGCCGGTCAGCTCTTCTTTAAATGTGTGCAGGCCAAAGCCGTTATGGATGCACTGATTTAAAATTCCCCCAAGCTCTTCATCCCGCTCAAGGATCAGGATGTTTTGGATTCCATTTTCCCTGGCGGAAATGGCAGCCGCCAGCCCTGCCGGACCACCGCCGATGATGACAATATCATGGTTCTTCATTTACATTTCCTCCCTTCGCCTGAAATCATCCCGAAGCCGCCTGTGATGATCTCTGAGCCGGGTCCGCATTTTGTTATATCAACCATTGCCATAGGAACCTCCCTGGCAAGGATTTCCATGATTTTAGGGGAGCAAAAACCTCCCTGGCACCGCCCCATACCGGCGCGGACCCGCCGCTTTACCCCGTCTAAGGACCGGGCCCCTAAAGGCCGGTGAATGGCATCTAAAATTTCCCCTTCAGAAACCATTTCACACCGGCAGATCATATGGCCGTAGGCAGGATTTTTGCGGATCAGTTCTCCCCGGGCTTCCACGTCCATTTCATCCAGATGGGGGATGCCCTTTCGCACGCCATTAAAATCCGGATTTTTTTCCAGTTTCAGCTTTTCTGCCACCAGGTCGGCCACCATAACGCCAATGGCCGGAGCACTGGTCAATCCGGGGGATTCGATGCCAGCCGCGTCAAAAAATCCCGGCGCGTCCTGCACTTCTCCGATAATAAACTCATCTCCGTCCTCATGGGCCCGAAGCCCGGCAAAGGAGGTGATCACCTGGCCCCAGGGCAGATCCTTCACGCTTTCTTTTGCCTTTGCCATAAGGTAATCCAATCCCTGACGAGTGGTATTTGTTCCCTCTTTATCTTCAATATCCCGAGCTGTCGGCCCTGCTAAAAGATTCCCATGAACTGTAGGCGTCACTAAAACCCCCTTGCCCATAGCCCCAGGCAGCTGGAAAATAGTGTAAGACACATGATGCCCCGCAGACTTATCCATGAGACAGTACTCACCTTTTCTGGCCGTTATGTGGATCTTTTCTTCACTGACCATATTGTGGAACACATCCGCATACACTCCGGCAGCATTGATCACAGTCCGGGTACGCAAAACCTCTTGTTCCGTTTCCACCTGATACCCTTCCTGACCATCCTGAAAATGCCTTACAGACACCACAGATTCATTTAAACGAAACTCCACCCCATTCACAGCCGCATTTTCCGCCAGAGCAATAGTCATATTAAAAGGACATACGATGCCACCGGTGGGGGCGTATAATGCGGCAATAACCTGATCCGACAGATTGGGCTCCATAGCCACAGCTTCCTCCCGGCTTAAAATCTTCAGACCCTTAACGCCATTTTTTTCGCCCCGGGATTTTAAAGCTTCCAGCATGGGAAGTCTCTCAGCCTCTGTACATGTTACTAAAGATCCGTTTCTCTTAAAAGGGAAATCCAGTTCCCGGGACAGTTCCTCGATCATTGCATTTCCCTTCACATTAAGCTTGGCCTTTAAGGTGCCGTTTTCCGCGTCATACCCGGAATGGACGATGGCGCTGTTTGCTTTGGATGTGCCACAGCACACATCCTCCTCCCTCTCTACGACACAGGCTTTCAGCCTGAACCTTGATAATTCCCTGGCAATGGCGCATCCTACAACGCCTGCGCCAATGATCACTGTATCATACATCGGTCTTCTCCTTTCTAAAGTAAAGCAAAAGTCAGGCAAAACAGACATACGATCTGGGTATGTCTGTTTTGCCTGACTCTAAACTCTTGGCAATCTGTATTTAAGATATTTCAGGATGTCATGACGCTAAACCGGCAATCGTTCCTTTAGCGCTTAACATCATCTTTAGCTCATAGTAGCACAAAAGAAATGATTTTTCAAGCTGCGTTTACTCTTTCACTCCGCCTAACATAATGCCCTTTACAAAAAACCTTTGGAAGAAAGGATAGGCAATGAGGATCGGGAGGATGCCGACCACGGCGATGGCCATACGGGCTGCCTCCAGAAGGCTTTCCAGGATGCTAAACTTAAAATAGTTCTTTACAAGCATAACATTAAAGGCACTCATAAGAAGGTTTGGTAAAACAAGAGCCCAGAAGGAATTTCGGATATTAAAATAATTCGTCCACACATAGTATGTAGTTACAATGCCACCGTTAAACAGCATGGTAAAAACACAGATAAAATTAGGGAACTTCATTCCCGGATAATCCGTATGAGATACGCCATAGGCAAACAGACACACCACCAGCAAACTTAATGCCGTCCCCACAATGGTTACAATAAACGTCATTAAATAGGCCTGGCCGATCGTCTGCCACTGGTTAGCAATATACTGATAAGCTTCAAGGCTCCACTCTTCAGGGAAAAATGAAAAGCCGTTAGCTGTTGCCCAGCCGCTGTCTGTAAAGGACGCTGCGATCATCAGTAAAAATGGAAGGACAGCAGCCACGGCGAAAATGATCATCACTGCATGACCTATAACTTGTACAATCGTTGTTTCTTTGACTTTCATCATCATTCCCTCCATTTCTAAAACAAGGCGCTTTCTTTATTCGTCCTGCGGGCAATAAAGTTGGTCGCCATGACAAGGACAAAGCCTACCACCGACTGAAACACACTGGCTGCGGATGACATGCCATAATCGCTTTGACGCATCAGGACATTATAAACATACACATCAATAGTCTGGGTGGTATCATACAAGGCTCCGGAATTTCTTAATATTAACGAAACCTTTAATACTATGGCGGACAATATCCATCAGCTGAAAATTGAAAAATATGAAGCTGAACTGAGACGTCAAAAAATGGAACTGAGAAATCTCCAGCTCCAGATCCGGCCTCATTTTCTTTTAAACACTTTTAACCTGATGTATTCCCTGTCCCAGTTAGACGACCGGGAAAACCTGGAAAATACCTATCAGATTTCTCCTGAAGCGCTCCAGGTACGGATACCGCCTCTGTATCTCAGGGCAAGGCAGAATTTGTTATCGCGGATGACGGGCCCGGTATAGAAACCGATTTGGTGAACAAGATTAACAGCGACTCTCTTGAAACAAAAAAAACCGGCGCCCGGCGCACTCAGGAGGAAATCGTCCAGGAATGTATCAACCATATCCAGGCCCACCTGGCGGATCCTGAATTATCGGTAAATCACCTGGCATCAGAACTTTACATGAACCGGGTTTATCTGAACCGGATTTTTAAAAATATCCAGAAGGTATCTATCAGCCAGTATATTATTAATGAACGGATGAAGCTGGCGGCCCAGCTGTTAAAAAAGCCTTCCCTGACGCTGAATGGCGTCTCGGAAGGCGTTGGCTACAACAGTTATTCTTATTTTGTGGCTGCATTTAAAAAATACTATGGCTGTACCCCGTCGCAATACCGGAAAGAAAACGTCTGATGGAGCTGCCCGGGCAGCTCCATCCCTGCTTCTCTCCTATTCCTTGCTCCACGCCAGAGCGCATCTTACCACCCGTTCCCAGCCCTTAAGCTTTTCCTGAACTTTCTCAGGCGCCATAGACGGTTCAAAGTTCCGGGCCAGCTGCCAATTTTCGGCAATTTCTGCCTTGCTGCTCCAGTAGCCTACGGCCAGCCCGGCCAAATAGGCCGCGCCCAGGGCGGTCGTTTCCAGACAGGCGGGCTTTTTCACCTGAGCATTTAAAATATCTGCCTGAAACTGCATTAAAAGATTATTGGCCGCGGCGCCCCCGTCTACTTTTAATTGCTTTAAGCTGACGCCTACATCCTTTTCCATAGCCTTAAGCACATCATAAGTCTGATAGGCGATGGATTCCAGGGCCGCCCGGACAAAATGAGCTCGGCTGGTTCCACGGGTCACGCCGACCACCATACCTCTGGCGTAGGAATCCCAGTAAGGGGCTCCCAGGCCGGTAAAGGCGGGGACAATGTAAACCCCTCCCGTATCCTCTGCTTCTCTGGCCACAAGCTCCGACTGAGCTGAATTTTCAATAAGCTTCATTTCATCTCTCAGCCACTGGATGCAGGCCCCTGCCACAAACACGCTGCCCTCCAGGGCATACTCTACCGAATCGCTGCAGCTTGCTCCAATAGTGGTTACCAGGCCGTGGCTGCTTTTTACTGCCTGTTTTCCTGTGTTCATAAGAAGGAAACATCCCGTGCCGTAAGTATTTTTCACATCTCCCGGCTCAAAGCAGCACTGACCAAACAAAGCGGCCTGCTGGTCTCCCGCCGCACCGGCGATCTTAATGGGAGCTCCAAAATACTGGGCCAAAGTCTCCCCATAAATACAGCTGGACGGCTTTACCTGGGCCAGCATGGATTCCGGGATCTGAAAATAATCCAGGATCTTTTGATCCCAGCAGCGGCGGTGGATGTCAAAAAGCATGGTCCGGGAAGCGTTCGTATAATCTGTGACAAACACTTTTCCACCGGTCAGCTTCCAGATCAGCCATGTATCCACCGTACCAAAAAGAAGCTGTCCTTCCCGTGCCCGCTCCATGGCTCCATCCACATGATCCAGGATCCATTTGATCTTCGTAGCGCTGAAATAAGGGTCCGGCACAAGACCGGTGGTTTCTTTGATATAATCCTTAAACTCCGGCTCAATGGCATCCACCATAGGCGCCGTCCGGCGGCACTGCCATACAATGGCGTGATACACCGGCTCCCCGGTTTCTTTATCCCACACAATAGAAGTTTCCCTCTGATTAGTGATGCCAATACCACAGATCTGCTGAGGCCCGACCTCTGCCTGAGCCATGACCTTCTCTGCCACAGATCTTTGAGAATACCAGATTTCCTGTGCATCATGCTCCACCCATCCTGGATTTGGATAGTACTGGGGAAATTCCTCCTGGGCGATTGCCGCGATATTTCCCTCATGATCAAATAAAATCGCTCTGGAACTGGTGGTTCCCTGATCCAAAGCCATAATGTACTGCTTCATAAGCAAACCTCCCCATTTTATATAATCAGCTGCCCGACAAATGGGCATGAGACATGGAGCGCTCCGCGCTTCGTGTTCGCGCCATGCTCCGATTTACATCTGATGGCGCACGATCTTATACTCATCCCCATACTGGAAATACGGACAGGCATCAAAAGTCCCGGTAAGGAAACGGGCCATTTCATCCTCATCCAATGACATGTCACAAACATAATAGCCATAATCATCATCATAAGAATAATTCATACAGCACTCGCAGTTGGTTTTTGTCATACATTTTCTCCTTTAATATGGTAAGTTACCTGTTTTCCTTCCATCGTTTTTTCAAAATCCTCTTCCTCGGAAATAGAAATAAGCATATCATCCACAGCCATATCTCCGTCTCCGTCAATATCATTATAGACCAGATCCATGTCATACAAGGTCTCTGAAATCTCATCCATCACTTCATCGTACTCCGGCGTATCCACTGCCCCCAGGCAGAATTCCTTTTTTTCAGTCTTTTTACTCTTTTTCCAGACTGCCTTAAAATGAACCTTATACATTTTCCAGGTTCCTCCTCTGACGTTTTTAGTGGGTTTATTTATATCATTTTTGGACGACGTATCTTCTTGTACAGCTTTATTGTATCATTATCCCTCAGCTTTGTAAACCGCCGCAGCTTTCCTTCCGCCACCGGCAGGTAGCAGGCATTTCCCGGATTATGGTTACACCATTTTGTTCTCATACACACTTCCCATATCCGGTATGTTATCATCAGAGAAGCCTGTTCCGGGGAATGAGCCGCATGAACATTCCCGTTTACAGGCCGTTTCTGTAAATCTCATTAATCACGGCCTGGGCCTGCTCCATTTCCTTTTTTCGGATGATCTGATCCCGGTCACTTAAAATGGCCAACATTTCATCCACCAGGTCCTCCACTCTGGGCTGGGTCATCCGATAAAGATAGCCCAGCATCCGTGTGGCCGTATAATCCGCATTCATATATTTATAGGCGATTTCCCGACACAGCCCTTCCTCATAGCCTTTACTGACCAAAACCTTGTATAATTCTTCTGATCTTGATGCTGCCATAATTAACCTCGCTCCCCCTGCCTCACTCCACCACCAATGCCGGACAAAAGTTCAGATAATCCCCGGACACAAGCATATATCGGATTCCCTGGAACTCACCCCGGATGCTGTCACCAAAGCGCTGCCCACCGTGGCAGTGGGAATAAACGACAGCTTCCACGCCATATTCTCCGGCGATTTCAGTAAAGGGAGAGGTTTTCTCCAGAATATTTGTAGGCGGATAGTGAAGAAACATAATAAACTTTTTATAACCGGCAGCTTGAGCCTGGCGGAAGGATTCCCGCAAGCGGGCCATTTCCCGATTCACTAGCTTTTTGGCCTGGGCTTCCTTTTCCTCGTCCCATCCCAGGATCTGGCCCCGGCGGTTCAGGTAAAAAGGCCCCTCAAAGGTATAGCCCTTGGTCCCTACAAGGGCATAGTCTCTGTAAACGGCAAAATTATTCTGGAGGAAAAACAGCCGTCCGGCAAACTCCTCATTAAGACGTTCCGTCTTTTTTGCGTCCCAGAACATATCATGATTTCCCCGAAGCAGGATCTTACGGCCAGGCAGCCGCTCAATAAATGCCAGATCTTCCATACACTCCGACAGCTTTCTTCCCCAGGAATGATCCCCTGTAAGCACAAGAGTGTCCTCCGGCTTTACGATTTTATTCACATACTTTTCTATTTTCTTCTCATGATTTTTCCACACTTTTCCAAAAGCATCCATAGGCTTGTCGGCCTGAAAGCTAAGATGAAGGTCCCCAAGGGCATATAAAGCCACAAAACCGCCTCCTTTCATTCCCGCAGCAGTTAATACTCCCTACAATACGGCCTTCTCCATTATTTTCCATTTTTATTCAGGGCCGTCCTAGGGAAGGGTCCAGCTTATTTTCCCCGAAAGCTTCCATCATAAGGGACCTGCCACTGAACGCATTTTTCCTCATTTTCAGACGTTTCTCCACGACACATGATCTGCATCTCCAATAATCCGCACCTCAAAAAATCAAAAGGCCGGAGGGGAATGACTGGAACCGCGCCATCACTCCCCATCGGCCAGCCGATGATCTTATGTGTCCGTAACCCTGGGGCAAAAGCCCAGTGCCGGTCTGACATGCAAGTTTATTTTACTTCAACAAGCTCAATTCTGAAATTTAATTCCTTTCCTGCCATTTCATGATTGGCATCCAGGGTAATATTTACCTCATCCTTAGCTGTTACCTTTACCGGAAACGGCTGGCCATACTGATTCGACAGATATACCTGCTGACCTACAGTCAAACCCTCGGAGCCGGGAAGCTGGGCGATCTCAAAAGTTAGAACAGCGTTAGGATCCGGCATGCCGTAGGCCTCCTCCGGCATAAGATGTACATCAATGATCTGTCCCACTTCCATATTGGCAACCGCTGCGTCAAAGCCTCGGATCATCTGACCTGCGCCGCAGACAAATTCCAAAGGCTCGCCCCGGTCATAAGAGGAATCAAACGGAGTCCCGTCATTAAATGTGCCTCTGTAATGAGTACGGCAAGTTTTTCCCACATTAGGCCCTGTAATGGAGGGTGCCGACGCGCCGCATCCGCCACCGCAGCTGCTTCCGCAGCCATCATCCGCATGGCGGCCGCAGCAGCTATGGCCCTCTTCATGATGGCCGCAGCAGGCATGATCTTCACCGTGATGGTGGTCGCAATTTGCTCCCGTAGATACAAGCTCACCTTTCAAATAAGCTTCTACAGCCTGATCCGCATCTCCCTGGGCGCCGGCAACCAGTTCCACTCCGGCCTGAGCAAGGGCTGCCTGAGCGCCGCCGCCAATACCGCCGCAGATCAACACATCGATCTTATGGTCTGCCAGAAGTCCGGCTAAAGCGTCGTGGCCTACACCATTGGATAATAACACTTCACTGGAAACCACCTTATTATCTTCCACATCATAGACCTTGAAAGACTCTGTTCTTCCAAAGTGCTGAAAAATATTCCCATTATCATAAGTTACCGCAATTTTCATTTTATAATCCTCAACTTTCATATTTGGTTATGCCGTGACAACATAAATTTCAATCATCGTTCACCAAGCTGAACCGATACAACTCTTATTATATCGTTGGGAAATGGGATGTCAATAGTTTTAAATCCGGTTTACATCTTTCATACCGTCCCATATGCTCCCTTCATCCCAATTTCCATCAGCTCTGCCGCCACCTGCACAGATTTGATCCGCATAAGATTATCCCATGCGTCTTCCTGCCCCAGAAGATTCATCCCGCCATGCCAGACCAGTTCATCGTCTATCACAGCGAAATGTTCTGCAACCTCATCTTTTTTAATGATATTTATTCCGGTTTGTATCATGTCATTAATCATGTCTATAACATACTCCGGACTTCCGTGGGCGATAGAATCCGGATCCTCGGTGATCACAGTAACCTTTATTCCAGCTTCCATCCTTGGGGTAACAATATAAATAAAACGCGCCACTTTCTCCCGGGTCAGTTCCGGACTGGAGATAATAATGCTTTTTTCTGCTTCCACAATATCCTGTTCAAATATATCCATATAATTTCCTGAATCATATATGGCATTAGCCGTTTGTTTTTGGACCACAGAATCTGTGATCAGCGAAAAACCGGCTTTTTTATACGTGCGCAGTCTTTTAGCGTACATTGCTTCAAAGTATCCCATATGAGAATCTACATAATCATATACAATGACTTCACCTTTACCATCATAGTCCCGGTTCAAACGTCCGATGTACTGTTCAAGACGGCCGGAAAATGATACCGGAGCCGCCAGCATTAATGTATCAAGCCTGGGAAAGTCGAATCCTTCTCCTATTTTCTGGCCTGTAGCCACAAGGATCAGACTTTCCTCCTTGGGAACAGATTTCAGCTGCTGGCGCGTCTGTGAATTTTCCTTATCACTGTTATCGCCGTAAAGAATGAAAACATGATCTGCGCACGATTGAAGACAATGATATAAATCTCTGGCCTGTTCTTTATATTTTGTCAGGATCAATGGTGTTCTGCCATCCGCGATACAAGCTTGTGTGTCTTTGATGATCATTTCATTGCGGGCCGGATTGTCACTGATCAAAGCATAGGCTGCATTAATATTTGCTTTACTTTCTGCAGTGTCAACAACTCTTGTATATCTTGGATAAATATAGTGTCCGATTCCCTGATCCTTTGCCCGTTCTTTTGCCGTATAGCTATGGCGGACAGGTCCCAGGAGCATATGGATAATCTGATCCAGATTGTCGCTCCGTTTCGGCGTGGCAGAAACACCATAAACATATCGGGCATTAACCTTTTCCATAACCTGAATAGACGTGTTGGATCCACAATGATGACATTCATCCATGATCACCATTCCATACGTATTTAACAAATCATTAAACTTCCCTCTGCTGTAAACAGAGCCAACCATGGCTACATCTACGATCCCTGTTAATGTATTTTTATTACCATGAAGAATACCAATAACACTTTCCCGCCGCTTCTTTCGTCCGGATTTTGTTTTATAAACCGGTGGTTCCTCATCAATAGTCAAAAATTTATTTAATTTTTCCACCCACTGTTCAAGCAGATCTTTGTTCTGAAGAAGGATCAGTGTATTTACTTTTCTTTGAGCAATAAGATAACTGCACACAACCGTTTTTCCAAAGGCCGTTGCAGCATTTAAAATGCCATCTTCAAAGGCCAGCAGGCTTTGAGCTGCCAGCTCCTGCTGTAATCTGAGATTTCCATTAAATGTCACTCGTATTGGCCTGCCCTTTTCTCTGTGATCAGTAATTTCATACCGGATAGCCCCTTCTTTACAAAGATTTATAAGAACGTCCCTAAGCCCTCTGGGAATACGGATATATCCATCTATATCTTTTCCCATATAAACAGTGCTGAAATTATAATAATTGGAATATCCCATCCTGCGGTTTTTATAATATACCGGATTATCAAAAGCCGCCATGCTCCGAATCTGATTTTGAATCCGGGGCATAAGATTTAATGAATCCACATAAATACCATCTGCAAGAACCATATGCAGCTGTCCTACCACATCGGATTTTTCAAAACGCCTCTCTTTTTCCCAGGGCTTAGGACGGTTTTGGAAAGTCAGATCTCCCGAAAATGTAATCTGACCAGACAATTCTGACTGCCATCTTTTCATGTGATCTTCTATTTCTTCTACGGTCAGCTTTTGAGTATGATTTAGAAGAATTTCCCACTGATCCGGATAGACATTCCAATCCTGATCCACAAATGCGCTGTTTCCATTTTTAAGGGCCTGTCCCTGAAGGGGCAGAGCGATAAGATTACCAATACTGCTGGCCATATCCTGGGAAGGGTACATTCGGTCATAGTAATGAAAAGACCTCAAATTAATGGATGAGGCACCTTTATCTAATAGAAGGAATCCGAAATTTCTGGCATGGGATGCGGACACAGGTTTTTTGAAAAAAATCCATACATGGGCACCGCGGCCTGAACGGGAACGTTCCACCAGTGGCTTGATGCCATTTCTCTCACAAATTAACCGAAGTGCGTCAACCTCCTCATGCCACTGATCATCTCCATTTGCGAAATCAGATTTTTCCGCGCCTTTTTCATGATTGTCAAAGTCGAAAACAAGAAATCGGCAGGTTCCGTCCGGGAACAAAGGATAAATTCCCAGCACGTCCGTACCGTCTTCCTTGTATCCTATCAAATGTTCTAAAACTTTCTCTGGCGTCAGCTTCGTCCACGCCGTATGGGTACAGGCTTCGCAATTTATTTTTTCTCCCTGCTGTTTAGGACATATGCGACCATTCCATCGATGGTCACACTGAGGAAAATAACCTCCATTTTTACCCCGTTTGGCATAAACATCGGTTCTTCCCCAAAACATGGAAAAATATTTTTTGACCATTTCCTGAGTTATATATCTGCTAATGATCCTTCCTCCCTGATCCGGATCATAAGCATTTGAAGTCTCTATATTATTTTCAAAAAGATCCTTCGACTCGCAGACTATTCCGTTTTTTTCCAACTGAGCTTTTAATTTTTTATTTTCTATCTGAAGTTCACGCACCAGCTGTCTCAGTGAATCCAGATTATACGCTTCAATGTTCATCTTCATTTATCCATAATATTTTAATGAAACACATCATCGGTGATCGCTTCCGGAAAGACCTCCTGAATATCCCGGTATCTTCCGCAAAGATTACACACCGATTCCGCCGCGTCAGTAATATCTTTTTTTACCTTCAATAGTGAGTTTTGCCTGCATTTCAAGGCAGTAAGGGGTTACGCCGTCTAAAGGCTTAAGTATGCCGTAAAATCCGGACAGTATCCGAAGATGCTCTTGGACATAGGCTAACTCCTCATCAGTAAATACTCCGGGAGCCCTATATTGATATGCGATTCCCTCATAAGACACCACCGCCGGGATCAGGCCATGCTCCAGGTCCATGTGACTTAAACCTTCTGCATTTAACGATGCTATGGGTTTCTTCCTGCTTCCCGCCCTCCAAAAGCCCGGGAACATTATCACCTTAGGATCATTATATCAAAAATCAACAAAACACACTACTATTAATCATATAAAAAGAAGCTGGTCACCATCCCTTTCCAATGTTATAATAATGTAAAAGCTCTCCCGAATCAATCTTTGGGAGCGTATCGCATAATATTGACAAGGGCGTCAAAAACAGAGATCCTCACTGTTTTTGCTGCCCTTGCCTTTTATTTTTACAGGAGGTGCCTATGGGAGCATTTGAAAAAATTAAAAGCGGATGGCCTGGGATGGATGAACTTCTGGACTCCATCCGCATGGGGGACAATGTCGTCTGGAGCGTTTCCAGTTTGGATGATTTCCGCTATTTTGCCATTCCCTTTGCCGAACAGGCCATAAAGGATGGCCGCAACCTGATCTACATGCGTTTTGGCGGCCACGAACCTATTTTAACCCCCAGAGATGGACTGAAAATCTATGAATTTGATCCGGATCAGGGGTTTGAAGCATTTACTGTGGATATTTATAACTGTATCACCCGGGAAGGCCGGGATGCATTTTACGTTTTTGACAGTCTGTCATCCCTCCAGTCTGTATGGTATACGGATCTGATGATGGGAAATTTTTTTCGGGTCACCTGCCCTTATTTGTTTAAGCTGGATACTGTGGCTTATTTTCCCATCATCCGAGGCAGACACTCCTTTGACGCCATTGCCAGGATCCGGGATACAACTCAGCTCTTCCTGGAAGTGTACCGAGGGGATCAGATTTATATTCATCCCCTGAAAGTATGGAACCGATATTCTGCAAAAATGTTTATGGCCCACGCATGTACGCCTGGAGAAAATGATTTCCATCCGGTCACAGACGGCGTGGCATTAAGCAGATATTATCAGCTGCTTGAAGAAGAGAATCTTTCTAAACAGGACCAGAATTATGACAGCTACGACCGATTTTTTTCTCTGGCAAAGCTGGAATATCAGCACGGGACTTTCAGTGAAGAAACCCAGCAGCAGATTATTGAGAGTACTATGACCAAGGACCCAAGGCTTCAGAAAATGGTAAAAACCTATTTTACCCCGGCAGATTATTTTAAGCTGCGGGACAGAATGGTCGGCAGCGGTTCCATCGGCGGCAAAGCCTGCGGTATGCTCCTTGCCAGAAAGATTATTCATACACACATCCCGGAATATGTAAAATACAATGAGCTCCATGACTCCTATTACATTGGCTCTGATGTATTTTATACCTATATTGTATCCAACAACTGCTGGGAGCTTCGTATATCCCAGCGCACAGATGAAGGCTATTTTCAGTATGCGGATGCATTGAAAAATGCTCTACTTTCCGGCGAGTTTCCCTCCAATATCCGGGAAAAATTCCGCACGCTTCTTGAATATTACGGCCCCAGCCCGATTATCGTCCGTTCTTCCAGCTTTCTTGAGGATGGCTTTGGTAATGCTTTTGCCGGGAAATATGAATCTGTGTTCTGCGTCAACCGGGGAACACCTGAGGAGCGGCTGAAAGCTTTTGAGGATGCGGTGCGCACGGTTTATGCCAGCACCATGGATATTTCTGCCCTTGAATACCGGAAAATCCAGGGTCTGGAACACCGGGATGAGCAAATGGCTGTCCTTGTCCAGAGAGTTTCCGGATCTTACTGGGGAGATTACTTTTTCCCTTCCGCCGCAGGGGTGGGCTACAGCCGGAGCTTTTATAAGCTGGATAAAAATATGGACCCTTCGGCCGGACTTTTGCGTATTGTTGCCGGGCTTGGCACCCTCGCTGTGGACCGTACAGAAAACGACTACCCCAGACTTGTAAACCTTGACCGTCCCGCTGTATCCATGTATAAAAACGGCGCCGACCGGCACCGTTTTTCTCAGAGAAATATGGATGTACTGGATACCCGGAACAATGCCCTGGTCACCATTCCCGGGGATGAGATCATAGCGCAGCTCCCCCTCTGGTTTAAGCGGGCAGTTATGGAAAGGGATTATGAGGCGGAAGAAGCCTTAAAACGCATGGGCAAACGCCGGGAAGTATGGTTCATCACCTGTCAAAAGCTTCTGGAAAACCGGCTGTTTACAGATTTCATAAAAAAAATGCTAAAAACTCTGGAGACAGTTTATGAGAATCCTGTAGATATTGAATATACGGTCAATCTGGATGAAAAAGGAGACTTTGTTTTGAATCTTGTCCAATGCCGTCCCTTATGCGCGGGAAAAGAGGGGAAACAGACGCCTATTCCCAGGCTTTCCCAGGATCGGATCTTTTTTCAGCTTACAGATTCTTCCATGGGCAGTTCGGCAAAAATTCCTGTGACAGCTGTGGTTCAGATTGATCCGGTCCAATATTACAATTATCCTTACGCCCAAAAGCCCAGAGCCGCCCAGGCAGTTGGCCGGATCAATAAGTATTATCAAAACACGGGAACCAATGTTTTTCTCCTGGCACCCGGACGTTTGGGAACATCCTCCCCGGAGCTGGGTGTTCCGGTAACATTTGCCAATATTTCCGGCTTCCGGGGCATTTGCGAAGTTTCAGATAACCGGGCAGGCTATATGCCTGAACTCAGCTATGGAAGTCACATGTTCCAGGATCTTGTTGAGGCGGATATTTCATACAATGCCATCTGGAATGATTCCCGGACCATCTGCTATAATGAACATTTGTTTAAAGATCTTGAAAACCTTTTTCCAAAAATCTGCCCGGATATAGAGGATCTTTTTGAAATGATTCACGTTTATGAAACCCCCGGGCTCTATTATTGGAACGACGCCCTGTCGGCACAAACACTGTGCGGCTATCCGGATACAGATTCTATTGACGAATAACAGTAACATACAGCCGGGGCTGTGAAAAAGGAGCTAACCTGCTCCTAAATTCACAGCCCCGGCATCCGATACGATCAGCGGCATGCGCATTTTCATGCCGCCAAAGCTGATATATCTGGCTTTGTTGTTCATCCGTTCCAGATCGCTGGGAAGCACACCCTTGGCATAAAGCTTTTCTCCCTTGTCCCAGGAAATTTTCTTTCATTTTCCCCTCCATATCTCATGCCCGTTTGCCGGGCGACTCTAAATTTGTCAGTCCGCTTTAAAAATGATATTTGGGCTAAAAGGCCGTGTTTTTCATGCAAACCAGAAAAACACGACCTTTTGACCAAACATATAAAATCAGTGAAACATATCTTTTTTGATAAAAATAATAGTGGCGATCACGCAGGCAATTACAGCAAGCAGTGTTGGGAACCACCAGACAGACACCGGAAGTCCGGTAACATTCATGCCGTAAAAACTGAATATAATATTAGGGATAGCCATAACAATGGTGATCACCGTTAAAACCTTCATCACAATATTTAAGTTATTTGAGATCACAGAGGCAAAGGCATCCATCGTTCCGGACAGGATATTGGAATAAATATTACACATTTCCATAGCCTGATGAATCTCAATAAGCACATCCTCTAAAAGCTCCTGATCGTCATCATAAAGTTTGATCAGCTTGCCCCGAGTAATCTTTGTCAGCGTAACCTCGTCTGCCTTTAACGATGTGGAAAAATAAACCAGAGACTTTTCCAGGCCAAGCATCTGGATCAGTTCCTTATTCTGCATGGATTTATGAAGCTTTTGCTCTGTAAAGGAGGACAATCGGTCAATCTCCCGAAGGCAGACCAGATACCGTTGTGAGATACGGAATAAAAGGATCAGTAAAAACCGGGTTTTCATTTCCGTACGCAGACCTTTGACCTTGCCATTTTCCATGTCCTGGACACTTATATTATCATACAGGGAAATGGTGATAATATAGCCCTTCATGGAAATAATAGCCAAAGGCATGGTGGTATATTGGAGAGAAGTCTTTCCATAGGTTACATCTGACTTTTCCGTACAGGGGCAGTCAATGATCACAAGGGTCTGATCTGACTCATCATCATAATCAACATGAGAGCTTTCCTCCTCATCTAACGATGCCTGGACAAATTCCGGGGTGATCCCAATTTCATGGATCAAATAATCTTTTTCAGCTTCTGTGGGAGCCACAACACTGATCCAGCATCCAGGCTCAAGATGGTCAATCCGCCGGATCTGATCACCTGAGGTCTTATACACTTTAATCATTTCTTCTCCTCCTATATCCAGATTTTTGCCCGGCATGATACCGACGGGTCACATCGGTAACACCAAAAAATAAACCCGTAAACTCTATATTTACGGGTTTCCTCAGCGCTTGGCCTTGAATAATTCCCTGCAACCGCAGATAAAACCAACCGATTACATAAATTATCATTGCTAAAAAAATAATAGCATATCTTTATTTCTTTCGCAAGCAAAATTTTGCTTCCGGTATTCTTTCATATAAGCGCCCACGGGCTGTCCAAAAATGCCCTTCTCCAATGAAGGATACCATGCGAAGGGATCTCATAAGGAAGTTCCAGATAAGTGCTTTCATAGAAGAACCCCTTCCTTTTTTCTTTGAGTATACCATAAAATCAGGATGGGTGTTCATAATTTATTCATTCATGCGTTTGTCGTGAAATAAAAAACCTTCTGCCTTGTGGTATCATACTACCACTAGACAAAAGGTTTTAATGCTCCCCCTGCCGGGCTCGAACCAGCGACACTTCGGTTAACAGCCGAATGCTCTACCGACTGAGCTAAGGAGGAATACGTGTTAATACTATTCCTTTTTTACAGATTTGTCAAGGACTTTTTGTTTCCACATCACGGCAAACGCATGAATGTGTTTCCAACTTCTGTTATCTTTAAGATATTACCCGGCAAATATCTGCTCGCGCAAACGCGGCAGCTGCTTGCCGGGCGTATCGCACAATTTATGCCAGTTTTGCTTTGGCAACTTCGCAAAGTTTTGTGAAGCCTTCCGCATCGTTGATAGCCATTTCAGAAAGCATTTTACGGTTGATTTCAATATCTGCCAGCTTCAGTCCGTGCATAAGCTTGCTGTAAGATAAGCCGTTCATACGGGCTGCCGCGTTGATACGCGCGATCCACAGCTGTCTGAACTGACGCTTTCTTTCCTTACGGCCGGCATAAGATGACGCCAGGGCTCTCATTACAGACTGTTTTGCTACTCTATACTGTTTGGATCTGGCTCCTCTGTAACCTTTAGCCAGCTTTAATACTCTTTTATGCTTTTTCTTTGCATTTAAACCGCCTTTAACTCTTGCCATTCTTACAGTACCTCCGTTCCTTCAGATTAAAGATATGGTAAAATCTTCTTCATGTTCTTTACGTTAGTTACATCAGTCATTGTTGCTTTTCTGAGATTTCTCTTTCTCTTAGCAGACTTCTTTGTAAGAATGTGGCTCTTGTAAGCTTTCATTCTCTTTAATTTACCTGTACCTGTCTTTTTGAAGCGCTTTGCAGCTGCTCTGCTGGTTTTCATTTTTGGCATTACGATTTCCTCCTTATATGCGAAATATACTTCTAACTATCTGGCCGACAAGCCCCTTGCCGGTCCTGTCGGCCAGCCCCAGACGCCATCTTACCGTTTCTCAGACAAGAACATAACCATGCTCTTTCCTTCAAGCTTTGCAGGTTTATCAATTACCGCAATATCCGACAATTTTTCCGCAAACTGATCAAGGATGACTTTACCGGAAGCTGTATGAGCCAGCTCGCGTCCTCTGAAACGGACGCTGACTTTAACCTTATTTCCGCTGGTAATAAACTTGCGTGTCTGATTCATCTTAGTATTCAGATCGTTCACGTCAATATTTGGCGATAACCGGATCTCCTTTACTTCGATGGTCTTCTGCTTTTTCCTGGCTTCTTTTTCTTTTCTGGCCATCTCATACCGATACTTGCCGTAATCGATAACCTTGCACACCGGCGGTTTCGCCGTGGGAGCAATCTTTACAAGGTCCAGGTTGGCTTCACGGGCAATCTTGTAAGCTTCTTTTGCAGACATGATGCCTAACTGTGATCCATCCTCCCCGATAAGTCTGACTTCCCTATCCCTGATTTGCTCATTGATCATTAAATCGCTAATAATTGACACCTCCATATGTCCAAAAAAAATGGCGAGCAGCATACTACTCACCATTTAAGTCCATAACCGTGTTAAGCTCTTAAATATTAACCCGAGTCATCATCTTTGGATGCTAAGGTGAGAGTGAGTCCTCTGCTTTGTTCTCATGTATTCTCATACAACCTCTATATAATAGCACCAAGATATGAATCCGTCAAGCATTTATTTAAACCAAAATCCAGAAAAATCATCTTTCATGACTCTATAGCCCTGGAAGGTGGTGTCATAGGAAAAACTTTGGATCAGCTGGCCCTGGGAATCGTACTCGCCGAAGGTCTTTGCCACCCCGCTGTTGACCACATAGTTTTCACCCAGGAGCTGAACGCTGGATACAATGCTGGAATAAGGCACATCAAAAAACCATTCCAGAGAATAAGTCCCTGCATTTTCGTCTACCAGGTAAAAGTAAACATAGGATAGCTCACTGTCATCCGACAGGGCCTGGGACACTTGGTCATCCAGCACCGGCTCATAGTCATCTGTACGGGTACTGTTGGCATAGTAATTATTGTTATACATCATCAGGTAATACTGGCCTTCCTCAAGATCTTCCGATTCTATCACAGTCACTGTATGCTGTCCGTACTGAGGGGTAAAGTCCCCATCCATATTCAGGCAGTAATCCTCATAGGCAGTTCCGGACCAGTAGCTTTCATCTCCAATAAGCCATGCAAGTTCCGGCTCGTCATATACATCCGAAAGTTTGATAATCGTCGAAGTCTCCCGGGAACTAAGGATAATGCTGTCATCCCCTAAGGTGTCAATCGTATTCACATGGATCCAGTCTCTTGTTCCTGCCTGCCAGAAAAACGGATCCATCTCGCTGACCGTATCGGTCTGGGCGTAATACTCGGGAAAAATATCCTGAAGATTAATCAGCTCCTGCACATCTCCGGTTTCCATGTTAATCTCCAGTATCCGGTCCATGACTGCATCGTCTTTAGCATTTTCCTTGGTTGCCAGCACAAGGAGACAGTTTTCCCGGCCCCAGTTAAAATCATGATGCATCACATATCCATCTAAAGTATAAATTTCAGTCACCTGGCCCAATCGGTTGATTTTTCCGATTTGATCAGAGGACACACAGCAGATCATCTCATCTCCGTCCATAAGCACCCGATCTGCCTTGTAACCGTCCAAGATCATCTCATAGCGCATCACGCCCTGGTTATCAAAGAAAAACATATATCCGTAATAGCCTTGGGTTCCTAAAGTATAGTACAGCCCGTCACTGAGCGCTTCCCCGGAAGTTCCCTGGGTACTTTCCAGCTTAATATCATAGCCAGAAATCGTTTCCGGAGCCGTAATCTCAAAGGTAAACTCATCCTCCAGGCTGCCATCGGCATCATAAAGCTCCATAGTCACTTCATTCACCTGCCCCGGAACAAGGCCGATCATGAGAAATTCTATAGCGGCAGATTCGGCGGCCGATCCGCTCCCCGCGGCGTCCGAGATATTAACCTGGGCTGTGTAGTCCTCTATGTCAGGGTCATCTACATGGATGGTATAGGAAAGGTCGGCAGCCCCTTCATATTGAAAATAAATGTAAAGGCCGTTGCTTCCTGTGCCAAAAGGATTCCATACTGCCAAAGGCGCTTCCAAGGTATGATCGCCTGCGGCCTTCAGATCCTCAAGGGCCCCTGCCAATCGTTCCTGAACCTGAGTATCATAGTAGGTAAAGGACTCTTCTTCAACTTCCTGGGGGATGATCTGATATACAGAAATCTGACTGTCTGTAGCTGATTCATAAATATTCACCTGCTGATCCTGGTTCGTTTCCATCAGTTCGCCCGTCTCCACAGTCCAGGAATCTCTTTTCTGTGTCTCCTCATCCATCTGGGTGCGGACAATCCACTTATAAACGCAAAACGCTGCCACACACACCACCGCCAGGATCACAAGAATCACCAAAAGTTTCTGCCATCTTTTCAGACTTTTCCACCGTCTCTTCTTGGATCCTGAATCTTCCTTTTTTACTTTCGCTTTCTTCTCTTCCTTTTTCATACAACGCTCTCCATCTTGTTTTTTCCATGATAGAATATATTTGTGAACTTACGTTGAACAATTTGTGTAATTTTTAAAAAATAATTATAAAATATTTATAATCTTTAAAAAAACCTTAAGAAAAAAGGAAAATCTTCCCAGTGTTTTGGCGGA
>CAZMGH010000013.1:0-5457 GCA_964565805.1 uncultured Lachnospiraceae bacterium
CTTTCCTTGCGGTCATTCGATTTTAATTGATCTGTTTTGTTACAGACGCACCGTCTCGTAAGGTGGTCCATTGATCCTCCAGTTCAAAAGATACCTCGCCGCCGGAAGCGGTCACTGTGACCTGATGAGGCTCAACTTTTACAAAAAGTTTTGTTCCCCGCCAGATCATACGAAACTCCAGTTTTTCCCATTCCTCAGGGAGGGACGGACGGATCCGAAGCTCACCGTCCACGATACGTACACCCCCAAAGCCAAGGATCGCAGACTGCCATACACCGCCCATGGAAGCGCTGTGGATCCCCGCATTGGAGGAACGCATCTCTTCTCCCAAATCCACGCTGCTGGCTCCTTTAAAGAACCGGTAGGCGGTTTCATGAAGGCCCAGGTCATTGGCAAGAACGCTGTGGATAGACTTGCTCAGAGAAGAATCATGAAGGGTCCGGGCCTCATAATATTCATAATTTTTCTTCTTAGTTTTCGGTTCAAACAGATCATCTAAAAGGTACATGAGCACTACCAGATCGCTTTGCTTAAGCACCTGCATATGGCTGATCTGCTCCATATTATAGTCATTATAAATGGTCCCTACTACAGAACTTTCCCGATATTTTGTCAGGTCGATCTCCTTTAAGTCAGAGAATCCGTCAAACTGAGGCACGATGCCGGTTTCAGGATCCGGCTCCGGCAGATAAAGTTTACCAATCCTCTCCTTTACTGTCTTTTCCATTTCTTTAAGGTCCAGGGCCTTATCCAAACGGTAAAATACCTGCTGTTTATTAGGATCCTGGCTCTCTTTCAGCTGATTGGCCAGCTTAAGGGCCAGATCCATATTATACCAGGCCAGGTAATTGGTATAGGCATTGTTATTCACATGCTCTGAATACTCGTCCGGCCCGATTACATCATTAATCTCATACCGATCCTTTTCCTCATTCCACTCCAGGCGACTGCCCCAAAAGCGGGCAGTTTCAAAAATGATCTCATAGCCATACCGGTCCATAAAATCCTCATCCCTGGTCACGTTGTAATATTCCCACACAGCAAAAGACACATCCGCGGAAATATGCTGTTCAATCAGCCCGGTAAGGATGGGAAGGGTTTCTCCTGTAACCACATCTGCCTCGCCCCACAGCGGGGTAACTTCCCCGTCATCCATCCATGCGGATTCCCACGGATACATGGCCCCTTTATAGCCATTTTCAGCAGCCTTTTTCCGTGCCCCGGACAACGTGTTATACCGGTATTCCAGAAGGGCCCTTGCCGTTTCAGGCTGAGTCATCATATAGTAAGGCAGGATAAAGACTTCTGTATCCCAGAAGGAATGACCTTTATATCCCTCGCCGCTCATAGCCTTGGCACCGATGCCTACCCGGTTGTCATCCTTTTTCACCATAATATTTAAGTGATACAGAGCAAAGCGCATGGCCAGCTGGTCAAAGGGATCCCGGGAACTTATAACAATATCCTGATCCTTCCAGATCTTATCCCACTGCTTTTGGCTGGCAGACATTAAAGAATCATAATCGGCTTGAAATACTTCCATAATAGATGCCTTACTGTCCTCTTTTACGGCATTTACCGCCGCTTCCCGATCCATATCTTTATAGGTCAGATCCCGCGTCGTATGAACCGTACAGTATTTTTCCAAACAGAAATTTTCTCCTGTCTCCACCTTTTGTACAGCACTTAAATCAATCTCTCGCCTTTCGATTACCGGAAGAAGCATCGGCTGTACCGGTGCTCCGTTCAGAAAAAATTTATGAGCGCAGTGAAGGGCTACCGTCACCTTGGACTGGATAGTCTCAGATACCATTTCCAGATACTTATAATCGTAAAGTCGGCGTTTCCCTTCGGAAAAATGTTGGGAGCCGCTGTTAGAAACTCTTCCGTTAATACCGCTGACAATTTTAAGGTTAATCCCTTCATTTAAAGGCTGTATGGAAACCTTTGCGGCCATCACATGGTCATTGTCCATGGAAGCCATACGGCGAAATTCAAACCGGATCCGTTTCCCCTCCGGGCTTTCCCATTTAAACCGGCGGACCGTTTCCCCGTTTTTCAGGTTCATGGTTCGATGATAATCATAAACCTGTCCCTTCTCCATGGAAAAACGCTTTCCGTCAATCCACAAAGCGATCTTTGTCATGTCCGGCATGTTTGGAAGCTCAGTCACCTCATTGCTGCCAAAACGATCAAAGGTCCCTGTAACAAAAAGGTTCCTTGTCTCTCCCACATACGCTTCTTCCAGGGCATTGCGCACACCTAAATAGCCGTTTCCCTGGCAAAAAATGGCCTCGCACTTTCCCAAATACCGGGGATCAAAGGCGGATTCCTCCACGATCCATCCGGCCATGGCCCCGGTGCCTGAATCATATTTCATAATTCCCATAAATAAACTCCTTTAACACAGCGCCCGGGCCAACATATCCGGACGCTTATTCTTTCATTTATATGCCCCCACAGGGCAGGATCAGAGTAAACTGTTCTTTGCTCCACTCCAGCCGGTCCCGGTAAAGGGTATCATCAATCCAAAAATCTCCCTTATAAACAATTTCCAAAGGTCTTTGGGCAGTATTTTTTACATGGATCTCCATGCCCCGATCTGTCTCATGGCAGGTCAGGGACATTTCTCCATCTAAAACCCTTACATGCTCCAAAGACGCATCTTTCCAGGAGGATGGGAGGCAGGGTGACAAAAGAATCTTTTTTTCACTGGCCTGGGGACGAATCCCGAAGAAATATTTTACTACCGGCACCATAATCCCGTAGGTGGTCCAGGCCTGGACAAAGCAGCCGTAATCCGGGGACATTTCAGAAATCGATCCCGGTGTAGCCATGCCAAAGGTGGAAAAGATTTTCTGGATCAACTCTAAAGCGCGGTCACTGTACCCATAGCGGGCCTGAGCCACAGCCATGGCGCCTGTGGAAATGGTCATGGCCGCTCCCTGGGCCATGGCCTCCAGATACATGCCATAGGGGCCGATAAACTCCCGGGTATGCAGATTTTTTAAAGCAATATCCGCCATTTCCTTTGGAGCAATGCCACTTTCCATAGGCACATTGATGACCCAGTTCCGATTAATGAGCCAGCCTTTTTCTTCGGTTTCATCTATTTTCCGCTGGGTAAACAGGTTATGGACATACTCCCGGATATGGTCTGAACGGGCATTTTTCTCCATATTCAGAATCATGTCCTCTTTCTTTTTCAGCACCTTGTAGGACGTATAGGCATCACAGTAAAGCCCCTCCTCCTCATTCCAAAACAGGTTATTTACTGCATCCTTTGTCTTCTCACCTAGCTGAGTGCAGGCCTCCGCCCAGTCCTCATACTCCGGTCCCATAAGGCGGCACATTTTTCCATAACACTCATAGGCTAGCCCTGTGTAAACCGCTGTATCGATCAGCTCCATATTTAGGCCAGCGATCTCAATAATGCCGTAGCCTGTAGGAAAAAGATCCCCGTCATCATCCTGTTCCTGAAGCCATTCCACACTTTTACCCATGTAAGCAAAACCATCCCGGATCAGGGAGAAATCTCCGGTCCACTGGTAATATTCCCACATCATTACAATAAAGTGGGCGGTTTCCTGAGTATTACCGTAATTAGGACACACCTCATTAGTAAGGATCTCATGAACGATCCGTCCGTTTCCATTATATTTTTCAGAGTAATCCAGAATCAGTTTTAAAGTATCCCGGCAAAGCTTATAATCTCCCAGGCACAAAACTCCCTGAAGGGTATAAAAGCTGTCGCAACCGAACCACCAGGGATATTCCGGATAACCGGCAGCGATTCCCCGGTTGCCGTTGGAAGTGGCAGTGACCAGCCAGTCTGTATGTACCTTTACCCAGGAGAAAATTTCATCAAAATCCGAATCCGGTGTTTTTAACCGGGTCTTTTCCATAAGCCGGTCATACCTGGCCGCCTTTAGACATTCATAGTCTGTATCTCTTGTCAGTTTTTCATATTCCTGGAACACTTCTTTTTCAGAAAGATCCGATCCGGAAATATAGATATTTAATACATACGTTTCCTCCGGCTTTAAAGTAAAGTTCCAGGAACCCTCCAAGCTGACGCCTTGACCCTTTGTATTTTCCGGTCCCGTGATCTGGCCCTGACGGATATGGTCTGCCGGAGCATCCCAGCCAATGGCTGTATACCAGAGATGATCGCAATCCTTCACCACAAAGACCGGGTCATTTTTCTGTAACATGGGGCTTGTGTAAATAACCTCATCCTTTTCCCCGTCAAAAATCCCGGCATCTTCAGACATCCACATCGGCCGCAAATCTGTACGGGCAAGAAAAACGGCTGTACACTGACAAGACTGGACTCCATAATTATAAAACTCATAAGTCACCTTCAACCCGCAAACATCATCCGGGATGATTTGAGTCCGCCGTATGGATACGGTTGTATGACCAAGGCCATTTCCGTAAACAAATTCATTTTTATAAGGATAATTATTAAACTCATCGGCATGGATCCAGCAATCCGCGATTTTTGACGTGTGGTCTGTAAACCTGAGCCAGAATCCATCTAAAAGCTTAATGGGATACAACCACAGACCGCCCATTTCATTTTCCAGATGATGGCCGAAATCCGGAAAAAAGCCGTCAATGGTGCCAATCAGCTTTAAACGCTCATTGGCACATACATACTGTCTGCGTGTACAGTGTACTGATGCTTTCATTATAGAAATCTCCTTTCGGATCATTATGTAACATTTTCAGCCCTTTGTTCCCGCAGAAATGGAAATACCATCGATAATATATTGCTGGGCAATAAAGAACAGGATCAGAATCGGCAGCATAACAAGAATGGTCGCTGCCATAAGCTGGTTCCACTGACTGGTATACATTCCTTTAAAGAAGGAAAGTCCCAGAGATAAGGTAAATTTCTTGCTGTCATACAAATAGATCAGAGGACCATTAAAATCGTTCCACACGCCCATAAATGTAAAAATAGCCACAGCAGTTAATACTGGCTTGCACATAGGCAGGATAATTCTTAAAAACACCTTGAAAGGACCTGCTCCATCCATACGAGCAGCTTCATCAAAGTCCTTGGGAATCCCGGACATATACTGGCGCAAAAGGAAAATATTAAATGCGCCGCCGCCAAAAAAAGAAGGAACGATCAGGGGAAGGAATGTATCTATCCAGCCCATTCCTCTAAAAATCAAATATTGAGGAATCATGGTAATTTGTCCCGGCAGCATCATCGTTGCCAGAAGAATCAAAAACCATACCCTTTTTCCCTTAAAGTTAAACCGGGAAAACCCATAAGCTACGATTGCCGCACTAAAAAGTGTACCGATCATCACCGGAACAAGAATGATCAACGTATTTTTCAAATACAGAAAAAACGGAATAGATGTAAATCTCCTCCCTTGAAAATAATCTTTGTACAAACAACTTTGTTTAATCGTTTACGAAAGCGCTTTTGCAGGTCTT
>CAZMGH010000013.1:5557-33803 GCA_964565805.1 uncultured Lachnospiraceae bacterium
ATCTTTGTACAAACAACTTTGTTTAATCGTTTACGAAAGCGCTTTTGCAGGTCTTTTGAAATTTATGTTTTATTTTTACATAAAACGCATAAAACATCAGTTTTTACTAAGCAAATATACCAAAAGAAAAAACACCGGAGGTAGGCTTACGCCTTCCTTTCCAGTGTTTTCTTTAAAGATTATCCGATTAAATCCTCATTGCTATTGGTACAATAGCTGTACAGATACCGTTTCTCGCTTACTGTCATCGACAATGAATCTTCACAGTATTCCGCTTTATAAACTTATAGGGTACATAAATATGACCAAATTCCTTCTTTTCCTTGATCATTTCATAAAGGACCTCCCCGCCGATTCGGCCCATTTCATAAGGGTCTTGGGCAACAGTCGTCAGTCCTCCGTTAATATACCGGGCTGCAGGTATATCATCAAAGCCTACTACAGATATATCTTCTGGAACCTTAAGGCCCCTTTCATTTAATGCCCGCAAAACACCCATAGCCATCAGATCGCTGGAACAAAAGATGGCCGTGACGCCAAGACAGTTATCTAAAAGCCGGAAGGTGGCTCTGTAGGCCTCTTCCTCATCAAACTCCCCATTTTCCACCCAGGAGCTTCCGGTTTCCAATCCTGCCTCGGCCATGGCCTGAAGATAGCCCTTTAATCGCCGCTGGGATACCGTGGCTGTGTCCTTGCCGTTCATCAGGGCGATCTTTTTATGGCCCATGCCAATAAGATAGTGGGTCACATCATAGGCTGCCCGCGCGTTGTCAATGGAGAGGCCGCACACATTTTTGCTTTTATACTCTCCTTCCATGACTACACAGGGGATCTCGCTGCTCATTAGCTCCCGATAATACGGTTCATTAGTATTTAAACCGGACACAAGGACACCGTCAATATTTTTTTGACGGCACAGCTGGATATAGCTCAGCTCTCCCTGTTTGGCCGCGTTTGTAGTTAATATAATAAAATCAAACTGGTGATCCAAAGAAGCCTGATACATGCCGCTGAGCATGCCGTAAACGAAACCGCTTTCATCCCGCTTTACAAGACCAGAAACAAGATAGGCCAAATTTTTCCTTGCCTTTCCTCCCAGAGAACGGGCGTTAGCATCCGGCATGTAATTCAGCCTTTGAGCAATCTCCTGCACCTTTTTCTTTGTTTCCGGCTTTACATCGCTGTACCCGTTTAATGCCTTGGAAACTGTAGTGATAGACACCCCTGCTTCTCTGGCCACATCTTTTATTCCTGTTCTTCCCACTATAACTCACCCTTGATCTGTTTATTACGTTTTTGCTTTAGCAAAACCATAGTTCGATTATACCATAAAATCCGCAAAATTGAGAAGAGTGAATGTAGACCAGAGACAGTCTCATTTTCTCTTTTACAAAGAATCACTCTTCTGCAGGAAACTGCTAGCTGCTAATTTCCCCCCAGCACTTTCACCCCATTGACAACTGCTGCAAAGTACACTATAATATGGCCTGTAAAATTATTGGGTGGATTTTTCCTGACCTTGTCATCTTTTCGCCACGCAGCCCCCCGCTGCGTGGCTTTTTTTGCGAGATACGCCTGGCAAGCGACCGCTGTGCTTGCACAGAGTCACCCACATAGAAAGGAGAAAAACGTGAACGAAGATTTTATGAAAGAAAAACCGGTGCTTCCGCTGATTTTGTCCATGTCCCTGCCTATGGTGCTGTCTATGCTGGTCAATTCCCTATACAATATTGTGGACAGCTTTTTTGTGGCACAGATCAGCGAGGATGCTATGACCGCCCTATCTCTGGTCTATCCGGTACAGAACTTTATTAATGCGGCAGGTATCGGCTTTGGAATCGGGATCAATGCAGCCATTGCCTTCTACCTTGGCGCTAAAGATCAGGAAAAAGCCGACAGGGCCGCATCTTCCGGACTGGCGCTGGCAGTCATCCACAGCATTGTCATAACCATTATAACCATTGCCATTATGCCATGTTTTCTTAAAATGTTTACGAAGACCCAGACGGTCATTGACCTGGGACTTAAATATAGCGTTATTGCCTTTGCTTTTACTCTTATGATCGTTTTAGGAGTAACCTTTGAAAAAATCTTTCAGGCAGTGGGCAGCATGAAGATCACTATGATCAGTCTTATGTGCGGGTGTATTGCCAATATTATTTTAGATCCGGTGCTGATTTTCGGCATAGGGCCATTTCCTGAAATGGGCATTGAGGGAGCGGCTCTGGCTACAGGGCTGGGCCAGACTCTTTCTCTGGTGATCTACCTGGTCGTTTATTTCCTGCGCCCCATTCCGGTACGCATCCGCAGACAGCACCTTATTCCTGACAGAGACATAACCGCAAGGCTGTATTCTGTGGGCATCCCGGCCACCTTAAATATGGCCCTGCCTTCCCTGCTGATTTCCGCTTTAAATGGGATTTTGGCCGCCTATTCCCAGGTTTATATCCTTGTTCTTGGCATTTATTATAAGCTGCAGACTTTCCTTTACCTGCCTGCCAATGGAATTATCCAAGGGATGCGGCCTCTCATGGGCTTTAATTACGGCGCCGGGGAAGAAGGACGGGTCCGTCAGATTTATAAAATCGTCCTGTGTATGAGCGGCGGGATCATGGCCGCAGGAACAGTGATCTGCCTTCGGATTCCGGGTCCCTTAATGGGACTGTTTACCCATACTTCGGAAACCATTGCTGCCGGAGAAACAGCCCTGCGCATCATCAGCGCCGGCTTTATCATTTCCGCAGTTTCCGTCACCTCCTGCGGCGCTTTAGAAGGTCTTGGAAAAGGAACGCCTTCGTTGATCATCTCACTATGCCGTTATCTGATCATCATTCTTCCAGCGGCTTTTCTTTTAAGCCGGGCCTTTGGCCCCACAGGGGTATGGAACAGCTTTTGGATCGCCGAAGCCGCCACGGCCATTGTTTCATTTTTTGTTTATCGTAGGGCCGTAAAATCAAAAAGGTGATTTTCCATGCCGTCCTTGATGGTTGTTGGCGCCCTTTTTACTTTAGACTCTTGTTTCTAATCTGCAGAATGTGGGGTGTCCACACGCTCCACATATCCTTTTTTCATCTTATTGCTTCGCTTAATGGCCTTGCTCCATCCGCCGATCTTATTATATACCCAGAAAGAATGCGTCATAAAGGTTTTGGCCTTTCCCATTTTTTCTTTTGTCGTATGGATATAGATGGTTCCGCCGCAGTCCATGGGCTGACGGGACTTAATATAATCGATCAGCTGGGATTCACAGGCAATATGATCCGGAATCTCTGTATAGGCAAGTCCCACACAATCCGGTTTATGGGCATCGCTGCCTCCCGTGCCCACCAGACCGTACTGGGCAGCAACCTGCTTTGCCCTTTCATTAACCTCCATAGGCTCACAGGCATTAAAAACTTCCATAAAGTCAAATTCTCTTAAAATATCCGGATTCCGTTTATAGGCCTTGGCGTTCATAAAGCTCATGAACTTTTCCCCGCAGGGATGGGCCGGGCCCAAGATCCCGCCGTAATTATGTACAATAGGGATGAGCATCTGCACCGGGATGCCCCGAAGCTCTAAAAGACGCAGTTTGATGCTTTCCGGCATAATGACAATAATATGCCCCCCATCCAACGTATCATACTCAACGCCTTTAAATACGCGGAAATCTTCATATTTCCGGCCCTTTATATGGTTCTTCCACTGGCGGTAGCCGCCGTAAGAATCATGATCTGTCACCAGCATCCCGCCAAAGCCCTGTTTTTGGAGTAAACGTATATATTCTTCAATTGGGACTTTTCCGTCTAAAGAGCCTTCCTTGGTATGGCAATGCATATCGATCTTCATATACACACTCCCTTCCTTACGCTATGATGTCACAGGACCATGCAAAATAACTTTTCCCCACGAATACTATACCTCTTTTTCACAAATTTTACAACGATGGCCTTAGAACAAATCTTCGGATCGCCCAGGCCACGCCGTCCTCTTCATTGGTCTTTGTCACAAAATCCGCAGCTTCTTTGATCCTTTCCTCAGCATTTCCCATGGCCACGGAAAAGCCTGCGGCGCAGATCATAGGATAATCATTTCCCGAATCCCCGCAGGCCATGATCTGAGATGGCTTAATCCCCAGGATCCTTCCTAATGCTAAAAGACTTGTGCCTTTATTGCAGGTAGACGAGTTAATCTCCATGTTAAAAGAAGACGCATTGGTAATGGTCAGCTTTGGAAAACGCTCTTTAATACAGGCAAAGGCCTTGTCTCTTATATCCATATCCCCAAAAATCATGTGGAGCTTTTCCACCGGATGCTCCTGACTTCGGACATAATCCGCCAAATGCGCCTTAGGAATCCGGGTATTTTTAATGTACGTTAAAAGCCTTGGGGAAATAAGGGAAAAGTTCGCCTCATTTTCATAATTTTCTTTATCCGTATAACATCTGCCATCCATATAGGTTTCCGTCAGTCCCTGAAATTCCAGCATAACTGAAATCACCTGAGCCGCGGTTTCCTTATCAATGCAATCCTCATAAATCCTTTCCTTTGTGGTAAGATCCACCACTGCGGCGCCGTTGCTTGTAAGAGCATACCGCACTCCGGGAATTTGTATAAAATCTACGGGCAGACCTCCCAAAGGCCGACCGGTGGCAGGGAGCACGATGACCCCCTGGGCAATAGCATGCTTAATGGCCTTTCTTACCTCTGGGGTGATCTCTTTTGCTTCATTATAAACAGTCCCGTCCAGATCCAGTCCGATCATGCGAATATCCGGCATATCTCCCTTTTCCCAGGCTTTTCCAGTCACTTTTTCTTTATCCATTTTATGTCCTCCGGCTATATATTTTCAATCTGCCAGTCAATAGGCGTCTCCCCGTGGCTTTCCAAAAAAACATTAGTCTGGCTGAAGGGGCGGCTGCCGAAAAATCCCCGAAAAGCAGATAGAGGGCTTGGATGGGATGACTTTAAGATCAGGTGCTTTGGATTCGTAAGCATGGCTGCCTTCTGCTGAGCTGGACGCCCCCATAAAATAAATACAATAGGACGATCCTGGACATTCACTGCCTGGATCACAGCATCGGTAAACATCTCCCAGCCCATGCCCTGATGGGAATTGGCCTGATGAGCCCGGACAGTGAGCACTGTATTAAGCAAAAGCACCCCCTGGTCCGCCCATTTTTTCAGATAGCCGTTATTGGGAATATAGCAGCCCAGGTCATCATGAAGCTCCTGGAAAATATTGACCAGGGAGGGAGGCAGATCCTTTACCTGAGGCTTTACGGAAAAGCTCAGGCCATGGGCCTGATTTACATTATGATATGGATCCTGCCCCAGGATCACCACCTTCACCTTATGTAAGGGGGTAAAATGAAATGCGTTAAATATTTCATCTGCCGGGGGATAGATCACCTGGGTCATATATTCATTTTTTACAAATTTATATAGCTTGGCGTAGTAAGGCTTTTTAAACTCCGGTCCAATAGCCTCCAGCCAGTCATTATCAATCATTGACATTTCGGTTCCTCCTTTTAGGCCCACAGATGTTAAAGACGCACAGATACGCCTCTGTCCCGGAGATATTTTTTCAGATCGCAGATCTCCATCTCCTTATAGTGGAACAGGGAGGCCGCTAAAACCGCATCTGCCTTTCCCTCAGTCAGGGCATCATAAAAATGGCTCATCTGTCCGGCACCGCCAGAAGCGATCACCGGCACAGGAACACTGTCGGCAATGATCCGGGTCAAAGGAATATCATAGCCTTCCTTTGTGCCATCGCAATCCATACTGGTGAGAAGGATCTCACCGGCGCCGAGAGACACAGCCTTTTTGGCCCATTCTACAGCATCCAGTCCAGTGTCTATACGGCCGCCGTTTTTATACACATTCCAGCCGCTGCCATCTTCTCTGTGCCGGGCGTCAATGGCCACCACCACGCACTGGCTTCCAAACTTTTCCGCCGCCTGGCTGATCAGCTGGGGCGTGTTAATGGCAGAAGAATTAATGGAAATCTTATCTGCCCCTTCCCGAAGCAAAGCCCGAAAGTCCTCCACTGTGCGGATCCCTCCCCCTACAGTAAAGGGGATAAATACCTGACGGGCCACTTTCCGCACCAGATCCACCACGGTTTCTCTCTGGTCGCTGGATGCGGTTATATCCAAAAATACAAGCTCATCCGCTCCGGCCTTATCATAAGCTGCAGCAATTTCTACCGGATCACCGGCATCCCGCAGATTTACAAAATTTACACCTTTCACTACTCTTCCCCCGTGAACATCCAAACAGGGGATAATTCTCTTTGTAAACATAGACGCCTCCTATAGCCCAGCAAAATTTCTAAGAATCTGTAACCCAACTTCACTGCTTTTTTCCGGGTGGAACTGGCAGGCAAACAGGTTCTCATGCTCCACTGACGCGTGAATTTCCACACCATAATGGGTTTTTGCCGCCACATCCTCTGTATTTTCCGCTTCCAGATAGTAGGAATGGACAAAGTATACATAAGGTTCCCGGTCAATCCCCTGAAAGAGACGGGCTCCCGAAGTGATTTCAATAGAGTTCCAGCCCATGTGAGGGATCTTAAGGCCCCGGTCAGGGATCTTTTTAATCTTTCCCTTAAGCAGTCCAAGCCCGGCTACCCCGGGACTTTCCTCGCTTTCAGAAAACATAAGCTGCAGTCCCAGGCATATGCCAAGAAAAGGGATCTTCTGGTCTGCCGCATCATATATAGTATTGACTAAGTTAAATTTATGGAGCTTATCCATAGCATCACCAAAGGCCCCCACCCCGGGAAGGACGATCTTATCCGAGTGAAGGATCTCGTCCCGGTCACGGGTCACTACGGTTTCCTGTCCGAGATAATTCAAAGCCTTTTCCACACTGCGCAGGTTGCCGGCATCGTAGTCGATAATCGTAATCATATTTAAAATCTCCTATCAATCATCCATCTTATTCCCGCATACAGCGGGATATTTGACTTAAAGCAGCTTAAAACACACTAAAATCATAGCATATCCGCCACATTTTGTCGATATTTTATGTTCTCAGCAGTCAAAGGAATCGTCTCTGTCGGCCGTAGGGCTGTTTCCCGGCACATTTTAAGGCCTTTTGAGTTCTTTTTTTCCCAGTCCATTCAGGGAATTTATGTTTTTTCATGGATTTTTCTACATTTTAAGCAATTTTTATGATTTTTCCTTGGATTTTTAATTCAGTTTCAATAATATTTTTTATGTTTTCCCAGAAAACCTATTTATAATATTTTTAAATTCAATATGTTTTCCCGTTTATATTTGTAACTTTTACGTCAGGAGTTTTTGACTAAAAAAAAGAAACATTTGCAAAGGATCCCAATTTATAATATTATATCCTTATGAACAGGTTAGGGCATAGATTATTTGGCCCTATGACAATTCTTTTAAGGAGGATTAACATGAAAACAACATTATTTGTTGAATATGGCGAAAACCAGACAGAAGATAAAGCTATGGTCGCAAAAGTCAAAGAGCTCTGGGTTAACGCCGGCAACAAAATCAAAGACATTAACACTTTAAATCTTTATGTTAAGCCAGAAGAAAATTCTGTTTACTATGTTGTAAACGAAGATTTCACCGGCAAGATCAGTCTGACATCTTTAGAGGAAGCATAATCATCATCACTAATCGATAATACATAATAAAAGGACCGGCGCAGACATTTTAATTTAAGCCTGCGCCGGTTTTTTAATGCATTTCAATGCTGTTTGTAGCGTCCAGCTCAAACCAGAACTCTACGCCATCTTCTTTATTCTCCACGCCGTATTTTTGTCCAAGGAGCTCCATGCTGGCCTTAACAATGGAAAGTCCCACGCCGCTGCCGCCGTACTCTCTTGTCCGGGCCTTATCCACCTTATAGAACTTGCCCCAGATCTTTGGAAGATCCTCCTCGGAAATCGGCTGTCCGGTATTAAACACAGAAACTCTCACATGCTGTGTATCTTTTATAATATTTACACGGATGATCCGCGCCCCGTCTACATGGTTGAAAGCATTGGACAGATAATTGTTAAATACTTCTTCAACAGTATATACATCTGCCCACACATAAATGGGCCCGATCACATTAAATTCTAAGGATACCTGCTTCTGCTTAAATAAAATACCTGAGCTGGAGATCAGGTTCTGCACCACACCTACAATATCAAAATGCTCCATATTCAGGTTATTATCCCCAAATTCCAGTTGGTTCAGATCCAGCAGCTTTTTCACAATATTATTCATCTTAGCCGCTTCATCCATAATAACCTCACAGTAAAAATTGCGGCTTTCCTCATCATCATTAATGTTTTCCATAAGGCCTTCCGCATAGCCCTGGATCAGAGCGATGGGCGTCTTAAGCTCATGGGAAACGTTAGACAAAAACTCGGTGCGCATATTATCAATCTGGGTCCTTTGCTCCAGATCCTTCTGAAGCTTGGCATTCGCCGATTTTAATTCACCCAGAGTCGTCTCCAGAGTAGAAGACAGATAATTAATGCTGTTTCCCAAAATACCGATCTCATCCTGCCGGTTGACCTGATACTTTGTTGTAAAGTCCAGCTCTGACATCCGGGTCGCGATCTGCGCCAGGCCCAAAATCGGCTGAGAAATATTTCTTGAAATAAAATATACAACCAATGTGCCTACAATAAGCATCAGCAGGGATACATACATGAAAAACTGGTTGGCCAGATTAACGCTGCTCTCAATACTGTCAACGGATGAACGGATCAAAATATTATCCCCATTATCCAGACTTGCTGACAGGTATACATATTCATTGCTCAGACGCTGAATATACATCTGCTGGATCTGGTAATTATCGGTCACCCGCAGCGTCTGTGTACGGGAATCACTCTGGGCATCCCAGTAGTCTGTTACCATCTTATTCTGCTCATCACTTTCGGAATCCATGGACGAATAAATGGTCTGGGCTACAATGCTCCCGTTAAGCATACGGAAATCATAAGTCCTAAAAATAACAATGGATGTTCCCCGGCCCTCGCTCATCCGCTCCAGACTGTTTTCAAAATCCTCGCCTAAAAGGCTGGAAAAATCTGTTTCGTCCTGATCAGTTGAAAAACGCTCATCTGATGACACAGCATCGTTTAGCGTATATAGCCGGTTGACATCATTATAGGTTTCGATCAGTGACTTCTGCTTTTCCAGCATATAAAAATCTCCAAGGAACAGGCCGCTGATCAACGTACTGCATATAACAATGCCGAGAACGATAAACATAAGCGTCAGCGTCAGCTTTAGCCTTAATGATTTGTGCATAAATTCACCTTCCTGTGGAATAACTGCTCTAACACTGAACAGTTACAGATACAGTCCTGCTCCCCTATCCCATTACACCGCAGCATATTATTTGGACACCTCGAACTTGTATCCCATGCCCCAAATAGTCTTTATATATTCCCCCTTATCTTTCAGCTTACTCCGAAGCTTCTTTACATGGGTATCAATAGTCCTGGCATCTCCAAAATAATCGTAATTCCACACATTATTTAAAATGCGCTCTCTGGACAAAGCCACGCCCTGATTGGCTACAAAATAGGACAAAAGCTCAAATTCTTTAAAGCTTAACTCTACCGGCTCTCCGTCTACAGTGACCTCATGGGCCGCTTTGTTCAGCTTTATGCCGCCCGCCTCGATCACATCATCCGGCCCGATCACGTTGCTCCGGCGCAGGATTGCCTCAACCCGGGCCACAAGGATCTTTGGACTGAAAGGCTTGGTAATATACTCATCCACACCCAGCTCAAAGCCTAAAAGTTCATCTTTTTCATCACTTTTCGCTGTCAGCATAATGATGGGTACCTGGGACAGCTTCCGGATCTCCCGGCATACCTCCCAGCCATCCATCTTTGGCATCATCACATCCAGAAGGATCAGGGAAACATCTTTCGTGGCAAAGAAAATATCCAGTGCCTGTTCCCCGTTTTCCGCCTCAATGACTTCAAAACCTTTTTTTGAAAGGAAATCCTTCACCAGCTTACGCATACGGCTTTCATCGTCTACTACAAGTATTTTTAAATTTTCCATAACCGGCACCTCACCTGTATCATTTTTAGCGGAAGCCTGCTCTCACCACGGCTCGCTTTCTTATCTGAGACGGCAGGATTCCTATTTTTTTCATATTTTTCAGTATACAAAATAATTATGTAGGGTTTGTGAAAATAAAAGAAATAAATTTTATCTTTTCAATTTCATATATTCTTGCTATAATAGATAAAACATATTTTGAGGTGAGATTTTTGAAATTACTAGAAGATAAAATCCTTGCCCAGGGCAAGGCGCTGAACTCCTCCACCCTGAAGGTGGACAGCTTCATCAACCATCAGGTGGATCCTGAGCTTATGAATGAGATCGGCAAAGAATTTGCTCGGCACTTTAAGGACTCAGGCATCACTAAGGTGCTGACCATTGAAAGTTCCGGCATCGCGCCCAGTGTTTATACTGCCATGCATCTTGGCGTACCTATGATCATCCTGAAAAAACAGACCTCCAAAATCCTCAACGGAAACGTAGCTCAAACGAATATTACATCCTTTACCAAGGGAACCAGCTATGAGCTGACCCTGTCTTTAGACTATGTTAATGAGAATGATACAGTACTCATTGTAGATGACTTTCTCGCCAACGGAGAAGCCGCCACAGGAGCTGTCCGCCTGGCAAAAGTAGCCGGAGCAAAGATTGTCGGCATCGGTATCCTGATTGAAAAATCTTTCCAGAAAGGCCGTCAGAAGCTCTTGGATCAGGGCTATGACGTTTATTCCCTGGCCCGTATCGCCCGTCTGGACGAAAACGTCATCGAGTTTATAAAAGAATAATATCAAAGGCTGTCTCACAGACCCTGCTTCCGCATGTGAGACAGCCTTATTTTGAATGACCGGTATTTGCCAGACTTGCGCAAACAGCCCTCTATGGCCGGATAATACGGAAAGCCTTCCGCTGCTTTTCCACGATCACATACATATTTGTTACCTGTCCCACCTTAAGCTTCTGCTCAAGGCCATAGAAATTCAGACAGGTACCGCAGGAAAGGATTTCTACCCCAGCCTCCTCCAGCTTTTGCATATCTTCCAGCACCGGTGATCCTTCCGTGGTCAGCCATACACCGCCATTGTAAAAGATCATGCACTCCGGCAAAACCTCAGCCTCTGTCAGGGTATAAATGAAGCTTTTCATTAAAGCTGCGCCTAAAGTGTCATCTCCCTGGCCGACAAACCGGGAGCTGAACACTACAATATAGCTGTCATCGCTTTTTCCTGCGGCGCCGCCTTTCCATGCGCCAGCCTCCCGGGCTGTCCCGGAATCGCCGACAACCCCATTATTTTCCCCGGAAGATATTTCGGCCCTTTCAGTATGCTTATTTTTCACCATGACCAGCCGAAAAACACTGCCTTCTTTTGATACCTGACAGGAAAGATCCATGACTTTTGCCATCTTCTGCAGGTTTTCACAGGACATTTCATTATCCACGTCAATCGTAATCTCATTTGATTCTTTTAAAGCTTTTTTGGCCATGATCACCGGTTTCGGGCACACAAGGCCTGTGGCATCTACGTATTCCATTGCACTGTCCTCCTTATATGACTGTAATAAATTTCTCCGTCTGCACCGTCACCTGGCCGATGATCTGGGCCCTGGGATGATGGACTTGAATTTTTTTAAGAAGCGCATCCCCATCTTCCGGATTGCAGGCGATCAAAAGCCCGCCGCTGGTCTGAGGATCCATAAGGATCTCCTCAAAAGCGTAATCCTCCTCTGTAAATTCCACAAAGGCCTCCACATGATGCCGGTTGCGCTGGGCAGCGCAGGTAATGATAAAATCTTTAGCATATTCATAAGCGGCGAAGAAATAAGGTATCTTGTCCCGGTACACAATGGCGCTGACCTGGGAGGCACGGGTCATTTCCAGAAGGTGTCCTAAAAATCCAAACCCTGTCACATCTGTACAAGCGTGGACCTTCATCCCAGTCATGGCCTCACAGGCATACCGGTTAATGGTTTCCATACTGGCCGCCGCCTGGCCAAAGGCTCCATACGTATCCATATCCACCTTCACTGCGGAGGTAATGATCCCAACCCCTAAAGGTTTGGTCAAAATCAGCAGATCTCCCGGTTTTGCCCCTTTATTGGCAAGAATATGATCCGGATGGACGATACCGGTCACAGAAAGGCCGTATTTTGGTTCATTGTCTTTAATAGAATGTCCCCCGCAAAGCACAGCCCCTGCCTCTTTTACCTTTTCAGCCCCGCCCCGCAGGATTTCTCCCAGGATGCTTACATCTAAAAACTCAGGAAATGCCACAATATTCATGGCCGTTTTTACAGTGCCGCCCATAGCGTACACATCACTTAAAGCATTGGCGGCCGCAAGCTTCCCATACAAATAGGGATCATCCACAATAGGCGGGAAAAAATCCAGGGTCTGGATAATGGCCAGATCCTCCCTAAGCTTATATACCCCTGCGTCATCACAATAATCAAAGCCCACTAAAAGATCCGGATCCGACACTGGCGGCAGTTTTGCCACAACATCCTCCAGCTGATCTGCGGCGATTTTCGCGCCGCATCCCCCTGTGGCACAAAGGGCTGTCAGATGGATTTTCCCATCCCCGGGAAAAACTCTGTCATACAGCTCCCGGGTATTAATAAATCCCCAGTCTGCCATACTACACCTCCCATCCTTCCCTGTTTCCATACATAAGCACTGCCTGGAGCACGCTCCCGGCAATGGTCCTTGCTTTATCAGAAATCGTCACACAGTTACCCTGTTCTTTGATCCTAGGGTCAATATCTGCGATTTTAAACCCCTCAGGCACTGCCAGTCCTTCATGGAGCAGCCCCCGGAGCACTCCGTCAATCGTGGCGTATACCGGCACATCACCAATCCATGCGATCACATCCCCCTTGCGGACAATGTCCCCAATGGCTGCCTGTTCCCTCATGATCCCTGCTGCCGGAGCATGGATGACCCGCTCCTCGGAAAATCCGGCAATCACTCCCGGTATCCCAGTGTTTGGCTCAGCGCAGCCTTTGAGGATGATCCGGCCAAGACGGTGTCCCCGCATCGTCTCAATGACCACATCCACATCTTCCCCTGCACAAAACCCAGGCCCCAGTCCAATGACCAAAGGCGCCATGGACCGGTCTGTCCCAAGATTTTTTTTTGCAATGATCCCATCCACCACCACTTGGGGATGTAATTTTTTGATCCATGCCCCCTTGGGATCTTCTGCCACCGGCAAAATCCCCTCATCCCAGCAAGCCCGGATCTCCCCCAGGGTGTCGGCCCTCCGGGCCTTTACATCTTCCACCTGGATTTTATTTTCATACATCACCTGACTAAAGGCAGCCAGACGGCGGATGGTGGTAGGCTGTTTCATCTCCAAAACCAGAACCTTAAAGCCGCAGGAAAATAAGCTGTATATGGTCCCTGTGGCCAGGTCTCCGCCGCCCCGGACAATGACCAGGCAATCTTTAATTTTCAATCCCGTCACCTCTTTCAAGCCATTTTGCCGCATCCTCTGGGGTATCAATGTCTGTTCCCGCTTCCCCATCTTTCACAGCCACTGCCCGTACCCACTGAGGATATTTCCGGATCACTGCTTTGCCGCCATGATCTCCGGTCAGGGCCTGAAGCTCCGGAAAAAGCCTCCTAGGAAAAATTACCGGTGCCCCTGGCTTTTTGTCATACACCGGGCGGATCATATACTCCGGTGAAAAACAGAAAGCGTCTTTAAGACGCCTGAGTACCTGAGAAGTTAAAAAAGGCATATCGCCGGGAATATACATGATGCCATCTGCCTCGGCACATGCCTGGGTACCCAGGATGACCGACTGGCTCTGTCCCAGGTGGGGATGGTTATTTTTTATAGCTGCCAATCCTTTTTCCCGGGCCATATCCAGGATCCGGTCATCGGCGGACACTACCAGGATCTTGAAAAAGCCGGCCCCGGCTGCGGCATCCATAACCCGGCCAACCACCGGACTGCCCTTCCAATCCATAAGAAGCTTATTTTCTCCCATCCGTGTGGAAAATCCTGACGCCAGGATCACCCCGGCTACCTTTATATTGTCGCCCATTCTTACCTCTCCTCTTTGGACCTACGGCCAAAAATAATCTTATCGATAAAACTCAGTCTTGGATCAGCGGCTATCGCTCTGGCATCTGCCGCCATAGTCTCATCACTGATTTGGGAGAAATATAAAACCATTTCTCCCACAGCTTTTCCAAAAAGACCTTCCGGGTGGGTGATCACCCGGATCAGGTGCTCCCGGGTCAAAGGTTCTCCCTTCTTAACTCCGGTAAGTCGGGAAAATATGGGAAAACGGTGGATGATCTGCTCATCTGCCTCCATTCCCACAACATACACCGGGATCACCCCTATGGTGATCTGAGTTTCCTTAATGACCACCGGCTCATGCTCCGCCCAGCCCTTTAAGGGCAGTGTCCGGGAGCCATCCGCCTCAATCAGGATCACATCCGTATTTTTCATGGCCCACTCTGCCAGATCCCTGGAAAAGCCGTGAAGCTTATGTCCCGGCGCCGGTTCATCAGCCACATAATAGATCCCCGGCTGATCCAGCGGCGCCTGTACCTTAAGACTATCTTTTAAAATCCTGTAGATTTTTCCATCCGGCGAACTCCCGGCCGACAAATCTCCAGCCGCCAGAGGATCCCTCATCTTTGTTGACGCAGCCACACACACCCGGTACTGACGGGATAGCTCACGGGCCAGTGTTCGGATCAAAGTGGTCTTGCCTCCGGAGCCTACCACGGAAACAACAGAACCGGCATGAAGGCCCAATTCTTTGATCAGTTCATTTACAAAAATCCCCATGGATTTTTCACCTTTATTTTTCCTTTTCCAGCGCTTCCATAGCGGTGAGCACCTTTTCCGGCGTCATGGGAAGCTGGCGCAGGTTAATGCCCACAGCGTTTCGCAAAGCGTCCGCTATGGCTGGCGCAGGTGTATTGACCACGATCTCGCCAATAGACTTTGCCCCATATGGGCCGCTGGGCTCATAGCTGGACTCAAATTCAACCCGGATCCTGCCCACGTCCACCCGGGAAGGGATCTTATACTGCATAAAGGAATTGGTCATCATCTTGCCCTTCTTACTATATTTAACATCCTCATACATGGCAAGGCCGATGCCCTGGGCAATTCCACCCTCAGCCTGGACTCTGGCCAGGTTTGTATTAACTACAGTACCGCAGTCTACTACACCCACATAATCAATGATTTCATACTTTCCGGTTTCCTTATCCAACTCGATCTCCGCAAAACCGGCCATTAAAGGCGGCGGCGATGTAGGGCTGGAGTAAAAGCCGGAGCCATTGAGATAATTTCCCAGATAGTTTCCGGCACTGTGAACCGCAATATCATGAACAGAAACAGATCTTCCTCCGGACACTTCAATCACCTGTGATCCGTCAAAGTAAAACTTCTTCGGATTAAACTGTTCAAAGGCCATAGGATACTTTTCCGGATCCAGCATTTTTGCTCCCTCGAAAATGATCTTGTTTTTCAGATCACAGGCCGCGTTATACACCGCCATTCCTGTCACATAGGTGGTGGAAGAAGCATAGGATCCTGGATCAAAGGGAGAAATGTCCGTGTCCACCTGAGCAATAATAAACTGATCCATATCTGCCAGGAGTGTTTCCGCCGCGATCTGAGTCAGGATCGTATCGCACCCGGTACCCATATCTGTGGCGCCGATTTTCAGGGTATAGGATCCGTCATCATTCAGCTTGATCTCTGCTCCCGCAGTATCCACCTTGGAAATACCGGAGCCCTGCATGGCGATAGCCATGCCCACAGCCCGCACCTTTGTATCACTAATCTGTGTCCTAGGATACTTTTCATCCCAACCGATCATCTGTTTGCCCCGGTAAATACACCGGTCCAAGGCAGAGCTGGTCAATGGCTCATTATAATAGGCAGGCATGATCTCCCCAAAGCGGACCATGTTTTTTTCCCGCAAACGCGTGGGATCCATCTTTAACTTTATCGCCAGCTCACTTACTGCAGATTCCAGGGCAAACAGGCCCTGTGTGGCCCCGTATCCTCTGAAAGCCGCCGCAGGCATGGTGTTTGTATATACACCTGTATAATTAAAACGAAATGCCTTGGCCTGGTTATACAAGGGTATGGATTTGTGACCGCTCAGTCCTATGGTGGTGGTGCCATGCTCCCCGTAAGCGCCCTGGTTGGACAAAGTTGTCAGTTCAATGGCCCGGATGCTTCCGTCTGCGTCAGCGCCTACCTTGGCCCGGATGCACATTTGATGACGGCTGTTGGAGGCCATAAAGGTTTCCTTCCGGGTATAGACCATTTTAGCCGGACGGCCGGTTTTTAAAGTGACAATGGCCGGATAGAAATCTGAAACCACCGTCTGTTTTGCCCCAAATCCGCCGCCGATCCTTGGCTTAATGACTCGGATCCGTGTCTGAGGAATCTGAAGGGCCCGGGACAGGATACGGCGCACATGGAAAGGCACCTGGGTAGAGGAAACCACACATAATCGGCTGTTGTGGTCCAGATAGGTGTAGGTACGAAAAGTTTCCATCATACACTGCTCCTGAGCCTGGATCTCATATTCCTGGTCCACGATCACATCACACCGGGCAAATTCCGCGTCCACATCTCCATTTTCCGACACGCCGTTGACCACAATATTCCGCTTATTATCCTCTCCCTGAAAATCATAATGATTAAAATAATCATCATAATTATGGACGATCACCGGATTATCCATAGCCCTTTTGTAATCCAGCACCGGGGTCAGCGCCTCATAGTCTACCTTGATCAGCTTTAATGCCTGCCGAGCCGCTTTTTCATTAACAGCCCCCACAAGGGCCACCTCATCACCCACATACCGTACATACTCATCTAAAATGAGACGGTCGTAGGAGGACAGCTCCGGATAAGTCTGGCCCGCATTAGTAAAGCGCACCTTTGGCACATCTTTATAGGTCAGAACGCACTCTACTCCTTTCACCAGAAGGGCTTTGGATACATCAATATTCCGTATGCGGGCGTAGGCGTAGGGACTGCGCAGGACCATAACAATAAGACATTCCTTCGGCGCAAGATCGTCGGTATACAAGGGTTTTCCTGTCACTAAAGACATACCGTCTACCTTTCGTACAGGTCTGCTTACATATCTCATCCTTCCACCCCCATATATTTTTTAACTGCCCGCAGCTGGCTCATATAGCCGGTGCAGCGGCACAGATTTCCTGCCAGATAATGTAATATATCTTCTTCTGTAGGACTTTTCAGCTCCTTTTTCATGGCAATAATGTTCATGATCAGTCCCGGGCTGCAGTAGCCGCACTGATCCGCTCCTTCATCCACCAGCAGGGAACCGATCACCTTAGCCTCATCCTGAAGTCCCTCCAGGGTAGTCACATCCCGGTTGTTGCACCGCATCGCCGGAACCGTACAGGAAAGCACTGGCTTTCCATCCAGCCACACAGTACACAGGCCGCAGTTGGTTGTGTCGCAGCCGCATTTCACACTTTTATAGCCTGCGTCCCGCAGCACCTTTAAAAGCATATCATCGGGAGCGCAGTGGATCTTTCGTTTTTCCCCATTAATATTAATATGGATCAGCATCCTTCCACCTCCTTCACTGCGCGTTTTAAAAGGACTTTGGCGATTTTTCCACGGTACAGGCTGCCAGCGCGCATATTGGAGCCAAAGGAAATCTCCTCTGTCAGGATCGTTCCCGCTTTTTCACAGATTTCGTCTACTGTCTCTAAGGATCCATTCTCTTCCAGAGCCTTTGACAAATAATCCCCGGTTTCAGGAGCCATCACGGCCTTTTGGGGCCGAGCCCCTACGGCGATACGGTAACTTTTGTCTTCTTTTGCCGCAGCCAGATTAACAATAGGAAAATCCGCCTGGGCATTGCGAAACATTTGCGTGGCTGCCGTCACCGGCGCTTTTTTGATCACCAGTTTTTCAAGAATATCTTTTTTGTAGGGCATGTTCATAAACTCGGCCAAAGGTATGGGGCCGTCCTTATAAAGGACCACTGTAGTTTCCAGCACCATGAGAGGGGTGAGGAAATCGGAAAATCCAAAGCGGGAATACACCGATCCGCCTACAGTAACGCTGTTTCGGAATTGAACGCCGATAATAGGCTCCACGCACCGGCTTAAAACGCCGCTGAAATTTTCCTTAAGCACCGGACTTGTCTCTATTGCCCGGTAAGATGTCATGGCGCCAATCTCAATGGCATCCTCTGTTTCCCGGATATAATCAAGCCCGGCCTGGGACAGATCCACAGCAGTGTTCATCCGCTTTTCTCCCATACGCAGCCATGCGCAACCGGCTATAATATGATTGGTCTTGCGAGCCATAAGGATTTCATAGGCCTCCTCTAAGCTTTGAGGCATCGCATAATCTTTTGCAGTAAACATTCCACTCCTCCTTTTTGGCGGTCTTACCGGATTGTCTCAATGTAGCGAATCATATCATCCAGATAGCTGTGGGAAAATTCCTCAATCGCTCCCTGGTCGCAAAGCTGAGCGATCTTTGGCTCAATAGGAAGGGCCGCGTAAGAAGGTATATCCAGCATTTTTGCCATTTCCTCACCTTTGCCTTCTCCGTAAATATAAATCTTTCTTCCACAGTCGGGACATAGGAGATAGCTCATGTTCTGCACCAGACCCACCACAGGGATATTCATCTGTTTTGCCATATTGTAGGCCTTCTTTACGATCATTTCCACCAGCTCCTGAGGGCTTGTCACAATAACAATGCCGCTTACAGGCAGGGACTGGAATACTGTAAGAGGCACATCACCGGTTCCGGGAGGCATATCCACAAGAAGATAATCCAGCTCGCCCCAGACAACCTCATTCCAGAACTGCTTAACAACGCCAGCCAGAACCGGACCTCTCCAGATTACCGGGGTTTCCTCATCATCCAGCATCATATTAATGGAAATGATCTTAATGCCTCCAGGTGTAGCTGCCGGAAGGATGCCCTGGTCATTTCCAAGCGCCTGCTCATGGATGCCAAACATTTTAGGAATGGAAGGGCCGGTGATGTCTGCGTCCAGGATGCCTACCTTATATCCTTTTTTGCTCAGGAGCACAGCCAGCTCGCTGGTTACCAGAGATTTTCCTACGCCCCCCTTGCCGCTGACAATACCAAGGACATGTTTTACATGACTAAATTTATTTTCCTCTACTTTAAAACTTTCTTTTCTTGAACTGCAGTCTGCCTGGGAGCAGGAACCGCAGCTATTATTGCAATCGCTCATTACACTCTCTCCTTTATACTATGATGGTACCAGGGCCAAATTTACAAAGCCAGAAAGGACCGAAGCAGCACCAGGGCCCCCGGAGTCCTTTCAAACCGTCCGGCCACCGTTTCCACATGACCATCCTTTAAATTATGGATGGCTACATATTCGTGGTATTCATATTCTTTCATAAATACTTCATCATAATACGTGGTGATCATCCATTCATCGCCGAAAAGTCCGGCAAAGTTTCCGTACTTTCCATTATAAGCAGCCACCTGGGACGGTTCTGTAAGGCACAAAACCTTTTTATCCTCAGCTTCCTCTTCAGGGAACCAGTAGACCTTCTTTTCAGTCAGATCATAAAAAATGTTCCCGTCCTGAGGAATATCATAGGCTTTTAAGACTGTCCCCTCATAGCCGCCATCCCCGGAAAAATCCAGCTGCACCAGCTCTTCATGAGCATCTTTTATATTCCGCCTGCGGAAAATGATCTTCTCACCCTTTGCCTCCATAAGACGCACATAGTCAAACCCACCATCGCCCGCTCCCGTGACCCGGGTTAATCCGGCCATGCCGTCCGTCTTAACGTGAGCAACAAATTCATCTACAGAAACCGTAAGAATCTCGCTTCCTCCATCCATAGTCTCATCCGATTCATTTTTATAAAAGGCCTCATAAACGATCGTCGGCACGCCGTCTATATGGCGTACTGGAATATCCTCAGTGATCGAATCAAAATGCCGGTCTTTAATGGGATACTTTTTTCCTGTATGGATCTCATACAAATACCGGACATTCACATATCTTCGGCCTTCATTAGCCATTCCGAAGCGTTCCAGCACTTCTTTCCGGGCTTTCACTTCATCGGTAATGATCATGTAATCCTCGTTCAGAGAATAAATGTTAATGATCTCCCCTTCCGGGGTAATAAGAAAATCTGTAGTATTTTCCCATGTATTCTTATCAATCTTGCGAAGTCTGACCCGGTAGTCCGCCAGCACATTCACTGCATAAAAAAATCCCGGCATTTGTCCGTAGGTTTTAAAGGATTCCCACAGCCGGGTATAATCCAGAGGGATCAGCCGCTGTATCTGACGGGTTTTCAGGTTCATCTTCTCAATGGAACATATATCCTTGATTTCATTTTTCTGATCCAGGGCATAGAGCATCCACTCATCGTTAAGCTCAAGCACCTCAACCTCCCGGTTAAAAGTGTCAAGCAGATCAATTCGTTCCATCACATCTTCTCCTTTTGCTATTTGTCTCATTTATTATACAATAAGTGACTGAAAATTTCAGCATATTTGTTAAGAGTTTTTGTAACATTTCTGAAACAAATCTCTGGTAAAATAGTAAACGTAAATCCGGAACAGTTCTATTGACGGACTGTTGCGTAAATTCCAGCAGAGAGGTGAATTTCGTGTCTATACAAAAAAGTAAGCTCCAAAGGAAATGGATCCGTTTTTTTTGCGTTGTTGCCACAACACTGGCAGTCTCTTTTGCCAGCTACGGTATTATTTCCGTGGCAACGCCCCAGCTTTTAAACCATGCTTCATCTGAAGAAACTACATTGCTCCAGGAATCCAGCCTTGTTCTTACCTCAGTCCTGATCCAGGCTCCGGACTGGGTTACGGAAGATTTTCTCACGCCTAATGAATACTCCAGGCCTCAGACCCCTTTAGAGGAGGTTAACGGCGTTGTGATCCACTACGTAGGGAATCCCGGAACCACGGCCCAAAGCAACCGGAATTATTTTGAACAACTGGCCACCACTCAGGATGCTTATGCCAGCAGTCATTTTGTTATTGGCCTGGAAGGAGAAATCATCCAGTGCGTTCCCTTAAATGAAATTGCCTACTGCTCCAATGACCGGAATTCAGACACGATCTCCATTGAATGTTGTCATCCGGATGCTGAAGGCCAGTTTAATTCCATGACCTATGATTCCCTTGTGCGCCTTACGGCCTGGCTGTGCGAAACTTATGATTTGGATCCCCTTACTGATGTCATTCGTCATTATGATATTACCGGTAAAATCTGCCCCAATTATTATGTAAATTATCCCGATGCCTGGGAGGAATTTCGCCAGGATGTCGCTGCTGCCATAGATTAGTCTATAAGCATTAGGGGGCTGTCTCCCTTCATCGGAGACAGCCCCCTAATGCTGTACCAACTAGAAATATTTCCTTGAGCCCCACAGATTGCTCCGTTTTAATTCCAGATATTCGTTGTAGGCCTTCTCAAGAATCTGTTTTTCGTTTGTAAATTTCAGCAGATGATAAGCTTCATGATACTTATAATAGCCGGAATCCACAAAAAATTCTTCACGCTGTGGTTTGCTGAAATAACTGTCAGCCATCATCAGATACCAATGCACATCCTTAACGATCAAATCGTTGGCCGTGTTAAAAGTATATTGACTTTTTCCCACATATTTAATGATCGCCGCCTTTGCACCGGTTTCTTCCTTAACTTCACGAATCGCTGTTTCCTTATACTCTTCGCCTTCTTCAACAGTTCCTTTTGGTAATACCCATCCTTCATATTTATTTTTATAATTTTTATACAATAGAAGGATCTTACCTCTAAATATAACCACACCGCCGCAACTTGTTGCCTCAGTCATTGCAATTCCTCCTGTCAGTCAGGGTGTGTTTCTTCCACTGTAAACAGTATACACTGTTTCAGGCTCCTTGACAAGGCTTCATAAAGCTGTTACTGGTAATCGGTTATCCCCTACTGGACATACGCGGCAAAAAGCTGCTCTGCAATAGGCACAGCCACGTAAGAACTGCTGGTGCTGGCATTTTCCACCAGGACACAGACCACGATTTGAGGATTCTCTGCCGGAGCGAAGCCCACAAACCAGGCATTATTTCCTGAATTTCCCACCTCGGCGGTTCCGGTTTTTCCTGCAACTGTATAGCCCATGTCGTTTAAGGACGAGGCGGTTCCGCTTGTTACTGTCTCCACCATCATCTCTGTTAATATGGAAGCCTCAGATGCTGTCATAAGATTTCCATAGCTTTCCGGCATATTTTTATACACTGTATTTCCGTCATTACTCTGTACCCGATCTACCAGATAAGGCTCCATAAGAACGCCGCCGTTGGCAATGGCACTAACGATCATAGCCGCATGGAGAGGGGTCATGGTCGTATATCCCTGTCCGATGGCTGTAGCGCCTTTAAGCCAGTCATTGTCCGACGCGCTCAGTTCAAAGCTGCTCTCTACATGAGAAATCTCCGTCGGCAGACTCTGATTAAACAGCAGGGACTCGGCCAGCGTAGTAAAACTCTCCGCGTCCAGTCCGGTTCCTATATTCGCAAAGGAAGCGTTGCAGGAATTGGCAAAGGACTGGATCAGACTCTGGGTACCATGGACAGTGCTTTGGTAACAGGACAGGTCTTGCTGGCCGCCGGTGCCGTCAGAAAGAGAAATCACCCCCTGACAGGTATAGGTATAACTACTATAGTCTGTATTTTCCCGCATATATTCCAGAGTCGTCAAAATCTTAAAAATAGATCCCGGGGTAAACAGCCCCTGTGTGGCCTGATTTAAAAGACTTTTGTTTCCTTCCTCTGAAATAATGGCTGAATAATTTTCCGCAAGGGTATTTGGGTCATAATCCGGCTTGGACACCATGGCCAGCACCTTCCCTGTACTGGGCTCAATAGCCACCACTACCCCTTGATTGCTGCCCAGGGCATCGTAGGCCACCTGCTGAAGCTGAGCATCCAGGGTGGTTACCACATCATCTCCCGGACTTTTTTCATTTTGAAGATCATTAAGGGCCTTTGTAAGAGAATTTATATTCGACGAAAGCAGATCTTCTTCACATGAGGCTTCAAGACCGGATTTGTTAATTTCTGAAGTGCCTACAACGTGGGCAAACACACTTCCATAAGGATATTCACGGGTTTCATTGCCGCTGTCATCGGTTACAGTCTGGGCAAGCACTTCTCCGTCAGATGCCAGGATCCGTCCCCGGGTGATTTTTTCCTGAAGCTTTGCAATGTGAACATTTCCCGGATGGTTGATCACATCCTTGCTTTCTACAGCATTATAATAGACAAAATATCCGATAGTTGACACAAAAAGGAAAATAAATGCATACATGACTACAAGGATCTCCCGGTTTTTAACCCCTTTAGGCCGCTTTGCCTCTGCCTTGCGTATCTTCTTTTCCTCTTCTTTATATAGGTTTTTCGGTGCACCGCGACGGCGGCCTCCCGGCTCATCATAGTCCTCCTGAAAGGTATCATATCCGTCGTCATAGCTGTCATACCCATCATCATAACTGTCACCGTATCCATCGGAACCCGGAGAGGCATCATAGCCGTCATCATCCGGCAGTTCAAAGTAGGTGTCATCCCGGTCCGGGAACATAAATGAATCATCGAGATGCTTGCCTTGGCCGCGGCGCGTATTCCTGTTGTTCTTCATAGATCTGTGCCTCACTTTCTTTCTGTTTTAACAGATACAGTCCCTGGATCACTGCAAATGTTATGATAGTGGATAAAATGGAGCTTCCGCCGTAACTGATCAGGGGCAGGGTCACACCCGTGTGGGGAATAAATTTAATAACACCGCCCAGTGTCAAAAACAGCTGGAAAGCATAAGCTGTGCTCAGGCCAATGGCCAGAAGCTTATAAAAAGGCCGGGTTAGCTGGAGGGATATATTAATAAACATAATAAAACAGCTGATATAGACTAATACAATGCAAATGGCAAACAAGCCTCCCAGTTCTTCACAAATCGCTGAAAATATAAAGTCCGATTCCACAATAGGAATATCTGTAGGCGCCCCCTGGTAAAGGCCCATGCCAAACCAGCCGCCAGTTCCGATGGCAAACAGAGACTGGGCAATCTGATAGCCGGTTCCTGTGTAATCTGCCCATGGATTCAGCCATACCTGAACCCGGACCTGTACCTGTCCGAAAAACCGGTAGGCGATCACCGATGCTGCCGCCAGACCTCCAAAACCGATGGCAAGATACCGGACCTTCTGGCTGGCCACATAGACCATAAAAAGGTAGGTCATGAAAAAGATTACCGCCGCGCCCAGGTCATTTTCCGCTACTAGCAAAAGGACAAAGGCTGCCGCGAAAATGGAAACAAATACTAGATACTTAAAATCCGTTCTCCGGCACAGCATAGCAGCCGCAAAGAAGGCGAAGATCACCTTTGCCAGCTCCGAGGGCTGAAGGCCGATAGGACCGATCTGGATCCAGTTGGTGGCACCGTTGGCTGACCGGCCTACCACAAAAACGGAGGCCATAACAAGAAAGCACAAAATTCCGTAAGCAATGCCAAATCGGTCTAACGTGTGTACTTTTGCGATGATCACAGGAATGATCAGAGCCACCACCGCACCGGCTACAGCAATACAAAACTGACGGATAGCCAGATCAAAGTCCAACCGTGTAAGCATCACAAAGCCTACCATCATTAAAAAACACATGTTATTTACAAGGAGCCTGCTGGCATGGCGGTACATGACCGAATACAGCACCAGTGTGGCCACAAAAAAGATCACCTGGAAAATATAAAAGGCCAGTACAGCTAACGTCCGTTCATTAAGGAAAATGATCAGATAACAAACAAAATGGATCAAAAACATCAGGATATTCTGTGTCATATACACAGACCCCCGATCCCAGGCATGCTTTGACCGAAATACCGTAAAGCATTTCATGGCATATACGGCTGCAAGAATGATCAGCAAATATCTGGAAAGCTGTGTCAATAAATTAACCATAAGTCACCTGCCTATTCTACGCCCCGGGTAAAATGCCCCCGGGTAAACTCTTTATGTATATTTTCATAAGGATCTGAAAGGATCCTGCGGACCATCTGAGGCGTTTCCACAGTAAAACTGTAGCGCCATACGCCGGCAGATAATCCGGAGAGCTTTTCTCCCTGATCATAAAGGACCAGAGGAAGACTGTTGTATATAAGATTATAACAGCTGCCGCACACATTTCTTACAGGAAAATGCCGTCCGGTCCGATCTGACAGATCCAGGATCCCCGGCTTTCGGTCGCATTTCAGGAGATTTTTCCGAAGACACTGGGCTGTTGCCATTAAAGGAATATGTCCATAAACAATGATCTCCTCTCCCCTGCACCCCCGCTGGGCCAGTTCAGTCCTGTTCAGTTCCAAAGGCACGGTGGTGCGGCTGATGCCAAGGCTGCGGTAATAGGCTACAGCCCGACGGTTCATCGTATAAACAGAGGCATCTGAAACCACGCACATATCCGGCTCTATAAGTCCTTCTCTTTTAAGAAATTCCAAACTTTCCATATTTCTTACCATATATCCGTCCAGCCCCAGATCCTTTAAAACTTCCCGCCGGTCATGCCATCTTTTCCTTACAGGATCTCTGAAAATATGGGGAAGCGTCAAAAACACTTTCATTCCCCGGTCTTTTAGCAGGGCGATCCGCTCCCGGATACGCGGCTCATCCGCAAGCCAGGACTCCAGGTAGACCAGGGATACAAAAGGCTCCTCCTCCAACACCTGGGCCTGATCCCAAACACTGACCAGTGCTGCTTTCATAATTTGTTCCCCGGTCCGGCTTTGTTCCTGCTCCTCTCGTTGAAAAAGCGCTTCATCTCCGTCAACGGAAAGGGAAAGTTCTCTGGCATACTTGGTTTTGACCTGCCGGATCAGGGCCTGGATGCCGTCCCGCCGCAGCTGATTCAGCCCGATAATGGGCAGATACGCGTCCTCATCCATTTGTATGTCTACATACTCCACATAAAAGGGAGTATTTCCTGTTTTTGAAATCCTTTTTACCACTTCTTCCCGATTCAGCGGGTGTTTTGATGCAGTTTCTACCACAGGACCTAAAGCTTCCGCCTGAAAGCTGCCATACATTAATTCTATTTTAGCAGGAAAATCTTTAAAAAGTGTTAATGAAACGTAAATCTTTTCTTGATTTTTATCCGATAAAAATCGTGTATCAATGGAATCCATCAATGCCTTATTAAAAATACGGAAAATCCTTGTTCCCGGCCGCAGCTCCTGCCATCCGGGCACCACATAGGTTTTTCCCGGCATATATGTTTCCTGTGCTGAGATGCTTTCTTTGTCTCCGCTGCCCTCCGGGAGCAGCACATCTCCCTTTGCAACAGTGGTCTTCGGCTTAAATACTGTATTTTTCCCCTGACGAGCCAGGGTGCCTGCACAACTGCCCCGATGATTAGGCCGATCAAGGGTCATCATCTCAGGCCCGTTATGGTGGTAATAATAGCCTTTGCAAAAGCCGCCCCGATTATACAGCTCCATTAAATCCCTCACATCCTGAGGATCAATATGATACTCCCCTATTCCATGAGTTTGGTACAAATCTACATATTTTCTATATATATATGAAACATATGCCGCATATTCCGGACGCTTCATACGGCCTTCGATTTTAAAAGAATCCACCCCAGCCTCACAAAGCCGGGGAATATATTCCAGGCCGCACATATCCTTTAAGCTAAGGAGATACGGCGCCTTACGGCTGCTTGCCAACCTTCCGTTTTCATAAAGGCTGTAGGGAAGTCGGCAGGGCTGAGCACACCGACCTCTGTTTCCGCTCCGCCCGCCGATCATACTGCTTAACAGACACTGACCGGAATAAGAATAGCACATCGCCCCATGGACAAAACATTCTATTTCTCCCTGAAAAACCTCTTTCATGGCCCGGATTTCTTCCAATGAAAGTTCCCTGGCCGGAACGATGCGGCTAACCCCAAGGGCCTTTAACTGGCGGGCATGATCCTGGGAAACCACAGTCATCTGAGTGCTGGCGTGAACCGGGAGCTTTGGAAACCACTCCCGCACAGCGCAAAGGACCCCCATGTCCTGAACAAGGACGGCATCCAGCCCCTGTACATATAAAGGAGCAAGATATTCATAAAGCTCATCTTCCAGCTCTTTATCTTTAAGCAGTGTATTTACTGTGAGATACAGCTTTTTTCCATGGATATGGGCATAATCGATGGCCTCAAGAAGACCCTGGCCATCAGGATTTTTCGCATAAGCTCTGGCTCCAAACTTCTTTCCGCCCATATAGACAGCATCTGCCCCGGCGCTAAAAGCTCCTGCCATGCTTTCAAACGTTCCGGCAGGCGCCAGGATCTCTATATTTTTCATGTACATGTCCTCCCTGTAAAGCGGCATCCCTCGTGCTCATTTGGGCTGCCCGTCCGATGGCTGCGTGTCATTGTGTGCAAGCACGCTCTGCCCCTCAGCCGCCGTCCGGGGCACTCCTGCATACGAAAGCCTCGGATTGCTCCGCCGTCCGGGGCTTTCTAAAAAATAAAGTGCTGCATGACGGAAAAATGCAACACCCCATTTATTATTTATGATACGCTTTTGTCTCCAGCTTTACGATCTGTTTTTGCAGTTCATTGATCTCGTTTTTCAGATTTTCGATTTTCTTATCAGATTCTTCCAGACGGATCTGGGCAGAGATAAGTTCGTGCTTAAGGTCATACTCTACCTTATCTTTATCCTCCATCTCCTGTTCCAGCAATTCAATCTGACTTTTGGCCTTGTAGTAGTCGTCCGCCATATTCAGCTCCAGCAGGATCTTCTGCATATCTGAGTTCAAGCGGCGGTAATTGGGTGTGTCATTTAACTCGGCCATCTTACTATTTATATATAAGGCAATCTTCTGAAGATACTCTTCGCCTTCATATCCGCTGAGCGTGTAAACCTTGCCGCCGATCACGACCTGTATATCTGTTTTTGATGACATGAAGCAGTCCTCCTAACCCTTATTTTTGACCCTGGTACCATCATCATAGTATATTTATTATAAACGAAAGCCGTCAAAAGCACAACCTATTTTGTCAGATGTTGTCCTGATAATGTAAAAGCTGATAATGTAAAAGTTCAGCTGGCTGAACCTTTACACCGATAATTCCCTATAAACAGCCATTTATTTTGGCGGTTTTAAACCAAAATGCTCA
>CAZMGH010000013.1:33903-64171 GCA_964565805.1 uncultured Lachnospiraceae bacterium
CGATAATTCCCTATAAACAGCCATTTATTTTGGCGGTTTTAAACCAAAATGCTCATAGGCTGCCCCAGTTACTACCCGTCCTCTGGGTGTTCTGGAAAGAAGACCGTTTTTTATAAGGTAAGGCTCATACACATCCTCCAAAGTGGAAGCGTCCTCACCGATAGCTGCAGCCAATGTATCCAGCCCCACCGGCTTTCCATCAAACTTGTCGATCATGGTCGTAATAATGGCCCGGTCAATATGATCCAGTCCGAGAGAATCAATTTCCAGCAGATCCAGAGCCTCTGCAGCTATATCCGCTGTGATCACTCCGTCATACCGTACCTGGGCGTAATCTCTCACCCGCTTTAAAAGCCGGTTAGCAAGACGGGGGGTTCCCCGGGAACGTCGGGCCAGCTCCAGGGCTCCGTATTCATTAATCTCAACATGAAGAAGCCGGGCAGAGCGGCAGATGATCTGGCTCAGCTCCTGAGGCGAATAAAATTCCAGGCGGCTGACCACACCGAAACGGTCCCTTAAAGGGGCAGTTAAAAGTCCGGCTCTGGTCGTTGCCCCCACTAAAGTAAATCTGGGAAGATCAAGACGGACGGAACGGGCAGAGGCGCCTTTTCCAATCATAATATCAATCGCAAAATCCTCCATGGCCGGGTAAAGCACTTCCTCCACCTGACGGTTCAGACGGTGAATCTCATCAATAAATAAAAGATCCCCTTCTGTCAGATTGTTTAAAATGGCTGCAATCTCCCCGGGCTTTTCAATGGCCGGACCGCTGGTCACTTTCAGGTTCACGTTCATCTCATTGGCAATGATTCCCGCCAGAGTCGTCTTTCCCAGTCCGGGAGGCCCGTAAAACAGCACATGATCCAGGGGCTCTTCTCTTTGCTTAGCCGCCTCAATATATATTTTTAAGGTCTCCTTGGCCTTTGTCTGCCCAATATAGTCCTTAAGAAGCTTAGGCCGCAGATTATTTTCAATTTTAATATCTTCTTCCACGAATTCTGTAGTAATAATTCGACGGTTCATACGTTCCTCCTTAAACAGGGAAAATCATTTCCCTTCCGTCCCGGATCACAGGGTCAGAATCTTTTTTAGGGCCAGCTTTAGTATGACATCACTGGTCATATCCTCAGTAATCTCACACTGACGCACAGCCTGAAGGGCCTGGGTCTGACTGTACCCTAAGGCCACTAAAGCCAGCACAGCTTCACTTTTACTGTCTGATGACGCTCCGTCCAGGAACACGTCTCCGTCAGATGTATTTTCCAGGGCTTCTCCCAGATTCAACTTATCCTTTAATTCCAGGATCAGCTTCTGGGCAGTTTTCTTTCCGATCCCCGGCGCCTTGGCAATGGTCTTGTCATCTCCCGCAAGAACCGCAAAACGCAGAGCATCCGGTGAAATGGCGGATAATATTCCCAAAGCTCCCTTAGGGCCAATGCCATTGACTGTAATAAGAAGTCGGAAAATGTTCAAGTCGTCCCGGGATAAAAAGCCGTAAAGACACAGATGATCTTCACGGACATGAAGGTATGTATAAATCTTTATGGAACTGCCCCGCTCAGGCAGATCCCGTATAACAGAGGAAGGGACAAAAACCTGGTAGCCCATACCGTTATGATCTACCACCACGTAATCCGGCCCGGTCATCTCCAGCTGTCCCTTAATATATGCGATCATAAAATTCCCCTTTCTGCAAACACCAGTTCTATTATATGAAATTTTCTCCCGGAAATCAACTATAGATTTGCCAGAAACAGTGACTTGCCATCTTTTCCCGAACCCCTTATAATAAAAATAAAATCGACTTGACCCACAAAAGCACCGAAAAGGAGGTTTTTATGGTTACCCGCACATATACCATTACAGAAAAAGATATTCCCGCCTTTCACGATCATACCATGGAAATGCTCAGCCATGATCAACGACTTGAGCAAGGCGTGTTTTTTGATATAGAAACTACCGGATTTTCACCTGCCACCTGCGGAATTTACCTGATCGGCTGCTGCCGACGCCAGGAAAATGCCTGGCAGCTGATCCAGTGGATGGCACAGGATGAAAGCCCAGAAGAGCAGCGCGCCATATTGGAGCAGTTTTTTCAATCAATACAGGATGCAGCCGGGATCATTTCCTATAACGGGGCAACCTTTGATCTGCCCTTTATTGAAAAAAAGGCAAAATTTTTAGGCCTGACCCAGGATTTTTCCCGGTGGGATCACCTGGATCTTTACAAAACCATCCGCCCTTTTGGAGCATTTCTCGGCCTGAACAGCCTTAAGCTGAAATCTGTGGAACAGTTTCTTAGCATCCACCGGGAAGACACCTATTCCGGCGGCGCCCTGATCCCTATTTATAAAGCCTATGCTAAAAGTCACTCGGCTTCCATGGAAGAGCTCCTTCTCCTTCATAACTGCGAGGACATTAAGGATATGCTTTTTATTCTTCCGGTCCTTGCCTATCCCTATGTACTGGCAGAGGGTGCTTTTTCCATAAACCATGTGAAAAAATTTTTCCCAATAGCCGGTGAAGAGGCTGGCCCGGTCCTCCCCAAAAACGCAGCGCCTATGGAAAATACAGTGCCTATGGATGGCGCTACTTTTCCGAAAAATGCAGCGTCTCCGGAAAATTTTTCTGCTTGGGGGATAAATATCTCCCTTAAACCCCAGCTTGCCCTGCCTCTCCCTCTGGATAAAAAAACGCTGACCCTTCCCGGCACAGATTTAAAACTTGGTCTGAAGATCTGGCCGGATCAGATTTGCCTTTTTCTTCCCATGATCCGGGGCGAAATGAAATTTTTCTATGACAACTATAAAGATTATTATTATCTTCCCCAGGAAGACTATGCCATCCATAAAAGTGTGGCTGCCTATGTGGACAAGGACTGCCGAAAAAAAGCCACGGCCAAAACCTGTTACACAAAAAAAGCAGGTGAATTTCTTCCTCAGCCGGAAAAACTTTTCACACCTGCCTTTAAAAATCACTATGAAGATAAGATCTCCTGGTTTGAATATAACCCAGGGCTTTTTTCAGCCCCGGAATTTTCAGCCTGTATTCAGCGTTTCTTACGCCTCTTTATTTTAGGAAGCTTTTGAGTAATCTCATCGGCTGTATTCCGGGACGGCTGGACCTTTTGAGGGCTTTCCGTCTCCCGGGGTGGATCTGCCGTTTTCTTTTCATTAAAGGACCGGATCACATCTGCCGCGCTGACCACCACATCCTGGATCGTATCTTCTGAAATATCCGTTACAGACTTTCTGTGCTCGATCACCTTAAGATAGGAGCGCTTCTTAGACCGGCGGGTCATACCGGAGAAAAATTCTTCACTGTCCTCCCGAAACACCCATGGGGCCAGACTGCATACAGCCTTCCAGGCCTCTTCCATCATTCCCGCCTTTTTCCCTTTGACGATGCACCGATACACATGAAACCTTTTATCGCACAAGATCACATCATATTGGACCAGTTCATCACTGCCGGCATCATAAGGCTTTCCAAAACAGGCCACCAGATCGTCTATCCGCACAAGCTTTACGGAAGGATTCCATGACTTTAAATAGACCAGAATAAAATGCCGGGTTACAAACATATAGTGGTCAAAAAACAGCGTCCGTTCATCCCCCAGCTCCCGGAAAAACTCTGCTCGTTCTTCCGGAGAAACGTTTTTAAAAAGCTGATTTTCAAATCCAAAAGCCTTGACCAGGAAAAAAATGCCCGCGATCAGGATCAGGACACAGGCCCCAATGCCGAAAATATAGGCATATTTACTGGCTGGGTCATAAATCTGGATCATCTCAGACAAAATAGAGTATAAAACGCTGCCCCCGAAAATAAGGACCGCCACGCCAATGACCAGATGCCCCACATAATTTCTCAACTTGACAAGGCTGTATTTTTCCATAATCCACCTCTCCACCACAAGCGTATGCCCCTAAGACTGTGTCTGCCTTTTAACGGCAAGGCTATATCATACCTTTTAACTGTATGGGCCGCGCTTAATTTTTAAAAAGCAGGAATATATGTTATATTCCTGCTTTTTAAAAAATCCCGGCTGTATCACACATACAGCCGATGATCCCTATAGCGGGATCTTTATTTTATTCCTCAGTTTCTTCCTGAGCCGACTTTTCTGTGTTTTCCATAGCCTTAATGCTCAGGCTGATCTTACGGTCAGTTTCGTTAAAATCAACAACCTTTGCTGTGATCATCTGACCTGCGGAAAGAACATCTGACGGTTTGTCCACATGCTCTCTGGAAATCTGAGATACATGGAGAAGAGCGTCTACACCAGGCTCAAGCTCTACAAAAGCGCCGAAGTCGGTCATTCTGGCAACCTTGCCTTCAACTACGTTTCCAACAGCGTACTTCTGCGCAGCAGTAAGCCATGGATTTGTCTCAGGAAACTTAAGGCTTAACGCGATCTTATCTCCCTGGATGTCTTTGATGAGGACTTTAATGTCATCACCAACCTTTAAGAACTTCTTCGGGTTGTCTACACGTCCCCAGGACATTTCAGAAATATGAAGCAGGCCATCGGCGCCGCCCAGATCAATAAACGCGCCAAAATCTGTAATATTCTTAACCTTGCCTTCCACAGTCATGCCCACAGAAATTCTTTCAAGGAGCTCTTTCTGCTTCTGAGCCTTTTCAGCAACTAACAGCTGCTTTCTGTCACCGATGATACGGCGTTTTCTCGGGTTAAACTCAGTGATCACAAAAGAAATTTCCTGTCCGTCATACTTGGAAAGGTTTTTCTCATAAATATCAGATACAAGGCTGGCAGGAATAAAGACGCGGGTTTCTTCAACAACAACGCTTAAGCCGCCGTCCAGGACCTGAGCAACCTTAGCAGTGAGCACTTCATGATTTTCGTAAGCTTCTTCAAGTCTCTTGTTGCCTTTTTCAGCAGCAAGTCTCTTGTAAGTAAGAAGAACCTGTCCCTCCCCATCGTTTACTTTTAAAACTTTTGCCTGGAGAGTGTCGCCTACATGTACAACCTGAGTCAGATCAAGGTTCGGTGTGTTGGAATATTCATTTCTTGTGATGATTCCGTCTGCTTTGTAACCTATATTTAAGATAATCTCGTCTTCTTTAACGTCGATTACGGTACCTTCAACGACTTCTCCTGTTCTTATTGTTTTTAGTGATGCCTCCAATAATTGTTCAAAACTCATTTCAGACATGCTTTATGAACCTCCTCGATAATATTATTTGGGGTGGATGCCCCTGCGGTAATACCTACATTACTCATAGATTTTACTTTCGCTAGATCTAAGTCATTCAGTGTCTGTATATAGTAAGTATTTTCACATTCATTTTTACAAATCTCATATAACTTTTGAGTATTTGAGCTATGACGTCCGCCAATTACGATCATGGCGTCTGCACGGGCGGCTATCTGCCTTGCTTCGGTCTGGCGTTCTTCCGTCGCATTGCAGATAGTATTTAAACATCTTATATCATAACCTTTTTTTGAAATAATTTCAACTAAATCTTTAAATTTATTGTAATTAAATGTTGTTTGTGATACAATGCACAGCTTTTCAGATTTTCCGGCACAAAATCTATCGGCTTCGTCAATATTTTCAATAACCGTTACAGGGCTTTTACACCAGCCTTTTATGGCTTCCACTTCCGGATGGCGATCATTTCCGATAATAATAATGCTTCGCCCCTCTAAAGCCTGTGCTTCCACAATTTTATGAATTTTCTTTACAAATGGACATGTGGCATCTACAATGCGCACCCCTTTTCTTTCCAGAGTTTCATATTCCTCTCTGGAAATTCCGTGGGAGCGGATCACGACAGACACTCCCGGCACAAGGCGCTCATCCTCCAGATCCCAGATCACATCCACGCCACGGGCCTTAAGGTCTGCCACCACCTCTTCATTATGGATAATGGGACCGTATGTAAAAACTGAGCCTTTTCCGATTTCGTCATAAACCATATTTACAGCCCGCTTTACACCAAAACAAAAGCCGGCGGTTTTTGCAAGAGTTACACTCATACATCCATCCTCCGCTCATGATAAAGCTTTATGATCGCCTGGATTACCTGGGGAATATCCATGTGTGATGTATCCAGATAAACTGCATCAGCCGCCTGACGCAAAGGAGCCAGGGCCCGATGGGTATCGTCATAATCCCGCTTTTCAATGCCTTCCCGCACATGCTCTAAGGTTTCCTCTTCACCTTTTTCCACAAGCTCCTTAAACCGGCGCTCAGCTCTGGCATCGACGGAAGCTGTAAGAAAGATTTTCAGCGGCGCGTCTGGAAGAACATTGGTGCCAATGTCCCGGCCGTCCATAATCACATCATTATCCGCGGCAAGATCTCTTTGAAGGCCTAAAAGCTTTTCCCTCACCTTTCCATAGGCGCTTATGGCGGAGGCTGTATTTCCCACTTTTTCCTGACGGAGAAATCCGGTAACATTTTCCCCGTTTAACAGCACCTGCTGCGTCCCATTTTCATAACGGATCGTTACAGAGGCATTTTCAACAGCCTGCCCCACCGCCGCTTCATCCTCCACAGAAATCTGCCGGTTAAGGACATATAAGGCCAGGGCGCGGTACATTGCCCCCGTGTCTACATAAATAAAGCCCAGCTCCTTTGCCACGGCCTTCGCGATAGTGCTTTTCCCCGCACCAGAGGGTCCATCCACTGCAATATTAAAACCCAAAACAATTTCCTCCTAAAGGTTATTTTTTTAAAACCATACAGGTATCCCCAGGGGGGATTTCCTCCTAAAGGTTATTTTTATACGTTATTTCCTGCCAGCCAGCCGCTGGACCAGGCAATCTGAAGATTAAAGCCGCCGGTCAGGGCATCCAGATCCAGCACTTCTCCGGCAAAGTACAGGCCAAAGACTTTTTTCGACTCCATGGTGGACGGATTAATCTCCTTCACCGACACGCCGCCCCGGGTAATGATCGCCTCTTTATAATCTCTTACCCCTGCCACAGTCATGGTCAGGTTCTTCAGCAAATGAACCAGCTGATGGCGTTCTTCCCTGCTGATCTCATTGACCGGCTTTTTGCCGTCAATGCCGGACAGATCTACAACCACAGGAATCAGTTTGGAAGGAAGAAGGGCTGAAAGGCTGTTGGAAAACTGTCGGTTAATATTTTTCTCAAAATCCCTTAAGATCCGGGCGTCCAGCTGTTCAACCGACAGAGCCGGCTTAAGGTCGATGGTAAGCTTAACCGGCATTTCTTTCTCCAGCGCCTTTAAAATATAGGCGCTTCCCGATAAGATCAGAGGGCCGCTGACCCCAAAGTGGGTAAAAAGCATCTCCCCAAAGTCCTCATACAGCTTCTTTTTCCCCTGATAAAACCCTGCCCGGACATTTTTTAAGGAGAGACCCTGCAAACTTTTGCACCAGTCCTCACAAATATTTACAGGCACCAGAGAAGGCATAAGCTTTGTCACTGTATGACCGGCCTCCCGGGCAAAATCATATCCGTCCCCCGTAGAACCGGTAGAAGGATAAGAAAGTCCCCCGGTAGCTACGATCACCTTATCTGCCAGAATAGTTTCTGTCTTATTTCCATGGGCATACTCTGCTCCTGCCACTTTATTATCCCGGATCAAAAGTTTTTTTACCCTGCTTTCCAGGTGAATCATAACCCCCAGATCTTTAAGGGCTCTCTCTAACGCGCGGATCACATCAGAGGATTTATCTGAGCCGGGAAATACCCGGTTTCCCCGCTCTGTTTTTAAGTGAAGTCCAAGCTTTTCCAGGAAAGCCATCATATCCTGACTGTTAAAGGAATAAAAAGCGCTGTAGAGAAACTTAGGGTTCGTCACTACGTTTTTCAGCAAAGTCTCCACATCACAGTCATTGGTCACATTGCACCGGCCTTTTCCGGTGATAAAAAGCTTCTTTCCCAGCTTTTCATTTTTTTCCAGCAAATGGACCTTATCCCCTTTTTGAGCAGCCTGGATCGCTGCCATCATTCCCGCGGCTCCGCCGCCAATAATTACCACAGTATTTTCCATAAGCTGGATCTACTCCTCCTCATCCTGAGAAGTTTTGTATACACCATATTCTTCCCAGATATTTTCCAGTGTACGCATAGTCTCTGTAACTTTTTCTTTATTTTTCAGGCTCAGGGCCGTGATCAGGGCATTGATCACACTCATGGGAGCCACAAGAGAATCCGCAATGGATGCCATATTGCTTTCCGCGAAAAGATTATAGCGGGCATATTCTACCATAGGGGACGCCGCACTGTCTGTGAGGGCGATGCCTACAGCGCCCCTCCGGCGGCAAAATTCCATAACCCGCACTGTATCCATAGAATACCTGGGAAAGCTAATGCCGATGATCACATCCTGACCACTGATCCTGTGGACATCCTCCATGGACTCCGCCAGACTGTTGGTACTTACTATTTTAACATTTTCAAAAATGTAATTCAGATAATAGTAAAAAAATCGGGCCAAAACCTCAGAGCTTCGCCCGCCTACAACGTAAATGCGCCGTGCCCGGCAAATGGCATCCACACCACTGTTAAACTCCTCTTTATTTAGCTCATCCAATGTCTTCTTTATATTCTCATAATCTCCCCGCAGAATGGAATCCGCAATATGTCCCTGCTCCACCCGGTCATTGGTGAGAGCCATGCGCTGTATGGAATTGAGTCGGTTCTTAACAATCTCCTCCAGGGCTTTCTGGAATTGGGGATAGCCTTTAAATCCCAACTCGGTGGCAAACCGAACTACTGTAGATTCACTGACCCCTACGATACTGCCCAGCTTGGCCGCTGTAAGGTTCACGGCTTTGTCATAATTTTCACAAACATAATTGGCGATCCTTTTTTGACCTTTACTGAAGGTTTTATAAGATTCCTCCATTTTTTTCAAAAGGTCTGCTGCTACTTCCATTCTTTCACCTCAGTTTAACATGCTTTTTTCCGAAAAATGGCTGCTTTTCGGTTGTCTCGTTCACATTATACCTGTTTTGCCTGAAAAACACAACAAAAGCCACTAAAAAATGAATCTTTCTTTTCAGAAAATTTCATTTTTAATGGCTTTTTTGTTTCACACAGACAAATCCGGTCAAAGATTTGTCTGCGTCTCCTATATATGCCCGAGGGCTCCCATTAAAGGGGAGCAACACCGTTGGAATCAAAGACTCGCCCAGCCCTCATATGTTAAACCATCGGTTTTATATCTTCAGCAATGATCAATGTCGCTTCTGTCGCGGCCTGGATCTGCTCAATGGTAAATTCAGGATTATATTCCTTTAATACAAGGCCGTCTGCTGTCACCTCGATCACACCCATCTCTGTAATGATCAGGTCCACCTGATTTTTAGCGGTGAGAGGAAGCGTGCAGTTTTCCAGGATCTTTGGCTTGCCTTTGTTGGTGTGCTCCATGGCAACGATAACTTTTCTGGCGCCTACAACAAGATCCATAGCGCCGCCCATTCCGGGAACCATCTTTCCGGGGATGATCCAGTTGGCAATATTGCCGTGCTCATCTACCTGGAGAGCGCCAAGAACAGTGGCATCCACATGTCCGCCGCGGATAATGGCAAAGGATGTGGCGCTGTCAAAAAACGCACCATCATCAGCGATTCCTGCCATAATACCGCCAGAGTTTACAATGTGAGGATTCTCCTTGCCTTTTTCAACGGATGCAAGACCTACAAAGCCATTCTCCGACTGAAGGATAAGCTTTACTCCCGGATCTACATACTGAGGGATCAAAGTGGGAAGTCCGATTCCAAGATTTACAATATCTCCATCCCGCAGCTCTTTTGCCACACGGGCAGCGATAAAATTCTTAGCGTTTTCCATTACTCTTCACCCTCCTCGCCTACAATATAATCTACAAAAATTCCCGGTGTCTCTACATAATCCGGTCCAATAGCGCCAGACTCAACAACCTTATCCGCCCACACGATGACACGGTCTGCAGCCATGGCCATGATCGGATTAAAGTTTCTTTCAGAACCAATGTAACGAATATTTCCGCTCTTATCTACAATATGGCCTTTGATCAGGGCAACATCCGCATGAAGAGGAAGCTCAAGAACATACTCTGTTTCATTGATCACTTTCGTTTCTTTTCCCTCAGCCACACTTGTACCTACACCTGTAGGGGTGTAGAAACCGCCAAGACCGGCGCCGGCGCAGCGAATACGTTCAGCAAGAGTTCCCTGGGGCACAAGCTCAAGTTCGGTCACCCCCTTGGTATACTGCTCGCCAAGCTCAGGATTCAGGCCTACATGGGAAGCGATCAGCTTCTTTACCTGACGACGACCGATAAGTTTTCCAACGCCTAATGGCTTTCCTTCATATTCTCCGGTTTCCCGGTTCTTCTTTCTTCCCCATCCAGCATCATTGCAGATAATGGTTAAGTTCTTTACATCCAGGTCTACAAGAGCGTCAATAATGGCTTCCGGCGTACCGTTATCCATAAAGCCGCCCACCATAACTGTCATGCCGTCCTTGATCAGCTCGGCTGCCTCAACGGCTGTGATGTGCTTTACTTTTGACATATCCGTTCTCCTTTTTAGTGTTGTTGATTGGTAGTTATTTATATGTAACAGTCCAAATTATCTCTTTACGATAAGCGCCTGACCCTGTCCGCCGCCAATGCAAAGCGTTGCAAGGCCGTACTTGGAATCCCGTCTTGCCATTTCATAAAGTAATGTAACAAGGATTCTTGTGCCGGATGCTCCAATAGGATGTCCAAGAGCGATAGCGCCGCCGTTTACGTTTGTCTTTTCCATATCAAGGCCAAGATCCTGAGCTACAGCCAGAGACTGAGCAGCAAATGCTTCATTTGCCTCTACAAGATCTATGTCTTTGATCTCAAGACCTGCCTTTGCCAGCGCTTTTCTTGTTGCAGGCACAGGACCAACGCCCATGATCTCAGGAGCAACGCCTGCTGTCGCGTAGGAAACGATGGTAGCTAAAGGCTTAATGCCCAGCTCGTCTGCTTTTTCTTTGGACATAACAACCAAAGCAGCAGCAGCATCGTTAATACCGGAAGCGTTCGCAGCAGTTACTGTACCGTCTTTCTTAAATGCAGGACGGAGCTTAGCAACTTTTTCCATAGAATTGCCGAATTTCGGATATTCATCCGTATCAAATACGATAGGATCGCCTTTTCTCTGAGGAATGGTCACAGGAACGATCTCATCTTTAAATTTTCCGGCTTTGACGGCTTCTTCTGCTTTGTTCTGGCTTCTTACAGCAAATTCATCCTGCATCTCTCTTGTAATGTTGTACTTTTCCGCAACATTTTCAGCAGTGATGCCCATATGATAATTATTAAATGCGTCCCAAAGACCGTCATTTACTGTAATATCGATCATCTGAGTATTATTCATTCTGGCGCCCCAGCGAGCTGTAGGAACAGCGTAAGGCGCAGCGCTCATGTTTTCTGTACCGCCGCATACAACAATATCAGACTCACCTGCAATGATCTGGTTCGCTGCAAGAGCAACGCTCTTAAGACCGGAACCGCAGACAATATTAATGGTCATCGCTGTACACTCAATAGGCAGACCCGCTTTAATAGATACCTGGCGGGCAACGTTCTGTCCAAGACCTGCCTGAAGGACATTACCGAAGATCAGCTCATCCACCTGCTCCGGTTTGATTCCTGCTCTTTTTACAGCTTCTTTAACAACAACAGCGCCCAGCTCAGCAGCAGGAACATTTTTTAAAGTTCCGCCATAGCTGCCGATAGCAGTTCTGCATGCACTTGCAATAACAACCTCTTTCATCTTAAAATCTCTCCTTTGCTTTTAATGTCTAATGCCGCCGTCTGCGGCAAAAAACCTGTAAAAATCCGCGCCGCATCTTTCTCTCAAAGCTTAGGGATATGTAAGATTCCCCACATGTTTGTAAGCTGATTCGATGATCGTTGGGGCGCTTATATCTTATATTATAACCACAGTACGAGACAGACGCAACAGGAAAATGACTAAAATGTCATAATATATTCATCAATATATTCATCAATATATTCATCATACTGCAAGCAGCTTGAACTGTATCTTAACTCCATTAGCAGCTCTGAAAGGTCTTTACCCCAAAGGATTCAAAAATGCAGGATCTTGCTTCTTCCAGGGATGCAAATTCTCCGCTCTTAAGCATCTGGGCAACAATATTTCCAATGGCTGTAGCTTCTGTCGGCCCGGCATAAACGGTCCTGCCGGATGCCTTTGCCGTCAGATCATTCAGATAGTCCGCGTTAGAACCGCCGCCTACGATATGGATCTTTGTGTATTTCTTTCCGGTTAATGCTTCAATCTCTGCGGCAACCTCTCCGTAGCAATTTGCCAGACTTTGATAGATTACAGCGGCCAGTTCTCCCGGAGTGTGGGGTATCGGCTGTCCGGTCCCTTCGCAGTAGTCCTGGATGGCTTTGATCATGCTCTTCGGCGCCAGGAAACAGTTATCATTTACATCTACCCGGGATGGAAAATCATTACATTCTTCAGCCATCTGGCAAAGCTGGGCAAAACTGTAGGCATCTTTAAGCTCATGGCGCACCGACTGGATCATCCAAAGGCCCATAATATTTTTCAAATACCTAAACCGGTAGTCATAGCCCCCTTCATTGGTAAAATTGGCTTCCATGCTGGCTTTTGAGCAATCCGCATCTTTCCGCTCCACGCCCATTAAGGACCATGTGCCGGAACTGATATAGATGCCGTCATCCCCATTAGAAGGCACGCTGAGCACAGCGGAGCCGGTGTCATGGGTGGCTGCAAGAACGACTTCACAGTCAAAGCCGGTCTGTTCCTGAATCTCAGGTAAAAGGTGTCCCACCACATAACCGGGCATATGGATCGGCTGGAACATGGAATCTTTATATCCCAGCATACGGATCAGCTCATGATCCCAGTCATTTGTCTTTGGCGTTACAAGCTGAGTGGTGGTAGCATTTGTATATTCTGCCGCTTTTTGACCGGTAAGGAAATAATTCAAATATTCCGGGATCATCAGCATGGCGTCTGCCTTTTCCATGGCCTCAGGGTCCTCTTTTTTCAAAGCCATAAGCTGATAAATGGTATTAAAGATCTGTTTTTGTATACCTGTACGTTCATAAAGGGCTTGCGGGGAAATGATCTTATACACCTCCTCATCCATACCTTCTGTACGGCTGTCCCGGTAGCCTACAGCATCTGTCAGGCGCTGTCCCTTCTCATCTAAAAGGACGAAATCCACTGCCCATGTATCAATACCGATGCTCTCAGGGATCTTCCCCTCTTTAGCGCACTGCTTCATGCCAAGGATGAGATTCTTTTCAAGATTCTCCAGATCCCAGCATAAATGTCCATTCTTTGGCTTCATGCCGTTATCAAAGCGCCAGATCTCCTCCAGCTCTATTTTTCCATTCTCCATATGGGCCAGGATATGTCTGCCGCTGGACGCTCCAATATCCACTGCAAGATAATATTTTCCCATAAAATACGCTCCTTATCCTTAGATTATGTTCACACTTTAATATGTTTATTATACCTGAATCAGGATATAAAAATAAGGACGCAATTTGATAATTCAACCGTCCTTATTTGCATCCTATAAAGCAAAAATACAGCGCAAAACTATTCAGGCGCCTCGCCCGGACCTTTTCCGGCGCACCTTAAGTTTCCTACGGCGATCTTCCCTCATATGATCTGCCGTTCCTTAGGATCGATGCGCATCCGGTCAGCGATCAGCGCAATAAACTCTGAATTTGTCGGCTTCCCTCTTGTAAGATTTACTGTGTAGCCAAATATCTTTTCAGCCATTTCATTATTCCCTCTGGACCATGCCACCTCAATAGCATGGCGGATCGCTCTTTCCACTCGGGTAGGTGTCGTCTGATTTTGCTTTGCCACTTCCGGATACAGTACCTTTGTAATAGAGTTAATGGCATCCGGATTTGCAATAGAAATAAGAATTGCGTCTCTAAGATACGTATATCCTTTAATATTGGCCGGAACACCCAGATCCTGGATCATCTTTGTGACCCGGCGCTTCATATCCTCTGTTACCGCAGGATGCTCCTTCTTCTCTTCTGCTATGTATTCACCGTGGTCTTCTGCCACAAGCTGTTTAATAAAATCTCTTAATTTATCACTGTCATCAATAATGATAAAATTGATCTTTTCCATCAATAACCCTCCTTCGGCCGCTTCTTTAATCTTTTTCCAACGGTCCCCTCATGAACTGCCTCGACTTTTCTGCCATAAATCTACTTTACCGGATAATGCAATTATATACTTCGACTTTGTAAAGCATCAATAGCTTTTATTTGGAAAAATTTGCCAAATGACCAGATAAATTGACAGAATGTCTATAGAATTGACGCAGCAGTTTGTCGTTTCGGCACAACTGCTGCTAAAGAATTATTGTTTTTCCCGGTATTCTTTGGGGGTCATTCCGTATTTTTCCCGAAATACCCGGTGGAAATAGCTGGTATTATCATATCCCACATGATAGATAATATCCGACACCGGCAGCTTGGTCGTAGATAAAAGAAACGCTGCCTGGTTCAGCCGTTTTTGCAGGAGCAGCTCTTTAAAGGTATGCCCTGTATTTTTCTTAATAAAACGGCTAAGCTGATATAAGCTTTCATTCATCATCTGAGCCAGCTGGGCAAGGGAAGCCGTCCGGTAGTTAGACTCAATGTAGCGCAGCACCTTAAGGACCGCCTGATGCTCATAAGTATTCCCCTGGCCATAAAAAATACGGTCAGAAACATTTACAAGCTGGAGAAGCAAAAGCCCCATAGTCACCTGGTTCATCTGGCGCCGGTTCGGCTGACCGTTAACTAAAGACCATACCAGATTTTCCACCAGATTTTGTACAGGAAGCACATCCGCCACCTTAAACAGCAGATAGCTAGCATCCTCCTGGCTTTTAGTAAGAGAGCTGATGATAAAGTTCCTCAAAATATTTTCATCATCCATCATTTTAAAGGTTTCGTCAAAAAACTGAGGAAGAACGATGAAATTAACGGCAATATCTTCTTTTTTCGCGGGAAGGATCTCATGATAACAGTTTTGATTTAAAAACAGCAGTTCCCCCTGAAAAAGGGTCACCCGGTCCTGGCCGTTAATAATGTGCTCCGTTTTGCCGGAGCACATATATATGATCTCAATATAATTATGCTTATGCTTTGGGAAATGGACAAAGCGGGTGTGCGTGCGTATATCCATCAGCTTGCCCTTTTCCAGCATCTTATCACTGTCAATGACAAAATCCCGCCGGTCTGTGTAAAGCTCCCGGCTCACCTGGGAACAGCCGTCTAATATGGCCTGTTCCTCAGGTGTGATCTTTTCAAGGACAGCCATCAATGCCCGATCCATATCCGCCTTCCGGCTTACTTCTGGTACTTGGATTCCGGAGAAACCACCGCATTGGGGCATTCAAGAACGCCGACACGCATCACCGGCTTAGCCCACTTTACTGCATTGCGGATGATCTGACGGACATTTTCATTAAAATAGGAGCGGTTTGTCTCATGACCGGGCTGGAAATAAAAGATCTTTCCATAGCCCCGAGTCCATGTACAGCCGGAACGGAACACCTCGCCGCCTCTGTACCAGCTGATAAATACCTGATCGTCCGGCTTTGGAATATCAAAAAACTCTCCGTACATTTCTTCCTCTTCCAATTCAAAGGACGCAGGGATACCCTGGGCAATCGGATGGGTGGGGCATGTATTCCAAACTCGGCAGAAATCCCCTTCCCGCCACTGTAAGGTTCCGCTGGTGCCTAAAAGCTTCTGCATGGGCTTGCTGGGGTGGGCTGAGTGGAGAGGGATAAATCCCATGCCCCGCAGCACATGATCCCGGATACGCTCCGCAATCTCATCAGGCATTTTATCATGGGCAATATGCGCCCAATATACTAAAACATCTGTGTCATCCAGCACTTCCTGAGTCAATCCGCACTCTTCCATATCCAAAGTGGCGATATGACATACCTTGATCTCTTCATCTTCTTCCAGAAGGGCCTTTAACGTATCATGGATTGCTCCGTGATGCACTTCCTTGATTTCAAGGGCACGATCGATCATCCACTGACGAACCTGAGCCAGATCCTCCCCCGGAAAGATTTCCGCAGCTTTAACATCCATCTGTTCCTGAACAAATTCATTCCAAACAGTAACCTTGATCATATGAAATAACCTCCTGTTTTCATTTCTCTATGGCAGGTGCAATAGGCATCCTATGGCTATTATACCGTATCCCTCTGAGTTTTCAATAGCTGATTCCACTTTCTGCCTGAAGATTTTTTATGATCCGCTGAAGGTATCCTAAAAGCTGACACAGCTCTTCCTCAGTAAAATCCTGACAGATCCGCTCATCCAGGCGCTCAAAACATTCCACAACTTTTCCCGCCTTTTCATGGCCCTGGTCTGTCAGTTCCACCAGATTGGCCCTCCGGCTGTTTTTCGGCCGGGTTCTTTGAATCAGTCCATTTTCCTCCAGCCGGTCCAGAGTTCTTGACATATTGGTTACATCCATTTTGCACAGATCTGCCAGCTCCCTTTGGGTCATGGCGCCTTTCTGCTTTAAGGTGCGCAGGATCCTTGGCTGGCCCTGGCCTAAGGTCAGTCCCAGATCAAGAAAATAGGGCTGGAGCAGCTTTTTTCTGGCAAATTCCGCTTCTACAAGAGCTTTTCTGATTTCCTGTTTTTCCATGCATCATCCCTCTATTCCAGTTCAAACTGTCCCATGTACAGCTGATAATACCGGCCCTTCTGCTCCAAAAGAGCCTCATGGTCTCCCCGCTCAATAATCGCCCCCTTTTCCAACACCATAATGGCCTTGGAATTGCGCACAGTAGACAGGCGGTGGGCAATAACAAACACGGTTCTCCCTTCCATAATAGCATCCATGCCCTTTTCAATCAGCCTTTCCGTCCGGGTATCCACCGAACTTGTGGCTTCATCCAGGATCAGCACCGGAGGCTGGGAAATAGCAGCCCGGGCAATGGATAAAAGCTGGCGCTGCCCCTGGGACAGATTCGACCCGTCCCCATAAAGCATAGTGTCATATCCATCCGGCAGACGGCGGATAAATGAGTCCGCGTTGGCAATCTTTGCCGCCTCCCGCACCTCCTCATCAGAAGCATTTAACCGGCCATAGCGGATATTGTCCGCGATCGTCCCGGTAAACAGATGGGTCTCCTGAACTACCATAGATAACGACCGGCGCAGATCATCCTTTTTAATATCCCGGGTATCAATGCCGTCATAAATGATCTGACCTCCGTCAATTTCATAAAACCGGTTGATCAGGTTAATAATGGTCGTCTTCCCTGCGCCAGTGGAGCCTACAAAAGCAATCTTTTGTCCCGGCTTTGCGTACAAACTGATGCCATTTAAGATCTGCCGCTCTTTTGTATACCCAAAGATCACATTTTTAAAATCCACACGGCCGCACAATGGCACAAGCATGGCCCCATCTCCGGAAGGCACAGCCTCTTTTGCCAGCATCCTCCCATCAAAACCCGTCCCTTTTGGCACCTTCCAGGCAAAGTCTCCAGTATAGCCGGAAACCTCCGCCATAGTCCCGTCCGGGTGAACCGCCACATTGCACAGAGTTACCTGGCCTTCGTCAATTTCCGTCGGCTCTTCCATCATTTCAAAAATACGCTCTGCGCCTGACAGGGCCGCAAGAAGGAAATTCACCTGGGATGTAAACTGATTTAAAGGCATGGCGCTTTGGCGCACGTACACCAGATAAGAAGCCAGGCTTCCCAGGTCAAAGATTCCTGCCAGCGTAAACAGCCCGCCGACGCAGGCAGAAACCGCGTAGTTGGCATAGGAAAGGCTTACGACAGAGGGCACCATCATGGAGGAATAGCTTAACGCGCTGGTGGAAGCTTTTCTCAGATCTTCATTTCTCTGGCAAAACTCTTCAAAATCAATCTGCTCATGATTAAATACCTTTTCCACCTTCTGACCAGCAACCATTTCCTCAACAAAACCGTTGATCCGTCCCAGCTGCTCCTGCTGCCGGGTAAAATACTTCCGGCTGCGCTTTCCGCTGAACTGGATCAGGGCAAACATAAAGATCATAAATATAATAACGATCAATGACAGGCGGATACTCAGCACCAAAAGCATGACAATAGTTCCTGTCACCGTCAGGAAGCTTTGGATCAGCATGGTAAAGCTGTTATTTAAGGCTTCCTGGACTGTATCCACATCATTAGTAAAACGGCTCATCAGATCTCCGTGGGTATGGGCGTCAAAATATTTTAAAGGAAGCTTCTGAATATGAGCAAACAGATCCCGCCGAATCTCGCTGACTACCTTCTGCCCTGTAATGACCATCAGCTGATTGTAGCCAAAAGTGGCCAGGACGCCGCACAAATACATGATTCCCATGGCAGCCACAGCCATGATCAGCCCTTTCACATCTCCCGGCAGGATAAACCGGTTGATCACCGGCTTTAACAGATAGGTTCCCATAATATTTGCTCCGGTACTGATAAATACCAGAAGGGCCACAAGCAGGAGCAGCCATTTATGGTTCCCCAGATATTTCGTCAAGGCCTTCATTGTCTTTTTCGTGTTTTTAGGACGTTTATATCCTACATATCTGGCCATTAAAGATCCGCTCCTTCCTTTTGAGATTCATAAATTTCCTGATAGATTTCATTTCCAGCCATAAGCTCATCATGGGTGCCGATGCCGTTGATCCGCCCATCGTCCAGGACAACGATCTTATCCGCATGGCGCACAGAAGAAATCCTCTGGGCGATAATAATCTTTGTCATATCCGGAAGCTTTTTAGCCAGCTGCCGGCGGATCTTTGCCTCTGTGGCAGTATCCACTGCGCTGGTAGAATCATCCAGGATCAGCACCTTTGGTTTTTTAAGCAATGCCCTGGCAATACACAGACGCTGTTTCTGACCGCCGGATACATTGACGCCGCCCTGGCCCATTTCCGTATCATAGCCACGATCCAGACGGTCTATAAACTCGTCGGCGCAGGCGATCTGGCAGGCCTCCCGGATCTCATCCATAGTGGCGTCTTCCTTGCCCCACCTGAGATTTTCTGCCAAAGTTCCGGAAAACAGGGTATTTTTCTGAAGCACCATGGCAATAGCGTCTCTTAAATGTTCCAAAGGATATTCCTGAACCGGGTGGCCGTCAATGGACACCACGCCCTTTGTAACCTCATAAAGCCGTGGTATCAGCTGTACCAGCGTGGATTTTGCCGAACCGGTCTGTCCGATGATCCCTACCGTTTCTCCGGCGTTAATATGAAGGTTAATATCTGACAGCACATACTCGGCAGCCTCTTTTTTATACTTAAAGTAAACATGAGAAAAATCGATCTCCCCCCGCTGCACGGAAATATCCCTGGCATTTGCATCGGTAATATCAACCTTTTCGTCAATAACCTCTACAATACGGCTAGCGCTGGCCAGAGAGCGGGTCAGCATCATAAAGACATTGGAGATCATCATTAAAGAGTTTAAGATTTGAAGCACATAGCTTAAAAATCCGATCAGCTCTCCCACCTGCATACCGCCCCCATTGATCAGTCGGCCGCCAAACCACAAAATCGCCAGGATAGTGCCGTACATGACCAGCTGCATGGTCGGCATATTTAACGCGGATAGCCTAAAAGACTTCCGGGAAATGGACATAAGATTTTCATTGACCTGATTAAATTTTTCTTTTTCGTACTCTCCCCGGACACAGGCCTTGACCACCCGGACTGCTGTGAGATTTTCCTGGATGATCCGGTTGACCATATCAATGGCGGACTGCATTTTTGTATACAAAGGCCGCACATGACATATGATCTGAAAAAGCAGGAATGCCAAAAGGGGCAGGGCTACTAAAAAGACCACAGCCAGCTGGGCATTAATGGAAAATGCCACTCCTGTAGCGATCACCAGCATCACCGGCCCCCGAACCGCCGGGCGAAGACCTGTGGATATAGAGTTTTGCACATTGGTCACATCGCTGGTCAGCCGGGTGACTAAGGATGAAACCCGGAACCGGTCAATATTGGAGAATGAATAGGCCTGGAGCCTGCGATATTCTTCCTTTCTCAGCTCTGCTCCCAGGCCCTGGCCTGCCAGAGCAGAAAACCGGGCGCTGCCGATGCCAAGGATCAGGGCAAGAGCCGCGCAGATCAGCATCTGCCCGCCCTTCATAAAAATCAGGGCACGATCCCCGTTGGCCACGCCCTCATCTACAATATCCGCCATGATCAGGGGGATGATCAGTTCAAAAACCGACTCCGCCACGATACAGATCACGGCCAGAACAGCGTATTTTTTGTATTGATGAAAAAACGAAAAAATCCGCTTCAGCATATGTATCTTCACCTCTCCCATCGTTGTATATACAATTATTGTAATGTCAAGTATTGTATACGTCAAGGGATTTCTTCCGGGACATACCGGACGAAGGGAGAAATCTTAGCCTGCTTTGTTTTACTGTACTGAAACCTTTCCTGCCACAACCTGCTTATAATCCTCATAGTTGCGTTCAAGAAGGAACGGGGTATCCAGCCCGTAAGGACATTTAGACTTGCACTTGCCGCAATGGAGGCAGTTCTCGATCATTTTCATCTTTTCCTGCCACTGAGGCGTCAGCCATGCCTGAGACGGAGCACGGCGCAGCATCAGGGACATGCGGGCGCAGTTATTGATCTCGATCCCTACAGGACATGGCATACAGTAACCGCAGCCCCGACAGAATTCTCCGGAAAGCATCTTCCGGTCATTTTCAATCAGCTCGCATATCTCCGGGATCATTTCCGGAGGACATGAAATATAAGATAAAAACTCGTCCAGCTCATTTTCCCGCTGTACACCCCAGATCGGCAGCACATTATCATACTGGTCCAGGTAGGCGTAAGCAGCCGCGGAGTTGGTGATCAGACCGCCGGACAAAGCCTTCATGGCAATAAATCCCATGCCCGCTTCCTTACACATAGTTACCAGCTCCACATCCTTATCTGTGGCCAGATAGCAGAATGGAAACTGAAGGGTTTCATAAAGACCGGACTGGATCGCCTCCTTTGCTACTGCAAGGCGGTGATTGGTAATGCCAATATGCCGGATCTTGCCCTGGTCCTTTGCTTCCACCATGGCCTCATAAAGGCCGGTGCCATCCCCGGGCCTGGGGCAAAATGCCGGATTATGAAACTGATAAATGTCAATATGATCTGTCTGAAGCTTTTCCAGGGAAGTTTCCAGATCCTTCCACAGGTCTTCCCCGGTCTGTGCCGGTGTCTTTGTGGCAATATATACCTGATCACGGACGCCCTTTAAAGCCTCTCCCAGCTTTTCCTCACTGTCCGAATAAGACCGGGCTGTATCAAAGAAATTAATGCCGTTTTCGTAAGCTTTACGGATGAGAAATACGGCATTCTCTTTTGGGATTCTCTGAATGGGTAAAGCGCCAAACCCGTTTTTGTTTACTGTAATTCCTGTTTTTCCCAAAGTAACTTCTGTCATTTTTATCCACTCCCTTGATTTTATAAACATTCAGGCCCGAAAGGGCGGCATACCGCCCCGGGGCCTGAAACCTTCTTTATTGTCATTCTTTTATTCCACAGTTACTGATTTTGCCAGATTTCTCGGCTGATCCACATCATAGCCTTTGGCTACTGCCACATAATAAGCAAACAGCTGCATAGGTATGGTGGCCATAAGGCCTGTAAATAAAGGATAGACCTTTGGCACATAAAATACAAAATCCGCGGTTTTTTCAATGTCTTTATTGTCCTCATTGGTCACTGCAAGAACAAAGGCGCCGCGGCTTTTTACCTCCACCAGGTTGCTGACGATCTTGCCGTATAAAGCTTCCTGGGTCACAAGGCCTACCACCAGGGTACCGTCCTCAATAAGAGCGATGGGACCGTGCTTTAACTCGCCAGCAGCATAAGCCTCTGAATGAACATAGGAAATCTCCTTTAATTTCAGAGAAGCTTCCAGCGCTGTGGCATAATCGATGCCCCGGCCAAGGAAGAAGACATTTTTCAGGCCAATATACCGGTTGGCCAGGTACTGAATATCTTCCTTCTTCTCTAAAAGTTTTTCGATTTTTTCCGGAAGAACTTTTAACTCCTCAAGCATCTGTATGTAATCAGAGTCCTCCAGTTTTCCCCGGATACGGCCAAAATACATGCCTAAAAGATACAGGGCTGCCACCTGGCTTGTGTAGCCTTTTGTTGTAGCTACCGCAATCTCCGGTCCTGCCCATGTGTAAAGCACATCATCTGCCTCTCTGGCAATAGAGCTGCCTACTACATTAACTACAGCTAAAGTGCGGACGTCATGTTTTTTAGCCTCCCGCATAGCTGCCAGGGTATCGGCAGTCTCCCCGGACTGACTGATAATGATCACAAGGCATTTATCATCAAGGATGGGATTTCTGTATCTGAACTCAGATGCCAGATCCACTTCTACCGGGATCCGAGACAACTGCTCGATCACATATTTTCCAGACACGCCTGCATGATAAGCGGAACCGCAGGCAACGATAAAGATCCTCTGGATCTGGCGCAGCTGCTCCGGTGTCATATGAAGCTCATCAATAACGATCTCCCCGTCTTTGATCCTTGGATTAATCGTATCCCGGATCGCTTTAGGCTGCTCATGGATCTCTTTCATCATGAAATGCTCATACCCGCCTTTTTCCGCGGCAGACACATCCCACATCACTTCCGTAAGCTCTTTTTCCACAGGCTCCAGCTCCATGTTATAAATGGATACGCTGTCTTTTTTCAGACGGACGATCTCGCCATCCTCAAGAATATAGATCTTACGGGTATATTTCAGCACTGCTGGAATATCGGATGCTATAAAATTTCCCTGGTCAGACACACCCACGATCAGGGGGCTGTCCTTTTTGGCGGCAATGATCTCGTCCGGATTATCCGCGCACAAAATCCCCAGGGAATAGGATCCTTCCAGCCGTGTCAGCACTTTGGCCACCGTAGAAAGTATATCCCCGTCAAAATAGTAATCCATCATCTGAGCCACTACTTCTGTATCGGTCTCAGACTGGAAGGTATAGCCCTTTCTCTCAAGACGTTTTTTCAGAGCCATATAATTTTCAATGATCCCGTTATGGACCACGGAAATATTTTCACCTGAGTTCATATGAGGATGGGCATTTACATCCGATGGCGCCCCATGGGTAGCCCACCGGGTATGACCGATCCCTACCGTACCTTTCAGATCCGTTCCTTCATGGCACAGAGCCCGCAGGTTTTTAATTTTTCCTTTAGTTTTTATCACATTGATCTTTTCGCCGTCATAAACTGCCAGGCCGGCAGAATCATACCCACGATACTCCAGCTTTCCAAGACCCTCCAGTAAAATAGGCGCAGCTTCATGAAAGCCGATATATCCTACAATACCACACATATCTCTAACCTCCATTCATGTATAGGAACATGTTCTGACAGTTAATACAAGAGTCTTAACTGTTACACCATTTTATCACGATGGAAAATAATTGTCTACGTTCAGCTGGATTTTTTATAATACGCCGCTGAAGCATTAAACTTTTCCCGGACAGCATACTGATTATTCAGCCCCAGGACGCCCTGAGTCCTGGACAGGATGAACTGCTCCAGCTTTGTCATATATTCATCCGGCGTAATGCTCCCCTCAGCCACATAAGTCAGGCCTTTTTCCCAGCTGGCCGTCAGCTCCGGATTCAGCAGGGAGCGAATAGAGGAATCCACCACGTCATAAACCATTTCTCCCAGCTGAGTTGGGGTAATGATCTGGGTCTTTTTATTTAAGGCCAGATATTTAATGGTCATAAGCTTTTTAAGGATCTCCGCCCGGGTAGCGCTGGTACCGATGCCGCTGCCCTTGATCTGGGCCCTAAGCTCTTCATCTTCAATAAGCTGGCCCGCGTTTTCCATAGCCAGGATCATGGAACCGGAATTATACCGCTTTGGCGGCGAGGTTTCTCCTTCTTTAATAAATATGCGGTGAATATTCAGGCTATCCTCTTTTTTCAATTTTTTCAGCGCTTCAAGAAAGGCACCATCACACTTTACGTCCTCAGTCACATCCTTGTCCTGCTTTTCCCCCTCTTTTTCCGAAGACGCTTCTTTGGCTTTTTTGCCGCTGTCCGCTACTTTTAAATAGCCCTCTTCCAACAGGACCTTAAAGCTGGCATACACATATTCCTGGCCAATGCTGCACACTAAAGACACCTTTTGATACACAGCCGGAGGATAAAAAATACTTAGAAACCGCCGCGCAATGGTCATATAGACCCCGTATTTCTGAGGCGTAAGGCTCCGTAAAGCCCCAAGGCCCTGACCGGTAGGAATAATCGCATAATGATCGGTGATCTGCTTGTCATTCACATAGCGGGTAGATGCAATCTTTTTATAACTGCCCATTTCCAGAACCTGGGACGCAAAATCACCAAGACCATCCAGCCCTTTAAGACCGGCAATATTTTTATGGATTTCCTTAGCCACTGCTGTGGAAAGGACACGGGCGTCGGTTCTCGGGTATGTGACCAGCTTTTTTTCGTAAAGCTCCTGGACGATTTTCAGGGTTTCGTCCGGGCTGATCTTAAACATTCGGGAACATTCATTCTGAAGCTCCGCCAGATTATAAAGAAGAGGCGGGTTCTTCTTTTCCTTTTTCCGCTCCACAGACTCTACCCTGGCCAGGTAAGGGTCCGTCCCTTCTAATAATGCCACAAGGGCCTGGGCATCTTCTTTTTTCTTAAAACCATTTTCCTTATACAAGGCAGGCGTTCCAAAATACCTGGACTTTTCCTGGACACGCCATTCGGCCTCAAATTCCCGGTCATTTAAGACCAGGACAGTCAGTACCCGGTAAAAAGGTGTTTTTACAAAGCTGCGGATCTCCCGCTCCCGGCGCACCACCATTCCAAGAACGCAGGTCATTACCCGGCCTACCGAAAGGACCGTGTAGCGGGTATGCATAAAATTGGAAATATTCTGCCCGTATTTTAAAGTCAAAAGCCTTGAAAAGTTAATCCCCATCAGATAATCCTCCTTTGCCCGAAGATAGGCTGAAGCGGAAAGATTATCATATTGGGAAAGATCCTTAGCCTCCCGGATTCCCCGCAGAATCTCCTCCTCGGTCTGGGAATCGATCCAGACGCGAAGCCGCTTTTTGCCGTGAACGCCGGCCATCTGCTCCACCAGACGGTAAATATACTCGCCCTCCCGCCCGGAGTCTGTACAGACATAAATAGTATCCACATCTGAGCGGTTTAAAAGGGAACTGACAATATCAAACTGCTTTTTTACATCTTTGATCACTTCATACTTAAATTCTTTAGGGATAAAAGGCAGTGTGTCCAAAGACCATCGTTTCAGCCGGGCATCATAGCTTTCCGGATAACTCATGGTCACCAAATGCCCGACACACCAGGTTACTATGGCATTTTCTGATTCCATATAGCCATCCCGGTTTCTTCCGTCCATCTTAAGGGCCTTGGCAAATTCTCTGGCCACACTAGGCTTTTCTGCAATATAAACTGCTTTTGGCATATCATCCTCTTTTCTGAAACATTACTGTTCACAAGGAAACAATAACATACGCTTTGTCCGGCTTTTTATAATTTATCGCCGTTGTGCTATTATAGCACGAACCGGGCCAATTCTCAAGAACAGCCGAGCTGCTGTTTCCAAAAGTAAACAGTAACTCGGCGGCTGCCTGTAACACAGTTTATAAAAGTACAGTAATCTTTGTCCCCTTCCCCGCTTCACTTTCCAGGGATATTTTTCCGTCATGATATTCCACAACATGCTTAACAATAGCCAGTCCCAGGCCGGTACCGCCGGTCTGGCGGGAATGGCTTTTATCCACCCGGTAAAACCGTTCAAATACCCGGTCCAAATGCTCCTTTGGAATACCGATTCCCGTATCCTCCACAACAATCTGAGCTTTGTCCATTTTCCGGCTGATCCTTACATGGACGCTTCCCCTCGGCTGGTTATATTTAATGGCATTTTCGCAAAGATTATAAAAAAGCTCATCAATCATCTGGGGAACGCCCTGGATGACCACATCCTCACCCTGGACATCCAGGGATACTTTATATTTTTGAGCCACAGTTTCCAGACGCTGACACACATCCTCAGCCATGGCGTACAGCTCTACCGGCTCCTTTTCAATACCGATCTTGCGCTCATCCAGTCTGGAAATTTTAATAATATCATTCACCAGACCAATAAGTCTGGCAGCTTCCTTATATATTTTTTCCGCAAATACGGGAACATCTCCCGCTTGGACCATTCCATCTTTCATCAGCTCCGCATAGCCGGAGATGGATGTGAGCGGCGTCTTTAGCTCATGAGACACATTGGCGGAAAATTCCCGGCGCATTTTTTCATTTTTCTGCCGTTCTTCATTTTGCCTGTGGATCCTTGCCAGCAAAGGCTCCAGTTCTTCATAAGGGCAGCCATTTTCCGGTTTTACCAGATCCAGGTTATTAATGGGCCGAACAATAGCATCGGTCATGCGGTGAGCCAGGATCATTACAATAATAATAAAGATCAGCAAGATCACCAGCAGCACCGGCAGCATGGAAATGTACAGGGCATAAACACTGTTTGTGCTCATGCTCATCCGCAGCACTGTGCCGTCCTGAAGTAAAACCGCGTAATAAATAGTCCGCTCCTGAAGGGTCGTAGACTGGCGCACAGAGGAGGCGGCTCCGTCATCTAAGGCTTCCCTTACCTCCGGCCGGTTTTTATGGTTTTCCATAGATGTCCAGTCCTCATGACTGTCATAAAGCACCGTGCCATCAGAATCAATCCATGTGATCCTGGAATTATCCATACTGTCCAGACTTTCCATATAGGAAAGCGCTGCCTCAGATGAGGGCGTTTCATTGATCATTTCCGCTAAAAAACATGTTTCATTGCGCACGTACCGCTCTGTCTGAGTACCATAAACAAAGTTAAATAAAAAGATTAAAAAGGTATAGGCCAGAACACAGATCCCGCCGGCCAGAAGACACATGTTTTTAAAAATACGTTTTTTCATGACCGGCTCTCCAGCTTATAGCCCACACCGCGGATAGTAACGATCATAGAGCCTGCATCCCCAAGCTTCTGCCGCAGCATGCCGATGTGAACATCCACAGTCCGGCTTTCACATTCATAATCCATATTCCACACAGTATCCAAAAGCTTTTCCCGGGTCATGACCAGGTCCTTATTTTTCATGAGACAGTCTAAAAGCTCAAATTCCTTATAAGTCAGCTCCACCGGACGGTCATCTACCATAACGGTATGTTTTTTCCGGTTTAATGCCAGTCTGCCTGTGGTAATGATCTCATCCTGAGTATTTTCATTGCTCCGGCGCAGCACGGCCTTGATCCTTGAAACAAGCTCCATAACACCAAAAGGCTTGGTCACATAGTCATCCGCCCCCTGATCCAAGCCAATGACCTTATCATACTCTGTAGACTTTGCTGTCAGCATGATCACAGGGATATTTTTATATTTATCATCCTTTTTCAGCTTCCGAAGCACAGAAATTCCGTCTTCATCAGGAAGCATCACATCCAGCAGGATCAGATCCGGAAGCACGCTTTTAATCCCCCGGTAAAAATCTCTGGCATTTTCAAAGCCAATGGTTTGAAATCCGGAAGCCTTTAAGGCATAAATCACCAGCTCACGGATATTTGCATCATCTTCAATATAATAAATCGTCTTTTCCATTTTCAATCGTGCCTCCTATAATTCATTTTTTACGTAACCGGCGATATTGTCAGCGTAGTCGGCGATCCTTTCCAAAACAGAAATTTAATCAACCGTTCAGCCAGTGAACAGTTATAGTCTCAGTATAAACACGTTTTGTAAAGTTTGAAAAGAGCTTTTGTAAAATAAATGTAAAATATGTAAATTTTCGTTACATGCCACATCGGAACCATAGGTGACCATTTTCATTGCAACCCATATTTTTATATCGTATAATAAGAGTGTGACAGCTCAATCCGCTGAAGGGTTACATATAATGTTTGGGAGGGTTTGAAGTCAAACCCTTAAAAGGAGGGCTATTGATGAAACTAACTTTTTTAGGCGCTGCCCGTGAAGTAACGGGAAGCTGTACACTCCTTGAAGCCTGCGGGCGGCATATCCTTATTGACTGCGGCATGGAACAGGGACCGGATACTTATGAGAACTGCGATATGCCCATAACGGCCGGTCAGGTTGACGGGATGCTGCTGACTCACGCCCATATTGACCATTCCGGCCGGATCCCCCTGCTGGGCGCCCAGGGCTTTAACGGTCCCATTTACGCTACAGGAGCCACCTGCCGCCTGTGTGACATTATGCTCCAGGACTCTGCCCATATCCAGGAATTTGAGGCCAAATGGCGCAACCGGAAAGCTCGCCGGGCGGGCAGGCCGTCCTACGTCCCTTTGTATACTGTAGATGACGCCCTGAAGGTCCGGGAACAGTTTATCCCTTGTAATTATGAAGACACTTATACTATTTTTCCCGGCATCCGGATCCGTTTTATTGACGCCGGGCATTTGCTTGGCTCTGCAAGTATTGAGATCACTATTACAGAAAAGGATGTTCAAAAAACCATTGTCTTTTCCGGCGATATTGGAAACACGGATCAGCCGCTCATCCGCAATCCCCAGTATCTTACCCGGGCAGACGCAGTCATTATGGAATCCACCTACGGGGACCGGAGCCATGATAAACGGATCGACTATATTTCCCAGCTTACCCCAATTATCCAGCGCACCCTGGATCGGGGAGGCAATGTGGTCATTCCTTCCTTTGCCGTAGGCCGTACCCAGGAGCTTTTATATTTTCTCCGCCAGATCAAGGATCAGGAACTGATCAAGGGCCATGACCATTTTACCGTTTACGTGGACAGCCCTCTGGCGGTGGAAGCCACCCAGATTTTCTCCCAGAGCATGTATGACTACTTTGACAATGAAGCTCTGGACCTGATCCGGCAGGGGATCAATCCCATTAATTTTCCCGACTTAAAAGTTGCTATTACCAGTGATGATTCCATTACCATTAACTCAGACCCTGAGCCTAAGGTGATCATTTCAGCCAGCGGCATGTGCGAGGCCGGACGGATCCGCCATCATTTAAAACATAATCTGTGGCGACCGGAATCCACCATTCTTTTTGTAGGCTATCAGGCTGTGGGTACTCTTGGCCGGTCTATTGCAGAGGGCGCGAAGGAGGTCCGCCTTTTTGACGAGCATATCCACATCCAGGCAGAAATCTGCCAGCTGTCCGGCATCAGCGGCCATGCAGATAATCAGGGACTTATGACCTGGATCAAAAGTTTTACGCCAAGACCTGCCTGTGTCTTTGTCAACCATGGAGAAGACCGGGTATGCGAAATTTTTGCCGGACGTTTAAGAAATGAACTGGGACTTGATGCTATTGCGCCTTATAACGGGGCATCCTATGATCTTGTCACAGGGGAGTGTTTATTTGAAGGCAGCAAAAAGAAGGTTGAAACAGCCAAAGCTGCCGCTTCCGGAAGCAAACGCCGTATGAATCCGGTTTACCAGCAGCTCATCGACGCGGGAGAAAGGCTTTCCCAGGTCATTGCCCACAACGAAGGCGGAGCCAATAAAGATCTTCGGGCTTTTATCCGGGAATTAAACGACCTGTGCGAGAAATGGGACCGGTAATATTAAATATAGAAATGAGGGATTGACATGACTCCAAAACAACAGTATTATGAAAATCTGGCTGAATCACTCATTGAAAAGTTCAGCCAGCGTCAGATTGAGGCTTACTATGCGACCTCAAAAGAAGAAGCCTTGGACATGGCCTGTCGCTATCTTTCCCCGGAATCCAGCGTTTCCTGGGGCGGCTCTATGACCTTAAATGAAATCGGCCTTGTAGACGCTATTAATGAATCCGATTGCGTCATCTATGACCGGGCTTCCGCTAAAACCCCGGAGGAAAAACGGGAAATCTTTTCAAAGATCGCAGGGTGCGACTATTACTTTATGAGTTCCAACGCCATTACCCTGGACGGTCAGCTGGTAAACATTGACGGCATCGGGAACCGGGTGGCTTCTCTGGTCCACGGGCCGGCCAATGTGATCGTTATCGCTGGTATGAATAAAGTGGTGACCGATGTGAAGGCCGCCATTGACCGGGTGCGGAATATGGCGGCTCCTCCAAATACCCTAAGACTTAACTGCAACACTCCCTGCCGGGAGCTTGGCCGGTGTGTCAACTGTTTTAGTCCGGACTGTATTTGTAATCAAATCGTTATTACCCGGCGCAGCTTTGTCCCCAACCGGATCAAGGTCAT
>CAZMGH010000014.1:0-26194 GCA_964565805.1 uncultured Lachnospiraceae bacterium
GTTCTGAATCCCTTAAAAATTCGGCAAATTGACACTTTGGGAATACATATTCATTTTTTATTGCAGTTTACGGAAACTCAAGGATATTCACTGAGAAGCTGGTTTAATTCTTCAAAGGTTTCCACATGATTTACCTTCTGGCGAAGCCTGGAAGAGTCCGGATACCCGGCCGTATACCAGCCGATATGCTTGCGCATTTCCCGAATACCGTGGAACTCTCCTTTAAATTCCATCTGCATCTTAGTGTGGCGCAGGATCATTTCAACCACCTGATGAACCTCCGGTCTTGGAAGGATTTCCCCGGTATTTATATAATGAAGAATCCGGTGAAAGATCCATGGATTCCCCTGGGCGCCTCGTCCCACCATGATGCCGTCACAGCCGGTTTCCTCCATCATGGCAGCCGCATCTTCCGGCTGAAAAATGTCTCCATTTCCAATCACCGGTATATTGACGTTTTCCTTCACCTGACGGATAATATCCCAGTCTGCCTTGCCGGAATAATACTGAGACCGTGTCCTGCCATGGACAGCCACTGCTGCCGCTCCGCTTTCCTCAGCTATATGGCCCAGCTCCGGCGCATTTACGCAGGTCATATCAAAGCCTTTCCGAAACTTTACAGTCACCGGCTTTTGAATCGACCGGGCCACAGCCTCAATAATCTTCCCCGCCAGCACAAGGTCCTTCATCAGGGCGCTGCCTTCCCCGTTGTTGACCACCTTTGGAACCGGACAGCCCATGTTAATGTCTAAAATGTCAAAAGGCAGTTCTTCAATCTTTTTCGCCATTTCTCCCATAAGCCTCGGCTCGCTGCCAAACAGCTGAAGGGCAATGGGATGCTCTCTGTAAGCAATATCCATAAGAGGCTTTGTATTTTTATTATCATAATAAATGGCCTTGGCGCTGACCATCTCTGTGTATAATAAACCGCATCCCTGCTCTTTGCACAAAAGGCGGAATGGCTGGTCCGTCACTCCGGCCATAGGTGCCAGGGCTACCGGCGTATGGATGGTCACATTTCCTATTTTTAACGGCTTTAATTCCTTCATTCACTGATCCCCCGGCACCGGTTCCGGATCAACCGCAGTCCGTGAAGGGTTAGCTTATTATCATACACCTGGATGGTATCTGTTTCATTGGCAATAATACGGCCAAGTCCGCCTGTAGCAATAACCTTTACATTCTCCAGACCGGACTCCTGGATCATTTTTGCCACAATATATTCCACTTGTCCGATGGTTCCGTAAAACAGCCCCGCCTGGAGACATACAGTGGTCTCCTTGCCAAGGATCGTCTTCGGCTTGCGGATCTCAATATCTGGAATCTTGGCTGTGCCGCTGAACAGAGCCTTTGCGCTGAGACGGATACCCGGACAAATAACAACGGAATCCAGCGTTCCATCTTCTAAAACAAGCTCATAAGTGGTGGCTGTCCCAAAATCAATGACAATGGCCGGACCGCCGTAAAGCTCCCGAACAGCCACAGCGTCCACAATCAAATCCGCGCCAACTTCCTTTGGATTCTCCGCGCCGATCTTTATCCCGGTTTTTATCCCCGGCCCTACCACGATAGGTGTCACATGAAAATACTTTTTAATGGCATTATTCAGGGAGTACATGGTATTTGGCACTACGGAAGCAATGACCACATCCTCCACATCCCTGACCTTAAATCCGGAATCCATAAGAAATCCCCGGATCAAAACCCCATACTCATCTGAAGTCCGGGCCATCTGTGTAGTCATGCGGTAATTGCCTACGATCTTGTTCCCCTTAAACATCCCTATGGTAATATTTGTATTACCCACATCAATCACAATAATCATATTTCCTCCTTGTTGGCCTGCCCTTCAGGCCATATAGGTATCCCCTTATGAGATTCCCTACTCGTAGGTTTCCTCCAGGAAAAAGACTTTATAGTACATTTCCAGGGCTTCAAATAATTCCCTTTTGTCATTTTGGAGCTGTTTGATCTTTAACGCGCTTCCGATCTCATCAAACAGCAGGTCATTTTCATCTGCCGACACCTTCAGATCCAAAGTGCCATTTTCATCAAATTCCAAAGTGAGAACACCGCCTACATCTTCCGTAAAAAGCACGCACATGATCTGAAGCTCATCCTGGGTATCTTGAGGCAACGATGAAAAATCCTCATTAAAATAAAACTTTTGTTCATATGCGCTGGCTCCGCACAGCACTACATTTTCCTGATACATCCTGTCGCCGCTCCTTTTATGGTGAATCTCCGGAAATAATTTCGGAAAATCCTTATATTTTCTAAATTTAATATTCTGTGAATTTTGCTGCTGATTCATTATAGCGGTTTTTATATAGAATTTCAAGTAAACTTTTCCCAAACCTGACGGCTTGCCTCATTAAGGAATCGCAGCAAGGGGGCTTGAAGGAACACAGTAAAACTGCCTGGCAAAATGCCAGGCAGCCTCCTATTTCTTTATGTTTTTTTATAGGAAACGTCATAACAATTTTTATTATGACGCTTCCTGCGCTGATTTTTGCCGCGAAACCATAGTTCACGATAGAATGGCATACAGCGGGGCCATGGCAGGCGTCAGTCCCAATTAGTCTCCCAAGGTGGCTACCATAACCGCCTTAATGGTATGCATACGGTTTTCTGCTTCGTCAAAAACTAAACTGTAATCTGCTTCAAACACATCCTCTGTGACTTCATTGCCCTTTACGGCAGGGAGGCAGTGGAGGAAAATGCTTGTATCTTTTTTCGTTGCTTTCATCACATCACTATTTACCTGATAAGGTCTTAAAAGAGCCACACGCTCTGCTGCCTTATCTTCTTCGCCCATGGAACACCACACATCGGTGTAAATGCAGTCTGCCCCTTCCACAGCAGCCACATCATCAGTAATGGTTATAGCGCTGCCAGCCTCTTTGGCATAGCCCCGGCTCATATTAACGATCTCTTCTTTTGGCCACAGTTCCTTAGGCGCGATAATGGTACAATTAACGCCCATCTTGCCGCAGCCGATCATCAGGCTGTTGGCCATATTGTTGCGTCCATCACCCATAAAAACAAAATTCAGGCCTTTCAGATAGCCGAAATGTTCTTTTAATGTTAAAAAGTCAGCCAGGATCTGAGTGGGATGATAGTCGTCCGTCAATCCGTTCCATACAGGAACACCGGAATACTTGGCCAGCATCTCCACATGTTCATGGGAAAATCCCCGAAACTCAATGCCGTCAAAGATACGTCCCAGAACCCGGGCCGTATCCTCTATACTCTCCTTTCCCCCCAGCTGGATCTCATTCCGGCCTAAATACTCATGATAACCGCCTTCATCGTTGCAGGCCACAGCAAAAGAGCAGCGGGTCCGGGTAGATGGTTTTTCAAAAATCAGGGCAATATTTTTCCCTTTTAAGCTGTTCCCTGTGATCCCCTGTTTTTTCTTGGCCTTCAGTTCTGCAGCCAGATTAAGCAAATATTCTATTTCTTCGGGGGTAAAATCCTTCAAAGTTAAAAAGCTTCTTCCTTTAAGATTTACCATATCGATCCTCTCCTAAACAATTAAAATGAATAATTATACACTATCACACAATTATTCATACGTCAACTGATTTTTTTCTGTTTTATACATCATTTATGAATATTTATGCATTAAAAGATAAAGTCCGGATGGTCGGGAGCAGTAAGGCTCCTTCCCTCCGGACTTCCCTGCGGTTCACCTATTCAGCGCTGTCATCCTTAATGATCTCAGACGCGGACTTAACAAGACCTGCCAGGCTCTGGATCTCAGACGGGATAATAATCTTTGTAGCTTTGCCGTCAGCGGCCTTTTCAAAGGCTTCCAGACTCTTAATATGAAGAACAGATGCATCTGCTCCCGCATTTTTAATATATTCAATACCATCCGCAGTAGCCTGTTGAACCTTTCGTATTGCTTCCGCTTCACCTTCCGCTTCACGGATCTTTGCTTCCTTTACAGCCTCGGCCCGCAGGATTGCGGCCTGCTTATCAGCCTCGGCCTGAAGGATAAGAGACTCTTTATGTCCTTCTGCCTTAAGGATCGCGGAACGCTTTTCACCTTCCGCGATCAGGATGGATTCACGCCGTTCACGCTCAGCCTTCATCTGCTTTTCCATAGCGTCCTGGATGGCTGCCGGAGGAATGATATTTTTCAGTTCCACACGGTTTACCTTAATGCCCCATGGATCCGTAGCCTCATCTAAGGTGGCCCTCATTTTCGCATTGATCAGTTCTCTTGAAGTCAGGGTCCCATCCAGCTCCAGCTCACCGATAATATTTCTTAAGGTGGTGGCTGTAAGGTTTTCAATAGCCATAATGGGATTCTGGACACCATAGCAGTAAAGCTTCGGGTCAGTGATCTGATAAAAAATAACCGTGTCAATACGCATGGTAACGTTGTCCTTTGTGATCACCGGCTGAGGCGGGAAATCCACCACCTGTTCCTTTAAGATCACTTTTTTGGCCACCTTGTCAATAATGGGCACTTTCATATGGAATCCAACAGACCATGTGGATTTGTAGGCTCCCAAACGTTCCACAACATAGGCGCTTGCCTGGGGAACGATCTTAAAGCAGGACATAACAATAATGAACACAATAAGGATCACTACGATCAGTCCCACAATGGCAGGAATATTCATTCCCGCTGCAAGAAGATAGTTCATTTTATTCATCTTCCTTTCCCTCCTTTTTTTCTTCAACGATGAGCTTAACCCCGCTGATCTTAAGGATCGTAACTACCGTTCCCTCCGGAATCCGTACGTCATCATCAGCAGACCGGGCCGTCCACTCCATACCATTCACCTTCACCTGGCCCTGAGCCTGGATATTATCAATGGTTTTTGTCACTTTTGCGCTTTTGCCGATCAAACTGTCCACATTCGTCTTACTTGTCTTGGCATTCAGATACCTTACAGCTAAAGGCCTTGTACAAAACAGCAGAATCAGGGACACGATGATAAACAGCCCGATCTGGATCCACAAGGACAGATCCAAGGCCGCGGCAATAAACGCTGCAAAGGCCCCTGCCGCAAACCATATGGTCGTCAGGCCTAAGGTTGCCAGCTCGATGATAATGAGCGCTGCCATAATAATCAACCATCCGATAGCGATCATATACCCCCTCCTGTCTTTCTTATTTGGTCATTGACCGCTTTCTACAAAAAACGGTGCAAACCCTACCTTGAGTATATCATGATAAATTTCACAAAACAATGTCTTTTTTCCCATTCTGTCAGTAAGTGGATTCAGGACTTCTGACGCCGCATTTCATACATTAAAATACCGGCAGCCATGGCGGCATTTAAGGATTCCTCTTTGCCAAGCATGGGGATCTTAATATAAACATCTGCAAGGGTGGCTGTCTCATCGCTTAGGCCATTAGCCTCATTTCCAATGAGAAAAGCGCATGGGCCGGAAAGGTCTTCTTCGTAATAAGCCTTCTGTCCTTTTAAATGAGCCGCAAAAAGCCGGATGCCTCGGGCCTTCATGGTCTTTATAAGACTGTGAAGATCCTCGGTATATACAAAAGGCACACGGTAGAGAGACCCCATAGTAGACCGGACAACCTTAGGGTTATAAATATCCACGCAGGTTTTATTCATAAATATTCCGTTAATCCCCGCACCTTCAGCGGTGCGGATGATAGTCCCCAGATTTCCCGGATCCTGAAGGGTTTCTAAAATAAGGAAGCTGTCCCCGGAAGCCAAGATTTCCTCCGGATCGGGCCGACTCATGTGAACGACAGCCAGGATTCCCTGAGGGGTCTGGGTCATGGACAGTTCTTTAAAAACCCTGGAGGAAACCACCTCATAGTTTTTATCAGACAGCCATGCTCTGACCTGTTTTTCCGGCTGAAAATCCTCGCTTACGTAAACCCTGCTCAGCAAGTCCGGTGGTGTTTCCAGGACCATCTTGATCCCTTCGGCCACAAACTGCCCTTCCAAATTCCGGTACCTGGACTTTTTCTGGAGCATGGTAATGTGCCTGATCTGGCTATTGGATGTACTGGTGATCATAGGTTTCCTTTCCTCCTTAAAACAGCAGAGGCAGCCCATCGATGGATGTCGCTGCCTCTGTTTATTTTAATAAATAAAACTTTTTAATTAAATGGATAAAACTTTTGCCACGCTGTACTGGAAGGGATCGATGTCCTTCTGCATGGCCAGCGCTTCGTTAATATCATAGTCCACATATTTGCCGTGTTTGTAAGCAACGACTCTGTTAGACTTGCCGTCCATTAAAGCGTCTACCGCGTAGGCTCCCATAATGGATGCGTAGACCCGGTCTTTTGCTGTGGGACTTCCGCCTCTCTGGAGATGCCCAAGGATAGTGGCGCGAGTCTCAATGCCTGTGGCAGCTTCAATCCGCTTAGCCATACTGGTCGAATGTCCCACACCTTCAGCGTTAATGATGATGTGATGCTTTTTACCCCGTTTTCTGTTTTTTATAATATTATCAATAATGGCAGCTTCATCGTAATTGTAAATTTCCGGAAGGAGAATATCTTCCGCGCCGTTAGCGATGCCGCACCACAGGGCAATGTATCCGGCATTTCTTCCCATAACCTCAATAATAGAGCACCGCTCATGAGATGTGGATGTATCTCTGACCTTATCAATGGCCTCCATGGCTGTGTTCACTGCTGTATCAAAGCCAATAGTATACTCTGTACATGCAATATCCAGATCAATGGTTCCCGGGATGCCGATGGTGTTGATCCCCAGGTTTGCCAGCTTCTGAGCTCCCTGAAATGAGCCGTCACCGCCGATGACGATCACTCCGTCAATTCCATGTTTTCTGCAAATCTCAGCGCCTTTTTTCTGCCCTTCCTCTGTCTTAAACTCCGGGCAGCGGGCTGTATATAAAAATGTACCGCCTCGGCTTAAAATATCTGCAACACTTCCGGCGTTTAGATCGATGATCTCCTCTTCCAGTAAACCGGAAAATCCTTTTTGTATCCCTTTTACCTTACAACCATAAGCAACAGCTGTACGGACCACTGCACGAACTGCCGCATTCATGCCCGGAGCATCACCTCCGCTGGTCAGGACACCGATGGTCTTCATCTTATTCTCGCTCATGACATTACCTCCAATTTCTGTCTCGTTTTTATCCTATCAATGAGCCGCCTTTTTCTTAAAAACATGCGTTTTACCAAACTAATTCTAATATATCTTCAGGACATTTTCAAGGCATTTTGTACAATTTTAATATTTTCAGGGCCAAAGTCTGACTCCAGCCGATGAATCAGCCGGGCGTCTCCGGACACATTGTAAATGGCGGGGAGACGCTTAATGGCCTTCTGAGCCTGGCAGAAGATAACGATCCGGTCGTGTCCGTCACTGTTCTCTATGGCCGAGTAAACCCGGGATTCATTTTTTTCATACTCTTCTTTATCCTCAAAGCGGATCCATATCTCATTTGGAATCTGGGAAAATGCCACAACCCGCTCGCAGATCAGTTTGCCCTGGGCATCCTCACTCAAAGATACCCGTCCCCGCACATATATCTTTTCATCTTCATTTAGAAAATTCCGGTTTCTTTCATAATCTCTCGGAAACACGATAATCTCCACACTGCCCACCAGATCCTCCAGGGTAATAAATGCCATAAGCTGGTTGTGCTTTGTAGTCTTAACGGTTTTAGCGGTGATCATACCCCCTACGATCACGGTCTGGCCGTCATAGACCCGGGCCTTTCCCGTTTCCTCGTCTGCCTGGAAATCCGTGGTCACGGCAGTTATATTTTTTCGCCATGCCTTTTCATATTCTTCCAAAGGATGACCGCTGATATAAACGCCAAGCACTTCCTTTTCATAGGCTAAAAGCGTCTCCCGGTCATACTCCCCTACAGGAGGATACTTAACTTCAAAGGCTTTCTTATCCTCATCATCAACAAAATCAAACAATGACATTTGTCCGGTCATGGATTTTTTCTTTTCCGCAGCCGCCTGATCCATGATCTGGGCGTAAACCATCATCTGCTGCCTGCGGGTATGGCCCAGACTGTCAAAGACTCCGGCTTTAATAAAGTTTTCCACGGTCCGCTTGTTTACTTCCCGACCGGTCACGCGCTCGCAGAAATCCTTAAGGCTTTTAAACTTTCCGCCAATTTTTCGCTCCTGGACAATGGCTTCGATCACCGGCTTACCAATACTCTTAATGGCTGAAAGTCCATACCGTATCTTCCCGTCAGACACTGAAAACGCGCTCTCACCTTCATTAATATCCGGGGGAAGAAGCTCAATCCCCATCTGGCGGCAGGTGATAATATACTCTGCCACCTTGGAGGTATTTTCAATTACCGATGTCATAAGAGCGGCCATAAATTCCACAGGGTAATAGCATTTTAAGTAAGCGGTCTGATAGGATACAATGGTGTAAGCAGCGGCATGGGATTTATTAAAGGCGTACTTGGCAAAATCTACCATTTCATCAAAAATCTTGTTGGCCGTCTTTTCGTCAATACCGTTTTTAATACATCCCGGTACATTCAGCTCTGCGTTTCCGTAAACAAAGTATTCCCGCTCCTTGGCCATTACATCCGCTTTTTTCTTTGACATGGCACGGCGCACCAGGTCGCTTCGCCCCAGGTCATAGCCGGCCAGCTTCATAACGATCTGCATGACCTGCTCCTGGTACACGATACAGCCATAAGTAGGCGCCAGGATCTCCTCTAGCTGTGGGCAGTCATAGTGAATGGAATCCTTGTCATTTTTTCCTTTAATATATTTAGGAATAAAGTCCATAGGCCCCGGACGGTACAGGGAGATTCCCGCAATAATATCTTCCAGGCTGGATGGCCTAAGCTCCTTCATAAAGCTTTTCATCCCCGCGCTTTCCAGCTGGAAAATACCGTCGGTCTTCCCAGAGCTGATCCGTTCGTAAACATTGGGATCATTATAGTCGATCTTGTCAATGTCCAGGTTCCGGCCAGGCTGGCGGTTTACCAGTTTTTCCGCGTTTTGGATCACGGTCAGTGTCCGAAGTCCAAGGAAGTCCATTTTCAAAAGCCCCAGCTCTTCCAGGGTAGTCATGGTAAACTGAGTGGTAATGGCATCATCGGCGCCTCGGGATAAAGGCACATATTCATCCACTGCCTTGGGGCTGATAACAACGCCGGCAGCATGCATGGATGTATGCCGCGGCAGACCTTCCAGCCTTTTAGACATGTCAATAAGATAGCGGATCTGCTCGTCCTGTTCATACAGGTTCTTAAGTTCCGGATTCATTTTCAGAGCCTTATCAATGGTAATCCCCAGTTCTGTGGGGATCATTTTCGCCACAGAGTCCACCTGGGCATAGGGCATATCCAGAGCCCGGCCCACATCCCGGATCACGCCCCGGGCTGCCATGGTACCAAAAGTAACGATCTGCACGACCCGGTCTTTGCCGTATTTGCGCACCACATAGTCAATCACTTCCTGGCGCCGTTCAAAGCAGAAGTCCACGTCAATATCCGGCATAGTCACACGGTTGGGATTTAAGAAACGTTCAAAAAGAAGACTGTATTTAATGGGATCCAGCTTTGTAATCTCAAGACAATAAGAAACAATGCTCCCCGCAGCGCTGCCTCGCCCGGGACCTACAATAATGCCGTGATCCCTGGCATATTTTATAAAATCCCACACAATAAGGAAATAATCGACAAACCCCATGGAATGGATCACATCCAGCTCATAGGTAAGCCTTGATTTAAGCTCATCGGTGCCATCGGGATACCTTTGGGCAAATCCGTCCCAGGCCAGCTTTTGAAGATAGGTCCAGGCGTCATAGCCTTCCGGCACGGGAAACTGAGGCAGCTTATACTCGCCAAACTTGATCTCCACCTGACAGCGCATGGCAATCTTGTGGGTGTTTTCAAGAGCTTCCAGGGCATAGGGGAAAAGCTGGCGCATCTCCTCCTCGGATTTTACGTAATACTGGCCTCCTTCATACCGCATACGGTTTTCGTCCGTTACCTTTTTGCCAGTCTGGATACACAGTAAAATATCGTGTGCCTGGGCATCTTCCGCATAGGTATAGTGAATATCATTGGTGGCCACCAGAGGGATGCCGGTTTCCCTGCTCATGCGCATCAGAGACTGGTTGACCAGCCGCTGGGCAGGAATCCCGTGATCCTGAAGCTCCAAGAAGAAATTACCCTTGCCGAAAATGTCTTCCAAAGACCTGGCCGCTTTTACAGCCTCCTCATAAAAACCTTCGGCAATATATCTTTGCACCTCCCCGGCCAGACAAGCGCTTAAGGCAATGATCCCTTCATGGTACTGGCGCAGCAGCGCTTTATCCACTCTGGGCTTGTAGTAAAAGCCTTCCGTAAATCCCCGGGAAACGAGCTTCATCAGGTTGTGATACCCAAGATCATTTTCCGCCAGCAAAACAAGATGGTGATACCGGTTATCGTCCCGGCCTTCCTTATCAAACCTGGAGCCGGGAGCCACATACACCTCACAGCCGATAATGGGGCGTATGCCGTTTTGTTGGGCCTCTTTGTAAAAATCAATCACGCCGTACATTACCCCGTGATCTGTAATGGCCACGCTGTCCATGCCCAGCTCCTTTACACGGGCAATGAGTTCTTTAATTTTATTGGAGCCGTCCAGAAGACTGTATTCTGTATGAACATGCAAATGTGTAAAACTCATAAGATCCTCCCCTGCCTGTGTAACGTGTTATTATTTACCCTTTAATATATAAAAGGTCACAGAAGCCTTTGCGATCAGCACATCTCTGTCATCTGTCACCCTTACGTCAATCACCGCAATATGATTTCCGATTCTTGCCGGTGTGGCATGGGCGGTAAGCACCTTGGACTTAATAGCCGCATTTAGGTAGTCAATATTTGCTGAAAGAGTCGTGCAGGACCTTCCTGTGGAAACAACCGCGGTACCGGAAATCGTGTCTACTAAAGTAAAAATACACCCGCCATGAATGGAACCGATAGGGTTTCCGTGAGTAGGATCAAGAACGATCCGTCCGGTCGCTGTGCCGTTTTCTGCCTCTAAAAGCTCAATACCGATATGCTTTGCAAAGCCATTAGATTCAATACGCTTTTTCAACTCGTCTGTTGTCATGAAGCTACAGCCTCCTTTGTAAATGTGGTATAATGGATTGTTATAAAAGTGCTGCCGGAGGAGTCCCTCCGGCAGCTAAAACGTGTTTTTCAACAGATTTTCTTATTCCATGGAAATTTTTTACTTGCTGATTTCCTGACCGATCAGATATTTTTCGATGTTTTCTACAGCCTTATTTTCATCAGCGCCATTTGCTATGATCGTAACTGTCTCTCCTTCACTGATCGCAAGGCTCATCATTCCCATAATACTTTTGGCATTCACTTTCTTGTCCCCGGTTTCCAAGTAAATACTGCTATCATACTGACTGGCCACCTGAACCAACAACGCTACCGGTCTTGCCTCTAATCCGGTTGGAATTTTAATAGTAACTTCCTTTGCAACCATAATTTGTACCTCGCCTTCCTTCTTGCGTCTCTCAACGCCCGTGACATCTAAGCTCATCTGCTATCATGCTCAGCTTTCGAAGCCGATGGTTTACACCGGACTTTCCTACCGGTGTACTGAGCATCTTACCCAGTTCCACCAATGTTGCCTCAGGATATTCCAGCCGAAGCCGGGCAACCTCCTGAAGACCGTCTGAAAGCTGGCTAATGCCTATGGAATCTCTTATCAGTGTAATATCCTCCACCTGCTTTACAGCGGCTGAAACCGTCTTGTTAATATTAGCAGTCTCACAGTTTACCCGACGATTGACGCTGTTGCGCATCTCTTTAAGGATACGTATATTTTCCATCTCCATCAGGGAATTACTGGCTCCCATCACATTAAGCATATCCACGATCTGAGCGCCCTCTTTAATATATACAATATAGTGGCGCTGCCTTGTGATCACTTTGCCTTCAATGTTAAACTGAGCCATAAGCTGTAAAAGCTGAAGAGCTTTTTCATTACTGGAACAAGAAATCTCAAAATGATAAGTTTTTAGCGGATTGCTTACAGAACCGCCGGCCAAAAAGGAACCCCGCAAAAATGCACGCATACAGCACGGATTCTGGATCAGGACATGATCGGACACAGAAAAGTCCTCTGAAATGTCCCCCTCCAGAGTCATAAGCCGAGTGGCATATAAAATTTTCCGGGCAATGGCATCATCGGATACTGTAACAATGTATGTTCGTCGTTTTTTTAAATAATAATTACACCGAACAGAAACATCGCTATTAATATTAAATGATTTTTGCAATAATGTAAAGTATTTTCTTGCAACTGAAATACTTTCTGTGTGAATTTTTATCGTAAACCGGTCATCTTCATCAATAATGATCCGGCCGCACATGGATAAAATGGCGGCTGTCTCAGCGATCTGACAGTGTCTTGCTGGAGGGCATTGCCGTGACAGCTCGTCCTTTACAACTGAGGAAAATGACATTTCTCCACTCCTGTCCATGCTGCTGCCCGCTTTGCGGACGGCAGCGCTCATACAGATTTATAGTAACGGTCCTTTTCTATATCCCGGTGCTCCACCTTGACCCCATACGCATGGCCCAGGAGCTTTTTATACAAAGCGTTGGCCAAAGTTACGGAACGGTGCTTACCGCCGGTACAGCCGATGGCAATGACCAGCTGATTTTTTCCTTCATTCATATAATTGGGGATCAGAAAAGTCACCATATCCAAAAGTTTTTCAAGAAAGATGCTCGCTTCTTCAAATTTTAATACGTAATCTGCCACATCCTTGTCATTTCCTGTTTTTGACTTCAGTTCTTCAATGTAGTATGGATTTGGCAGGAAACGCACGTCAAAAACAAGATCCGCGTCTGCCGGGATGCCGTATTTAAAGCCAAAGGTCAGAACCGTCACAAAAAAGCTTTGATAATGTTCATTTTTCACAAAGATCTTATCAATCTCCCCCTTCAGCTCACGGGTTAAAAGCTGAGAGGTGTCAATAATATAGGCTGCCCGTTTTTTTAAAAATTCCAGTTTCCGCCGCTCACTGGCTATACCTGCCTCCACTCTGCCGGACTTGGTCAGAGGATGGCTCCGCCGGGTCTCTTTAAACCGCTTTACAAGCACAGGATCTGTACAGTCTAAAAACAGGATCTCATAGCATATCCCGTTCTGCTCCAGGTTATTAAGCACTGGAATCAGCTCCGGCAGATCCTCGCCGCTGCGTATATCGATCCCCAGGGCTACCTTGTTCATCATAGACGGTTCCTGGATCCCGATTTCGGCAAACTTGGGAATCAGAGGGATCGGCAGATTATCCACACAAAAATATCCGGCATCCTCCAGCATTTTCAACGCAGAGGACTTTCCGGCGCCGCTCATTCCAGTCACAATCACAAAACGCATCTGATCAACCTCTTTTACCACATAGATTCAGCCATCGGTCCGATCTCACAACGTTCGGCTAATGGCCATCCCTCTTAAAATTCCCCGATGATCCTTACCTCCGGCTCCAAGGACACGCCAAAACGGTCATAAACTGCCGTCTGAACATGACGGATCAGATCCAATACATCCTTTGCCGTGGCATCTCCTGTATTAATGATAAATCCGCTGTGCTTTGGGGAAACCTGGGCTCCGCCCACGCAAAAGCCTTTCAGGCCGCAGTCCTGGATCAGCTTCCCGGCAAAATATCCTTCCGGACGTTTAAATGTACTGCCTGCGCTGGGGAATTCCAGGGGCTGTTTTTCCCGACGTTTCGCGGCAAGCTCATCCATGCGGGCCAGGATCTTATCCTTATCCCCCCGGCGTAACGTCAGGGCCGCCTCCAAAACGATCATAGACTGACGCTGAATAATGCTGGCGCGGTATCCAAACTCCAGCTCAGGGCCTTTTAATGTAACCACCTGTCCGTCCCCGGTAAGCACTGTTGCCTGACAGACGCACATTCCCATCTCGCCTCCATAGGCTCCTGCATTCATGGTTACGGCGCCGCCAAAGGTTCCCGGGATCCCGCTGGCAAATTCAAAGCCCTCCAGGCCTTCCATAGCCACTGTCCGGGCCAAACGGGACAGTAAAATCCCTGCTCCGGCATGGACAGTCATCTGTTCGTTCTCACAAGCCTCCATCCGCAGCACATCCATCGTGCCGTAGATCTGGAACACAACGCCCCGGATCCCTTTGTCACTGACTAAAAGATTACTGCCATTTCCTATGATCATCCATGGAATGTTAAAAGCCTTACAACACTCTACAGCTGCTTTAAGTCCCTGTGCGTCCGGCGGGGTAACAAAAACATCTGCCGGTCCGCCAATACGAAAGGTGGTATGCATCTTCATCGGTTCATCCAACCGGATGGCATCATCTCCTACAATATGGGTCAATACATTCATAAACTCTGCTGTCATAGCTTTTCTCCCATTCTAATCGGCTTTGATACCAGGGACCCTGTGTGCTGCCGCACTTTTTGATCCTGGTATCATCATCATTATATTACATGATTTACCCCACATATTCAAGACAAAATTAACACAGGTTCCTGCTCCCATATATCCACGCTGTTTGTAAAGATTATGTAACATGTGGCTGTTAGCTCCCCGGTCCGGTTCCTAAAAGTCAGGAAAATAAAAAGCTGTGAAAAATGAAGCAAAAATGCTTCGTTTTTCACAGCCCCATGTGGTTTATGATTACTGAAGGACAAGTCTTGCTGCCCCAACCATACCTGCGTCATTGCCAAGGGTCGCCAGAGCGAACTCTGTATCCCGAAGGGCATGGAAGGCTTTAGGAATAAAGGCTTCCCGGATCTTGTCAATAAGATACTGTCCGGCCTTGGAAACACCGCCGCCGATAACGATTATTTCCGGATTTACCACAGCACAGATCGCTGCCAGAGCGCTGCCAAGATAGTAAGCCATCTTCTCAACAACACTAACTGCACCGGCATCTCCGGCCTTTGCTGCGTCCAGCACGTCCTTTGCAGTGATCTGGGACAGTTCTCTTAAGGATGTTGGGGTATCGATCTCTTCTACAAGGCGTTTTGCCAGCTTTACAATACCTGTGGCAGAAGCAATCTGCTCAAGGCAGCCCTGGTTGCCGCAGCCGCAAACACCGATAGTGTCTTCCGGAGCAACTACCTGCATATGACCGATCTCACCGGCAGCGCCGTTGACACCTGCAAGGATCTGTCCCCCAAGGATAATACCGCCGCCAACGCCGGTTCCCAAAGTAACAACAACAAGATCGTTATGGCCCTTGCCGCCGCCCTGCCACTGCTCGCCAAGCGCCGCTACATTAGCGTCATTTCCGGCCTTTACAGGCACGCCCAGAAGGTCGCTCAGCACTTTGGCGCAGTTAAATACGCCCCAGCCAAGGTTTACGCACCGAAGCACGGTACCGTCACTGGTCACAGGTCCGGGAACACCCATACCGGCGCCTACTACGTCAGACATATCAATGCCTTTGTCCGCCACATATTTTTTTACAGAGTCGGCAATATCCCCCAGAATATACTTTCCTCCTTCCTCTGTGCGGGTAGGAATCTCCCACTTATCAAGAAGCTGTCCCTCCAGAGAAAGAACACCGATCTTTACTGTCGTTCCCCCAATATCAATACCAAAACAAATCTTAGACATGGTCTATATCCTCCTTAAATTAAAATAATCATTCTTCCTCACTGCTTTCGCTTTCAGCTCTCTTCTTCTGAAGATTGCCTGTAACACGGCGGTACAGCTCATGGGCAGCGTTATAGCCCATCTTCTTCTGACGGTAATTCACCGCGGCAGATTCTACGATAATAGCCAGGTTCCGTCCCGGCCGGATAGGAATAGAATGGCATACTACCTTATGACCCAGGAATTCGGTATACTGCTCTTCCATACCAAGACGGTCGTACTCCCGATCTCTGTCCCACTCTTCCAGCTTGATCACCAGATTAATGGTCTGGGTTTCCTTAACGCTTTCAACGCCAAACAGCGTCTTTACGTCGACAATTCCGATACCTCTCAGCTCAATAAAATACCGGGTAATGTCCGGAGCTGTTCCTACCAGGGAATCCTCCCCGATCTTTTTAATCTCCACCACATCATCGGACACAAGACGGTGCCCCCGCTTGATCAGCTCCAGGGCGGCCTCGCTTTTACCAATGCCGCTTTCACCGATGATCAGCACGCCTTCACCGTAAACATCTACTAAAACGCCGTGGATGGAAATTCTTGGCGCCAGTTCCTCGTTGAGGGCATGCATCGCCTTTGCCAGAAAATAGGATGTGCCCATATCAGTCAGGAGCACCGGAATCCCATACTTGTCTCCCAGTTCAATGATTCCGTCACATGGCCGGTTGTTCCGGCAAAAGATCAGGCAGGGCACTCCAATCTGGAACATCCGTTCCACACTGGCCACGCCTTTATCCTCATATACCTGATTTATATAAGAATACTCTACATTTCCAATCACCTGGACACGGTTGTTGTCAAAGAAATCGTAAAATCCGGCCAGCTGAAGCGCCGGGCGGTTAATATCCGTCTGCTTGATCAGGATCTTATTTGTATTAATATTGGGATTCAGGTTGGTAAGCCCCATGGTTTCAATGATCTTGCTCAGCTTTACACTATAATTTCCTTTCCCCTTTTCAAACATAAAATACCCCTTTCTGGTAAATTTTCCAACTTTCCGGAGGTTTTTCCATTGTCCGTATTTGTCTGACAACAGCTCCCAAGATCAATCTCTCCGTCATGGCGTTCAGCCTTATTCTATCACACTTAATAAAGGACATCAATGAAAAAAGTCATAAACCTTCTGTGCCGCTCCCATGTTCATGGAATCAATGGCCGCCAGCTCCTCCACACTGGCATTCTGGATGGCCTCGATCTCCTTAAAGTGACGCATAAGGGCCTTTCGCCGGGCCGGACCGATGCCTTCAATATCGTCCAGCACGGAATGAACCTGACCTTTTTGCCGCAGACTCCGGTGATACTCAATAGCAAACCGGTGGGCCTCATCCTGGATCCGGGTGATCAGCTTAAACATTTCCGATGTACGGCTGATGGGGATCTCCACATTATTATAATACAGTCCCCGGGTATTATGATGATCGTCCTTGACCATGCCGCACACTGGAATATCCAGGTGAAGGGAATCCAACACCCTCAAAGCCACATTTACCTGGCCTTTGCCCCCGTCCATCATAAGCAGATCCGGGAAGTCGGAAAAGCTTCCCATAGCTGGTGACATGCCCTTTTCCATAAGTTCCTGCTGCTCCTTAAGGCCATGGGTAAACCGGCGGGTAAGCACTTCCTCCATGGACTGGTAATCATCCTGGCCTTTAAACCACTTGATCTTAAACTTCCGGTAAGCATTTTTCTTAGGTTTCCCGTCCTCGTATACGATCATGGAGCCTACATTTTCATAGCCGCTGATATTGGAAATATCAAATGCCTCGATCCGGTGGATGGACGGAATGTTCAAAGCTTTGCCAATATCCCGAACAGCCCCGATGGTACGGGCTTCTTCTCTTTTGATCTTTTCACTGTCTTTTTGAAGCACCATGCTGGCATTTTGGGCTGCCAGTTCTACCAGGCGCTCTTTCTGCCCCTTTTTAGGCACGGTGATGGTCACCTTCTGGCCCCGGCGGGCAGACAGCCACTGGGTGATCACATCTGCTTCCAGGATTTCATCCTGGACAAGAAGGTTTCCTGGGATAAAGGGAGAACCGGCATAAAACTGCTTTACAAAGGCTGTAAGGATCTCACTGTGAGAATCATTTTCCACGCCGGTAAGATAAAAATGATCCCGCCCGATCAGTTTTCCGCCCCGGATGAAAAATACCTGGACCACTGCCTCATTCCCGGCCTTGGCGTAAGCGATCACATCCCGGTCATCCATCTGGGAACTGGTGATCTTCTGCTTCTGGGCGATCTGATGGACACTGTTTAAAAGATCCCGGTATTCAATAGCTTTTTCAAACGCCATCGCATCTGAGGCCTCCTGCATTTTATCCTGGAGCATTTGCGCCACAGCTTTGTAATTTCCGGATAAAAAGCTTAACGCCCCGGCAATGTTTTCCCGGTATTTTTCTTTAGAAATATAGTCCTGGCAGGGGGCCTCGCACTGGCCCATATGGTGGTACAGACAGGGCCTCCCCTTTCCAATCTCTTTTGGCAGAGACCGGCTGCAGCTGCGGATCTTATAAATTTTCCGCAAAAGATCAATCGTATCCCTTACTGCCTGGCTGCTGGTATAGGGTCCAAAATACTTTCCACCGTCTTTTTTCATTTTCCGTGTCATAATGATCCTGGGATAAGGCTCATTAACAGTAACTTTTATATAAGGATACGTCTTATCATCCTTCAGCATCGTATTATACTTAGGTCGGTGCTCCTTAATAAGATTACATTCCAGTACCAATGCCTCCAGCTCAGAATCTGTAACAATATACTCAAACCTTGCGATCTTTGGCACCATGCTGGCAATCTTCGGGGACAGATTCCTGCTGCTCTGGAAATACTGGCGCACCCGGTTTTTCAGGCTGATGGCTTTCCCTACATAAATAATATCATCATGACTGTCATGCATAATGTAAACGCCGGGACGGGCCGGCAGCTTTTTAAGCTCTTCTTCAAGATCAAACATGTTCTCACTTTCCTCCATAAAAGCAGGATAAACAGGGAAACCTGATGAGACACGGACATCTCATCAGGTTTCCGTAAAATCCATCTTTACTTCCCGAAACAGGGAAATTTAAAATCAGTCCTTAAGGGAACCGGCAGAGCCGGAATAATCTTTGCCTTCTTTTGTATCCTGAGGCTCATCTGAAGCAGGAACGTTCTTTTGAGCACCATCGCCGCTCTGTTCCTCCCGGGAATCATCCGGGCGCCTTACTGGAGGCCAGACATTTTCCTCAGACAAAGGCGTCACCGGTTTATGTCCCTGCCCTTGAGAACCGGGAGGCATAGACACTTTAAAGACCGGATCTGTTCCCATAGTTTCCCCAGGGCCCTGATCCCGGTTTTCCGGAGACGGATAGGGATCCGATGGCGCCTGGCTCCGACCTTCCGGCTTTGTGTCCGCTTCCCCGTCTTCAGAAATTCCCCGCACCTGGTTAAAGATGTGCATAAATTCCTTCCCGGTAATGGTTTCATTTTCAATAAGGTAAGCGCTGATCTTATCCAAAACGTCCAGGTTATCCTTTAAAAGGCTTACTGCCTTTTCATAGGCCACCTTCAGGATCTTCATAACCTCTTCGTCAATCTGCCCGGCAGTGGCATCGCCGCAGTTTAATACAGCACGCCCGTCCAGGTACCGGTTTTCAATGGATTCCAGGCCCATAAGTCCGAAACGCTCAGACATACCGTACTGAGTCACCATGGCGCGAGCCAAAGCCGTTGCTCTTTCAATATCATTGGAAGCTCCGGTAGTGACAGAATCAAACCGCACATACTCTGCCGCGCGGCCGCCGTAAAGGACAACCAGTTCTTCCTCGATTTCCTTCTGGGACATCAGATACTTTTCTTCTTCAGGCACCTGCATGGTATAACCTAAAGCGCCCATGGTTCTTGGAACAATGGTAATCTTCTGCACCGGCTCTGTATTTTTCTGAAGAGCCGCGCACAAGGCATGGCCAACTTCGTGGTAGGATACGATCTTGCGCTCTTTTTCGCTGAGCACCCTGTCCTTTTTCTCCTTACCGGCAATAACCACTTCCACAGATTCAAACAGATCCTTCTGGGATACAGCCTGACGGTGATGTTTTACAGCATTTAATGCCGCTTCATTAATAATGTTGGCCAGGTCTGACCCCACGGCTCCGCTGGTTGCCAGGGCGATCTCATGAAAGTCTACAGTCTCATCCATACGCACATTTCTGGCATGAACCTTCAAAGTGTCGATACGTCCCTTTAAATCCGGCTTTTCCACAATGATCCGCCGATCAAAACGTCCCGGACGCAAAAGAGCCTTATCCAGGATCTCCGGACGGTTGGTAGCCGCCAGAATAATGATCCCCTTGGAACCGTCAAAGCCGTCCATCTCAGACAGGAGCTGATTTAATGTCTGCTCCCGTTCGTCATTGCCGCCGTATCTGGAATCACGGCTCTTACCAATGGCATCCAGCTCATCAATGAAGATGATACATGGAGCGGACTGCTGAGCCTGCTTAAACAGATCCCGGACACGGGAGGCGCCTACACCTACGAACATTTCCACAAAGTCCGAACCGGACAAAGAGTAGAAAGGAACATTGGCCTCACCGGCCACAGCTCTTGCCAGCAATGTTTTACCGGTTCCCGGAGGGCCTACAAGCAGGGCCCCTTTTGGAAGCTTTGCGCCAATACTTGTATATTTTTCAGGATTATGGAGGAAGTCTACGATTTCTCTCAAGGATTCCTTAGCTTCTTCCTGACCGGCCACATCCTTAAATGTTACACCCGTCTGTTTCTGAACATAAACCTTGGCTGTGCTCTTGCCTACGCCCATAACGCCGCCGCCCTTGGACATGGCTTTGAATACAAAGACCATAACCACATAAATCACAACAAGAGGCAGAATATAGTACAAAAGGATCGTCATCAGCGTACTGCTGGACTGCTGGATTTCTCTCTTAAAATCAATCCCCGCATCCACCAGACGATCCGTCAGGTTCAGATCCGTCATGGCCCCTGTATAATAGGTCATACCAAGAATATAATCCTCGTCACTTCGGGTAAATTCAATCGTCCCGTCATTTTTAACGAGAACCTCCCGGATCTCGTCATTCTCCAGCCATTCAAGGAATTGATTATATGTTATTTCCTGCCGCCGACTTTCTTGCAGCTGCGCGGATAAATAATTGAAAAATAACATAACGATCAGCGCGATCACACCTATGATCACCCAGTTGATTATATTCCGATTCTTTTTATCATCCTGTTTATTGTCCACAGCTTTCCTCCTTTCATCGTTTTTGCCGTGTCCTTCACGGCATAAGGGTATCCCCGTAGGGGATTTCATCGTTTTTGCCGTGTCTTTCACGGCATGGGGGTATCCCCGTAGGGGATTTCATTGTTTTTGGATAGAGTTATCCATACTTAATTAATATATCCTAAAAATTCATTTAAGTCTACTAAATTCACAAAATTTTTGTAAAAATAGGCAACCGTTGCTGCTTTCCACAGAAGTGAACGGCAGCAACGGTTACCTGCTATTTTTTGAATAAGCTTCCCACAGCCATTATTGCGCAGCCGACAAAAATACAGAAGTCTCCTAGATTAAAGATCACCTTTTCCAGTTTTTTGCTGCCAATAGAAATACGAAAATAATCCGTCACCTTTCCATAGGCCACCCGCTCAAAAGCATTGCTGGCAGCGCCTCCAAGAAGAAGAGACAGCCCAAGTTTCATCACATGGTCGCCCCGGCGGCCTAAAAGGGATAAAAGCAGTCCGATAATGATCCCCAGAGCCAGAAGCGTTGCGCCGGAAAGAAGCCTGGCCTTATTTTTTAAAATTCCCAGCATTGCTCCTGTATTATAATATTTTGTTATAATGATCCTTCCACCGGCAACTGGCGCCCTGGAATTGATTTCTTTATGCTCCCGGATCCACTTCTTGATCCGCAAATCCCCTGCTGCCACTGCTGCGGCTAATAAAATCCAGATCATAGACACACCTCCTAGTGAAATTTCAGGCAATAGGCGGGATAATCCTTTGTGTATCCCATATCTCCGGACATAGCAGACTGTTCCCGAAGCTCTGCCCTAAAAGCGATCAGCTGGGCGGCTACGCTTACCCCGATCTCCCCGGGGGTCTGGGCTTTAATCGGAAGACCGATGGGCCAATGGATCCGGGCAAGAGCATCTTCCCCAAAGCCTTCCGCAAAAAGCCGCTCTTTTGTTCGGTCGATCTTATTCCGGCTTCCCATAACACCGATATATGCCGCGGGACTTTTTAAAACCTGGGTAAGTACCTGATAATCATAGGCATGGCCCCGGGTCATGATCACTACATAATCCTTTTCAGTAATAGAGACATTTCGGGATACCTGTTCAAAATCCCCCAGGATCACATGATGGGCATCCGGAAAAAGCTCCTCCCGGCAAAATTCCTCCCGATCCTCATAAATTACCGGTTTAAAATCCACTGCCCGGATCACCGGCACAAGGGCCTGAGCTACATGTCCGCCGCCGAAAATATAGGTATACCCGGAATCATTTAACGGCTCTGACAGCCATATTGAGTCTTCCGGGGAGTTCTCCTTCCCCGGAAAGCTTTCGCCCTCCAACGCGCTTTCCCTTTCCATGGTACTGACATCTTCAATTCTTACCGGCGTGCTTTTAAAAAGCCGCGCCTTAAGCCCCTGTGAAACCTTTCCCTCTCCCATGAAAAATCGAAGTCCATGAACCGGATCATAAAGGCCAAGATCCTCCGCTGCCCCATGAACATATTTCGTCACAAGCCACAGGTCTAAATTCAGGCGAAAACCATCCCGGATCTGACCAAACAAATCTCTGACCCCGGCATCCTTTGGATCTATAAATATAAAACTAACCTCCACCTGGCCGCCGCAGGCCATATTCAAGGCATTTTCCCCGTCTTCGGTTAAAGAAAATGTCCGGCTCCAGGAGGCCCGGTCTCCAAATCCATCTAAAGCGGCCCGGATACCGGCATACTCTACAGCGCCTCCGCCAATGGTGCCGACAGTTTCACCATTTTCAAAAACTGCCATTTTTGCTCCGCTACTTCTGGGCGCCGAACCCTTACTGGAAATGATCCCTGCCAATATAAAGCTTCTGCCGCCCTTCAGGGCATCGTCCAGGTCTGCAAAAAACTGTTCCATAATGGCCTCCCGCAACACATTCTTACAGTCTGCCCGGCAAATGGGCAAGCTGAGCGGTTACAGTCCTCCTTCCTGATGTACTTCTTATATTGTACATGAAAATAAACCGTGACACAATAATAAAAAGGGCGTGTTCCCGGTTTTGTTTTTCCCGAGGAACACACCCTTTCACTCAAGTTTTATTTAATATGACTGTGGCGTTCCTGTAAGGACATTACGCCAACTTTCTTTTCACCTTTAACAGTAAGGATACCGTTGGCAGTAGCCAGCGCGGCAGCCATCGTTGTCATATAAGGCACCCTGCTCTTAATACATGCTTTGCGCACATAGCTGTCATCCGGACCGACATCATTACTCTTTGGTGTGTTAACAACAAGGTTCACTTCTCTGTTGGTGATCAGATCATATACATTCGGACGTCCTTCGGAAATCTTATTGACCCGCTCTGCTTTAATGCCATGTTCTGCCAGATATTCCTGAGTATACTTTGTGGATACGATCTTAAATCCAGCCTTTTTAAACTGCTTAGCCACCGCAAGTACATCATTTTTATCCCGGTTGCTGACACTGATCAGCACAGTTCCGTTCAACGGCAGGCGAGTCTGTGTAGCCTCCTGAGCCTTGTAGAAAGCTTCGCCCATATTATCAGCCAGGCCCAAGACCTCGCCGGTGGAACGCATTTCAGGTCCAAGGAGAGGGTCTACCTCTGGGAACATGTTAAATGGGAATACCGCTTCCTTAACGCCATAGTGAGGGATCTTCTTTTCTTTCATATCCTTTAACGGCGACTCCTTGCCGGTAAATTCCATAGTAATGATTTCTGTTGCCAGAGGAACCATAGAAATATTGCACACCTTGGAAACTAATGGCACTGTGCGAGAAGCTCTTGGATTTGCCTCAAGAACATAAACCTTTCCATTTTCAATAGCATACTGCATATTCATCAGACCGCGCACGTTCATTTCCACTGCGATCTTCTTTGTATACTCCTTAATCGTCTCAAGATTTTCTTTGGAAATATTCTGAGACGGGATAATACATGCGGAATCTCCGGAATGTACACCAGCTAGCTCAATATGTTCCATAACCGCAGGCACAAAAGCATGATCGCCATCGCTGATGGCATCCGCTTCACACTCCGTCGCATGCTGAAGGAAACGGTCAATAAGGATCGGGCGGTCCGGCGTCACGCCTACGGCTGCTGCCATGTAAGACTTCATGCTTTCCGGATCATAAACCACTTCCATGCCCCGGCCTCCAAGTACGTAGGACGGACGCACCATGACCGGATAGCCGATCTCATCGGCAATCTTAAGGGCATCATCAATAGTTACAGCCATTCCGGACTCAGGCATAGGAATACCCAGCTTGTCCATCATTGCCCGGAAATGATCCCTGTCTTCTGCCAGATCGATGACTGCCGGAGATGTTCCAAGGATCTTCACGCCGTTCTTTTCCAGCTGCGCAGCCAGGTTCAACGGCGTTTGCCCGCCAAATTGAGCGATAACGCCAAGAGGCTTTTCTTTCTTATAAATACTTAATACATCTTCCAATGTAAGAGGCTCGAAATAGAGTTTATCAGATGTATCATAGTCTGTAGAAACCGTTTCCGGATTACAATTGACAATGATCGTCTCAAAGCCCAGTTTCTTTAATGCCAGAGCGCAATGTACGCAGCAGTAGTCAAACTCAATACCCTGTCCGATACGGTTTGGACCGCCGCCAAGGATCATGATCTTGTTTTTATTTTCGCTGGCAACGCTTTTATCCTTTACATGGTAAGTAGAATAATAGTAATTCTTATCCTGGGTCCCGCTGACATGAACGCCTTCCCATGCTTCCTCAATGCCCTCTTCCAAACGGGCTTTGCGAATATCATCTTCAGGAACCTCAAGGATCTGGCTTAAATACTTATCTGAGAAGCCATCCAGTTTTGCCTGGCGCAGAACCCCTGGCGCCGGAACCTGGCCCTTATTGCCCAGAAGCATTTCCTCCTCTTCCACAAGCTCCCGCATCTGCTCAATAAAGTAAGGCTTGATCTTAGTCCGTTCATAAAGCTCATCAATAGAGGCGCCCTTTCTTAATGCCTCATACATAATAAACTGACGCTGGCTTGTTGGGAAATAAAGCATCTTCAACAGCTCTTCTTTGGACTTTTCGTGAAAATCCCTTGCAAAGCCAAGACCGTACTGTCCGTTTTCCAGACTGCGGATCGCCTTCTGGAAGGCTTCCTTGTAGGTCTTTCCAATGCTCATAACTTCACCTACAGCCCGCATCTGAGTGCCCAGCTTATCTTCTACGCCTTTAAACTTTTCAAAGGCCCACCGGGCAAACTTGATTACAACATAATCACCGTCAGGTACATATTTATCCAACGTTCCATACTTGCCGCATGGGATCTCATCCAGAGTCAGGCCGCTGGCCAGCATGGCAGAAACAAAGGCAATAGGGAAACCGGTGGCTTTGGATGCCAGCGCGGAGGAACGGGATGTTCTCGGATTAATTTCAATAACAATGATACGGCCGTCTTGTGTATTGCGGGCGAACTGTACGTTCGTACCGCCAATCACCCGAACCTCGTTAACGATCTTGTATGCCTGACGCTGGAGTTCCTTCTGAACCTTCTCAGGAATCGTGAGCATAGGAGCTGAACAGAAAGAATCCCCGGTGTGTACTCCTAACGGATCGATATTTTCAATAAAACATACTGTGATCATATTTCCCTTGGCGTCACGGACAACCTCCAGCTCAAGCTCTTCCCAGCCAAGGACAGATTCCTCTACAAGGACCTGGCCTACAAGGCTGGCTGCAAGTCCCCGGGCACAAACGGTCTTTAATTCTTCAGAATTATAGACAAGTCCGCCCCCGGCGCCGCCCATCGTATAGGCCGGCCGGAGGACCACCGGATAACCCAGCCCATCGGCAATGGCAAGCGCCTCTTCAACTGAATATGCCACTTCACTGCGGGCCATCTCAATCCCCAGACGCTCCATGGTTTTTTTAAATTCAATACGATCTTCGCCTCTTTGAATGGCGTCGATCTGAACGCCTATGACCTTTACGTTATATTTGCCTAAGATTCCCTTTTCTGCCAGCTCCGAGCACAGATTCAGTCCGGACTGTCCGCCCAGGTTTGGCAGGACCGCATCCGGTCTTTCTTTTTCAATAATCTGCTCCAGCCGGTGAACATTTAAAGGCTCAATGTAAGTCACATCAGCTACTCCCGGGTCCGTCATGATCGTTGCGGGATTTGAATTTACCAGCACGATCTCATAGCCCATCTGACGCAGAGCCTTACATGCCTGAGTTCCTGAATAGTCAAACTCACACGCCTGACCGATGATGATAGGGCCGGAACCAATAATCAATACTTTGTGAATATCATTTCTCTTTCCCATAGTTTCCTCCTTCTTGGCCTGAACTCTTAGGCCA
>CAZMGH010000014.1:26294-64148 GCA_964565805.1 uncultured Lachnospiraceae bacterium
TTTCCTCCTTCTTGGCCTGAACTCTTAGGCCATATAGGTATCCCCTTGCGGGGTTGCCTCCTTCTTGGCCGCTTTTTCCCGCCGCCCTGAGTTGTTACCAATATTCTACCATTTTTTTTACAGATATGGAACTATTTTTATACTAAAAGCTGCGAATCCTGTCACTGCCGTCATCTACAGTATTTTCTATGGACTGGATCACCACATAATAGCCAAACTTATCATTAACCTTTACAAATACCCGATCTCCCGCCTTATGGCCCATAATGGCCTTTCCTATAGGGGATTCATTGCTGATACGTCCTTCCAGGGAATTTTCCCGGATGGTGGTGACGATCTTGTAAGTCTCACATGCTCCTTCGTCCTCAAAAAGCAGGGTTACTGTATTATTCAGGCCCACCTCATCGGCTTTAGAATCATCAGAGATGACCTGGGCAGTTTTGATCATCCGCTCCAGATACCGGATACGGCTCTCATTTTTATTTTTATCCCTTTTTGCCGCGTAATATTCAAAGTTCTCGCTTAAATCTCCCTGTTCCCGGGCTTCCTTTACCGCAGCGATAGCATCTTTACGTACCACAAGCTTCCGGTAGTCAATCTCCTCCTGGAGACGTTTTATATCGTTTTCTGTTAATCTGTCATGCATTTTCTATCACTTCCCGAAAAAATTTCATATCTTTTTTACCGGCAGATTACGGCAGGATATGACCCACAGCCAAACGGATCCATTTACCGCATCCGCTCTCTCAGATCCCCGATCAGCATATCAATAAGCTCCATATCCCCCTCATACATTTCCACATCACAGTCATCGCACATTTTTTCCAGGGCAGTAAGTATCCAGGGATTGCGCGCACGGATCGCCGCCGGACGGCCATACTGAAGGACATAATTAACAAAAAAGCCCAAGGCAACATCTGCCTCTTTTTCACCGCTGCTTAAAAGATTCATGGAAATGATCATATCCTCATCTTCATCCACTGCCACGAAGACAAGAGGATTCACCGGACGGTCCTCCTTATCATCCTTTACTGGGGCATTTAAATAGGCAAATTCCAGAATCACGCAGGTGTCGATCATGGGCTGGCGCTGAAGGCGCTTTTTAAGCACCTCGTCCTGAAGATCCAGCATGGGGTATTCTTTCTGTTTATAGGGCAGAGGCGCCACATCACTGTGCCATTCCCCGGATTCCTTATCCCAGATCCGCCACAGGGCATCCCCTGCGTCAAAATTCGCCCGCAAAGTCCCCGCAAGCATCTCCTCCACAAGAACCAGGATCTGGCGGCCTGCAAGAATCAGCAGATTCACCTCCCGTTCATCGGGAGTATAGGGAATATATCTGCGCTTATAGGACTCAAAATAAGGCCACTGGCCCCGTCCCCGGTACTTAAGTCCAAGGGCTGTAATATTTTTCTTCTGCATTGGCGGCACATCTTCCCGATTACCCCAAAAACAGCACAGTGAATTTTGTTCAAACATAACATAATCGTTGGGCAAACCACTTTCATCCGCTGTGGCGATCATATCAAAATCCGCCAGCCCGGCCATACCTTCATAGACTCCATAACCAAAACACTGTCCGGCCCGGCCCATGATACTGACAAATATGGGCTCCTCTTCATCCTTTGGCTGGATGCATAAAAGCTCTGTATCAAAAAGAACTTCCCATGGTTTTGCTTTTTTTATCTCATCTGTAACCTGATAAAGCTCACGCCACAGGTCTAAAGACGCTTCCTTTCTCATGACTGTCCGGCCTCCTTTAAAGTTAATTTGTAGATGGATGTTTGGGCAAAAGATATTTTGCCCCCATGATGCCACGGATTTCTCCGCACTTCGTGCTCCCTGGCATCACATACATTTTAACATATAAAAACGGCCCTGCATAGCAGGACCGTAACTGTTCATAGAGTAAACCATTATTATGACTGTCTATAAGGTGAACGGGGCCATTATTCCCCAAGATCCAGGCCGTTGCGCACATGGACGATAAAATCCTGAACATTGGTCACAAAGGTCTTGACCGACAGGCTGCCCCGGTCTCTCAGCTTGTTTACGGCAAATTCTGAAATATCTACAGAGAAAAAGTACAAAGGACGGATCTTTCCATCCACCTCCCGGAAAGATGGGGTCATGTTTCCTGTGGCAATGGTGTGAAGGGCTGAGGCCATGCAGATGACCGTAGTGGCCTTCCGCACCAGATCCCGCATGGCGTTCTGGCCTTCGTAAACATTTCCGTACACTTCCGGCAATGGCCCGTCGTCCCGGATCGATCCCACTAAAACAAAGGGAACTTTATTTTTTACGCACTCATACATAATACCGTTTTGGGCATAGCCTTCATTGACAAAATTTTCAATGGAACCGCAGCCCCGCACTTTGTTCAGGGTGTCTATGTGATTATAGTGGCCGTTAGGCATACTCTCCTGGGTGTAAACGTCCTGGCCCAGGGCTGTGCGCAGATAAGCTGCCTCCAGATCATGGGTAGCCAGGGCATTTCCCGCCATAAGCCCCTGAACATAACCTGCCCGCACTAACGCGGCAAAGGCATTTCTCGAATCCGCATCAAAAGCGCAGGCCGGCCCCATGACCCACAAAATATTGCCGCCATGGGTCTTTTCATATTTTAACAGCTCATATAATTCATCATAGTCCTTGGAATAGGCTGTCTCTCTGGACCGAAGCACCCGAAAGGCAAAGGTATCCTTATTTTCCTGTTCTTTGCCCCTCTCAAAGCCGTAGGGATAGACATAAATTCCCTCACTGGCATCCTCGCTGCGTCCCACAAAGACCAGATCTCCTTTTTTCAGATTCCGAAACTCTACCACCCGGATCACGCCCCGGTCGTATACAGCCACACAGTCCATGCGGCTTTCCTTGGCCAAAATCCATTGGCCATTCACCTTAAAATATTCGGGAAAAATGGTTGTGGCATGATAATTATCCGGCGCCACAAAATCCTTTTCCACCGGCACCATCACAGCATCCGGCGCATTTTTTAAAAATTCCTGTTGAAAATCCGGTTCCTTATATTCCGGCATCGTAAAACTCATAACAACACCTCTTTATTAAATGTTTTTAATCAGATAGCGCATCATAGACGGAAGCAGTTTTTCAATATCCGGCTTGTACACCCGCTCCTTCCACTGATGGAGATTTTTAGATCTTGGTCCCATCCAGAAGGAAGGCATGGACAAAGCCTGAATATCTTCAAATGGAATATCATAAATACTTGTCGGCAGGGTCAGATTATTCATAAGCCGACGCTGGCTTTTTGCGTCTGAACACATCATATAGCTAATGTCCCCCATTCCGGCAAAGTATGGGGCTATGCTCCCCGTCAGACCATTTTTGGCCGCCGCCTGTTCGTAAAGACTTTCCAAATTGCCAAGGCCGTCTTTTAAGCGGCAGCTGGTCACTGCCGGATAGTAAGGCGGAGCAATGCCGATGACAACGACCGGATCCTTTATGCCGCTTTGTTCCACCATATGGTGCATATAGGCCACGCTGGCGGAGATCAGAGTCATTTCCCCTTTTTGGATCTTTAAGGCCAGCCCATCATTAAATGCCTTCTGAGACTTGTCAAAGTCTTTCTCCCGCTCCCGGACCATAGCGATCACCTGTTCCAGACGCAGCACCTGAGGATGAAAGTCTTTAAACAGTTTTTCATCCACAGCACCCATGGCCGCTGCTTTTAAAAATGCCCGGGCATACCGTTCAGAAACCCGTTCCATAGCGGTTTTGCAGGATGCCTCCACCTTTTCCATAAGCTGATCCGGGGAAATGCTCTCTAAAAACAAAACATTCATGGCCGCTGCCCCATATTCCACCAGGGACACATCATAGGTGGTTTTCAGATCCCGCTGCCACAGCACTGTAGGGGGCTGGACGGTAATACCGTAGTCCTGAGAAATGTAATCTGTGTTCATTTCAATTTCCCGGACAACCTCCGAAATCATATAGGAAGCGTTTAAGCCTTCCATGGACTGGGCGCTGTGGGACAGGCAGCCTTTGGCCAGGATCAGAGGAAGCACCTTTCCTGCGCCGCCAGCATACATATTTACATGGGCTGATGTTTTAGGATCATTCACCTGAGGCTCCCCGATAAGGCACAGGCGAAAATCCAGGTCATATTCTTTTTGTAGGCGGCAGATCAGGGGCATGGCATACCGCATCCCGGCAGAAATATTTTCCTCATCATGGACTGCCACAAACAAAAGGGTATTTTCCGGCATTTCCTCTTCCAAAAGGATCTCCATGGCTACCGCCAGGCCGCCTTTCATATCCGCGCAGCCCCGGCCAAACATCCACTGGTCATCATAAAGATCTGCCAAAAAGTCACGATCCTTTTCCCCGTCCTTCTCCAGCTCTTCCTGCTGCATTTTTTCCTTTAATGTATCCGGGTCTGTGGCGTAGTCCTTAAATGGGCCGTAGCTTTCAATTTCCACTGCGTCATAATGACCGGACAAAAGAACTGTCTTTTTTGTTTTTCCAGGCCTTAAGGCCCATACTACCGGGCGTCCCAAAAAATCCCCAAACGTATCCATACCGCATAGGCTGGGATTTTTACTGAAAAAAACCGATTCCCGGATCATTTCATATATTTTTTCTCCCAGAACCTTTTCCAGGGCTGAGCCTGTATCGCTGCGCACCTGGACCAGCTTATACAAAATATCCATTGCTTTCATGCTTCTTCACCTCTGTATTTTACACCGGAAACACACGCTATTTCCGGTTACTGTCATCAACATCAAAACGGGCCGTAGCCGATTCCGTTGGCAATAATGATCAAGAAAAACGCAGCAACGATCATGGACGTATAAATCTTCCAGCAAAAGCGGATCCATTCCCCGTAGCCCAGGCCGCACATAGACAGAGCCACCATGGCGCTTCCAGGCCAGAAACTGTTAGTAATGCCATCTCCATACTGATAGGCCAGCACAAGGACCTGCTGATTAATATTTAAGATCCCGCCCAGCGGCTGAAGGATAGGCATAACAATAACCGCTTTTCCGCTTCCGGACACGACAAAAAAATTAAAAATGGTCACAAAAATATAAATAATGAGCAATGTTAAAATAACACTCTTTCCATTCAGAAAGTCTGACATATAATGGACAAGGGTGTCCAGGATCTGGGCCTGGTCCATTAAAGTCACCACAGCATTGGCCAGACCGATGGCAAAGGCTGCCCCAAAAACCCGGGTTGCCCCCTGGATGAAAATATTGCACACACGGCTTGGACCGATACGAAAGATCACTGCCAGAACGCAGCCAAAGATGACATAAAGGGCCGCGATCTGAGAGAAGGACCAGCCAAAACCTACGGCGCCTACGCCCTGGATAATGATCACTGCGACAAAGCTTAACAGCCCCAGGATCCGGGGAATGGTCATGGCCTGTTCATTTCCCTGGAAATCCTCTGCTTTCTGATGAAGATATTCCTCTTTTACAATACTTTTTTCCGGGTTTTTACGGATTTTCCGGCAATAAAAGAACAGTCCCAAAAATCCGATCACATAAAACACTACCAGGCCCACGGCCCGCATCCCCATACCGGAAAACAGCGGCAGCCCTACAAGCTGCTGGGCCACGCCGGTCGTGAACATATTCATCAGACCGCAGGTAAATCCCACGGTGCTTCCTACAATAGCCATGCCTGTACCTACCACCCGGTCATACCCCAGAGCAAGGCCGATAGTCACCGCCAAAGGATAAAAGGGATAGGCAGCTTCACCGTAGCCAAGGACGCCAAAAATCACAAAAATTGTGTAAAAAATTACTACAACTGAAAACTCTTTGCCCTTCATATATTTTAGGATATTCTGTATGCCCGCGCTAAAGGCTCCGCTTACCTCCAGGATGTAAATAATGCCGGAACAGATAAACAAAGTCCCCATAATGCTGGCGCCGCTGACAAAGCCGTTATATATGGCTTCAAAGAAATTCATAAAAGTAATGGGCGCTGTTTGTTCCACATAAGAAAAATTATCCGGATCAATGATCTCCCGCCCAGTTGTCTCATCCAATACCCGCTCATAGGCTCCGCTGGGCACGACCCAGGACAGAATCACCACCAGAAGCATCATAAATAAAAGGATAATATACACATGGGGCAGCTTAAAGCCCTTTTTTGTTTTTGTCTCACTCATGTTCATTTCCTCCTTGTCCGTTTTCCGCCTGGCGCTTTAACCACTCCACGGCGCAGTTGGCGTAGATGGCCGCCCCTTTGGCAAAGGCCTTTTCTTTTAACATCATCCGAGGATTATGCATCGGCGCCCAGGCCGTTTCCCCATCCCCCAGGCTTAAATACATGCCCGGTACCTGCTCTGTAATATAGCCAAAATCCTCCGTTGCTTTCATGGGCGGCGTCACGGTTACATTTTCCGCGCCGACCATTTCCTGAATATAAGGGAGGAGGGCATCGCAAAAGTCACTGTTGCTGTATGTATTTGGCGTATGAAAACAAGTCAACTCATAATAGCCCCGCCATGCCTTCACATAAGTGTCAATGATCTCAGGAATCCGCAGAAGGAGGTGATTTCTTGACTTAACGTCCAACGTCCTCACTCCTATATGGAGCTGGGCTGTATCCGGGATAATATTCACTGCCGTTCCCCCTTTGGCCACACCGCAGGTCAGGGCCACCATAGCCTCCGGATCCACTTCCCTGGCAGCCAGCAGATTCACTGCCTGATAAAGCTGGTTCATGATCATCAGAGGATCCACACATTCATGGGGCGCGGAGCTGTGTCCCCCTTTACCCATGATTTTTACAATAAACGTATCCAGGGATGCGGAATTGACTCCCTTACTGTAGGTCACCTGCCCCTCGGGCTTGTTTCCGTGGATATGGATCCCTAATGCCGCATCTACATGAGGATTTTCCAAAACGCCGTTTTCCACCATGTATCTTGCTCCGGCGCCGGTTTCTTCCCCCGGCTGAAACAGAAGCTTTACCGTCCCGCAAAGCTCAGGTTCCATGGATTTTAAAATTGCTGCCGCCCCTAAAAGCATGGCCACATGGCTGTCATGGCCGCACATATGACCATAGCCGTTTTCAGCGGCAAAAGGCAGATCATTTTCTTCCTGTATGGGAAGGGCATCCATATCTGCCCGCAAAAGAATACAGGGCTTCCCATGGCCGATCAGGGCAGTAACCCCTGTCGCTCGTTCCATCTTTGGAAACCCTGCTTCTATAAAATCCCTTGTTACTTTCTCAGGCACCGGCTGGATCCGGTCCTCCCATGGAATATTCATCTCATTTAAGCGTTTTTTCACATAAGCACAAGTTTGGGGAAGATCCATACCAATCTCCGGGTGCTCATGAAGATACCTGCGGTCAGCTATGATCTGCTCACGGATCTGCTCTGCCATTTGTAAAATTTCTTTCATTTCATCACTCCAATCCTGTAACGGAAGCAAAACGATCCTCTTTCCGGACCGGATTTATGTCCGTTTCCGGCCTTCTTATCACTTCATCACATCACATTTTTATCATTTTACAAAGTTATAGAGCCATTATAGCATATACTGCATAAAAAAGACAGTTCTTTTTTAACATTTCCCGGGTATTTTGCCTTCCGGATTTTTTAATAAACTTCAACCTCCGTAATACATGTATCCTCGTACACGGTTCCCTCCTCTATATCAAGTATGGTGATCCGGACATAATCTGTCATCACCTCACGCCCGAATGATATAAAATCCAGCCCGGGCCATATGTCCTCCCAGTCTCTCCCCTCCGGAGCCAGAGCTGTTTCCCAGCCGTTTACCCCTACAGGAGAATCCCCGGTCTTTCCGTCTGCGGGATAGCTTCCCATGACCACATCCATAGTTGTGCCATCGGAAAATTCCAGCCTGTAGGCAGTCACCCGGGCGTTTTCCGTGTAAGTAGCCTGAGTCTTTCGGTAGCCTCCGGCAATACGCAGACCGTGAAGGGCCTGGACGCTGTCAAAATTAATTTGTATGCTTTCTCCGATACCATAGCCTGAAGCGCCTTCAACCCAGGCGGTTGTCAGATCCCTGTCTAAAATATTAGACGCCTGGTACTTGCCTTCCCATTCATTTGTGGGAAGGGTAGACGAAGCCTCAACTCCTGTGACCTGAGGCGATGCCTGGGGGATGTTTTGTATCTGAGCAATGGTATAACCCAGACGGCTTTCCTGATCCGCCCTCCACCATACCCGGTAAAGGCCATCGGAATATACACCGCTTCCGTTAAATACGATCAGTTCCGTATCTGTAATCACCATGTTTTCCTCCACACAACTGGCAAAAAGACGCAGCTCCTCCGAGGCCGTACCATCTGCCGTAGTACCGGAAATATTAAGGGACGAATAAATACTTTCATCCAGCCCCGCACCATCCAAAAGCTCACCGGAATCCAGAGATGTTTTATAAGACATGATCACCTGAGCGCCTGCGCAGGACAGCTCACCCCATTTTTCATCAGAAAATTCAAAATCCGCCGCCAGGGTTTCCTGGGTCTGCTCTTGAGTTTCCTCCTGAGTCTCTTCCTGAGACGTCTCCTGAGTTTCTTCCCGAACGTCACTTTCTGTTTCATCTGAGTTTTCTAAGCTATAGTTTTCTCCAACACTCTCTCGAATCCCGGCGTTAATGCCTGATGTCCGGTGATGGTTTCCGCCAAACATGCCAAACTGCCATGCGGCAAAAAGACCGATCCCCAATGCCAGGACGACGCCTGCCCCAATACATCCGATCAGTATACCGATTTTTCCCTTTTTCTCCATTTGCCCAGGTGCTACGCTATCTTCCACTGGCGCTCCGCATACCGTACAGAATTTTTCATCATCATCTATGCGCGCTCCGCAATTTGTACAAAACATATTCGCCGCTCCTTTTAATATAGTCCTTCCAAAAAGAGTAACTGCTCAGCCGGCCGACTTACATTTTCCGGGATGGTTTGCGGACCGCAGGATAAAGCCCATATCTCCCCCAAAAACACAGAGGAGCCGGAAAAATCCGACTCCCCGAGGTTATACATGTCCTTTAAGTTCAGTCTTCGCTGCCGAACATTTCGTCAAATTCTTCACTATCCAGAAGTTCATCAAAGGCATCTGAAACCAACTCATATTCATCATCATCCAGAATATTATCCAGCTGGATCTCGCCGTTTTCAAATTCCTGGAAACGGTACAGATAAACATCCCCATTCTCACTGTCTTCCTGATCTAAGGGAATCAGAGCAATATACTGGTTTTCCCCTGCCGGAAAAATGGATAAAACAGCACACTCCAGCTCAGAGCCGTCATCAAGGGTTAATGTTACCGTTGCTTCATCCTCATCATCTTCGTATTCCTGGGCAGCTCCTTTGCCCCGAGTATCTTCACTCATGAACTTTACCTCTCATTTCTTAGATTTTTCGTTACTGTCCACAAAGGAACAGCAGCCTATTTTCCCATCACCGGCGGCATCACTGCCATCCCGGAAACAGGGCCAAAACTATTGCCTTCCTTACACTATTGACTTTAACAGATACGCATGGAAAATGCAAGCATATTTACAACCTAAATGCCCTTCCCGGATCAGGCAGGTCCGTCTGGAAATGTCCTGATCTGACTGAACGGATCACTCATTAGGTCCGCAAAGCTTTAACAGGCCGTTGGAAATACAGAAAGATAGGTTTAAGGTTTTCATTTCCCCGGACCGGGCAAATAAAATGGTCACTGCCGTTTCCGTAATATTCATAATCGTCCCCTGACCGTAGGTTTTGTGAATAACTTTGGCACCCTTTACAAACAGAGAACGGTCAGCCAGCATCTCTCCCACAAACCGGGACATAGAAACCGGCTTGTGGTATCTTTCTTTTGTAAAATAGATGTACAGCTTTTTCCTGGCTCGTGTCATGGCCACATAAAACATGCGCCGCTCTTCCTCCACATCCGCTTCCATCACTGCCTTTTTGTGGGGTGTCACCCCTTCATTGGCATCAATGATAAATACCCGGTCATACTCCAGCCCTTTGGCGCTGTGCATAGTAGAAAGGATCACTCCGTCCGCAGTTTCTCTTTCCCTGCGGCGGCTTTGCCCCAAAAGCTTTTCCCCGTATTCCCGGATGTAGGCAAACCATTCCTCATAGGTTTTATGATCCGCCGCGCTGTCCTGAATGTCTGAGGCCACCTCTAAAAGATCTTCCTCCTTCAGCCGCCGGTCCCTGGCATACTCCATAAGGAAACGGTCATAGCCAACAGCGTAGCGGATATAGTTAACAGCCGCAAATGGGGACATGGTCTTAAGACTGTTCAGATCATAGATCAGCCGGTCGATCCGCTCCTGTACCCATTCCTTTCCCTCATAACGCTGCCGCACCTCTTCCAGGGAAACTTTGGAAGAAAGCATTTGTCGAGAAATGTAGCGTTTGGGGCGATTCATGAGCCGAAGATAGTCGCTGCGCTCCCCCTGGCCCAGGGCGGCTTTAATATAGGCAAAAATATCCTTCGCGATCCAGTGCTCAAACAGATTAGGTACAGAATCCCGCATCCGAAAAGGAACATTATACTCCATCAGCTTGGCCACCAGCTGACGGGCCCCGGTATTTGTCCGGTAAAGCACAGCAATATTTTTCAAAGGCTTCTGTTCCTTTGTATGATACTGACAAATTTCCTTGATCAGAGTATCATACTCTTCCCCTGTGTTTTGGAAAACCTTAACCTCCACCGGATCGCCCCCTTCATGGAAAGCCCTGAGATTTTTCTCATACCGGGCTTTATTATTTTTTATGACCCGCTGGGAGCTTTCCACGATTTCCTGGGCGCACCGATAATTGACATCCAGGATAATGGTCTTTGCCTGGGGATAATCCTTTGTAAACCCCAGCATGATCTCCGGCTTCGCGCCTCGGAACCGGTAAATGGACTGGTCGTCATCACCAACAATAAACAGGTTATTTTCCGGCTCCGCCAGCATGCGGATGATCTCGTACTGAACCCGGTTAATATCCTGAAACTCATCAATTAAAATATATTTAAACCGTTTCTGCCATGCCAAAAGGATGTCCTTGCGATTCTGAAATAATTCCAAAGTAAACAAAAGCATATCGTCAAAATCAATCTGGCGGCTTTCCCGAAGCTTCCGGTTATAGGCAGCATAAATATTCCGAAAAACATCCTCCGGACAATTCACCGAATAATAGTGCTCCGGCCGGATATTTTCCCCCTTAACAAGGCTTACCTCTCCAGCAACCCCAAGGATAAAGTCTGCCGCGTCATCGATCTCCAAATCCATCTCATCCACAATCTGGCGGAACAGATCCATCCGGCGGCTTTCCGTAATAATATCTCCCGCGCTGTAATTATAGGCTGCCTTTAATATGGCAAAAAAGATACTGTGAAAGGTGCCAAAGCTAACGGGTAAGTTCTCTCCCTGGCACAGTTTTAAGAAGCGTGTTTTCATCTCTACAGCCGCCGCCTTTGTAAAGGTAACCACAAGAACAGAAGCCGGATGAACTCCGGCTTCTTCAAGAAGATAACGTACTCTCTCAGTAATCACAGTAGTCTTTCCGGAGCCTGGTCCGGCCAGGATCATGGCCGGGCCATTCACGTGACGAATCGCTTCCTGCTGTGCCGGATTAAAGCTCATGGCTGTCCATAGCTTTCTCTAACATGGCAATGCCTTTTTGGATCCGGGTAAGGGATTCCTCCTTGCCAAGGATTTCCATGATCTCTGTGGCTCCTCCCGGGGTCATCTGTTTTCCCGACACGGCGGTGCGCACCGGCCACATAACATAGGCATTTTTATAGCCATTTTCCCGGGCAAAGGCAACAAGCATATCATATAATGCGGCATTTGAAAAATCCTCCTGAGCCTGGATCACAGGCGCCAGGGCTTTCAGCACATTTAAAGAACTTTCTGTGTTTGTCTTGCTCTTTTTGTGGGTATACATAGATACATCATATTCCGGCAGTTCTTCAAAAAAATCAATATGGCCGTAAATATCCGGGAATACTTCGATCCTTGTTTTTACTAGGGCTGCGATCTTGCGCAGATCCAAATCCTTCTTAATGATTTCCTTAATATAAGGCTCAGCCATTTCATAAAACGTATCAAAATCCATGGCTTTCATGTACTCCCCGTTCATCCACTTCAGCTTGGTCATATCAAACACGGACGGGGTCTTGCTCATATGGTGATAATCAAAAGCCTCCACCAGTTCTTCCAGAGAGAAGATTTCCCGGTTATCCTGAGGGCACCAGCCAAGTAGTGCTACATAATTAACAATAGCCTCGGAAATAAAGCCCTGATCCAGCAGATCCTCATAGGAAGAATGACCACTTCTCTTACTGAGCTTTTTATGCGCCTCATCTGTGATCAAAGGACAGTGGACATACACCGGCACTTCCCAGCCAAAGGCCTCATATAAACGGTTATACTTAGGAGATGAGGAAAGGTATTCATTTCCCCGGACCACATGCGTGATTCCCATAAGATAATCGTCCACCACATTGGCGAAATTGTAAGTCGGATAACCGTCAGACTTGATCAGGATCATGTCGTCCAGTTCAGAATTATCCACAGTAATATCCCCGTAAATCTCATCATGGAATGTGGTTGTTCCTGTGGTAGGATTATTCTGGCGGATCACATAAGGCACTCCGGCCGCCAGTTTTGCCTCCACCTCCGCCTTGGAAAGATGAAGACAATGTTTATCATACACAACGATTTCCTTGCCTGCGATCTCCTGCTTTAAAGAGTCCAGACGCTCCTTATCACAAAAGCAGTAATAAGCCTCGCCTTTTTCCACAAGCATTTTGGCATACTTTAAATAAATGCCCTCTGCCTGGCGCTGGCTCTGGACATATGGGCCGCAGCCCCCGTCCTTGTCCGGGCCTTCATCATGGATAAGCCCTGTCTTTTCCAGAGTCCGGTAAATAATATCCACCGCTCCATCCACATAACGCTCCTGGTCTGTATCTTCAATACGCAGCAAAAAATCGCCGCCTTCATGCTTCGCGATTAAATAAGCGTACAATGCTGTGCGCAGATTTCCCACATGCATCCGCCCTGTAGGACTGGGCGCAAAACGTGTTCTCACTTTACTCATCTTTATCTATTCTCCTTCCTGGCCGTCCCTTATAGCCGCACCGGAGCGTGGAAACACAGCACATGCCTCCACGCTCCGTCATTCTTTCATTATTAATGCTTAATCATTATATACCATCTTTTTTCAGGCCGCAAGCATTTTTCCCATAACGATACAAGCGTTAAAAGGTCTTAAGATCCGCAAGGGTGTTCCCTTTATACTCCAATTTTAAAGAAAATGGCTCTATCTTTTCTTCCAGGTACTGGAACATCTTTTTATCCCCTTCCCACAAATTTAAAGATAGGACATCTTTTTTATCCACCCATTTCAAAACGCCTTCATCGCAGGGAATCTGCTCCCCTTCAAAGCGGTCGGACGTATATAAAAAAATGTACTCCGGCTCCTGAGCATCGCAAATAAAGGTCAGCATGCCCCGGAAGCGGTAATTTAAAAGGCGGTATCCTGTTTCTTCATAAACCTCCCGCACAAGGCACTCTTCCGGAGCTTCCCCCGGCTCAAATTTACCTCCTACACCGATCCATTTTTCTTTATTTACATCATTTTTCTTGGAAATACGGTGGAGCATAAGATACTTTCCATCTTTTTCCAAATAACATAAGGTACTTAACCGCATAGTCTTAATCCTCTCTTTTAAAGGCGAAATTTAATACTTCTCTGGAAGCCTTTTCAATGCTTAAAATGAATCTTTTATAAACCGGATAAATGCTGCCGCTGCCTGGGAAAAAGTCTGGTTTTTCTTCCAGGCCACTACTGCCCCGGTTTCAAGGGTTGGAGAAAAAGGAATGAATTTCAGTGTATCATAAGAAATATCAAATTCAAAGCTGATTACAGCGCCAACACCGTTTTTCACCATGTTGGCGGCATTTAAAATCAGATTATAGTTAGCCGCAATATCTGCCTTTTCAAAAACATCGCCAAACCAATTTGCCAGCTCATTTTGCACCAGTTCCCTGCGGCCAATAATCAGGGACACCCCTAAAAGGTCTTCCGGCGTCACAACATCCTTCCCTGCCAAAGGAGAATCCCAACGGATCAAAATCCCCCAACGCTCTTTATCCGGAAGCCGGATAAACTCGTATTTTCCAATATCCACCGGCTCCATAAACAGGCCTATATCCAGGATCCCTTTTTCAATCCGCTCCTTTATATCATCGGCGATGGCGCTGTATATATTAAACCGGACCAGTGGATATTTTTTGCGAAAATCCGCCATTTTCCGGGACAAAAAAGTCATATTCCGGGTTTCCGCGCACCCGATAGCAATCTCCCCGGTCAGCTGGCCGCTGTCTTTGGAAAATTCCCGCAACGTTTTATCTGTCAGGTCAATGATTTCCTGAGCTCTCCGCTTTAAAAGCATGCCATCATCCGTTAACGTAATATGGTATTTTCCCCGTTGAAAAAGCTTTACCCCCAGCTCATCCTCCAGCTGCATCATCTGCCTTGAAAGTGTGGGCTGAGTCACGTGCAATAAATTGGCTGCCTTTGTGATATTTTCTTCTCTGGCAACCATTAAAAAATATTTTAAAACCCGAAGCTCCATAAATTCCGCTCCTTTTAACGATTTGCTACTATTCACATTATAGCACTGACTCAGCTAATTGTCTGGTATATTTTGTTTTTGGATAAAAAATAATTTCATCCGGTATACCTTCTTCAACGATTTCTCCCTGTTCCATGACCAGAACCCGGTCACAGAAATCCCGAACAAGGGCCAGGTTATGACAAATAAAGATCATGGACAGCCCCCGGGATTCTTTCAGGGATTTTAACAATGTTATGATCTGCTCCTGGATGGTCACATCCAGGGCGCTGGTGGCCTCGTCACAGATCAGGACCTTTGGTTCCACAGCCAAAGCCCGGGCAATAGCCGCCCGCTGGCATTGACCGCCGCTGACCTGGTGGGGATACCTGAAGGCAAAGTCCTCGGATAGTCCACACAGAGACAAAAGCTCTCCTGCCCGCTGAGAGGCATCCTTGACGGAACCTATATTTTTTAATATTTCTTCCACACTGTACCCTAAAGTCCGCCGGGGATCAAAGGAGGCGGCAGGAAACTGAAACACCATTTGGAGCTTTTTATAAATTTCTTTTAATTGAGCGCCTTTTAATCCTGTAATGTCCTGACCGTCCACAAGGATCCTTCCCCCGGATACAGGAATCAGCCGGGCCGCTGCCCGGACCACAGTGCTTTTACCGCTGCCGGACTCTCCTACAATTCCCAAAACTTCACCGGGATACAGGGCAAAGCTTGCGTGCTTCACAGCAGCAAAAGCCTCCTTTTTTCTCCGTGAAAAACATACGCTTAAGTCTCTAACCTCCAGAACAGGCTCCATGCGTCTCCTCCTTTCATTGTTGTATGCCGTGCCTTTTACGGCATAAGGGGATCCCCTTGTGGGGTTTCAGCCTTGGAGCAGCCTCAAGGAGCAATTTGGTATAAGGATTTTCAGGGCAGGTAAGCACCTGGCCCGCAGGACCATATTCCATAACATTTCCGTCTTTCAGGATCATCACGGTATCTGCTATGGCCCTGATCACGGCAATATCATGAGAAACAATGATCACAGACATATGCTCCTCCTTCTTAAGCTTTAATATTTCCTCAAGGATCTGCTTTTGCGCCCGGGTGTCTAACGCGCTGGTAGGCTCATCGGCCAGAAGGATGTCAGGCCCCATAAGTATGGCTATGGCAATACATATTCTCTGGCTCATTCCTCCGGACAGTTCAAAAGGGTAGCTGTCCCAGATCCGGTCTCCGGGACTTAAATTCATTTTTTCAAACAGAGCCTGAGCCTGAGCACGTACCAAAGCCTTATCGGTTCTTTTCTTAGCGCCCATGGCTTCACAAATCTGGCTGCCGATCTTTCGGATGGGGCATAGGGAAGCTGCCGCGTCCTGAAAAATCATGCCCAGCCTTTTTCCACGAATCCGTTCCATCTGTTTTTGGGAAAGCTCCGGAAGATCTTTTCCCTCAAACCATATGTCTCCCCGGGTCACCATGCCTCCCGGCCCTAAAAGTCCCATGGCTGCCCGCAGCAAAGTGCTTTTTCCGCTGCCGGACTCTCCTGCAATGCCCAGGATTTCTCCCTGTTTTAAGGCAAAAGTCACATCATGGACCACCGGTTGGCCATTAAAACACACCTGTACATGATCATATCTTAAAAGTTCTTTCATGGCTGCTCCTAATTTATATCCAAATCCACGGTGATCTCATAATAATCACAGGGATGGGCTGTCAGTCCTGTCACCTGGGCGCTGCACACCATGCTCATCTGAAGATAGGAACAAAACACATATGCATCATCATCTAAAAGGATCTGAGTCATTTCAACGGCCAGCTCACTGCGCCGATCCGGGTCAAAGGTTCCGGAAAGCTCCTGGGCTAAAGCTTCCAGATCATCATTGTGATAATGCCCATTATTGGCCGTAGAACTGTCCAGACAGCAGGTTTTAAAAAAATACTCCGGATCCCCGGTAGGGGCCGTCACCATAGCGCTGGCATAGACATCCCACTGTGTGGAATCCGTACGGATGCTGTTATGATCCGCAGTACTGTTAATGATCACTTCTATGCCGATCTGTCCCAGGGTGGCCTGAGCGGATTCTGCCAGCAGAGGAAGCTCCTGACGGCTGGGATAGGTCAGCCACCGGATGGTCAGCCGCTGTCCGTCCTTTTCCCGTATCCCGTCCCCGTCACTGTCGATCCAACCGGCATTTTCCAGAATATCCGCAGCCGCCTGAGGATCATAGTCCCTGGCCGTTACCTGATCGCCTCCAAAAGTAAAGCTGTCCGGATAAGGACCTGTGGCTGTATAGCCATTTCCCCCTAAAAGGGTGGTGACAAAGCCCTCCTTATCAATGCCCATGGCAATGGCCTGACGCACTGCCGGATCGGAAATAATACTGCTTTCAAAGTTCATAGATACAAAAAATGTCCTGCTGGTGGCACAGCTTGTAAACGTATAGTTTTCATTTTCAAAAAGGGGATAACTGGCATAGGGCATGCCATAGGCCACATCAATTTCACCGGACTGAAGGGCCATGGTCAAAGTGTCTCCGTCAGTAATGGTCAAAACTGTAATCTTATCCAGCTTTGGCTCCCCGTTCCAGTAATTTGGATTTTTCACCAGCTCCAGACGTTCACCAGAAACAAGGGATTGGGCCATGTAAGGTCCGGTCCCGGTAACGATCCCGTCATCGCTGATCCCCGTCTCCATATCAATAATACAGGCATAAGGATCACTGAGATGGTTTAAAAATGCCGGATTCATCTCTGTGGTGGTGATGGTTATTGTTTGTCCCTCTGCCTGTATGGTATCGATCATCAGATCCATACGAGCCCGGTCATGAACCTGGATCAGATGTTCCAGACATGCTTTCACTGCTTCACCGTCCATTTTGTTGCCGCTGGAAAAATACACATCATCCCGCAAGGTAATGACCCATGTATATTCATCCGTCTGTTCATAGCTCTGGGCCAGCCATGGTTCAATCTCCATAGCATCGGAATAGCGGAATAATGTTTCCCCAACGCCATAGCGGATGCAGGCCCACCCGGAATAGGCATTATGAGGATTAATATCCGCCTCTTCATTTTCCGGATTAAAAGTGGTATCGCCAAAAATTAATGTTTTTTCTTCTCCGGTCTGTTCCCCCTCGGCGCTGTCACCGGCCTGACCGCACCCTGCTGCTGTCCACGCCATAAGACAGACAGCAAGGATCACGCAAATGATCTTTTTCATATAATAAATGCCTCCTTCATTAGCATATGTTGTTTTCCCATGAACAGCAGCGTATATTATTTATCTCACAACTTTACGCCGCTGTACTCCTTTTATCCAGATGATCACGAAGGGCATCCCCAAACAGGTTAAACACAGCTACACAGACAAAAATACCCAGTCCCGGAGTGATCACCACCCAGGGATAGGTTTGGATCATACTGCGTCCGCCGCTCATCATACTGCCCCACTCAGGTACAGGAGGCATGGCTCCAAGTCCCAGAAAAGAAAGCCCTGCCAATTCCATCATCATAGTCCCTATATCCGCCATAGCCGTAACGATGATCTGTCCCATAATGTTGGGGAGGATATGGCGCCAGATGATCTGAAATCCGGTACAGCCAGCCATACGAGAAGCGTAAATAAACACAGAATCTTTCACGGCCAGGGTCTGACTTCGGGCAATCCGTGAATACTTCGGCCAGCTCACTGCTGCCAAAGCGATCACGGCATTTTGTATCCCTCCCCCAAGGAGAGCAGCCACAGCCAGGGCAAAGACAAGTCCGGGAAATGCCAGGCACACATCGGAAATCCTCATGATCAAACTGTCCGTCACCCCTCCCGCCCAGCCGCAGATCACCCCTGCTGCCGTTCCTATGCTTGCGATCACAGCTACCAGGATCAGGGTTGAAAAAATACTCACCTGGGATCCCATAATCACCCGTGACAGCATATCCCGTCCAAACCGGTCCGTGCCAAAAGGATGCGCCAGACTGGGCGGCGAAAGGGCATTGGCATAATCTTGGAGATAAGGGTCATAGGGACACAGCTGCCGGGCAAAAACGGCCGTCAGCACCAGGCCTAAAGCAAGTGCTCCGAAAATCCCCAGGCGCAGACGGCTGTGGTCTTTTCTTATCTTCTGGCGGCAAACAGTCACTTCCTGAGTCGAGGACTTTTTGACCATTTTATGATTCTCCTTCATGGCTTCCCTCCTTCCAGACGGATCCGGGGATCCAGGAACCGGTAAGAAATATCTGTGATCAGGTTCACACACACATAGATAATCGCCATCCACATCACATAGGCCTGGATTATGGGATAATCTCGCATATTAATAGCATCCACTGCCAGTTTTCCTACCCCGTCCCACATAAAAATGGATTCTACAATGGCGGTTCCGCCCAAAAGACTTCCTATAGATAAGGTCATTAAAGTAATAATCGTCACCATAGCTGCCCGGATCACACTTTTAAAAAGGATCGCCGTAAAAGGGACGCCCCGGGCCACGGCTCCGGTCACATAGTCTTTTCCCAGCTCGTCCAGGATGGCGGCCCGCACCTGGCGCAAATACCGGGCAGACATGGCAATGGCCAGGGTCAGCGCCGGAAGCATGGCATTGGTCAGGGTCACTTCTGTTGAAATCACAGGAAATATAGGAAAGCGGATAGCAAAAAAATACATAAGCAAAAGGCCCACAAAAAAATTAGGCAGGCTGCTGCCAAAAAAACTGCCGATACGGATCAGATAATCCCAAAACCGGTTTTTCTTCACTGCCGCCAGGATCCCTAAAGGCACGGAGATCACCACGGTAAGCGCCATAGAAAGCACCGTAAGCATAAGCGTTGCCGGCAGTTTGGAGATAAATGAGGCAAACACATCCCTTCCGGAAATGTAGCTTGTCCCCATATCCCCATGTAAAAGATTGCCCAGCCAGACAAAATACTGAACCAGAAACGGCCGGTCCAGCCCCAATTCAGCCCTGGCCGAATCGATCAGCTCCTGAGAAATGATAACTCCTGTATTTTCCATCCGGGCCAGCACAGCATCGCTTCCTGCCAGCCGCATAAGAGCAAAAGACAGGAATGTAATGGCCAGCAAAATCGGGATCAGCTGAAGAAGGCGCCGGATCACATATTTTTTCATCAGGAAACCACCGACTTCACTGCCTGAATAAGAAACATAGGGGTGGAGGCATTATTCACCCGCTCAGCAGTGGTCCACACGGTTTTCCATATGTCTGTATCTGCCAGCACAGACATGCCAAAGCTTCCCAGCACCTTCTCATCCCACATCGGTCGCTCCTTGGCTGACAAAGGCGCCTTTCGGGCAATGGCCTCCATGGCTGCCACATCGGTTCCTGCAGTATCATCCTCCACCGGAGTCTTTGCCACATTTTTCCGGTCCTGCAAATGGCTGTCCATAGCTGTGTCGTCATACAAATACCGGTACCAGTTGGCATCAAAGTTTAAAAGAAGGCCCCCCGGCTTTAATACCCGGGTCCACTGGCGGTAAGCCTCCTCCGGATCCGGAAGGTTCCAGGTGAGATTTCTTGACACGATCACATCAAAGGTGTCATCTGGAAAATCCAGGGCCATGGCATCCATTTTATAAAAAGAAATCGCCTCTGCCAGCTCCCCTGCATTGCGGTAAGCCTCTTTCAGCATATTTTCAGTATAATCCACCGCAGTAACCGAAAATCCCATTTTAGTCAGGATAATGGCGAAAAATCCCGGTCCTGTGCCAATATCCAGCACCTTAAGGTCTTTCGGCTGCTTCCCCGGATAATGTTTCATGATCTGCTGAAAAAGCACTTGACTCCACACGGTCTTTTGATCTGAAGCCAGCTCCTGCTGATTTACATCCGAATATCCCGGCGCCCGTTTAGACCAGTAAGCGATATTTTCCCGGGCATATTTTTTTATTTTTTCCATAAATCAATCCTCCTGTTTATCGGCTGCATTTCCCGTCGCCGTACAGTTTTTAACGGCTGCCGCTCTCCTGCAACCCGTTCAGCCATTCTTAACGGCTGCCGTTCTCCCGCATGTCCCAAAAAGTTTTCTATACATAGGCAGCAATAGCAAAAATCGGGGTTGGATTATAAAATTCATCCATTTTCCCGTAGATCCGGTACCATACAGATGTGTCCACCTGGATCTTGGAAAATCCGGCCCTGGCCAAAAGCTGACGGTCCCACTGGGGCCTTGGCTTCTGCCCTTCCTTAAGCTCTGCCTTTAAATGTTCATACGCGTCCATTAAGGACGGCGCAATACCTGTGTGGGCGTGATGCTCCGGAAGTACTCTAGGCTCTTTTTCCCGGCAGTAATCTCCGTCAAAATTAATCAGCACCCCATTCTTTTTTAAAAGCCGACGCCACGCCTGGTAAGCCCGATCCATATGAGGCAGAGCCCATGTCAGGTTCCTTGAGACGATCACATCAAAACTTTCCGGCGGGAAATCCGGCATTTCCGCATCCATCACATAAAAATCCGCAGGAATCTCAAGGGCTTGTGACATGCGCCGCGCTTCCTGGATCATTTCCGGCGTCAGGTCGATTCCCGTCACCTGATGGCCCTCATTTGCCAGCAGAAAGGCAAAAAAACCGGTGCCGGTGCCAACATCTAAAATTTTAAGCTTCCGGTCCATAGGAATATATTTTTTCATTTCATTCAGCCACAATATGTGTTTATCTCCTTCAAACTCTTTTAAACGCAGGGCAGAAAAGCTTTCTACCCTCTGGGACCAGTAATCGGTCATACGCTGTTTCAGTGCTTCCATTCCGTTTGTCCTCCTGATCGTTTATTCTCCCGTGCTTATGTCTGTCTGGCAGACAATAAAAAAGAAAAAACCTGTTGTATGCTGCCATCGTTGGCACATGCAACAGGCTTTAGCCCGTGATTCATTCTTAAAACATCCATTGCTGTGATCTTTGGGAGCTAAAACTCCGGCATCACATGCTTTATTATAGCAAAGCATTAAAAAATTGCGAAGCCCCCCGGGGGGATATTTTTAAAAACTATATTTTTTCCCTATAATGATCGCCCTGGCATCTTTTCCATGGCCGATTTCCAGTGTCCTGGCCACCGGAATCTGATCGCCTCCATACATTTTTACAAGAGTCTCTATATCCGGTTGGCACAAAGAGCCATCCATAACGGAAAATGTCCCCAGAAGAATACCACGGACCTGCTTAAAGGCCCCAAGCTGTTTTAGCTGGTTTAAATAGGTCACCATTTGAGGGACTTCCCCACCCATGGCCTCCAGTAAAAGGATCCGGCCGGTCAGTTCCGGAAAGTACCGGGTTCCGGCCAGTTTTAAAAAGCAGCGGATATTTCCCCCTACCACAATGCCTTCCATGGATTTTCCCCGGATCATTTTGTAATTCAGATCAAAAAGTTCCTTCCGGTCCATATATCGCTGCTGCTGGACTTTTTCAAAAGGCCCTATAAGATTTCGGATCTGGTACAGCACGGAAGGCTTTCCCGTCATGGTATATATGGCATTGATCACCGTAGTCAGGTCACTATAGCCCCAAAAGGTGACCGGACTTTTCCCGATCACCTTATAATCCAGGTCATCCAGCACCTCATTAGCCATATCTCCGCCGGAAATATCATAGATTTCCCTTATTTCCGGATTCCTGTACATATCCATCAGCGCCTGGGCCCGCTCTTGTCCGGTCCCTGAAAATGGCCCCTTCTTTCTGTAAATATACGGGCTTCGGACCACCTGGCACCCGCACTTCCAAAGAACATCCATAAGTTGGCGGATTTCCGCTTCAGCCTCCGGCTTAATTCCATTGGAACAGGCAACGATCCCTGCTTTTATTGTACGCATCTTATCTCTCCCGTTGTTTAAACGTATATGTCCGATCCTTGCACAAAGCACATGGTTCTGACAGTATCCGTTCCGCTGGCTAAACTGTTTTAGGATGCGCATGCAGCGCATTATCTCTTGACAATCCTCCCAGTGTTTCATAAAATAGCCAAAGGAGGCGATTTTATTGACTAATATCCATAAACACACCCATGATCCGGAGTATGATCGGGATCAGGAACATGTCCATGATCATACACATACCCATAACCATGAACACACGCAGACCCGGGCGGTCATTAACCGGCTGTCCAGAGCCATCGGCCATCTGGAATCGGTTAAGCGCATGGTGGAAAGTGGTCAGGACTGTTCTGAGATCCTGATCCAGCTGGCTGCAGTCCGCTCTGCTCTGACAAACACGGGGAAGATCATCTTGCAAGATCATATTGAACACTGTATCGTAGACGCGGTGGAAAATCAAGACCCTGTGCCTATTGAACAATTAAAAAAGGCCATTGAACAGTTTATTAAATGAATTGCCCGGTCAATAGGTACCCGATACGAAAGGGAAACTATCGATCCGGGCAAAAGTGCATCGTCCCCAGATGAAAATCATCGGATTCCCCTCGAACAACTTTGCCATCCAGCGATTCGATCACAATTTCTCCCGTAGCACCGATTTTGCAACGGACCAAATGACCGCCCCGAATGAGCATGGACTTATCAGCGGCCATAATATGCAGATGCGTAAACATGCCCGTAGGCGTCTGAAGGACGTTTCCAACCAGCGATGTGATCTCCATTGAGCCGGTAATATCCTGAAAGAGAAATTCATCCTTTTCCTTATCGTAAATGCGAACCTTCATTTCAGTCGTAAATCCAATTCCGCTAACAACAGCAGAGGTTATGCCCTCTTTTTCGCACACGGCCGTAATCGATGCGATCATTTCCTCTCCTTCATCCAAACGCAGAATGATTTTTTTCCCAATTATTTTATACTCCATATTCACACCTCGAAAAACTAAAAAGCCTGGAATCGCGTAACCAGGCAGGGCATTGATATAATGCAGAACAATATCATAACAATATTCATAACACCTGCATCATTGGCATCCTTCTCATACAACTGAGCCATCTGAGTCATCGTGCCGACAGCTGTCGTTTAATCCATTCTTTTGATGTCATTGTTGTGACAAAAGTTCATAGAACCCCCGACTATGACCATAAAATGATACCAAACCCAATCGTAATATGTCAAGTCCGTTTTGTCTTTAACATTTTATCAATCATCCAAGGGCAAGTACATCTGTGCTTATAGGATTCGCTCCATTGCCGCTGGTGAGAGGCAGCGCCGTCTCCACCGGGCAGCAATGGCGCAAATATGCCGCTTTATAGCGAAAAATGTGCTTCAGGGGTTGACAAATGTCCGCCACTGATGTATAATTCTCACCAGAATTCAAAAATAACTTCTACCAAAAAGACGATGACGAAGACAGTACGCGGTGTCCAAACGCCAAAGCGAGCCGGGGAGGGTGCGAGCCCGGCGCCAGTCGGAACCGCCGAACATCCCTTCCGAGTCGCAGCTCGAACGCGCAAGTCACTAGATGCTGCCGGAACTCCACCGTTACAGGGAGATGCGTATGTTGGTATGCAGTAACGGGTGGTACAGCGATGGTTTTGCCTCGTCCCTTTACGGTGACGGGGTATTTTTATGCGAAAACCTCACTTTTGCATATCGCAGGCGCGAGTATATGAAAGTGAGGTTTTTCTTATGAGCAATTCGATGCATTCCAACAATCCGAAGGACATCGTGGAGATCCGCTGGCACGGCCGGGGCGGTCAGGGAGCCAAAACCGCCTGCCTATTGCTGGCGGACGCCGCGTTTTCCTCCGGAAAATATGTCCAGGGTTTCCCGGAATACGGCCCGGAACGCATGGGCGCCCCGATCACTGCCTATAACCGCATCAGCAGCAGCCGCTGCACCATCCACTCCAACATCTATAACCCCGACTACGTGGTGGTAGTGGACGAGAGCCTGCTCCAGTCTGTGGATGTGACCAGCGGCCTGGCCCAAAGCGGCGCCGTGATCATTAACTCCAGCCGCAGCCCCGAGGAGCTACGCCCAATGCTCCGCGGCTACACCGGCCGTGTATGTACCATCGACGCCCGCCGCATTTCCGAAGAGACGTTAGGGAAAAACTACCCCAACACCCCTATGCTGGCCGCCGCCGTCAAAGTTTCCGGCGTGGTGGACCCGGATCAGTTCACTCAGGATATGGAGGCGTCCTTCCGCCATAAATTCGCCACCAAACCCCAGGTTATCGAGGGCAATATGGCTGCCCTGCGTAAATCCATGAAGGAGGTGCAGGGATGATCCAGGCAAAAAATATCCACGAATGGACCCCGTGGCAGGACATGACCCCCGGTGGTGAAATCTATGAAGGCGGCACTTCCCAGCTGGTGAACACCGGCGACTGGCGCACGATCACACCGGTTTGGAAGCCGGACGCCTGCAAACAATGCCTGCTGTGCGGGCTGTACTGCCCCGACTCCTCCATCCCGGTACAGGATAAGAAACGGGAAGACTTTGACTTTATGCACTGCAAGGGCTGCGGCATCTGCGCCACAGTCTGTCCATTCGGGGCGATTACATTCAGAGAGGAGGATGCGTAAATGGGCTACAGAGAACGACTTTCCGGCAATGAGGCGGTGGCCTTTGCCATGAAACAGATCGATCCCGACGTCATGGGTGCGTTTCCCATCACGCCCTCCACTGAAATTCCCCAGTACTATGCCCAATATGTGGCTAACGGGGAAGTCAATACGGAGTATGTCACCGTGGAATCGGAGCATAGCTCCATGTCCACCTGTCTTGGCGCAGAGGCCGCCGGCGGCCGCGCCGTCACGGCCACGTCGTCCGCAGGCCTGGCCCTGATGTACGAGCTGCTGTATGTGGCCGCGTCCAGCCGCCTGCCCATCACATTGGCCTGCGTCAACCGAGCCCTGACCGGCCCCATCAATATCAACAACGATCACTCTGACTCCATGGGCGCCCGAGACGCGGGCTGGATTCAAATTTACGCCGAAAACAATCAGGAGGTCTATGACAACTTCCTGCAGGCCATGCCCATCGGTGAAAATCCCGATGTGCGCCTGCCGGTGATGGTGTGTCAGGACGGCTTCATCACCTCTCATGCCGTGGAAAACATTGAGCTGGTAGAGGATGATGCGGTCAAGGCTTTTGTCGGCGAATACCATCCGGAACACTATCTACTGAAAAAAGAAAACCCCCTGGCCGTCGGCCCCTATGACGTAGTGTCCTACTACATGGAACACAAAAAGCAGCAGGCCGAAGCCATGAAGCACGCCAAACAGGTGATCTTGGACGTGGCGTCCCGCTTTGAGGCCCTGACGGGCCGGAAATACGGCTTCTTTGAGGAATACCACATGGAGGACGCTGAACTGGCACTTGTCCTCATCGGCTCCACTGCCGGGACTGCCAAGGTGGTGGTGGATCGGCTCCGGGCCGAGGGAAAAAAGGTAGGCCTTGTGAAAATCCGCGTGTTCCGCCCCTTCCCCATGGCGGAGCTGGCCCAGGCCCTCAGCGGCACCAAAGCCGTGGCGGTGATGGACAAGTCGGAGGGCTTTTCCGCCGCGGGTGGGCCGCTGTTCGCCGAAACCCGTTCGGCCTGCTATGACCTAAAGACCCGTCCAAAAATGATCGACATCGTCTACGGCCTGGGTGGCCGGGACGTGAACACAGACGATATTGCATCCGTGTTCGACCGGCTGGAACAGATCGTAAAGACTGGAGAAATTGGCGAAGTCTATGTCCATATGGGACAGCGGGAAACGGAAGGAGGCTGCAACTAATGCATACATATCAACACAAACAGGCCCTGTCCCAGCCGGAGCGCTTTGTGGGCGGCCACCGGCTGTGCGCCGGCTGCGGCGCGGGCATCACGGTCCGGGCGGTGCTCCGCGCCCTGAATCCAGAGGATAAGGCCGTCATCACCAACGCCACCGGCTGCCTGGAGGTCAGCTCTTTTTTGTATCCCTATACGGCCTGGCAGGACAGTTATATCCACACAGCTTTTGAAAATGCCGCTGCCACCTGCGGCGGCGTGGAAGCCTGTTTCAACGCCCTGAAACGGAAGGGCAAGATTAACGAAACGTTTAAATTCCTCACTTTCGGCGGCGACGGCGGCACCTATGACATCGGCTTTCAGAGCCTGTCCGGAGCCATGGAACGGGGCCACGACATGGTCTATGTCTGCTATGACAACGAGGCCTATATGAACACCGGCATCCAGCGCTCCTCCTCAACGCCTCGGTTCGCCTCCGCCACCACTACGCCTACCGGTATCGTTTCCACCGGCAAGCGACAGAACAAAAAGAACCTGACGGAGATCATGGTGGCCCACGGTATCCCCTATGTGGCCCAGACCACCTTTTTGGGCAACATGAAGGATCTGCATCAAAAGGCCCGGAAGGCCATCTATACCGAAGGCCCCTGCTTTCTGAATGTTTTATCCCCCTGCCCCCGGGGCTGGATCTATGACGCCAAAGACCTGCCGGAAATCACCCGTCTGGCCGTGGATACCTGCGTGTGGCCCCTGTTTGAAGTGGTGGAGGGCGAATACCATCTGACTTATGAGCCGAAGAAAAAGCTGCCGGTAACAGCGTTCATGGAGCGTCAGGGCCGGTTTAAGCACTGCTTCCAGCCGGGGAACGACTGGACCCTGGAGGAGGCACAAAAGTATGTGGATCACCAGTGGGAAGCGTTGCTGCGCAAATGTAAATAAACGAACATGCTCCCGGCTTTGCATACGCAAAACCGGGAGCATGTTCATGTGTGGCCAGTTGAGAGGTCACCCTTCCTGTTCCGCATTAAACAGCGGTTCAAGAACATCCCAATAGTTTTCAAAGATTTCCAGTAAGTAAATATCCCAGTGACGAGCGTCCTGTTCTTCATTTCCAAACACATAATCTTCCTGGCCATAATCTATAACGTCAAAGCCCGGCATGGCCTTGCTCGCTCCGCTTGTACGGTAGGAAGCGATGTCCGCCAGTGAAAAAGAAACGGTTCCATCGCTGCTCATCGTCACCCAGGAACTAATATCTGTACCGGACGCTTCTGTAGAAGTTCCATTTGTTGTCTGCGCTTCTGCTTCCTGCTTCGTCACAGTCACTGCATTTTCTACATACTCCCCATACATCTGATCCACATACAGGCTCAGGGAATCTCCAAAAATCTCGGAAGGAACATGTCCGCCGTTCCACTGCCATTCGATTTCAGCATCTACGCCCGCGTTCAGCCATGCAATTTCCAGGTTCAAAGAACTGAACAGAGACATATCGCCTTCAGAAGCGCCCATGACGATCCTGATCCAGGACGGATCCTCTGTTTCCTCTGTTCCGATATAATTTAGCGGATTATAGAGAGAAACAATGTTATTTCCATATTCATCTCCTGCATAAATGGATTCAATATCCTCCTGATACGCAGCCACCATATCTTCATAAGTTTCATAATTTGCAGAGTCCATGCTGCCGGTATTCGACTGGGTCGTTCCCTCATCCGGGGTTCCCACTTCCATCTCATCTAAAGTCTCTTCACCTTCAGCAGACATATCCGGAGCATCGCCGTCTTCCAGGTCTTCGCTGGGCAAGTCGCCGTCTGCTAAATCGCCGTCGGGCAAGTCGCCATCAGGTAAGTCACCATCTGCTAAGTCGCCGCCCGGAGCATTTCCGCCAGGACCACCCATGTCGCTCATACTGCTGCCTGAGGTATACCGTCCTTCCAAAAATGCCTGAGCCTTATCAACACTCGTCATAGCAGCGACCTCTTCATCAGACAGCGCATTTCCATCCGAGTCAAACCATGTCCACCCATCCGCATAATCCAGATTGTCCACATACCATTGAAGATTTTCCATGAATTCCGCCAGGTAAAGATCCAAATAAGTTCCATAATAACCATTGGTTTCTGGATATGCCTCCAAATCATATTCGATCGTAAGAGCTATTGTATCATCTAAATCTCCATCCCCGTTCAGGTCAAATCCTACATCACTTTCCTGTACCGAAAGCTCTTGTTCATTGATATACTCCATATAACTCTCAGACAGATACTGGGCAAGCTGCGCCTGAAACTCCGTGCTGAAAGAATAATCTGCGTCCAGATAATATTCAAAAGCCAGAGCCATGTCAGCCTCATACAGGGATGTAATAGCGCTGTACGCAATGCATCCCCACATGCCGTCAGACAGCTCATAGTCTGTGCCGTCAATGGAAACTGTCGTAGTATAAGACCCGTCTTCACATTGATAGACGCCAACGGCACCGGCTTCGATCAGATAATCATAATAGTCCGAGTTATTGCCGGTCGCCGCCAACATGGCAGCATGAGCTCCGCCACCGGAGCCTCCTGTCGATACAAAATAATCTGCATTGCCTGGGAGATTTCCAAGAAGGATATTGTATTTCACATAGCGTACGGCGGCTTTCTGATCCACCAGGCAGGAAGGAGCATCTCCTGTATAATAGGTATTCCCGTCTTCATCCTCCGCCGTGTCCTGCTTTCCCCGGTTGCCGCAGGCGACGTTAATGTATCCCTCAGCTGCATATTCAGTAGATGCGGCCGAATTTTCCTGAGAACCGTATCCAGCCGCTCCGGTGTTTATAATAACCGGAGCAGTGGCTGCGGTATAAACCTGGCCGTTTGTGCTGGTCACCTCTGCCTCATAATCAATAACAAGGGCGCCATTTACGCTTCCGTCCGCGTCAGCAGAGGTAATATCGACAGTTCCATCTCCATCCGTATCAATCCCGGTCACATATGCGCCTGGCACGCAGACAGAAACGCCCTGCTGATCCGGGAGTTCCGGATACGCTACCGCAGAAACCACAGAAAGTACCCATGCGTCCGCCGATGAATCGTAAGTCCATGCCTGCTCCTCATTATTGGCAAGATTTAAAGTTTCTTCAATATATTCATAGTCTGTTGTAACCGATTGTTCCTCTGTGCTGCTGCTCTCCTGAGCCTGGCTGCAGGCACAAAGCCCCGGCGCCAAAGCAAATACTAAGATTCCTGAAAGAAATCTTTTTATTTGTTGTGCCATAATAACCTCCTGTTCAACTAGCCACAGATTCACCGGATACACTTCCCGCAGTAATCGTGTAGGTTTCACCGGATACAATATCCGGGCTGCTGAAAATGATCACCTGAAAAGCCAATTCCGGTGTGTATTCCAGAATAACATTCCCGTCTGAATCTGAAATCGTAATCGTTGTTCCCGCTTCCTGGCTGCCTACGCTGACAGAAATCACGCCCTGCTGTGAATCACTGAACGTCTGTGCCATACCGGACGCGCCTGTTCCAATAAAGGTGCCTCCGGTGATCACCGCACTAATATCATAATCCAATGTTGATGTGTCTCCCTGCGTGGGTCCAACAATTGAAATATAACCGCCGGAAATCTCAACGGTTCCATTAGCGTCTATCCCATCTCCGGAAGCATTGATATATAAAGTGCCGCCGGAAATCTCGATGGTTCCGTCGGAGCTTGTACTTTCCCATCCGCCGCCAAACATTCCGTCACGGCCGCCGGTAGTCCCGCTGGAATCCGCGCCTCCCGCCGCGTTCAATCCGTCATCTGTGGCAACAAGAGTGATCTCGCCGCCCTGGATGTCCACATGGAGCGCCTCCAAACCTTCATAACTGGTTGTAATGTTGATCACACCATCGGTTACCGTTAAATATTCATCTGCATGAAACGCATCATCACCAGTAGCGATCTCAAAAGATCCTCCATTTACAGTAATCGATGTATTCGAGTGGACGGCGTCATCGGCAGAGTCGATGGAAAAGCTTCCTGAGGATATAAGCAGGGCTCCGGAAGCCTTGATGCCTTTCATACTGGTACTGCTGTCATCTGTTGATGTCTGGGTTTGTGTTGTATCCATAGACTGCTGCTGGCCCGGGCCACCGCCAAAACTGCCCCAGGCATCGGAAGATTCACTGGAACCGTTTTCACTGCCGCCTCCGGCTGTAATCTGAAAAACGCCATCCTCTATCTGCATATAGGCTCCGGCGCTGATACCATCACCTTCCGCTTCAATCACTATCGTTCCCCCTGATATATATACAAAGCCCAGAGAACTGTCGTCATCGTTTTCCCCATGCATACCATCTTTTCCCGCATCTATGGTGATCTCCGTCTCGCCTGTGATCCTTATGCTGTCATTTGCGTCCAATCCGTGAGAAGCGGATGAAATCGTAAATGTTCCGCCGGTAATGACCAGATCATCTTTACAAACGATCCCATGCCCGGCCGGTGATGTGATCGTAAGGGATCCGGAACCGTTGATCGTCAGGTCCTGCTTGGAAAAAAGAGCTCCATCAATATTGTTTTCGTCAATAGCCGTAAAAGAACCTCCGTTGGACAGGGTATTTTCCGTCCCCTCCGCCAGAGTAATAAAAACCTTGTCCGCCTCCAGAATGTACAGCGCCGCGGAAGTTTCACTGGTAATATCCACACCGTTGAGCACCAGCTGGATCTTCGCAGTATCGGAAGCATCCACAAGGATCATCCCGTTATCCAGCGTCCCGCTGAGGATGTATGTTGCCTCCTCAGTGATCGTGACGGTAGAACCGGAAATCTGAACGCTGTCGGAACTGGCGGAAGCAGAGTCTCCATTCAGCTGTATCTGAACGCTGCTGCTTTCATCATAACTGCTGTCCAGATCTCTGTCCGTAAACATATCCGCGTCTGTCTGGACAGTTTCCAGACCTACTTCTTCCGAAGCTTCCGCTGCTCCTGTACTTTCCGACAGTTCTGTGCTGTCTGATGTTATCGCGGTATTTCCTGCGCATCCAGTCAAAAGAACCGCCGTAAGGAGAAAAAATGTCAGTATACGCCCTGTGTTTTTCATAAAACCGCCTCCTCGCTTAAAGTTCAGCGACAGTACTCTCCTGGTTGGAAACCGAAATTTCCAGGTTTCCGTTCCTGCACCGGATTTGGTCGATCATCTTTTTTTCTTTGTTAATGTCCCGGAGTGTTACACGGTAAGTAAGTCGGAACATACTTCCCATATTCACCGTCTTCACATGGATAAGATCATGAGAAACGGTATATTCTCTAAAAATATCATCAAACACTCCAGTATAATCCAGATCTTCCGGTATGGTTATTGTGATCGTTTTATAGGCCGCATTATTCCGTTTTTCGCCAAGATCCATTCGATTATAGATGAGAAAAGCAGCGCACATGATCACTGTAAAAAGAACTGCAAAACCTAAATATCCCATGCCGGCGATCAGGCCTGCCCCCATAGCCAGAAAAAGCGTACAGATTTCTTTGGCAGACCCTGGAACGGAGCGGAAACGGACCAGACTAAACGCGCCGGCAACAGCCACTCCAGTTCCTACGTTGCCGTTGACCATCATGATCACCACACAGACGACTGCCGGAAGCAGGGCCAGAGTCACCACAAAGCTTTTCGTATACCGGGAACGGTACATATAAACAAATGCCATCAATAAACCTAAGATCAGAGAAAAAAACAGACAAAGCAGAAAATCCGGCACGCTGATCACGGAAGTAAGGTCCGAGTCGAAAAGTCCTCTGAATATGGTATCAGCCAAAACCAACCGCCTCCCTTCTCATATTGGGATAGATCATCGTCTTGTAAGCTGTCCCATATTTTGAAAACGATGTTTTATAAATATGTTCTTTAGAAAGAGTATGTATCATCCACAAAGGAATTGCTCCGGCGCATTTGATCTCCATCAGCGTGATTCCTTCAGGAAGAAGGGATATTCCATAAGCTTCTGATTCCAGAGAAATGTCTTTTTGTCGGCAAAGGATGTTTTCATCAAAAGTCACACGGAAACCGGACTGGTCTTTCGCGTAAAATGCTTCCCTCTCATAGGACAAAAATACCGCAGGTTCAAGATCCCTGTAGTATCTGAGAAAATAGTCGATTTCCCCTGAAATCTGGCTGTTCTCTTTACAGTGCCTGTCCCCCAGGACCCACTCCATCGCTTCTTTTTCAGGCATGGCGATCCTGCGCTTATAAACTATTTTTTTATATTTCTTTTTTAGCTCTACAAATACAGTGCTTTGCGGCTCCGCCTGACTGTAGCTGCGGATCCGGAGCTTTTCTTTGTAGGCTGGCGATTCAATAGAGCGCCGGATCAGACGGTAATTACCTGTATCAAAATAAATGTTGCGTATGGTCGTCCTTCCGTACTGATCCAGCTCCATGTAAGGTTTCATTGCCTGGAGAACCGCCTGCTTCTGGGCCTTTGTCAATAAATATTTCAATTCATATCGTTTAAATATGGTTTGATAAGCCATACCGTGCACCTCCTACTGGTATTTTGATGATCCTATTATATCGAAGGAAGATTGAAGTTTGATTGAAAATCATTTTTTTGTTTCACAGCAGATAATGTAACAACAAATTTTACTTTTCCATCTCCGCATTGAACCTGGATGGTCCCTTTATGCGTGTCAACTATGGCTTTCGCTATGGCCAGACCTAATCCGTAATGATTCTCTTCGCCGGTTCTTGCCGCATCCCCGCGGTAAAACCGTTCAAACAGATACTTCCTCTGTTCCGGAGGAATTTCATTTCCTTCATTAATCACGGATAAATATACATGATGCCTGCTCTTTCTTAACTGAACAGACACTTCCCTTCCATCGGGGCTGTGCCTGACCGCGTTATCAATAAGAATGGAAACCAGCTGCTTTAACTGAACATCATTCCCCTGTACCTGTATATGCCCGGCAATATCCGTTTCCAGCCGCACTCCGCTCTCATAAGCAACAGATTCAAAGGGAAGGATCTCCCCATAAACCAAACAGCTCAAATCCACAATGGACATTGGCGGAGCAACATTCTCCGTTCTTGCCAGTTCCAAAAGCTGAGTGATCAGCTCTGACATTCTTTCATTTTCATACTGAATATTAGATACCCAGGGATTTTCTCCGATTTCACGGATTAAAAGTTCCAGGTTCGTATTAACGACTGCCACAGGAGTTTTCAGCTCATGTCCGGCATCAGAAATAAACTGCTTCTGGCGTTTATAGCTCTCCTCCAAAGGCGCAACGATCCGATGAGAAAGAAAAATGGACAAGAAAAACAGCACTACCACAGAAACACTGCCAAAAATCAGTGTATAAAAAAACAAAGTGCCCACATTCTCCGCCATAAGCGTATTATCCAAAAACGCGACCAGGGTATATCCCCCCTTGTCAGCCACCTGGTAAATAAGGCTATGCCTCACACCTCTGGACTTGCCGCTTTCGATGATTTCCTCTGCCAATTCGATCAGCACGTCTTCATCAATACTTGCTACATCTGCGGTGTCTGTCTTCAGAACCTGTCCATTTTTAGAGATTGCCACGGAATAAAAGGTAGATAACTCCAGCCGGGGCTGCTGGAGCGGCGCTCCCATAGGTTCTGTCCGTCTTTCGTTCCAATCTTCGGAAAGAGAGTATTCTTTGACATATTGCTCCAGGAGTATCTGGTTGTCATTGGTTAAGTCCGCGTAACTGATGATATAAATGACGCTGAGGGTTCCAAAGAGAAGCAGGATCAGCGGGGATAGGATCGATAGCACAATTTTCCATCTGGATTTTCTAAACATGCTCATACCTCAGTTCATAGCCTACGCCCCGCACTGCTTTGATTTCTGTTTTTGAACCGATAAAATGCAGTTTTTTTCGGACAAAAGACATGTATACTTCGACGTTATTATATTCAGCATTGCTGTCATATCCCCATATTTTTACGGCCAGCTGTTCCCGGGTCATTACATGTCCCTGATTTATGATCAGATATTCCAGGATATGCAGCTCTTTTTCACTCAAACGCACGCTATTATCACCGCAGGAAAGGGTGAGGGTATCTTTTTTCAGCGTAATATCCCCAAACGACAGCATACCATCCAGGCTGTTGCCGCTCCTTCTTCCAAGAGCGCGAAGACGCGCAAGCAGTTCCTTTGTCATAAAAGGCTTTGTCATATAATCATCGGCTCCGCAATCCAGTCCGGTCACTTTATCATCCAGTTCACTTTTTGCCGTCAGCATAAGGATCGGCGTACGTATCCCCTCTTTCCGGGCTTCAGCCGCGATTTCAAATCCGTTTTTCCCGGGCAGCATCACATCCAAAACCGCCAGATCATATATCCCTGTTTCCAGGGCCATCAATCCTTCCAGACCGTTTTCAAACCAATCTACATCATAAGCTTCCTGGCGCAGGATCTCGCGCAGTGCCTGCGCCATTCGTTTCTCATCTTCCACAAGAAGAAGCTTCATTTACCCACCTCCTGTTTACAGGCACGAATTTCTCTATATCATTTTTTTCGGTCCGCGCAGTAAATGCACAAAACCGGTTGCCTTGAAACAGATTATACAAAATTTCATGCCTTTGCGCAAGAAGTCTGATCGCTGTCCAGGATGCCGACCGCATAGTGTCCGGCATCCCGTTTTAGCAGTAAACTACTCCGTATTTTTCAGGAAATAGGATCTACCTGATAATCTTCCCAGCTGTCCAAAGAGGATGCTCCGCTCAGATCCACATCTTCGGTGTAGCTCTCTACCGTAATAGTATATTCGCTGCTTCCGTTGACATAGACTGTACCGTCAGAACCCACAACAGACACGCTGTTGCCATCTGCATCCACAATTGTACCCGCGCAGGCCAGTGATGTTAACGTGCTGTTGCCGGTCACGACCCATGTGCTGTCATCATCAATATATAGATTCGCATAGCCGTCTCCACCGTCCCCGGCATTTGTTTCATCCTGTAAGACAGCGCCGGTCAAAGAACTTCCCTGGATCAGGTAAAAGTCCAGCTGGCTGATGGAATCCCAGATCACATCCCCTTCCAATACCTGATCAAGAGCTGTAAAGTGGCAGTCCGCGCCATTTTCGCCGACAGTTCCCCAGCCTCGCTCGTTACTGTTTCCTGTACACTTCAAAAGGAACTCGCTGTCTTGGGCCCCGGTGATCTCCACACCGGAAATGATAAAGGTGGATTCTGTGTTCGTGGTATAGAACATACCTCCGTTTTCCGCAGTCAGAGAACCGCCCACCATTTCAAAAGTGCTGTTTCCTACTTCAGAGTCTCCGGACATGCTCTGATAGAGAATAACATTCCAGGTGCAGTCGTTTTGTCCCAAATCGCTCATATTACCGGAAAGATCACAGTTAAACAAACGGATTGTATTTAAGCCTTCAATACAGATCGCCTCGGATCCATTGGCTGTCAAAGTCGCATTGTTTATGGTAATATCCGCAGTACTGTACACCGCAGGAGAGCCTTCACCATTGGAAGTATAGCTGCCGCCATCCACGACCATGACCCCGCTTCCCCGATCGGATCGGATCGCCGCAGCGGATTCTCCCTGTGTTTCTACGATCAGATCCCATGCATACAAAGTACCTCCGCCAGCGACGTGGATACCTCCGGAAGTGTCTTGTTCTGTTGTAATGGTTGTATCAGACACATATGCAATCCCATTCCCGTAGGCAAATACGCCCGCTCCGCCGGATGCATCACTGGTGATCGTACTGTTTGAGATTGACAAGATGCCATCGGTTACCAGAGCGGATGCGCCTACACCGTAAAAGCTGGAATTATCTCCGCCTGTGCTGTCATCAGACAAACGGGAGATCGTCACATCATCAAGGGAAACCGTAATTCCTTCCGTTGCCACCAGGACGGCATTTTCATCGGTTCCTGTAGAACTCAGCTCTTCTCCGCTGACTTCTGTATCTGAAGTATATTCTGTAGCCGCATCATAATCTTCCACTGCGGAGGACTCACCGCCCATTTCTCCGTCGGCTTCGGTTTCTGTATTTAAAGTGACAGACTCCGCTGTGCCGTCATCACCTACAACGACCGTCACTTCATCGTTTAAAGAAACGTCTTCAACCGAAGAAGCCTGCTGTCCCATATCTTCAAACTCCTGCACAGAACCATCCTCACCGTCTTGTCCAGCAGGTATTTCTCCAGCATCCGTCGGCGGTTCCGCCATATCCTCTGACGATCCTTCCATTTCTGCGGATGATTCTTCCGCTTCCGCAGACGATTCTTCCACTTCTGCGGACAATCCTTCCACTTCTGCGGACGATTCTTCATCGACACTATCTGCCGCACTCTCACTGTCTGTTATATCCTGGAATGAATCCTGTCCCGAGGCGTCCATCCCGCCGCCAGGTTCTCCAGGCATCTCACCCATATCCGATGGAGCTTCGCCGCCGCCCATCTGACCGGCGCCCATAGCCATGCCGCCCATATCACTAAATCCAGAAAATTCCGTATCCTCAGTGTAAAGAATTGTAACACTGCCATCGTCTGTAGATAAAACAAGATGCTCTAAACTGATCTCTGTCACTGTTCCCGTATAAGTCTCTCCCGCCTCTGCGGAAGTTATCGTTGTACTTACTTCTGTGCTTTCCGTATCTTCTTCTGCCGTTTCGGCGCATGCCCCAGTTGACAGCACCATTCCCATAGCAAAAAGGAAAATCAGTTTTCGTCTCATAAAATCGCTCCTTTACCATATCAATATCATCATAAAATATAACAATTCAGACATCCAAATTGTTATAGTAAAGTCCAAACATCTTTCACATTGGACATATCAAATATAATAAAGAAAGATTGAAATTGGATTGAAAAACAGCTGAAAAACACGCGGACCGATAACATATTTTTATTGTCAGAGAAGATTGATTTTAGTATAATACATATGATGACGTTGGGGTCAAATAAAGATTTGACCCCAACATCATCATATGTATTAGAATAGAAAAAGGAGGACACCCGCTTTATGATGATACCTTTAGATGCCAATCCGTTTAATGCCGTCAACACAAAGATCAACTTTATCCATTGGAATGACGCCCCTGTACTACGCGTTGTAAAAGGCGCAAAATTTATGGAATTTGATGAAAACACCTACGCCAAATACGTTGGCCGACCTTTTCACAACGGAATTATCCGAGTTCATATGTTTAGCCGTCTTCTTCCTGATGCTCCGGATTTTGCCAGAGGTTTTATTGGCATCGCTTACCGCATCAGCGATGACGACAGCGCATTTGAATCTTTCTATGTACGGCCTTCCAATGGCCGTTCCTGCACGGATCCGGTGCGCCGTTCCCATGGATGCCAATATTTTTCCTATCCGGGATATACATTTTCCTACTTCAGGGATCACCACATCACGGATTACGAAGCGCCGACAGATATTGATCTAAACGAATGGATTTCTTTAAAAGCCGTTATCCAAGACGAGCGGGCTGATTTTTATCTTAACAGCCAGGATCTGCCTGTCCTGACGGTAAAAAATATGAAGCACGGAAAAGACTCAAAAGGTTCTGTAGGCCTTTTTACAGACATTGGTACAGAGGCTTTCTTTAAAGACCTGGAGATTGAATATTTCGACTAAATAATGACCAAACGT
>CAZMGH010000015.1:0-38246 GCA_964565805.1 uncultured Lachnospiraceae bacterium
CAAGAGGAGGCGCATGCACTTGGTATATGTTCCATAACAACTTTGAATACTTTGCATACTGGATGCCTACCAGCGCCCAGTGCATGAGAGAGGGTTCTGACTCGACGGATGAGGAATGGACAGACGAACTCGCTTTTGAATATGTGGCTGAACCGATCCTGGCGAATCCTGACCTAGATTTCTTTATCATCGCACAGTCTGGGGACGAAACGGATGCTCCACTAATGAGGACACAGATGAAATATTTCGTGGAACAGACCGATGTATTTTCTTATGGACTGGATCCGGAAGAGAATAATTTTTATTATACATGCTCGGATTTTAAACATGTGCAGCAGTATTTCGCATATTATCTTTACACAGCGAAAGATGTCTTGTTCAAATAAAACTCTGATAAGGCTGTCAGGAAACCGACTGTTCCAAACAGAGGCCTGAGTGGCTCATGTGAGCCGCTCAGGCCTCTGACATACAGCTGGGCTGTTACACTCTACTAAAATAACTTATCCATAATCCCCATTTCAAAATCTGTCAGGTCCGGAAGCTCCAGGGCAAATCTTTTTTCCAACCAGGCTTCCGCCAAGTCTGTCCATTGAGCCACATCCCGGTTGATCTGAGACTTTGCCACTGCGGCTGCCTGCGTAGCGATACTTAAACCATGGGCGCCTTTTTCAAAAACATGAAGTTCAAACGGAACTTTCTTATCCGCTAAAGCATGGGCCATCCGCAGGGAGTGCTGGACCGGTACAAGATCATCCTCTGATGTAGCCCAGATAAACATCGGCGGAGTGTTTTCCGTTACGTGTCATGCCGGACTTACCTCATCCAACAAGGCATGGGACGGTCGATCTGTCCCGAGAAATACGTTATTAGTGACCGTCTCCAGTAAGTCTCCGGATCCTGAGGCCTTATAAACATAGTCACTTAAAGTATATCCGAGGATTGCCGCGGCAGGGCGAAGACGATCCGTCCCCGCCCGGACCTGATCTGTTACTAACGGCGTATCCCAATAGACACTATACATGGCCGCATTGTGAGCCCCTGCGGAAAATCCGCAGACGATCCTTTTCGTTATATCCACTTTCCACGCTTCCTGTTTTGAAGCAATCAGGGCCATCGCCGCAAACCGAAGCGCCACAGGTTCCCCTTCCCGGTCTGAACAGCTGATATACGCTCCTCCCGGCAAATAAGGACCGCCGACTTTTTTCCCTGCCGCGCCAACTCTCCTGTCTCTCCGGTAATGTATGCAGTTAAAAGAACGTCTTCTCTATTCTCATAAAGCTTGATTGTTTCTATTTTCATTTTCCTGCGTCTCCTTGTCCCATCCCAAATATGAGAACCAGTCAAACGAAGCCTGATTTTTGCTTTCTGTACGGTTTCCTGTGGCAAATACACCGATCATCGTCCCCATCATACCGCTTACGATTTCCGGATTTATCAAGCGTCCATCTCCATGCTCCATCAAAGGCGTTTCATGGGTTGGGTCTTCGCCATAATAAAAAGAATAATCCTGTCCTCTGACCTTTAACGTAAAAAACACATCCGTCTTATTCCAGGGAACGCAGGCCAGCTCCTGCTCTTTCGTCTTGCTTTCAAATCCCGGAATATGAGGCGGCACTTGAAAATCCGCTGTGGTCAGAACAAGACGGATCCATTTTTTGCCGCGATCATCTGAAAACATTTCCACACGGTAGTGATGATTCTCTGCCTGCATAATGAGTATTCCCGCTGCTTCTTTTCCTTCCGGAGCAAACGTCATTTCACACTGCACATCAAAACAAGTATGCTCCTGACGCCGGAAAAGAACACTGATACAATCATCCCGTATTTTTTCCCTCTCCATGCTCAAAGGCAGCAGTTCTTCTGCCATTCCCTTAGGAAGGCATTTTAAATACAGCCGACTGTCTTTTATATGCCAAAAGTCCTGGTAAGGCGTCCCCCAGAAATTCCACTTTAAATCCAGCACTTCTTGGTCAAAATCATCCCGCGCTGCCACCGCCTGACTGGAACACCACGGCAGAGTTTCATCCGCCGGATATGTCCAGTCTACTTTACCGCTTTCAGGAGAAAAAACCGGCCATTCCCTTTCCCAGATCACCGGGCAGATAAACGTCTCCCGGCCAAGATTTTTATAATATCCCTCAACGGTCCGTGACGCAAGAAGCACTGCATACCAATGTCCTGACGGCGTATCCACCAGATCCGCATGTCCTACATTCGCAATAGGACAATGAAAGCCAAACTGGCGGTGGGTGATCACCGGATTTGCCGGATTTCCCTCATACCATCCAAGAACCTCTCTGCTTCTTGCCACGGTGACGCAATGGTAATGTTCTGTTCCGCCCTCGGCAATGACCAGATAATACCATCCGTCCACCTTATAGATATGCGGCGCCTCAGGAGAGGCCGCTCCCCTTAAGGCGCTATCCCAGATTGGCACAGCTTCTCCCTTTCGCTTAAAATTATGAATATCATATTCTGCCGCCCATATGCCTCTTTCCATCGTGCCGTCCGCCCGCCGGACGACATTGCCCGTACCCATCACATAACACGTTCCATCCTCATCAAAAAAGATGGACGCATCGATGCCCGGAACATCATCCAGCCAGTGAGGCGCTGACCATGGCCCGGCGGGATCATTTGCTGTAATAATATAATTTCCCTGGTCATTAAAATTACAATTGATAATATAAAATGTACCATCATGGTACCGGATCGTCGGAGCCATCACGCCCCCGGACAGGATGTTTGCCTCTACGTGAAATCCATTTTCCATGGTCATCGCATAGCAAATCTGCTGCCAGTGGGCCAGATCTTTACTGTGGAAAACAGGAAGCCCCGGGTAAAGCTCAAAAGAAGAACATACCATATAAAAATCATCGCCAACCCGGCAAATGGACGGATCCGGATACACCCCGGATAAAATAGGATTTTTTATTACTTTTTCATTCATGCTGCCACCTCTTTTTTAGCCTTTCACCGCGCCCATGGTGATTCCCTTAACAAAGTAATCCTGGAAGAAAGGATATACGATCAATATAGGGATAATCGCAATTACCGCCGCAGCCATACGCGCGGTTTCTGTTGGCAGGGTGGCTGTGTTTCCGCCGCCGGTCATAAGGTATTTTGAACTTTCACTAATGGCATTTAAAACATTTTGAATCCCATACAGTTTCTGATCATCCAAATAGTACATACCATTTTGCCAGTCATTCCAATAAGCTACGCCTGCCAGCAATGCCAGTGTGGCAATGATCGGCTTTGCCAAAGGAGCCGCCACCTTAAAGAAAATACCAAACTCTGAAGCCCCGTCGATCCTTGCCGCTTCGATCAGTTCTCCCGGAATATTCGATCGAAAATAATTTTTTACCATGACCAGATAAAAAGCGTTCGTTAAAAGATTTGGAATGATCAGGGCAAACAATGTATTTTTGATATGAAAGACCTGAGCATAGTTAATATAGGTCGCTACAAGACCTCCGTTAAAAAGCATTGGAAAGATCGTATAAAAAGTAAAGAACCTTCCAAAGGGAAGTCCGGGCCTTGACAGCATATAGCCTAACATTAATGTGATCAAAACACAAACCACCACGCCAATTGCAGTAACAATGATCGTGATCAGGTAACCTCTTCCGAACAGATCCCACCGGGACATAAGGTATTTATATGCAGCCAGGGACCATTCTTTGGGCCACAGAGAATATCCGTTATTTACGGCATAGCTTTCATCGGATAAAGACGCCATCAACAGAAGCCAGAAAGGAACGAGCGCCGTAATAGATACAAGGATCAAGACCACATGTGATAAAGCCAAAAACTTTTTATGTCCATTCATATTTTTCCCGCCTCCTAAAATAGTGCATCTTCTTTGCTGACCTTATTAATCAGTCCGTTAAACAACAGTATACAGATAAAGCATACAACCGACTGATAAAATGCCGCCGCTGAGGATAACCCAATATCTCCATTTTGCAAGAGGGCCCGGAATACATAGGTGTCGATCGTATCTGTGACACTGTACAAAAGGCCTTGATTTCTGGGAACCTGATAGAACAGGCCAAAATCCGAGCGGAAAATCTGTCCCACAGACATGGTTACCAACATGATGATCGTAGACTTAAGCATAGGCAGTGTAATAAAACGGATCTGCTGCCATTTTGTAGCTCCATCCAGCTCTGCCGCCTCATAATAGGAACCATCCACACCTACAAGGGTTGCCAGATAGATGATCGTCCCATAACCAATATTTCGCCACATATAAACAAATGTAAGGATAAACGGCCAGTAAGCTTTCGTGGAATAAAAAAGTATGGTTTCAAGCCCTAGGCTTTTTAGCAGGCCGTTGATCAGTCCGGTGCGGTCGCCAAGGAAGGCATAGGTCAGATAGGAAACGACCACTAAAGACATTAAGTAGGGCAAAAGGATCACCGTCTGATAAATCTTCTTTGTGGTTTTCTTCCGGACTTCATTTAAGAAAATAGCCAAAGCCACACAGCAGACCACATTCAATATAATAAAAACAATGTTATAACAAATGGTATTCCTGGTAATCGTCCAGGCGTCTTTCGTTTTAAATAAATATTCAAAATTGCTCAAGCCGGCCCAGGGACTTCCCAGAATACCATCTGCATAATTAAAATCCTTAAACGCAATGATCAGTCCATACAAAGGCATATAATTATTAATAAACAAATAAGCCAGCCCAGGGAGTCCCATAATAAAAATCGGGAGCCAGCGCTTCCACTGGATTTTTTTCTTTTTCTCCGGCGCTGCGACGGCTGCTTTTGCTCCTGTCCTCATGCAAAATTCCCCTTTCTTTTAAAAAACTCCAGAAGAATGAACCTCTGGAGTTTTTTACTCATCATTTTGTCTCTGCTATTCCTGGGAAGCAAGCCACTCATCCAGCTGAGCCTGGTTTGCATCAATGATCGTCTGCATACCTGCATCTTCAAGGGCCTCCAGAAATTCAGGGATTACCGTTTCAGGATCTACGATCCCGCACTCCAGCGCAGGGGCGTACTGGCCGATCACAGCAGTTACCGCTGTCACTGCCGTCTGTACCTCCGATGGGTCAAAGGCATAGCCAAGGAATCTGGAAACGGTACAGTTCTCAGACTTAAACTGAACAAAGTTTTCTACATCTTCATCGGTCAAAGGCTCTCTTTGATAAATACTTAACGTATCACCAAAAGTACCTACAAAGGATCCGTATTCCGAATTATTGGCGTCAATACCTTCCGGATAACTGATGATCTGGCTTCCCTCATTGGTTACATAATGTTCCCCTTCGATGCCATAGTTCATAAGATTTGCCAAATCTGTATTCGAATAAAGCAGCTCCAGAAATTCTACGGCTTTGTCAGGATTTTCGCAGGTTGTAGAAACACCCCAGCTAAAGTTGATCACAGCAGCAGTGTCAACAGTAATCTCTGAAATCGGGATCAATCCAACATTCTTTCCCGTAGTCTTTGACCAATACGAGGCTCCCAGACCTGTGCCATTTGAGGAAACAACACCAAAGACCATTCCCTGGGTCATAGAATCTCCTGTAGTATATCCATTACTAATGGAATCCGGCACACAGTAGCCCTTTTCATACCATTCCCGATGCATCAGGCATTTTTCCATATATTCCTCAGTTGCGTAGTAATTTTCCACAGTATCCCCGTTCACAATATCCATAACAACACCGTAGGACAAATAGCTGCGTTCTCCCAAAGCATCAAAGGTATTCCACTGATCCTCGGCAGCCACACCGTCTCCAAGAGAAATCGCGTACTGAGACATGCCGCTTTCTAGAATCTGAGAAAAGAGAGCGTCCCAGTCGTCAGCCGTCTCCAGAGTCTCAGGAAGTTCAATATTATACTCCTCTGCCAGATCTATATCATAATAGAATGCACTCTGCGTACCATTCGCCGTTGCGCCAGGAATCGCATAAATTTCCCCGTTAATCCTGCAGGCTTCCAGATCCTCGCCAAATATTGTAGACAGGGTTTCCGATGCTTCCACATACTCTGTGATCGGCTGGATCAGTCCATCGGCAACAAGATTCGCCGGTGTTGTAAGGAGGCCGGTACAAACCAGATCGATCTGCTCACCTCCGGCAACCAAAAGTCCTAAGCGGGTAGACATCTCACTAATAGCAACGGTCATAAATTCGACTTCAACGCCGATTTCCGGAATAGTGATCTCGTTTACCGCTTCCTGGACTTCCGAAAGCGCCGGATCGTCTACGCCATAGTTAACGATTTCTACAACAAGCTTTACAGTCTCTCCAGTATCTGTACTTGCGCTGTTATCTCCAGAAGATCCCTCCTGTGCACTTGCACTGCTGTCTGATGCATTTCCACTATCGCTTCCTCCGCCGCAACCAAGCAAAACAGAAGACGTCATCACCAATGCCATTCCAAGGGCTACATATTTCTTCATGAACAAATCTCCTTTCCCATTTCTTGAATTTCACTGCTTCGTTCATTTGATGGTTTTATTGTACCAGGAGGATTTGCATAAAAATAGGACAATAATAACGCCCTTTTGGATAATAATGACTACTGAAATTTTATTTTACCGCCTTTTTTCCCTGTATTTCCTGGGCGATACGCCCGTTTCTTTTCCGAAAACTCTTGTGAAATATGCATAATCGCTGTATCCAACCATGGATGCAATGGTCTTTATCGGGAGATCTGTATCTTCCAGGATCTTTTTGGCTACGCTTAAGCGCTCCTGGGTAATATATTCTAAAATCGACAGCTCGGTTTTATTTTTAAACGCCCTCATAAGATACTGAGGATTAAAATGAAGCGCTTCAGCAATATCTGTAACCGTAAGTTTATCGGATAAATGATCATGAATATATTTTTTTACTTCCAACTCTACATTCCTCTCGGGCGTAACCTCTAATGGTTCCTCTTCTAAAAGGCTGCTCCTGTCTATGTCTCCAGGGGACAGGTAGCCTTTTCGCGCCATATCCTGATTTTCCATTTTATGGACAAGCTCGTAAAGGATCCGGGTCAACTCTTCATAATTGATCGGCTTTAATATGTAATCGTAGGATTTTAACTGCATAGCCTTTCGCATATAGTCAAATTCCGGATGGCAGGTCGCAAAAATACAATTTACCGTCCTTTTCTCCGTCCTGAGCCATTCCAGCAAAGAAAGGCCTGAGCCATTAGGCATTTCAATATCACAGATCATAATGTCAATCTTCTCGCTTTGAAAAAATCGGATCGCCATCTGCATCCCTGTTGCCTTAAAAACTCTGTGGATCCCACATTTTCTCCAGTTTATATTTTTTTCTACCGCTTCCAGCGTACGGACCTCATCATCCACCAACAAAATATTATACATCATCTACCTCCTCACATTGATCCCAAAAGCCTGCATCATGTGCATCCTCCCGGAGGGCTATCGAAAAAGACACTGGTTATTTGTCTTTTTCGATAACATTCATCGGCAGAAAAATCTTGACCGTCGCGCCGCCAGTTAATGCATTTTTAATTTCTATCTTCACGTTGCCGTGATATAAAATATCCATGCGCTCGATCGCGTTGCAGATCCCAACCCCAAGATTGTCCTGAGGCTGACGGGTATCAATAAAATTTCGGATCTTTTCCATAGCATCATCACTATAGCCATTTCCGGTATCTGCAATAAATAAAAATAACTGCTCGTCCTCTATGCCTGCCAGGACATAGAAAAAAACCATTTTTTCATCGGACATTCCATATTTTACAGAATTCTCCACAAATGTTTGAATGATCAATGGAGGAATCGGCGCGGTTTTTACCCGGTTGTCATATTCCACAAAAAACTCAAAACGATCCGGATAGCGCGCTTTTTGGATCTTCAGGTAATTTTCAACATGTGCCAGTTCCTGCCACACTTCCACAAAATCAACTTTCAGATTGATAACATAGCGGAAATAATTGGTCAGATACATAACCATTTTCTTGATCAGGGGAAACTCGCTTTCATCATAGGTATAGATAATGTTTAAAGCATTCAAAATAAAGTGGGGACGAATCTGCTGACTAATATATTTCATCTTTATATCTTTTTCCCGTATGGTTGTTTCGTAAAGCTTAAACTGCGTTTCCTCCAGCTCATCCATCATCATATTAAGATGGGCGGCTAGCCGGTCAAATTCATTATAGGATCTTAAATGGGATAAAGGAAGCCGATAATCTAAGTTCCCCTCCGCAATTTCTTTCATCGCCTCGTCCAGATAGTAAACCGGCTGAGCAATCCTTTTTTTCAGCCAGAAGATGACCAGGATCACCAGGATCACAGATACGACGGCTCCGATAAAAATGATTTTGATCACCGGAGAAATATGAAAAATCATCTCATTTCGCGGGATCAGCATCCCAATACTTAGAGGAATATCTTCACCTTGGATCGTATGATTTCTATATTTTATATTTCCAATCGTTACTGTATCATTTCCAAGATCAACTTCTGACAAAGAAGCTTCATAACTCTCCTGCAAAGTACTGACGAAATTTTCGTCACATAAGTAGACGGTCCCCAGATATTCACTGCCGGTGATCCCAAGCTGGTCCTCCAGTTCGCTGACCGGTATCCACAGGCCTCCATAAAAAGCATTATATCCAAAAATTTCGTAAAGATATAAATCTCCATCCACTTCTGCGAATTGCCATGTATTGAGCTTCTGCGCATCAAGACTATCTCTTAACTGATTTTCAATAAAAAGACGCATTTCATAATTACTTTCCCCTGAGAACAAAAGCCTGTCCATTTTTTCATAGTAAACAAAACCGCCCTGCACATCTGGATATACGTTGATCACTTCGGAAAGCCATGACCTGGCGTCAGCCTCATAAGTAATCGTTTCCTCTCTGGGCGTCTCCTGTGTGCAATTTTTTAAAAATGTGTAACTGGCATCCGAATTTACATAACGAACAAACGCATCGTCAATCTGAGTCAGTACATTTTCCAATTGATTCAGAGAAATGCGCAGTAAGGACAAGTTCTGTTGGATCATCTGGTTTTGGAGATTGACAAATCCATAAACACACGCGATCATGGTCACTGTCAGGACAATGATCATCACCGACAAAGGCCACCCTACGATCCTTCGGATCACCGGCTTAAACTTTTTTCCTTGAAGCGAGTCCACAAAATCACCGTCTCTTTCTAAATTTACCGCAACAGTTCAGATTGATTCTAACACAGATTGACGGCTTTTTCTATTCACTAAGGAGATGAAAAGAAATTCGTTGCCGCCTCCAGTTTTCCCTCATAGAAAGCAGGCAGCATAAAGTCCTGGGAGCTGCGCAAGCGCAGCCCACAGGACCTTTTGCTGTTTATCGCATCCGATGATCTGCTTTTAATCATTCAAAATCAATAGATTTTCCTGTACGTCCCGATGCTCTCACCGCATCCATAAGAGCCAGGACACGTCTTGTCTCCGGAATCTTTACAAGAAACGCTTCCTCTCCATGCCAGGCTTTAATATAGTTTTCAAAATAGTTTTCATGACAGGTATTGACATGAGGCAGCTCTTCTGTCAGGATCTTGCCTTCCGGCGGCGGCCCGAAAGACCGGGTGGGGCCTGCGGCGGTCATGGTTCTGTGTCCGCTGACATTTTGAAGCAGACCTGCCGTGCGCACGATCTTGCCCTCCGGTTCAAAGCCGTCTACATAAGCGCTCCCCTGATTTCCTCCTACAAACCAGTGGCGTTCAAACCACTTGTCATGCATTTTATCAGTAAGATAATAGGTTCCCAGCTCTACCTCAGCTGTCACATGATTATCAAACCTGAGGAGGATCTTAAAATAATCATCCACTTCAACGTTGATCACATTGCGGATGTCCGCAAATACGCTTTTAATCTTTGCGCCAGGCATCATCCACAGCATCTGGTCCAGTAGATGGACGCCCCAGTCATAAAGCATGCCGCCGCCCTCTGCAATGTAAACATGCCAGTCATGCATATTTCCGTTAAAGCCGTAAAGACTGCTTTTGATCGTGTACACATCCCCAAGAGTTCCCGAATCATACACAGCCTTGGCCGTTCTGAAATCCGGGTCAAACCGGCGCTGGTGATGAACCGTAAATTTCACACCACATTCTTTTGTCACCTTTACCATCTCATCCAGCTCTTTAAGGCTCATGGCTGCCGGCTTTTCACAGATAATATCCTTGCCTGCCCGGGCAGCCTGGATCACCAGATCATGATGTTGGTTATTGTTTGCGGCGATCAGGACCACCTGCACATCCGGGTCATGGATCAGTTCTTCATTGGAAGCATACCGCTTCAATCCTTCCCCCACATCCTCCAGCTGCTTCGGGTCAATATCTGAAAATCCTACAAGCCGGATGCCGTCCATTTTCGTCAGCATTTTTTCATGCTCATGGCCCATAAATCCATGGCCGATGATCCCGATCCTAATGTCTTCCATAAAGTTCCCTCCTTATACATCAGGCGGCATTGTCATGCCGCCTGTCCAAGCTTTTTATTTCTTTTTTATTTCTTCCGCATATCCAATATACGGAGCCTTCAGATCTTTAAGGTTGGGGATCTGGCCCGGTCCCACCGCCTGAGTCTTGATCTCTGTGGAATGTTCCAGCTTGCCGTCCCAGTGGAGCCTGGAGCGTTTCTGCTGTGCTTCACTAAAGCTTACCTTAAGCTCTCCGTCTTCCACCTTAAAGCTTCCTTCGATGCCGCATACAGGACATTCCACAGACCTCCGGTCTTTGGATACGGTAAGCATGTCACAGTGGCATACAGGACATACGCCTTCTTCCTCGCCCCGCCACTTTGTACGCTCCTGCTCATCCTGAGCCATAACAGCCTGGGCAATATTCTGTCCCATTTGTCTCATGCGTTCCATCTGTTCTTCATTGCCGAGCACATGTTCATGAGCCATAGCGCCATAATATTCATGCATATCGATCACATCAATGCCCATGGACATGGTAAATTCATACATGGTCGGCAGCATAAATGCCAGCCAGTTCTTCGTCATAGCGCCGCCTACAGAAACTAAGGCGCCTACACGCTTTTTAAAGGATCTTGGATCCGGCAGATCGTTCGGGTCTTTTCCCGCAGCCAGGCCTTCATCGTAAGTGGCCTTGCGGAAAGTAATATCATGGGATGGACCGATCCGGTCACAAACGGCTTTAAAGTGACCGGTCGGGCCAAGAACATATGTGGGTGAACCAACAATGACAGCGTCACATTCCATCAGGGCCTCATCAAGGATATAAAAATCATCCTTAATGGGGCACCCGCCTTTGCCGCGCCCCGTTGTCATACCAACCACACAGGAGATGCACCCTGTACAGGGTTTTATGTTAAGATCATCTGCCCGGATAAAACGCACATCGCACCCGGCTTTTTCACATTCCATCAGAGCTGTTTTGATCATAACATCTGTATTCATCATTTTTCTTCCAAAGGAAATCCCTAGTACCTTTTTCTTATCCATCTTTGCCTCCTTAAGCAATAACAACTTCTCTTTCTTTATTGCCTTCCAGGGGGATAGGAATATACGCTGTCCGTGTCGCCACAGTCAGCTTCACCTTATGGATGCCTTTGGAAAGTCCGCCGTCTTTTAATACACGGATATATAACGGTTCACCATATTCCCATTTGTAGGTGGTGACTGTTTCAGCCTCTTTTAAAGTAAACCAGTCCACACGATCAATCGAGAGGCGAATATCCTCTGAGGGAGCCTCTTCACCATCCACCGTTACTTTGATATATTCGATCATGGACATGGGGATGCCTCTATAGTAGGTAATGTTTGTCTGCAGCTCATAACCGGTAATCTTTCCGCTTTCTTCCACATTGACACATGTATTCTCAATAAAAACATTATTATCAAACATTGCTTTTCCCCCCTTAACCCTGGATCTCTTTCAAACAGTTTTTCACATAAGCAAGCTGTGCTGCGACCTGTTCCTTTTCCATAACCTTATTCCCCGGAAGGGTAAAACGGTTGCCTTCATATTCTGTGGAAACATAGCCGTCATAATCATGGTCATGGAGATACTGGAGCAGACTCTTATAATCCATGGAATATTCCGGGCCTTCCGGCGTCATTTCAAACATCTTAAAATGGAAATGGCGGATATAAGGCATATATTCATCTAAAACAGAATAGTCATAATTTTCATACCCATCGCACAAAGGCACAAACATACGGTCATGGTCCGATTGAATGGCTGCCTCCAGCTCCGGCGGATATTTTCCGCCATTTTCCACCAGCTCCCTGTGAAGATCCGAGCCTTTATCAAAGAGGGTATCAATATAATCAAAGACCTCTTTGCTTGTTCCAAATAAAGTCTCATACGCGCTTACAACTCTTGGAAATTTCCTGCAAAAGATCCCTGTGTCAATGACGATCCCGGCATATTTAGAATTGACCCGCTTCACTTCCTCAATAAAAGCTTTTGTCTCAGGAATATCAAAAGCCATGCCTGCATGGACTTCAATGGCGATGGCCACATCATATTTTTCGCAATAGGGAAGCAAAGGTTCAATCACCCAGTAAGGCACCATGGAGACAAGGCGGATCAGATGGATCCCCAAGCGGGCAGCCTGCTGGATTTCCTTGATTAAAAGATCAATACACTCTCTTTTGGTCAAAGTCCGGTTTTTGTAAAGGTTGGTATTTAAAAACACATCCGCGCACACAGGTTTTAATCCGGTTTCTGCCAGCAGCTGATGCCACTCATCTACCGTCTCTTGAGAAATATCCGGAGCATTTTTTAACATCTGATCCGGAAGGATCTCAACCCCCTGGGCTCCCTTCTCCTTTACATAATGCATAATGTCCTTTAAAGTCATTCTTTTATTTAAAAATTCGTCCTGTAAGCTGTAAAGGCTTACACAAGTTTTAATGGATGACATGTTTCTACCTCCCGTCATTTTCAGGATCAATCAAAGCGGACTTCCTTACTTTCTCTGGCTGCCTTATAAATGGAATCAAGGATCTGGGTAACAACAAAGGCCTGCTGAGGTTTTACCAAAGGCTCTTTATCCTGTAAAATCGCCTCAAGCCACTGTTTGCACTCTTTGATCTCCGGTTTTCCATCACCGCTGCCTTCAAAAAATGCGATAGCGCCAGTATCAGAAATGTGTTCTTCTGTAAGCACGCCTGCGGTTGTCTCGTTAAATACAAGGTCGTAGCCTTCCTGGCTCATTCCGCCGATCATCTCCGCCCCGGCTTTTGTTCCGCAAAGGGTTGCTGCCGCTTCTCTGGAATCTTTAACATTTAAAGCCCAGGAGGACTCAAGGAAGATGGCAGCGCCATTTTTCATTTTAATATAACCAAAGGCCGAATCCTCCACCTCATAGGTTTTTGGATCCCATGGGCCGAACATATTGCCTTCTGCAGCTTCCGGAAGGCGCCCCAGCTTTTCAAAGACAGAACCTGTCACTGCTTCCGGCTCATAATTATCCATGCACCATAATGTAATATCCAAAGCATGAGTACCAATATCAATTAACGGACCGCCCCCCTGTTTGGACTTATCCGGGAATACGCCCCATGTGGGAACCGCTCTTCTTCTTACCGCATGCGCCTTGGCAAAATAAATATCTCCCAGTTTTCCTTCCTCGCAGGCCCGCTTTAACATCTGAGCATCGGCGCGGAAACGGTTCTGATAACCGATGGTAAATTTCTTTCCGGACTTTTTCCACGCATCCATCATCTTCTGAGCATCCTCTGTGGTGGCTGCCATAGGCTTTTCACACATAACATGCTTTCCTGCGTCAAAGGCTGCCACTGTAATAGGGCAATGGGCCACATTCGGCGTACACACATGAACGACATCGATATTGCCATCTTTTAAAAGTTCACGATAATCTTCATAAACCTTGGCATCCTCAGTTCCATACTCTTTAGCGGCTTTCTCGGCCCGCTCCCGGATAATATCGCAAAATGCCACGATCTCACATTTGTCTGACTGAGATGTCAGAGCAGGAAGATGCTTCTGATTGGCAATACCGCCGCATCCGATAACTGCTACCTGTAATTTTCCGTTTCTCATTTTTAAATCCTCCTAATTCCCCATAAAATTAATGGCATTATCAGGCAAAATATCTTTTTACCCTAATCTTGTGATTTTATTTTAAAATCTTTTTGCATTTAGCGCATCTTTTTATATTCATATTTCTTCCAGTTTATTGCATTTTTATCTGGGTCTAAAAAAGTAGCGCAACAAATGCATTGCACTTGTTGCGCTACTCTTCATAAATATGGATCAAAACAATATCATATAGGCCAAGTTCTTCATATATCCTTAAAACGCCCTGCTTTGGCGTCTGTTTTTTCATCCGTATCCTTGGAAAACAAATCTGGCGGATATATTTTATTTCTGGACTCGACAACGTATCATCAAAATCAAATTTTTTCCATTCCCATAAAAGACTTCCGTCTTTTGGCGAAATCACCCGCCGTTTGACCACATAGGGCTTGTCCTCTACAGGTTCCAGATCGATCTGTATTTTAACAAGGACAGGATCTTCATAAAGTTTTTCCAAAGACTGAGGATCATCCGCGAAACGGTCATCGCGCCTTACCGGTTTAAAATTAAAACAAAGAATATAAAAATCTTTCCTGCCTTTCCGCGTGACCAGATAATGCTCTCCTTTAGCGATCATCTGCTCTCCCTGACTGTTTAAAAACTGAAACGCGTAATAGGCTGGCTTACATATGGTATCTTTCGTTAAGAGGCCATTGCCTCCATTGGCAACACCGCCGACATCATAATAGCTGCTGACCCAATCCGAGGCCATCCATACGCCGGCCATATCGATCATATCCCACAGGCGGACCAGGCGGCTGATAAAATAAGCGCCCCGGTAACAACTGTCATTGAGATAATTTCGGCTGGATAAAGTATGATTCCATTCTGACACATACAATTTAGAAGAAATCCCGATCTGCCGGATCAGCTGGCGGATCCGGACAATTTCCTTTTGTTCAAAATCCGGATCCCATGTGCGACGGTAAGAAACTTCCCCGTTTTTATCCTCAGTAATATAGGGAAACAACAAAATCGAAACAAAATCCGGAATACATCCGGAAGATTTGCACCGGCGGAGAAATTTTTCCATGAAATCCCCCTGAAAATGGGTAATACCCATAGGCCCTCCTACCGCGGCTCCGGGAATCTGCCCTTTTACTGTCTGATACAAAAAACGGTAAGTATCAAAAAAATCGTAATTTTCCCCCAGATAGCACTGAGTTTTATGGCTTACGTCATAAGACATTTCAAAAATCCAACAGCTCACTTTTTCCTTGCCATAGCGCTTCACAATATGCCGGATAAAATCCCGGATCAAAGCCTCCCAGACTTCCCGGGACTGAAAGACTTCACACTCCTCGCCATAATAAACATGAGATTCCGTATTTTTTACAGCAGTTTTAGGGCGTATGCCAAAATCAAGAAAAGGAAACAAGCCATGCTGATCAAGAAGGTCAAACACCAGATCCATCTGATCATAATTATACTTTCCAATGTGGATACCATCGGTAACCATCATCTGCTGAGAAAACAGGTTCCACACACGGACATATTTAATCCCCAGATTCTGAGCTAAATAAATCACATGATACTGGGTGTTGGCCATCAGAAGACTGCTAAAGGAGCCTACATTGATCATTTGGTTCCAGACTTTTTTGTAAGGCTGTCCGTGCCTTACATCAGCTTTGACCTGAAACAGGGCTTCCCGATCCCGGGACTCATTAAATACCGCTTTAAGTTTCTCTACCAAAGCCGGACTTTGGCCATCTTCCTCCTGCCGTTTTCCGCTGTTGACTTTCCGGTACTCTGAGGGGGACATGTGATAAGCCTCCTTAAACAGCCGGTTAAATACTGATAAATTGGAAAAACCGCAGTCTGCCGCAATTCTTGTCATACTGTCCTGTGTATACAAAAGCCTTTGGATCACATGGCGCAGCCGAACCTGATTCACGTAATCGGCAAAATACATGCCCGTCTGCTTTTTAAAAAAACGGGAAAGGGTTGACGGCGATGTATAAAGCTGGCTGGCCAACTGGGATAAACGGATGCTTCCTGAAAAATTCTGGTAAACATACTGAAGGATCCTTTGAAGCCATTCACTATTTTCTCGCCCTGGCGCATCCTTATCCCTGCTTTCATCCTCCAGAAAGTCCTCCCACAGACAGGCCAGCAATTTATACATCATCGAACGTTCAAGACATCTGTTCCGTTCCCCCCGTCGGATATATTCACCGATAAGCTCACGGAAAATCTCCCGGAGCCGGTCATAGGGGCGGCTCCGATCCGCCTTACTGTTGCAGATAAAAAAAAGATTTTTTTCACTGCCGTACAGGGATGCAAGTAAAGACGGGCTGTAATGAACGATACACACAGCAGAGCCTTTGTCCCCAAGAATTTGATGAACAACCCCCGAATTAATGACAGCCGCATCATTTTCATCCAGATCATAGCATGTATCCATAAGCTGAAGCCGGACTTTTCCGAAGATCACATAAAGGACCCTCGTATCGCCGCAAACATTCATCGGCTCTTTCGGTTCCTGCCTTATGACATAATCCATTTCTTCATCTGGTCCCATGTTCATCACCTCTGTGTACTTCCCTCCATAGAAACGTCCCTCATCAAGAGACATCCCCCACGGATCTTATTCTTTACCCATTATATCGGGATTTGTCTGGAAAGACAAGAGGCGGCCGAAGGCTTTATCTGAAAAGATGAACAGTCCATTTCCTGATCTCTTTTAACGATTTTTCATCCTATTAAACAAATTGAATTTCTTTTAAAGCAGCGTGGCCCCGCTTTCCCGCGATTTTGACCACACACGTTTCTCCTGAGGGAAGGGATATGGCTTCTGAACACTCTCCAAGGGTCTTTCCCGGGCAAAGCTCGCCGACGGATGTCCCATTCACATAAACTTCTGCCGCGCCCTCATCTGGAGACATTGCTGTCACTTTCAGCGTTGTATTTTCAGGAACATTGTATACGGTATAAGAAGCAAACTCGCCCTCAGAAAGCTCCAGCATCAGCGCATCCAGCGGATTAAAAGGCGGCTGGATGTTTTCATCCTCATACATATCAAATCCCGGTCTGGGTTCCTCAAGACCCGGCGTCCAGGGCATTTTCATATGATCTTCCAGGCGGTAATCCAAAAGATTGCCGTACTTCCATGAGCCCTTAAAGCTTTCATCTCCGTCATCATAGCCGACCGCCGGCAGAGACAGAGGCGGGATCCTGCGGCTCTGACGGATAAAGTCCTTATTATGGATACAATTTTCATACTTAATATTTTCCAGCAGCTCATCAAAAATCTTCTGACTGCGCTCATAAGACGGCTTTGGCCCTCCTGCGCAGTAGGTCCGCACACTTTCCCAATCCTGGGGAAGCTTATAGCGCACAGAATTTGTCATTCCAAATTTATCCTGAGCCACTTTCCAGCACCAGATACAAAAACCAATGCCATACTCTGAAGCAATCTGATAAAAAACAGCGTTATTGGTTTCATCAGAACCGCCTTCTCCGATCCAGATGGGGATGTTTAAATCCATGCATTTTAAAAGATAAGGATAAAGCACCTTTTTTTCAGGAGACGGACCATACACATGGATATGCATACACCAGTTGTGACATTCCGGATCATAATCATGATCAAAAATCTCGTTGCTTCTGGAAAAACAGCTTCCCTCCAAAGTAAACATATGATTTTTATCAATCTTACGGATCCGGGCAATGGCTTCATCATAAAACTTAGCCAATTTGGGAACACAATAACGATGGTTGGGCAGGCTCACCGGCTCATTAAGCAGATCATAGCCGCCAACGATCCACCGGTCTTTATACCGCTGTGCCAGCTTTTCCCAAATACACAGAGCCCGCTCCCAGCTTTCATCATCAATAAACAAATGAGGAATATTGTCAAGGCCCCCGTCACAGGCAGTGGCCGACTGTCCTCCCGGAGCGCCGTGAAGATCTAAAATGGCGTAAATGCCGTATTTTTCACACCAGTCGATCACATCATCCAGCATTTTAAAGCCATCCTCGATCCAGTTTAAACCCGGCTCCTCCTCCAGAAGGGTCATAGCGTTAATGGGCAGCCGGACACTGTTTAATCCCAGGTCTGCCATGGCTTTTATATCCGCCTCGCCTAAATGATTTCTGTACCATTTAGGCCAGAAGGCTTTGGCGTATTCTGTGCCGCACAGTTCCCTCAGAACCAGGTCAAAGGTGCGCCGCCGATCAAAGCGGCGGGGAGGAATCAGCTTAGGAGCGAAAATATCGCCTTTCAGTTCAATATCTGTAGGCGCGGCCACCATAAATCCTTCCGGATTTGTCCAGTTGCCGCAGCCAAAGCCCTGAAGGATGATCTCCTGCCCATCCCCATTGACAATCTTTCTTCCCCGGGCATGAAGGAAGCCTTTTACTAAAGAACGATCAAATTTATTCATAAATTACCTCTCTACATATCAATTTTTTTCTTTATCTTTAACCTTTGACAGCGCCAATAGTAATACCTTTCACAAAGTATCTCTGGAAGAACGGATAAATACACAGGATCGGTACAGCGCCCACAACAGCAATGGCCATTTTAATACTTGTTGACGGCATAGAGGACATATCCACATTGGATGCTACAGAACTGCTTAACAATACCTGAAGATCCTGAAGCATATTGGTCAAGAGTACCTGGATCGTATAATATTTCTTCTGGGTCAGATAATACAGCCCATTCATCCAGTCATTCCAATAGGACAAACCTACAAGAAGCATCAAAGTAGCGATGATCGGCAGAGACATAGGAACAACAACTTTTACTAAGATCCGCCATTCCCCTGCGCCATCAATCCTTGCCGCCTCCAGAACCTCTTCAGGGATATTCTGGGACATGTTTGTACGCATCATGATGACATAAAAGGCGCCCATCATAAGAGACGGAACGATCAGCGCCGCATATGTATTCCGGATATGGAAATATTGGGTCCACATAATATATGAAGGAACAAGACCGCCATTAAAAAGCATCGTGAAAAACACAATAAAAGACCATACATTTCTGTGAGGCAGATCCCGTCTGGAAAGAGGGTAGGCAAATAACGTTGTAAGGACAATATTAGCCAACGTCCCAATGACCGTTACCATAATTGTTGTTCCATAAGCTCTGAAAATTGTTGACGCATTAGCGAAAATATATTCATAGGCCGTCAGACTGAAGGCTTTCGGTATAATTGAATAGCCCTCCCGAATCAGCACCTGTTCATCTGTAAAGGATGAAACAACAAGGAGTAGAAACGGAAACAGACAGAACACACACAGCAGGATCATGATAATATGGACTATCATCTGAAATTTATGACTTTTTTCAACCATATTTTTACTCCTCCCTTAAAATAACGCGTCCTCTTTACTGATCTTACGCACAGTAAAGTTTGCCAGAAGAACGACAATACATCCTACTACAGACTGATAAAATCCTGCCGCAGAGGACATACCAATATTATTGCTCTGCATCAGACCTCTATAAACATAAGTATCAATAGTATTGGTCACGTCAAACAGCGGACCGGAGTTCATGGGTACCTGATAGAACAGACCAAAATCGGAATAGAAAATACGTCCTACAGACATTAATGTTAACGTGATGATCGTAGAGCGGAGCCCCGGAAGAGTCACATGAACAATTCTTTGCCACCGGGTAGCGCCGTCAATGGCCGCTGCCTCATAAAGTCCCGTATCCAAGCCAACCACTGTAGCGTAAAAAATAATGGACTGATAACCAAAATTTTTCCAAAGATTAACAATGACCAAAATAAACGGCCAGTACACAGGCTCAGAATACCAGCTAATGGGTTCGACGCCCAAAGCGCCTAAAATAGACTGATTAATAAATCCCGTTTCCGTAGCCAGAAGAGCATTAACAAGATAGCTGACAACAACCATAGAAATCAGGTAGGGCACCAGGATCACTGTCTGATAAAATTTCTTGCTGAATTTTCCTCTCAGTTCATTTAACAAAATAGCTACCGCCACTGCCATAACTGTCCCTAGAACAATAAAAACAACATTATATAAAATAGTGTTTCGCGTAATCGTGAACGCCTCATTGGAAGTAAAAAGATATTCAAAATTACTTAACCCTACCCAGGGACTTGCTAAAATACCCAAACGGAAATTCACCTGTTTAAAAGCAATCACCAAACCGGCCATAGGAATATAGTTATTAATAATCAGATAAGCCAGACCGGGAATCATCATTAAGTATAAAGGCATATAACGTTTGTGCCGTTTTAGAAAGCTTTTCTGCTTCATGGTTTTTGACCTCCCGTTTTATAAAAGCGCACCCCCAAATGGATGCGCTTTTTTTCTGAGTTATTCTGCCGCATTTGCAGCTTTCCACTCATCAAACTGTGCCTGTTTTTCATCAATAATATCCTGAATACCTGCTTTTTCCATTTCTTCATTTAACGCAGGAATCGCTTCATCAGGATCCAGCGAACCGCAAAGCAGCGCAGGAACATATTTTTCATAAACATTCAGGCACGCTGTGATCTGATTCATAACTGCTGTAGAATCAAACTTGAAACCAAAGGACACCGGGGTCTGAGCAATACTTTCAAATTCATCGCTTTCCGTATAATCCACTTCAAGCCCCTGGATCTGATAGCTTAAACGCTCATTTGGCCATGCCCACTCCAGACGGCTATACCCGTTTGTTGAGGCATCTTTGCCTTCCGGATAGGTGATGATGCCATTTTCTTCATCGACCATGACATAATTTTCCCCTTCAATGCCGTTAATCACAAGGTTTGCTACTGTAGAGTCACTATACATCAGATCAAAAAATGCAACTGCCCGCTCCGGATCGCCGGATGATGTAGGAATATACCATGCCATGGTGCTTCCGGTATAGGTAGGCACGCCGTATTTCCACGCAACAGTTTCGATTCCGCCATTGTTCTGAGTTGCCTCTGTTTCCCATCCGGGAGTCATATGCTGAAAGTATCCAAAAGCCTTACCTGCGGCAACTAAGGTATTACAAGAATCTGTATTCGTAGAAGCATCCGGCATGATCAGGCCTTCCTGAGCCCACTGATACATACGCTCACAGGTTTCCCTAAACAGATCTGTTTCAAAGAAGCTGACGATCTGGCCATCTTCATCAAAGGGATCCTCAAGGACTGCCAGGTTATTTGTATCCCCGCAGGAATCCTGCCCAATATAAACAATGGAACCTCCAAACATATCTCCGGCATTGGAAACAATGGGGTACATATCCGGATAGGCCTCTTTTACTTTGACAAGAGCGTCATAAAGGTCATCCCAGTCCTGGAAGTTTTCATAATCAATCCCCAGCTCGTCACAAATATCCTTGCGCATACCAAAGCCAATGGTATATCCTTTTTCACCGTTAATAGGAAGCCCGTAAATTTCTCCGTTATAAGTCTGAGACTCCCAGTCACGTTCTTCCAGTGCAGCTGAGAGATTCGGCGCAAAACGCTCAATAAGATCATCAATAGGCTGCAACTGTCCTGCGTTAACATATTCTGTAGGGTCAGCCATAGGAACAAACAGATCCAGCTCATCCCCGGAAGACAACATAAGATTTATCTGCTGCATATAGGAAGCATAGCCAACTCTGGTCAATTCCACGTCACAGTTTAATTTTTCTTCAGTGATCTCACTTAACGCGGCAGATATTTTTTCAAGAACGTCGGTATCCGCATCGCCCATAGCCATAACTTTTAACGTATAGTGGTCTTTTGACTGAAAATATTCTGCCAGATCTTCCTCGCCCTCACTGGAAGTTTCCCCGGATGCTGTGGAATCACCGCTTCCGCTTGAAGAAGCTGTGCCATCACCTGATCCTCCGCATCCTAGCGCGAAGGATGCTGTCATTACCAGCGCAAGGCCCATGGTCATACATTTTCTCAATTTCATTTTTAATCCTCCTCCCGGTTTATCACCGCTTCGTTAATGTTTACTTTGGCTATATTCTATAGTTTTTCAGGAGCAGAATCTGTAAATCCCACGACCTGGCAGAAAATGATAACGACTTTTCAGGTTTAGAAATGAAAAAATAACGACTTTTCAGAAATAAATCAGCGACTTTTACCCCATTACAGTTTAACTTTTTCCCGCTCCTGAGCCGGGGAGCATCCATGGACTTTTTTATATAATTTTGAAAAATACGAAAAATTACTGTATCCAACTTTCATTGCGATCAGGCTCACCGGCAGCTTTGTTGTGGTCAGAAGATTTTTGGCCACGTTCATTTTTTCCAAAATAATATAATCGTTTAATGTCACTCCCTTTTCCCGTTTAAAGATCCTGGATAAATAATCAATGTTTAAATGCACATGGTCTGCCAGATCGCTGCGCTTAATATCCTGGCTGATATGTTCCTGGACATAATGGGTCACCGCCTGGATCGGATCCTGGGCCTGGCTGTTGGGAAGGGACCTGCGACTGGTGTAATTCTGGATCATTTCAGTTATCCACAATAAATCCTCCGAAGTTTTGTAGGCATCCATGTAACGCTTATACATTTCCTGAGTCTCAAAAATAGAAAATATAGGATCATTATACTGGTTCAAAGATTTATACATCAGCTGGACCAGGTCTATATACAACTGCATCCGTACATTTTGAAATAATGCCTCTCCCTTTTCTTTTTCCCGATTTAAAAAGCTGGTCACATCTGCTTTTAAATTGATGATATATTCTGTATTGTAATATTGGAGCCACCGGTTGCTTGTCATTTCTGTCCTGAGACGCTGGTATTCTTCTTTTGTAGGCATGTTTCTAAGCATATCCTGGCATATTTCCGGAAGATCCGTTAGCTTATCACAATACTGGTAAAGAATATGCGTATCCAGCCGCAAAATCCCCTTCATCGTCTCATCCAAAAGCTGTATTTGCCGGTGAAAAATCTCCTGGAGCGGCACATAGCCTTTAGCATCTCCATCACAGAAACACCAGTATTCTCTTATATTATCCTGACATAAAAGAATCCTTTGCTGTAAAGGAGCCATAAGCTCGGAAATTACATTATTTAAGGTAAACTCCATGAGCTGGGCATCCCACTGCTCCTCATCAATACTCTGACTGTTGATCTTTAGATAGCACAAATACCCCTTGGTGTCCTGAGAAAATCGGCCAAGCTCAATAAATTTTTCTAACGCTCTCTTATTTTTATCTTTTTCAAGACATTCTCTAAAAAGAAATTTTTCTGCCCAAACATCTTCGGTCATGATCTTGCCATATTCCGAAAAATGTCTCTGCTTCCGATCTTCTTTCTGTTTCTCCATCGCATCATGGATGGCTTCCTTGATCTCTTCATACGAACACGGCAAAAGAACATAGCGGAATCCTCCGGACCGCATAGCCCTTCTGGCATAATCAAAATCCGCATGAGAAGACATGAAGATACATTCTGTATCAAATCCCTTTTCCTTGACCCATTCGGTCAGATCCAGTCCGCTCTCCCCAGGCATCTCAATATCTGTAAGGAGGATGTCTATATTTAAGTTATTCATCAAAACCTTGGCCTCATACACATTATGAGCCTTATAAACCCCAAGGATTCCCAGGGCATCCCAATCTACGCCTTTAATAATCCCATTAACCACACTGACCAGGTCGTCTACGATAAGTATATTCATTTTCCGTCTGCCTCCCTAATAAAAATATCGACACAGGCGCCATTCATATTTGAAAACGCAAACAGCACATTTTCTTTTCCATAATACAAGATAAATCTCTGCATTACATTGTATATTCCAACATGGCGGCCGTCTTTTGACGGTTCCTGACCTTCATTAAGGCTTACAAGCATTTCCTCAGCAAAACCTGGGCCATTATCTGAAATAGAGATATTCAGATAACTTCCTTCCTCTGAGCCGATCTTGCTAATGTACACTCCAATCTCCAAGGTCTGACCGGCTCTTCCTCCATATTTGACAGAATTTTCTACAAACGACAAAATGGATATGGCCGGTATCATCCGTAGTTTCAGATCATCTTCAATTTCCACAGTTAAACTTGGGGGATACGCCATACTGATCTTTTGAAGCTGAATATAATTTTTTACATAATTCAGCTCTTCCTCCATGCTGACTGCTACAGAAGGTCCTTTTAACATATATCTTAAGTGCCTGGACAAATATACCACTGTGTCTTTGGCATCCTCCATCCTTCCTTCTTCTAAAAGTCCGTGGATACTTTTTAAACAATTTACATAAAAATGGGGCCGGATCTGTGTCTGATAATAGTCCAATTGCGTCTGCTGTAAATCCAATTGAATCTTCTGTAAGTCCAGCTCTTTTTCATAGGATTCAATTTTAAGATCATTGATTTCCGTGATCATGGCATTAAACGTCTGATTCACTGTTAAAAACTCAGATTCACTGTAGTCCTCATCCGCCCGGGTCTCCATCCGGCCTTCCCGGATCGCGGTCATGGTCCATACCAGACGGTCAATCGGATTAAAAAATACCCTTTTTAACCTGTAAAAGCCAACGGGAATAATGATAATAATGATCCCCAAAGACAAAAGGATCACCGCTTGCTGCATTTGTGACATATTTCCCATTGGACCATGATATTCCATAAGATACGCCGCACGAATACCAGTATATTCTACGGACTGCTCAATGATAAGAAATTCCCTAGGATCTCCAGAAAAATAATAGTCCTCTTGGCCGAGAAGTTCAATCTGATCCTCTTCGATCCACTGTTTTTCATTTAAAAGCTGGTCACCGTCAAAGAAGACAACTGCCCGATCCATATCATCCTCTGTCAGCTCATTCTGGGGAACATGGACTGCGGAAACATCAACAATACTGACGACATAGGTTCCTCTCATCCCCTTTACCATGTAAAGAAATGACCGGTCCTCCAGTATCAGCGGCTCCCACACATCCTGCATTACCGTATCCTCTTCATCTAAATATACCCGAAAGTAGTCTCTCAACTGTTCATTAGTATGATAATCTGTCTGACCCGTCAGATAAGATTCCCGAAAGATCTCGTATTTATTATTGATAATATAGCAGCCATACAAAAGGCTGTTTTCCTCAATAAAACTATCATAGTAATCAACAACTTCCAACGAATGAAGATGGGCGCTTAGATAATCATCATCGGTCGTCAGCATTTTAAAAGACGTATTCTCCACAACAAAACTCAAAAGACTTGTATTCAAACGGTTAAGAACCTCTTCCAGGGTGTCACAGTAAGAGGCCAGGGCTGTCCGGTTAGACTCCGAAAGACTTTGATTAAAATAATTCACAAAATAAATATTATATACTATAATGATTGTCATTAATGGAATCTGTGTCAAAAGCAACACCGTAAGGACTTTCCCCTTTATGGATTTTCTCCGCTTCATAAGATAAAACTCTCTCCCCCTCCCCCAGACAGGACAAAACTCTACTGATTATATTAAACAATATCCCCAGCCCCGTCAAGAAGCCAATCCGCTATATCATAGATTTCAGAGCGCGGTCGTTGCTCTTGTTGTTACTCTCACACAACGCAAATTAAAAAGCCGGACTCCCCGCAAATACGGTAAGTCCGGCTTTTATTTTGCATTATTCCTGAACGTAAGGCATTAAAGCGATATGTCTTGCTCTCTTGATGGCTACTGTTAAAGCTCTCTGATGCTTTGCGCAGTTTCCTGTGATTCTTCTGGGAAGGATCTTTCCTCTCTCAGATACATATCTCTTTAACTTATTTACATCTTTGTAATCGATGACTGCGTTTTTGTCTGCGCAGTATACACATACTTTTCTTCTTCTGCGGCCGCCGCGTTTTCTCATGGGAGCGTCGCTTCTCTCTTTATTGTATGGCATCGCAATAACCTCCTTCAATCAAATTCAAATCAAACCATCGAAACGGCAAAATCTGCCGTCCGGGATACATTAACTAAATGGCAACTCCTCATCAATTCCTTCCGGAATATTCATGAAGCCATCACCAATCGCTGCGCTGGGTTCCGGTTTGGGAGCTGCAGCCTGATAGCTGTTTCCGCCGCCATAACCGCTGTTCTGGCTGGCTGCCTTGCTTTCAGCAAACTCCTGCTCGTCAACAACAACGTCCGTGGTATAAACCTTAACGCCGTCTCTGTTAACATAGCTTCCGGTCTGGATCCTTCCCACAATAGCAATCTTTGTGCCTTGTCTGAAATACTTTTCAGCAAATTCAGCGCTGCGGCCAAAAGCAACACATCCGATAAAGTCGGCGTTATTCTCGCCGTCTCTGCGGTATGACCGGTCAACGGCCAATGTGTATCTTGCAACTGCTGTGGATTTCTCTCCCTGAGAATAACGAATCTCAGGATCTCTTGTTAATCGTCCCATTAAAATGACTTTATTCATGCACGGACCATCCTCTCCTGATTAAGCGTCCTGTCTAACGCACAAATAACGAATAACATTTTCCATAATACGCACGCGGTGCTCGATTTCATTCGGGCAGTTTGTATCGGATTCGAAAGTGATGAAGTAGTAGAAACCTTCTTTCATCTTCTGGATTTCGTAAGCAAGCTTTCTCTTGCCCCACTCATCCACGTTGACAACAGTACCGCCGAAACGAGTGATGTACTCTTTGATTCTTTCAATAGTAGCTGTTCTCACGTCATCTTCTACTTTTGCACTAACGACAACAGTCAGTTCGTACTTGTTCATGCTTAGCGCACCTCCTTCTGGTCTTTAAGGCCCTCCGATCAGCGGAGAGCAAGGATACTTCTTGTGAGCGTGTCTCACAGCTAATAAGAATACCATGTTTTTCTTGGAAAATCAAGCATTTTTTCATTATTTGCGCCGAGGTTTGTCACGTTCAGGCAGATCTGCCCATTTACCGGGCAGACCGTAAGAAAATGACATAAGTTTTCCCCGCCAGGCATGTACGTGTTCCTGTCAAATTCTCCTGCTGCTTTTCTGCTTTCCTGTTACTGTCATCCCACGCTCAGATGCCTCTTTCTGATACCGGGGTGATCTGGCGGATATTTTTCTCCGCCTGTTTCCTGGGAATCATGATCTGATGGCCGCATCCCATGCATTTCAGCCGGAAATCCGCCCCAATGCGCAGCACTTCCCACTCAAAACTTCCGCATGGATGCTTTTTTTTCAATTTTAAAACGTCGCCAACCTGAATATTCATATGACCGGTCCTTTCATCCAAATCCTGCGCCTGCGCGCCGGGGATCTGCCGCCGGGAGAATTGATATATGTATTATACCAGATCTTTCGGCATCTTTAAAGGTTTTCCAACCCACGATCCATCGACATAGGCTCACAATCTATCAACAAATTTCCCCTTAAAGCTGGGGATAAATTTCATTATAGATCAGATGTATTAAAGGTTTTGCGTCAAAAGACTGAGCAGTCATGGTCACCACCGCGTTTTTATCAGGAAATACGATCGTATACTGGCCATATTTCCCGTCTGCTCTAAAGGAACCGTACTGTCCCCGCCAGAATAAATAAGCATAAGGCGCGTCATACTGCTTCTTTGTGCTTTCCTTTATCCATTCCCCTGGAACAAGCTGCTGCCCGTTCCACCGGCCTCCATTAAGATAAAGCAGGCCAAACTTATGAAGCTCGGAAAGGGTGAGCATTAGTCCCCCCGCGCCAAAAGTATAACCTAAAGGATCAATTTCCCATGTAGGACGCCAGATTCCCAGAGGCTTAAAAAGCCGGGGCATTAAATAGTCTACCAGGTTGCATCCGGCTCTGCGCTGAATGAGGACGCCTGCCAGATAAGGACCCACATTACTATAAACAAAATGGGTTCCCGGAGCCTGATCAAAAGGCATGGCCAGAACCATTTTTACCCAGTCTTCTTCTTTATATAAAGGCCGCTGGGCTCCCATTAATTCAGCCTGAGACTGTCCCAGATGCATGGTCAGCAGATCTTTCACGGTGGCCTTTTCCAGATTTTCTCCCACCGTATCCGGAAGGTCCTTTGAAAATGCGTCCGTCAGTTTTTCATCTAAAGATAAAAGCCCCTCTTTCACTGCCATGCCTACAGCGCAGGAGGTAAAGCTTTTTGAGGCGGAATAAATATTTCTCCGGCACTCCTCGTCCCACACATATTTTGCCAGTTCCTGTCCGTCCTGAGTCACCATAATGCCAAGAGCCCCTAAAGGCCCTGCTTCTTCCACAAATTTTTTAATATCCATAAGCGCTTTCGTTACTGTTTCCCAGCAACAAACCTCCTGAATCGTTTATTTGTACCTATTGTATCGAAAATCAGGATTTTTTTCAAGAATCGGGAGATGATGCTTATGAATACAAATAGAAAATCCCAGACTGACAGTGAAGCAATCCCCATCAGTCTGGGAAGTTGGGATCATGCCCTGGTGGGACGCATCGGCGTCACCCCCATTCAATCATTGGCCTTATTTATCAAACACAACCTGCCTTCCGCTTTTAGCGGATTTATACACAGCGTCAAGGATCTTTGTTACTGTAAATGCCTGCTCCGGTTTAACAATAAGTTCCCCTTTGCCTTCAATGGCATCCAGCCAAACCTTACACTCTACATCGTAGGGCTCTACATTTTTTCCCGGGAAAAGATCCACGCCTCCGGCGGCTGTATTGACTTCAATCTTTACCTGCTTTCCGCCCATGATCTTATTCAGATAAAGCTTTTCATTATTTTCACCGCCCACACCGGTAAGCTCGGCGCCGGCTTTTGTACCGCACAGGTCTGTGGCCGCGCACCGCTCCTTTGTGGAATTAAGGATCCATGACGCGTCAATGGTAATCAACGCTCCATTTTTCATAGTAACAAAGGCGAAAGCCGCATCCTCAACCTCAAAAGTCTTGGGGTCCCATGTGCCCATAGGATTGCCCTGAACTTCCGGAGCCAGACTGCCGCCCAGCTTTTCAAAGGACACGCCAGTGACTGTGGCTGGCTCATAATTATCCATAAACCACAAGGTCAGATCCAGGGAATGGGTGCCTATGTCAATCAGCGGACCGCCGCCCTGCTGGGCCTTGTCTGTAAACACACCCCAGGTTGGCACGCCCCGGCGGCGCAGAGCGTGAGCCTGAGCGTAATAAATATCTCCCAGCTCCCCATCCTCACACAGACGCTTTAATGCCTGGCTATCCGCCCGGTAGCGATTCTGGTAGCCAATGGTAAACAGCTTGCCGCTCTTTTTCCAAGCGTCCATCATTTTCTGGGCGTCTTCCACAGAAGCGGCCATAGGCTTTTCGCACATGACATGCTTTCCGGCCTCAAAAGCAGCCACAGTAATCGGACAATGAGATACATTAGGTGTCAGAACATAGACAATCTCAATCTCATCCATTTTCAAAAGCTCATGATAATCCGTAAACACCTTACAGTTGGGTGTGCCGTAATTTTTTGCCACTTCCTGAGCCCGTTCCTCAATAATATCGCAGGCAGCTACGATCTCCGCCCGGTCTGCCGCGTTGGTCAATGCAGGTAAATGTTTTTGATGGGCGATGCCGCCGCATCCGATAATTCCAACCTTATGTTTCATTATAATTTCCCCTTTCTGTTAATCCCACTGGATTCCCGTGTATTTCTTAAAGCCTTCCATACTCTTAATAATACTGTCAATCTGGGTAGGCATCCGTGTGGCATCCTGCTCCAGGATAATGTACTCAGCGTCTGTATATTCATTAACCGCGTTAATAATGTCCTGGATCGGCATAATGCCGCTGCCGATCTCTGTAAATGAACTCATCCTGCGGCGGCGGTGCTCTGCCTCAGCCTCATCCTGGGAAACCACATGTTTTCCGCCGTTTTTAGCATAAGTACTGTTGCCGTTCATGCCTACGATCTCTCCCGGTTTCATTTCCCGCTCTTCCGGCGTCAGGCCGATAAGATTGATTTCCTGCAGGCTGTCCCATGCAAAATCCTTCTGATGCACCAGGCGTATCCGACTGCCCATATGCCGGATCATTTCCATAGGGTTAAAGCCTCCCCGCATGGTCCAGAAGGTATCCAATTCAAAGGACATATATTGGGGATCTGTGTTTTCCATTAAATAATCCATAATGGTCTTGCCTTTAAAAGTGCGGAACTCAAATTCATGATTGTGATAAAGGAAGGTCATGCCTTCCTCCCTCAGGGCCTTGCCCAGACGGTTAAAGTTTTCACACTGGGTCATAAGATCATCGTAGGTGGAAAAATTCCCCATAGGATTTACCAGCTTATCATTTCCAACAATATGATTGTAAGCCACCACCTGTTTTAAGTCCGCCTTTTCCAGCGGAAAAATATGAGTGCTGATTACCTTTGTGTCAAACCGGTCAAAGGTTTCCTTAAGCTGCCCGGCGTCAATGCCAAATCCGCAGCCCGGATCATTGATCGCGTTGTGGTTGCAGGTTTCCACATATTTGTAGCCCAGCTGCCCCACCTTTTCCACCGTCCCTATAGGGTCTTTTGCCATTTCATCTCGTACAGAGTACAAAATAAGGCCAACCTTTAATGCCATAATAAAACCACCTTTCATCCAACATAACCGTTTAGAAGCTGAACCGATACGTTAAATCTATGGTTTTATTATAGGCGAAAAAAGACTGGCCTTCTACTCACCTGCTTGCGTTAAACTACGCATATCTTTACATTTTTTCGATACTGAGTGGGGCTCATCCCGCACTCCTTTTTAAATAATTTATTAAAGGTTTTTATATCCCGAAAACCGCAGGCATAAGCAATCTGGGTAATGGGCATTTTTTCATTTTCCAAAAGCCACCGGGCCCGGTCAATCCGCAGACGCTTCACATATTCCTGAAAGGTGATCCCCATGTGTTCATGAAAATACCGGGACAGATAAGAAGGATTAAACCCCACCGCCGCCCCGCATTGCTCCAGGGAAAGATCTGAACAGTAATGAAGGGCCACATATTCTAAAATGCTGCGCACTTTTGCCACCTCCCGGGTAGGCGCCTTTTTCTCCCGAAGCGGGGTCCGGCGGCATACCAGAAGCAAAATGTCGTTGAGATGGCGCTTAATGGCCAGCTGCCATCCTTCCTCCCTGCGGACATATTCTTTATAAATAGCCTCTACGTCTTCCCGAAGAGCGTCCCGGATCTCAGGCTCCCAGCGGACACTAAACAGATCATGGCTTTCCAAAAGAGATTGGAGCCGCGCCTGTTCATTTTCCTCATGAACCCAGCCTGCCAGCTTAAGATCTGCCAGCACCGCAAGGCGCACACTATCCGGACGGCCTCCGTTAATACTGTGGCTGCCAAAAGGCGGCACAAGCCATACATCCCCGGCTTGAAGCACACAGGGCTCATCCTCAAAGGTGACCTGCAGTTCCCCCTGACGCACCACTAAAAGCTCCAACTCCTGGTGACAATGGCTGATAAAGCTCCTGCCTCCCTGCATCACAGTGGCTGCCATGGGAAAGGCAGAGAATTTTTCTTTTATGGGATTTTCGTAGATCATGAAATTCCTCCTTAGGGACTGACAGACAAATACCACTCAAACCCTTGTTCCTCAATCTCATCCATACTTATGTAGATCTGATCTTCAAAGTCGCCTATAGCTAAAGTATCCCGGATGCCGTCCGGGGAAGAAAAATAAACCGACTTGCTTATGAAAAACGCAGAAGCTGGTTTTCTTCCAGAGCGCTTGCGCATACCCGGTCCATATTTAATTGATAGTTGTAACGGATCAGCAGGTAGCCGCTGACCGCAAAGGCAATGGCTACAAAAATAATATTGCAGATCAGCACCTTATGACGAAATTTCATGAAGCCTTCTCCTTATTCCAGCCGGTATCCGATCCTGTGGATCGTCCTTAAGCACTTGTCCCATCCAAGTTTTTTGCGGATACGCAAAATATGCAGATCCAGGGTGCGGGTGTCACAGTCGTACTCACTACCCCACACCAGCTCAAACATCCGTTCCCGGGACAGGGTAATGTTCCTATTGCGCACAAACAGGGTGGCCAGATCAAACTCCTTTGGGGTAAGATTAATCTGTTTATCTCCCTTTTTTACCACCATCCCAAAAGTACCAATGGTCACATCCCCGTAGTTCAGCACCCTCTGAGTCTTATTATAGCGGCGCAGCACTACCTCCACTCGGGCAAGGAGCTCCAGCACCTCAAAAGGCTTGACAATGTAATCTTCCGCCCCAAGATGGAGTCCCCGGACCCGGTCATTTAAAGCCGCCTTGGCTGTAATAAAGATCACCGGAACATTCCTAGGCTTAATATATTCAAGATAGAAAGTTCATCTTCCACAATTAAAATCTTTATCATACGCTTCCCTCCTGGAACCATTTTACGAAACAAATGCTTCCTAAATGTTTCCAGCCCTGTCTGCCACCGTCCGGGGCGATCAGAGCGCCGCCCCATCCAGGACGTTTTGGATCGCCTCTCTGGAAGCGGCGACTGCCCCCTGGACCATCTGGGCGCTTCCGCCGCCTCTGGCCCCTAAAGTTTCCTTAAGGGCAGATGCCAGCGTCCGGGCATCCTTTGTCTTTGTCCCGATACTATACTTATAACCATCGGCGTCATTGCCGCAAAAAATCCCTCCATAGCCATCCACCTTTTCCAGGGCCAGATTCACCACCCTGCGCATAGTCGGCATTTCCATAGCTTCCTTAAAAAACCATACATTTTCCTGATCTTCAGGAATCCCTTCAATATCCTTCTCAATCAGCCGACCGGTCAGCTCCACATTTTTCTGTTTGAGCTCATCCAATTCCTCCAGTTTATGTACCACCGACACAGCCACAGAGCCAAAAGGGGCAGACAAAAGCCGGGAAATGCCCCGAAGCTCATCCATGGTCCGCCGGTAATTTTCCAGGGCGCGGAAACCGCACAGGATACTAACCCGGGTGCCGCCTTTGTATTTTTCAAAATCCGTCACCTTTAACAGGCCAATCTCCCCAGTATGGGCCACATGAGGCGCGCAGCAGGCGCACACATCATAGCCCTCCACAGTGATCAGGCGCACCTGTCCCAGGATCTCAATCTTACTCCGGTATTCCAGATCTTTCAAAGCCTCCTTATCGGGATAAGACACATAAATAGGCGCATTTTGAGCAATGACCCCATTCACCTCCGTCTCGATCCGATAAATATCCTCCGGCCTGAGGACGCCGTTAAAGTTCATGGTCACTGCCTGGCTTCCCAAATGAAAGCCTACGTTGTCATAGCCAAAATATCTGTGGACAAGCCCGGAAAAAATATGCTCTCCCGAATGTTGCTGCATGTTGGAAAACCGGTTTTCCCAGTGGATCCGTCCATGGACCTTTTCCCCCGGGCGCCTCTTTACGTCTGTGCAGTGCCAGATCCGGTCCTCCTTAATCTGAACATCATACACCCGGCCATCCTCAAGCCAGCCTGTATCCGCGTTCTGGCCGCCGCCCTCCGGGAAAAATGCCGTCCGGTCCAGCTCCACAGCCCAAAGCTGTGACCCGGGATTTTTCTGTTCCGCCTTTTCCCGTTCTGCTGTTTCCTGCCCGGACTTTTGCGATCCGGTCTTTTCCCATTCTGCCGACAGATTTTTTCCGAAAATTTTTTGGGTCGGAACGCAATCTAAGACCGCGGCGTCAAATTCCCGGATATAGCTGTCATTTTCGTAAAGTTTTTCTGTCATCATTGATTTTTTAACCTCATATAACACTTGCAGATCTCTTCCATAAGGGCAGGAATCTTTATAGACTGAGGACAGTGCTTCAAACATGTGCCGCAGGATACGCAGAACCGGGCATTACGATCCTCTATCTTCTCATAGTCCTGAACAAAACCGGGCGCATATTTCCCCAGCAGATAGTTGTTATACACTTTAAACATTTCCGGAATATCCACTCCCGCAGGACAGTCCATACAGTAACGGCATCCGGTACATGGCACCAGGGTATTTTCCAGGAAAATGTTTTTCGCCTTTTCCACAACCTGGTACTCCTCCTGAGACAATGGCTTAAAGTCGCTCATGGTCTTTACATTATCTTCTACCTGTTCCATCGTGGACATGCCGCTTAATACGGTCATTACCCCGGGAAGGGAAGCCGCGTAGCGGATCGCCCAGGAGGCAATGCTGGCGCCCGGCTCTGCCTGTTTTAACACAGCGGCGGACGCATCGGATAATGTGGCCAAAGTTCCGCCCCGAACTGGCTCCATGATTACGCAGGGAATACCTCTGGACTGGCAGATCTCATACTGTCTTTTGGCGTCCTGGCGCTCCCAGTCCAGGTAATTTAACTGGATCTGAACAAAATCCCATGAATATTTGTCAATAATATATTCCAGCGCTTCCGGGGTATCATGGAAGGAAAAGCCTAAATGACGGATCTGTCCATCCGCCTTGCGCCGGGCCAGCATGTCATAAATATCCAGCTTTTCATAATTTTTAAAAGCTTCTTTATTTAAGGAATGACAGAGATAAAAGTCAAAATAATCCACCTGGCACCGGTCTAACTGCTGTTCAAAGATCCGGTCTACATCCTCCCGGGTATTGACAAACCATCCCGGCAGCTTGTCTGCCAGATAAAAGCTGTCCCTGGGATATTTTTTCAGGGCATGGCCGATAAATGCCTCAGACATTTGTTCATGATAGGGATAGGCCGTATCAAAATAATTGACGCCGTGGGCATAGGCGTAATCGATCATCTTTTCCCCTTTTTCATAGTCAATATCCGCCTTATCCGGATAAAGCTTTGGCAGACGCATAGTCCCAAATCCAAGAATCGACGGCGCCGCGTTAATTTTTTCAAATTTTCGTGATAACATTATTCATTCCTCCAATGTCGTTGGGCAAACCTTTATTTGAGCCCAACATCATATCCTTGTACGCTTTTATTGTAGCTCTATCCTTTCACCGGCGCAAGTAAAAGCGGGAAAACTATGTATAAAAAAACCCGCATCTGAAAAATAAAATTTATTCCCCTTTTCCCCTGATTTCATGGTATGATGAAGGAAACAAGGGGATACCCTTATGCCGTGAAGGACACGGCATAATCAAAGGAAGGAGAAGATGTATATGGAGGCGCAATTATCCTGGCTGGACAATCCTGAAATTTTTCAGGTGAACCGGTGCCAGGCTCACTCAGATCACAAATTTTATTTAAGCGTTCAGGAAATGGAGCGGGGAGAATCCGCCCTTTTTCAATCCCTTAACGGCACATGGCAGTTTTCATGGGCGCCATGCCCAAAAAAGCGGCTTGTAGATTTTTATAAAGAAGATTGTTCCTGCGAGGATTTCGGACACATACACGTTCCCGGACATATACAGCTCCAGGGCTATGACCAGTGCCAGTACATAAATACCTTGTATCCCTGGGACGGAAAAGAAGCCATTTCCCCTCCCCAGGCGCCGGAAGAAAATCCAGTAGGCTCCTATGTGCGTTATTTTTCCCTGGAGGAGGGCCTTAAAGGCAAACGGGTATTTTTAAGCTTCCAGGGCGTGGAAAATGCCTTTTATGTATGGCTTAACGGAAATTTTATCGGCTATTCAGAGGATTCCTTTACCCCTTCTGAATTTGAAATCACCCCTTACCTGAAAGATGTCGGTAATAAACTGGCCGTGGAGGTTTACAAGCGCAGCAGCGCCAGCTGGCTGGAAGACCAGGATTTCTGGCGATTCTCCGGCATTTTCCGGGATGTATTCCTTCACGCCGTTCCAGGGATCCATGTGCGGGACATGTTTGTTCATGCCAGCCTGACAGAAAACTACACCCATGGTCAGCTCACTGCGGATCTGGAAATGCTTGGCCGCCCGGAGGGAAGCATCCAGGCGAGCCTTAAAGACCGCCATGGCCGCACGGTCGCCTCAGCCACACAAATCCTTAAATACAGTCCAAAGAACTGCCCCCAGGACAACCGGGAAATAACAGCCGCCGCAGATGCCGGAAGCCCTCCCAAGGATATGACCGGCGGAAAGCTTACTCTGACCATGGACGCGGGAAATGTCCACCCCTGGTCTGCCGAGTCCCCATACCTGTATACATTAGAACTGTGTATCATGGATTCCCAGGGTCAGGCTGTGGAATGGATCAGCCAGCCCGTGGGCTTTAGAAATTTTGAAATGCTTAACAACCGCATGTGCATTAACGGGAAGCGGATCATGTTTCATGGGGTCAACCGCCATGAATTCAGCGCCCGCAGGGGACGGGCCATTACAAAGGAAGACATGTTGTGGGACATACGTTTTCTTAAGCAAAATAATATTAATGCTGTGCGCACATCCCATTATCCCAATCAAAGCTACTGGTATGAGCTGTGCGACAAATATGGGATTTATCTTATTGATGAAACCAATCTGGAAACCCATGGCACGTGGATGAAGCAGGGCCGCATAGATGGTGAGGGAAATATTCCCGGCTCCCGTCCGGAATGGAAGGCCGCTGTCCTTGACCGGGCCTGCTCCATGGTGGAGCGGGATAAAAATCATCCTTCCATCCTGATCTGGTCCTGCGGAAATGAATCTTATGCCGGAGATGATATTGCCGCTATGAGTGACTTTTTCCATTATCGCGACCCGTCCCGCCTTGTCCACTATGAAGGCGTATTCTGGAACAGAACTTATTCGTATATCAGCGACATGGAAAGCCGCATGTACGCCGAGCCGGAAGAGATTGCCAAGTATCTAAAAGATCCTGACGCCAAACCCTACATCAGCTGCGAATACATGCATGCCATGGGCAATTCCCTGGGCGGCATGGAGCTTTACAGCGCCTTAGAAGACCAGTTTGACGGCTACCAGGGCGGCTTTATCTGGGATTATATTGACCAGGCCATTTATCAAACTGCCGATGGACAGCCAGCTTCCATTACCGGTGATGGCTCTAAGGCCCCAGTGACCGGAACAATTCCCCCATCCGTCCCCGGCGGAACGCCGCCAGCCTGGGGCGGAGAGATGGCCCGCGCGGGAGAACGCCTGGCCTATGGGGGAGACTTTGACGACCGGGCCACAGACTACTGCTTCTGCACAGACGGGATCATTTACGCGGACCGCACCCCATCCCCTAAAATGCAGGAAGTTAAAAAGCTGTATGCCGATGTACAGATTTTTCCTGAAAAGGATAAGGTTACGGTAAAAAACCGCCGCCTGTTTAAGGATCTTTCAGATCTAACCTTTGCTTTAACTGCAGAGCAGGAAGGCCTGTGCCTGGAAAAACAGATCCTTGATATTTGCGCCGACCCGGGACAGACAGTGACCATACCCGTCCGGTTAAAAAATGTCCCGGAAAACGATGAGTACACTATTACCGTCTCTGCCTGCCAGAAACAGAATACCCTATATGCCCCTGCCGGATACGAGGTCACTTTTGGACAGGCTGTATTGAATCATTTTTCACCTGAAATTCCAGCGTTAAAAGGCAGGCCCTTTAAGGTGGTTTACGGCGATGTAAACGTCAGCGCTATTGGAGAGGATTTCAGGGCCATGTTCTCCAGAGGGGAAGGCGGCCTCATCTCCCTTGTATATCACGGCGCCGAATATATTACCCGCACGCCAAAGCTTTCCTTTTTCCGGGCCGCCACGGACAACGACAAAGGCATGGGCGCTCCGGCAAAGGACTGCGGATGGCTGGCCGCCTCCGCAGGGCTTAGGTATATTCCTGAAAGCTTTACTGCCCGAGAGATCAGCACCAGCCTGGAAATATCCATGGAATATGAAGCCATGTATCCGGAAAAGTTCCGCTGCAAAATCTGCTACACCATGGACGCGTCCGGCACACTTAAGATCCGGGCCGACTATCCGGGCATTGCCAGTGAAAGCTTTATGCCTTTATTCGCTATGGATTTTAAACTGAAAAAATCAATGGATCATTTTTCTTATTATGGCCTTGGACCGGAAGAAAATTACAGCGACCGGAAACAGGGGGCCCGGCTGGGTATTTTTGAAAGCACACCCGCAGCAAACCTGTCCCGCTACCTGATCCCCCAGGAGTGCGGCAACCGAGAAGGCGTGCGCTATCTTACGGTAGATGACCAAAAAGGCCACGGCCTTTGCTTTACCATGACCCGGACGCCATTTTCCGCCAGCGTCCTTCCTTACAGCGCTTATGAGCTGGAAAATGCCATGCATATTTATGAGCTGCCCAGTGTAAACTACACCTGGGTTCGGATCATGGCCGGTCAGACCGGCGTTGGTGGCGATAACAGCTGGGGCGCGCCGGTCCATGAGCAGTACCGCATCCGGGCCGATCGACCCTTGACGCTGGAGTTTACTGTAAAGCCCCAAAAAGGAAGCTGTGCCCGTGGCTTTGGAGCTGTTCGACACGGGATTGCTGGATACCTTTGAAGTTGGCACATTT
>CAZMGH010000015.1:38346-57081 GCA_964565805.1 uncultured Lachnospiraceae bacterium
GGCTTTGGAGCTGTTCGACACGGGATTGCTGGATACCTTTGAAGTTGGCACATTTTCCCAAACCCTTGCTCTTTCTTGTCAATTCCAGCACATAAAGATCTTTAATAAAATTTTGTGTCTCCAGCTGACGGCTTGACCATGGAAAAGTACCGTTCCGCAGGAAAAGATAAAGCTGAAGTGAAAATGCTGATTTCGCTAAAAATACTCTTGAATTTTTCCTTAAAACCATTTATAATAGTGTGCAGTCAGCTAATGTAGCTCAGTCGGTAGAGCAGCTGATTCGTAATCAGCAGGTCACGTGTTCGAGTCACGCCATTAGCTCAAAAAATCCGGAGTTGTCCACTGGACAGGTCCGGATTTTTGTTTTTCTGACAAGGACAGGCTCACAGAAGCCTTTTGCCTGCCATCTACGTACAAAGCCAATACTTTTACTTAATCGCCCTTTTCGCCAAAAAGTCCTCCAAACTTGCCACCATGGACAAAAACATAAACAGAGCCACCAGGGCCGGGGTGCTCATCAGCTCATAGAGGGCATCCCGGGACAGCACATCAGAGCATACTCTCCAGGTCACTGCCAGGTTCAGGAGCACCAGCAAAAAGGAAAATACAAATCCTAAGGACAACAGGGCCATAGAGGCTACATGGAATCCTCTGAAAAAGGAGGTAAAGCCCCAAAGGCACATGTAGATAAACCACAGAACCGCCGCAGCGATAACAGCGATTCCGGCAAAGGCTACCAGACCTGAAGAGGAGATCCCACCGGTCGCCTCATCAACAAGAAATGAGCCACCGCCCACAGTGATCAGATAATACAGTCCATAACCGATGCACAGCACCAGCATCCCTATGCCGACAACCAGCAAAAGCACTGCTTTTAAAATACCCAGACCTATATTTTTCACAAAGCTGTGAAGGATAATAAATACGATTGCTGCGGCAATGATCAGGATCACCAGAGCCGCCACCTCATAGTAAAGGCGCCATGTTACATCCGGGTCATTTACAAAGTAGGTTATGTCATCAATATTTTCCATGATCAGGTTCATGTCCCCGCCTGCAAACTGAAGGATCAGCTCCAGCCCCCCGGAATTACTAAAGATCATAACGCACAGTCCCAGGCCGGCCAGACCGATGAGAAGGATCAAAATATCCAAAATACCGAAACGATGCTTTCTCCGGGGCGGTTTCCGGTCCGGATGCTCCTGTAAAAAACCATTGGGGAAATACTTTTCCTTTTCCTGTTCCTGTACCGGTATCTGCCGCCGGGAAGGTTTTGACCGTGAAGGCTCCTTGGGCAGCACGACCGTTGCTCTGTTATAGCTGTCCAGATGGGCCGCGTTTTTTTCAGTTTTCCCTGGTTTTCCCGGCATTTCAATACCATAGGGATTGCTCCCGTCCACGTCAAAATCGCCGAACTTTTCAAAATCCTTCGCTGTAAATTCCATTTGAGGATTTGTCTTCATTTTAGAAGACGCCGGTTCCTGGGCCGAAGAATCCGGCACAGGCATCCCCGCCCCAAAATCCGGCAGGATCATGGTTTTTTCGGCTTCATTTTCCCCATCCATCCAATTTATCTTTGTATCACCTTCATGGTCCTTCCAGTTAACTTTTGTGTCATCTGAAACCGAACGGCCGTTATTTAAAGGAGCGCCGCAATGGGGACACAGGTGTACAGCGGCCTGGTCCGGAATCTTTGCTCCGCAATTTATACATATCATAAACATTCCTCCAGATGTACTTTCATAATGTCAGGTTCAAAAAATCATTTGCCCCTAGTGTCATCTTTTCAGTCTATTATAACATGCTCCCCCCAAAAAAGGCCACTCTTTAAAATGACAAAAAGCACAAAAAGTCCTTCCAGACTCCGTGCTTTTTCCAAAATCCATATTTTTATAAAACAGTATATACTTACGCTCTTCCATGAGCTGCCGCTTTGGGGCCATATTTTCCGCCCTCTGACCGGGATGTAAGGAATGATACAAACCTTACCTTTTTGTCCAGCACAGGCCCAATGACACCGATGGATTTTCCCATGGTAAATGCTGCAAGAATCGTTCCGATCCCCAGGCCATCCAGACGGCCCAGGATCAAACCGGTCATGGCCGCTGTGATGGCCAGACAGGTCACATCAAAAGAAATCTTTATTTTAGAATAGGAAATCCCGATAATCTGAGCCAGCTCTCTCGGGAAAAGGTCTGTGGGTATAATGGGCAGGCCGCAGTGATTTGAAATAGCAATGCCAATACAGATCAGCAGATAACTGATAACAAAATAAATCACCTGAAAGGCCAGGCCGTCAGGAAGTACGTTGATCCAAAGCTCGTGGACATCCAGCATTTTTCCAAAAACAAAGCCGACCACAAAGCTGAACAGGTACTGCCAAACAAACTTTCTCCGAAGAATCATAAGACTTAAAATGAGCAGCCCCTGAAAAATATAAGTCCAGGTGCCCAGAGACAGCTGGGGCAATACCTGAGAAAAGGCAAAGGATACACTGGAAATCGCTGAAATTCCCGCATCGGAATACAGCATCAGCACAACGCCGAAGCTGTTGATCACTACCGCAACTAAAAGCGCAAGCTCGCCCCGCAATGTATGTGCGTCGGCGGCTGCCATTTTTTCACTCATAGATAATTCCTTCCTCTCAAATGGGATGTTGGGGACAGTTGCTTTAGTCCCTGGCAACATCAATATTCATTAAATGACGTTGGGAGCAAAAGGTATTTTTCCCCTGCCATCATGAATTAGTATAGCAGGTTTAATTATAATTTCAAATGAATAATTTGCATAAAACTATAGATAAAATCTATAAATCGTAGTATGATGAAACCAGGCGCCATTAGCGCCTGGTTTCATCTTTTACCATCGGGTAAAGATCCAGTAAATTCTGAAAAAAGGTGATCCAATGAATCTGTCTTATTTACGTTATTTTGTCCAACTGGCCCAAACCCGCCATTACACGAAAACCGCCCAGCAGTTGTGCATTACTCAGCCCAGCTTAAGCCATGCTATCGCCCAGCTGGAGGAGGAACTTGGGGTTCCTCTTTTTGAGAAAAACGGCAGAAATACCACTCTGACCCGGTTCGGCGAGGAATTTCTCGCCTACGCCCGTCACACTCTGACTACATTAGACGAAGGCATCGCCTCCCTCCAGCGCAGCGCCAGGGGTGAAGGTCTGATCCGGCTGGGATTTTTACGGCCGGTGGGCGTTGACTATATTCCAACCCTTACCGCTGATTTTTTAACAGAAAACTCTGGAAAAGACATCCGGTTTACTTTTCATACCGGCTCTACGGGACAGCTTTTAGAGGGTCTGATGGCCGGAAAATTCGATCTGGTCTTTTGTTCCCAGCCTCCGGAAGATCTTCATCTCCCGGCGGTTCCGGTCATATCCCAGCAGCTGGTGATCATTACCCCAAAGGAGCACCCCCTGGCTCAGAAAACAAGCGCCTCCCCAAAAGACCTCCTTCCATGGCCCATGATCTATTTTGCCCAGGGAGCTGGCCTGCGCCAGGTGGTGGAGCATCTTTTTAACAACGTCGGCAGCCTGCCGCCTATAGCTTACGAAACCGAGGAGGATCAGGTTATCGCCGGTCTGGTCGCCCGGGGATTTGGCATTTCCATTGTTCCTTATATGGACCTTCTGGAAAAACTGGATGTGAAGATCCTTTCCCTGGATTCTCCCGCAAGCGCCCGGCAGATCTATATGGTCTATAATGATAAAGTATTTATGCCTCCTGTGGTCCGGGGATTCTTTGAATATGTACAGCGATAAAGACGAGTTGGCCATAATTTATCCGTATGCCGCCGGTACAAAGAAGGACACCCTTGCGGGGCTGAAAGAAATCGTACCGGTTATCCGTGACCGGCAGACAAGGTAATAAGCAGAACGCTATCCTTATGCAACCGATATGCAACTGATAATTGCTTGATAGTTGGTGGTAGCAGGCAGGCTGTTTCAAAATGGGAAAATGGAACATCTGACCCTTCCACATCAAACCTTTTTGCACTTGCAAAACTTTACGGTGTTTCTGTTGAAGAATTACTAAAAGAAGTTGAATAATCTTCATACAGATATTTTATTTCATCTTCGGGCCAACCTGACCCGAACTTTCAAAACTGAATACCAGCCGCCACCGGCGGCGCCACCGAGCAGAAAATCTTGAAAGAGGTTCCCTGCTCTTTTATGCCCGGACGCCGGGAGAAAGGAGAACACTACTTGCCATGCCCCACTTTGATGTGAAAGTTATCCAGCGCAACAAGCGCCAGTCTGCCGTCGCTGCCGCCCCACGCCCATATCTTGCTTACCCTGCGGGCGATGGATGAACAGGGCAAGAGTTTTTCCGTGAAAAACCGTGTAAAAGGCAAGACATAGGAAAAAATTTAGTAACACGATAACGCGCAGGGATTTACTTGTAATGTTGGCAAATGCTAACGTTGGAAGATGAAAGGAGTACATAATGGCAGCATGACAAAGCGGCGGTTATTCCTTATCAGGTATGCTCCTATTCTGCTCCACACATACCGCTGTGAGCGTGTGTAACAGTCCATACAGGCTGTTAATATAAAGGTTACCAGAGAGACGGAACTCAGTAACATTTAGGCAAGATGAAAATTGCAAAGATAAAGCAGTTCCATATCCGGGCTTTTTATTCTGGTCTTGTGAAAGATGGATATGCAGCCAATACAATTAAGCTGTATCATAACCTGATCTATCCGGCTTTAGAATTGGCGGTAGAATCAGACATTATCAGAAAGAATCCGGCGAAGGATTGCAAAAAGGAAATAGGTGGAGCGAAAAAAGAGTGTACAGCCATGACAATAGAGGAATAGGGGAAAATGGAAGCTGTGCAGGAAAATATGAAGATCGGATAAACCACACGCCTGCTGCCTTATGGTATCAATGACTGCCTAGCCGCAGGATTTTTCTCATAAAAGGTACAAAATAAGGATATTGAGAATAGAGCAAAGCTAAGAACCCCTTATTTTATCTGCATTTCACAGATTTTTCACAAAAGAATTAGCACTCGTCACTTTACAGTGCTGATAACGCGTGCTATAGTATATGTATAACAGATAATAATTAATCCCATACATATAGAGTTTAGGAGGTATTTTTTATGATTTCCAGAAATAACTACGGTTTAGATTTATTTAATGATTTTTTCAAAGATCCCTTCTGGGGTCCCCATACAGAGGGCAGGAACAAGCCCATGCGGACAGATATTTATGAAACATCTTCCATGTATTTGTTAGAGATTGAGCTTCCCGGATATTCCCGTGAGGATATTCAGGCAGAGCTGGAAAATGGCTATCTGACCATCTCCGCCAATCAGGCAAAGCGCATTGAAGAAGGGGATGAGAAGGTACAGCTGGTACGCCAGGAACGCTACCACGGTTCCTATAAGAGAAGCTTTTATGTAGGTGAGGACCTGGAGCAGGAAGACATTAAAGCGTCCTTTAAAAATGGCATTTTGAAACTGACCATTCCAAAGGAAGTTCAGAAAAAGATCAACGAAAAGCGTTTTATCGCTATTGAATAAAGTATCGTACCGGTCCAGACGGCACATCGTAAAGCCTTTCTGGGATTTGTCGCCGTCTTTTTCGTCATGTTGAACAATTTTCTATACTATTTATTTATTGTACCATGCAAAATCAATATTGGACATTCCTAACAAAGGGCAGTATAATAGAGCTATTAATGAATATTTGTCATGTCCCGAAAGAATGGCAACAAGTTTCATGCCCGTCCGCGATGGATGAAAGGTATAAATTATACGAAAAGGAGAGATTACCATGTGCGCTGAGTTCAGACCTATGAGAAGTTTAATCTATGTTGACTGTGTAAAAGAACAGTACCGTGTCAAATTAAGACACTGGCTTTACAAATACCATGTGCCGGACAGTATTTCTCACTTTGAGCCTTACTGTACAAAGTACTGCTTCTACCCTGCCCTTCCAAGCCCCACAGATCCAGAGCGCTTCGGTGTGGCACGTATGCAGCTGACAGAGCATTACTGGCTGATCAATGAACTTCTGCCAGAATATCAGAGCAAGACCATTGCAGAATATTTCCCAACAGATGTTTTGAAATGGCAGGGCATTATTCCTGAAGAGGCTGAGGTTAAAGTGGTTGACGGAGATGAAGCCAGACGTTCAGGCCGAAGCAACGAAGGACATCCTTTTATTTTTGCCTTTGTTCCCATTTGCTTTGAAGATGATATGAAAGGCGCAGGCAGAAATATTGAAGACGGGCCTAACTACCGCTGGCAGTTTATGATCTCCTATCCTGACGGTGTTTCCCAGGAAGAAGGGGACAAGTGGTTCTATGAAGAACTGGCTCCCGCATTTATCGACAAGCCGGAAGTAACCCGTTTCCTTTCCTCCAAGATCATGACCGATGTGAATGGCTGTCCGTTTAACAGAGTGGCTGAAGTATGGTTTGAAGGGCCTGACCAGTGGAACAAGGTCATTAAAGAAGTGGAAGGCTCTATCAAGAAACCTGCATGGGCTATGACCGATACATTTCCTTATCTGCCGGGATATACTAAATTTGCCAGCATCTTCCTTTCCGATTATGCTGAAAGCAATAACCTGGCTCAATACAGAGGCTATATTGCCATGAGATAAAAAAACCCCCCGGCATTTCCTGTATTTGGGAAATGCCGGGAGATTTTTTTGATCACTCCTGCTGCTCCTCCTCAATAATGACCCCAAAAACCTCCTCAATAGTTTTTGCCCCATAGTTTGCTCCATCCAGATCCAGATCATATTCCGGCTCCCGGTAATTCTGGATCTCCTCATTAAGAGCCAGCATTTTCCGGTCCAAAAACGCGGTAATATCCGCACATTCCTTCAGTTCCCTGCGGATGTGCTCCGGAGCATTCCCATCAAACTTATAGTACATCTTATGCTCAAGACTGGCCCAGAAATCCATGGCAATGGTGCGGATCTGGATCTCCACCTTGGTCAGGATCATCTGCTGAGACAGGTAGACCGGCACAGATACGATCATATGATAGCTCATATATCCGTTTTCCTTTGGGTGGGCTATGTAATCCTTCACCTTGATCACCCTCACGTCATTCTGACTGGAGATCAGCTCTGCAATGGTATAAATATCTGTTGTAAAAGAGCAGGTAATACGGATCCCCGCAATATCATTGACATACTTTACCACATTAGAAACCGATGGTTCTCTGTGGTTAATATTCATCTTTCGTATAATGCTTCTCGGGGATTTGATCCTTGATTTAATATGTTCAATAGGCGTATAGCCAAATCTCAGCATAAATTCCTTATTTAAAACATTGATCTTTGTTTTTATCACTTCCAATGCGGACTCATACAGTAAAAGCATCCTGCTCCAGGACGTATTTTCACCGGGTATCCTCGGCAGTCCGGCTCTGACCTCATCATTATCCATATAAAAACCTCCTCATAATGAATTCTTCAGATGTTTTTATCATAGCATAATTCCATGTCCAAAGGATGTTTTTTACAGTCTTTTAAGAAAAGTTTAATCAATGCTTTTATTTTCAGGCAAAACAGCTCCCGTACCAGCGAGTGGCCGGTACAGAGACGCTTTCTAGTTTACAGCAATCACATTACCATGGGTTATTCCGTTTTCATTAAAGGCATCTACCCGCACAAACACATGCTCCCCTTTCATCAGAGCAGTAATTTCCTGACTGGATGCATCGTAGACCGTCCAGCTGTGATACAGCTTTTCCGGAGAATATCCCCATAAAATCTCATGACCATCCCGGGAAGGCTCCCACCATACAGCCAGCGTAAGATCATCCAGCCGCCGTGCCTGTGCTCCCCAAACTTTTTCAGGAAGCTTCCCATGGCCGTTTCCAAAAATTCGCAGTCCGGAAATACACGGTTTTGCTCCATAGGGTACCTGCAGTATCTTCAGACGGATATACCTGGCCCAAAGTCCTTCCTCATAGACCATAAGATCATGGGGAAGGTCTGTCTGCGCATTACTTTTATCTGTAAGGATATGATAATCATTTCCATCCTTTGAGCCTTCCAGAATCCAGCGGATATATCCGGTTGTCATATCTATATACCGCTTAGAAAACCGGCTTTGGGAAGGCCAGGAATCCGGTTTGGGGATATTCGTCAACTGATCCGCAAAATTCACCTGAATTGCCCGAATATCCTGGATTTCTCCCAAATCCACCTGGATCCACTCCGGATTCTTCTGTGCCGTCTCCGACCCGTCTGCCGGTCTGTCTCCTCTCCACCATGTACGGATATTTTCATCGGTCACATAGGATTCTCCTGTGCCTGAGGATACACTTACATACTTTCCCCGGGATAAAAGCATCCAAGACGGATGTGAAAATGCCGGAGCGGACAGATCTATTGGCCAGTCCCCATACCTTTGATCGCAAAACAGTTCTCCATCTGAATCAAACCCAGCTTTCCACAATCCCAAACGCCGTTCTGATGGATGATGGCAGCCAATATGCATCGTAGATATATGCCACCAGTTTTCAGAAATATCATTCCTGATTTTTAAATGGTCCCTAACTGTTGAACCATGGCCTGCGCCAGTAATAAATCCTCCCGGTTTATAGGAAAAAGGATTGTTTTTTGCGGGACTAAACGGCCCTAACGGATGAGCGGACGTATAAACGCCATCATTATATACCGGATATTCTGTTCCGGGAGAAGCATACTGAAGGTAATATCTGCCATGATATTTAGTCATCCAGGCGCCCTCGATAAAGGGCTTTTTCCCCCATGCATACTCATGCCCCAAAGAGTCCTGAGCCTGAGGAATCAAAGCTTTCAGCCTGGACATGGGACGCATAGTTTCCGGATCCAGCTGTACTCCCCAGATGGGCTCTTTGCTCGAGCATCCCCAGTATAAATAAAGTTTTCTGTCATCGTCATAAAAAAGCGCCGGATCCCAGAAGGGAAAACTGCCTTCAATCTGTTCAAAAGGCTGAGTCAGGGGATCCTTTGAACGATAAAAATGGCATTTCCCGTGATTTTTTGACGCGCAAAAATACACATAGTCCTCGATGACCTGAACATCCGGCGCGTAATCATAGACAGGCATAGCATTTATAAATTCATGAAACTTCCAATCCACAAGATCACAACTTGTCCAAAATCCTCCGGACATAGACGGAAACAAAAAATACTGTTCCTTAAAAAAGATCAGGGACGGATCTGCCGCCTCCCGAAACATGCGCAAGCTTCCGTTTTGCTCTAAAATCTGATACTTATAAGAAATATTTAAAGGATTGCAATAATATTTACTCACCGTTCACCTCCCAGGGCTCCATGGTTGCATAACGGTACCAGTGAAACTCGTGAAAATTCCACTGATGCCCTGTTTTGCGCAATTCCCCGCAAACTCTGCCCCGGCTGTGGGCAATATGGTTTTCATTTACAGGAAGAATCCGTCCGATATTCACATAGAATAGTGCCCGCTCCCCTTCTAAACGTACAATAGGTGATGTGGCCAGGACTGTTCCATGGTATCCCCCGGGACAAAAAGGCGTATGAAGCATCCGCCAGGCTTCTCTTGCTCCATCCGGGCTGAACCGGTCATCAATGGAGGAAATCCCATAATGGTTAAAATCATGGAAAAATCCCATAACCTGATTTCGGATACAGCATATAGTCCGGGCCCCTTCGCTTGATATACGGTCATCTACAGAACGGATCGTTTCAAATGGCTTAGGAAAGGGCCGCCCATAAACTGTTGTGGCATCCTTGCATTTCCAATTTCCAAAACGGACCACTGACTCCCAATATACCGACTGAAGCTTCCACAAACCGTCCTCTAACGCAAAACGATTTTTATACCGTCCGATCGCATATTCTAAAGGCGCCTCTATAAGACTTTGGCCAAAAGCTGCCCCTTTAACACAAAGGGTCATCGTTTCCCATTCTCCTGTGGCATAGACGCCATCTTCATCCACAGTGATTTTTTGTGTATGAGGCAGATCCATACGCAAAAGTCCGCCATTTTCCCTGCGCAGTTCATCTATTTTCTGAAAGAAACCGGAAACCTCCTGCCTGCCCAGAGCCTTGCCCAGACCCACATATTCCACTGAAACAAGACATTTTTTTGCAAACAGCTTTTCTGTGATTTCCGTCAGACATGGCGCTTCCCAATGCATAAGATACTGGCCCTGGGCAAACTGCACGCCAAAATATTCGCTGCACTTTAAATCTTTATTTCCGACTGAAGCAGCTGCATTTTTTAAATTTGAAAGATCTGTCATGCATCTTCACCTCCCTCAAGGGACTGAGCGACTTCCCATCGGGCCATATCATCCATATATTCCATAATCGGAAATGGTGTGGAAAGCATATGGAGCATACACCGGGATGCCAGTCCGTCATCTGACGGGTCCCACCGCCAGAAAGGGTCTGTCATGCCAAAGCCTACGACTGACGCAAAGCTTAAATCTTTAATTTTCCACAAACCATGTTCCCGGACAAAATCATCAAACCACAGCTCAAAAGTACTGTGGACCGTATACGGAGGGTCCGGAATGGGGCTGGCCGGTATTCCGGCACAGCAGTTAATAAAAAAGCTTGATGTAGGAAATTGTCCCCTGGCGGTTTCCCCATTAATTTCAATCACCGGTGTACAAATCTGCTGCCCACAGTGATAAGTGTCATATAAAGGGGTCCCGTCATAATATTCCACATACTGGGCCTTAACTGCCTCATGCCCTTTGCGGTTGGCATGGGTGTGAAGTCCTGACTCTGTTTCCAGACAAAACAAAGGAGGGATATGATGAAGATGTCCGCCTGTACCGTAAGCCTGCTCATAAAAATAAGCCAGTTCCTCTACCGCGATCACATCATCCCCGCACATACCCTGTGATCCCGAAGAGTCTGTATTGAAAGTATAGTCCTTTTCCAGCTGCTTTTCCATAAAATCACCCTTTCACAGAACCGATCATAACTCCGGTAACAAAATATTTCTGGATAAATGGATATACAAGCAGTATCGGCGCTGTGGAAACAGTAATGGCACAATATTTTACCAGGGTTTTATATAACTGAAGATTACCCACCATGTCAGCTCCTGTACTGATCGTGTCGGATGTATTTAAAATAAGTATTTCCCTTAAAACCATTTGCAGCGGATACTTGTCTGTCGCCTGGGGCAGATACAAAAGCGCAGGATACCATTCGTTCCATTTATATACTGCGACAAACAACAGGATCACTGCAAAGGTAGATTTGCATAAAGGCAGGATAATGTTGAAAATAATCTTTATGCTTCCCGCGCCGTCCATCCGGGCGGATTCAATCAGCGCATCCGGAATGGACTGAATCCCTGTTCTCATGATAATTACGTGAAACACAGAAACAGCTGTAGGCAGCAGCAATGCCAGGCGGGTATCCAAAAGTCCCAGATTTCTAATGACCATGTATGTGGGAATTGTCCCTCCATTAAACATCATTGTGAACATCATAAACATCATCATAAAATTGCGGTAGCGGATTTCTTTTCTGGATAAAACATACCCGGCGATCAAAGTCAGGATCCCACTGATGAGACACTGAGCCGCAACGTAAAAGATTGTGTTTCCATATCCCTGCCATAAGCTTTTGTATTTAGCTATGATCTGGTATCCCATTATTGTCAGCTGTCCCAAAGGAAATAAAATAAAACCATTCGTCTGCTCCACAAGGGCAGGGTCGCTGATAGAAGCCATATATACATGCCATAAGGGCAGGATACAAACAATACAAATAAGGATCATAAAAATATAATTACATACCTGGAATACCCGTCTTGAAAAAGATGTTTTATATGTTGCCATAACCAATCCTCCTTAAAACAAACTAGAGTCTGTTACCTTCCTGCAAACGGCGTTTGAAATCAAAAGAAGCGCCGTAGCGATCACAGAATTAAACAGGCCCACTGCTGTGGAAAAGCTGTAATTATATTCAAGGATACCGGTTCGATACACATAAGTGGAAATCACATCAGCCTTATCATAAATCCCCGGTGAATACAAAAGGAGCACTTTATCTGAAGACACATTCAGCAAGGTAGACATTCTCAATATAAACATAACAATGATCGTTGGAGAAATCGACGGCAGCGTAATATGCAGCGTCTGTTTCCACCGTCCGGCGCCGTCCACAACCGCCGCATCATAAAGCTCCTGATCCACAGAGGTCAGCGCCGCTATATAAACGATACTTCCATATCCAAGGTTCTGCCATACGGTTGTAAGGGCGAAAATGATCCTGAAATTATTTCCATCCGCTAAAAGATTTTGAGAAACTCCTCCGGTCAGTCCGGCAATCATCTTTGAAATCACGCCTCCGCCCTGAACAAAATCAACCACTAAGCCGCACATGATCACTGTGGACACAAAATAGGGCATATAGCTAACCGTCTGAACTGTTTTTTTAAATTTCTTCCGTCGGATTTCATTTAAAAGCAGCGCAAAAATAATCGAAGACGGAAAACTTATCGCCAAGTCCATTAATCCTAAAATAACTGTATTTTTAATAAGCCGCCAAAAATAAATACTCGAAAAAAATCTTTGGAAATTTGCAAATCCGACCCAGTCACTTCCGAATATTCCTTTCCCAGGTCTGTAATTTTCGAAAGCCATGACCAAACCGCCCATAGGCAGATAGTGAAAAACTACAAACCAGATCAAAATAGGCAGGATCAACAAATAACAGCCTTTATTTTTTAAAAAATCCACCTTCAGGTTATGGGGAAGATTTCGTATCCCTCCCCGCCGGGTATATTTTAGTATCCTGACCTTTTCCGCAGACTTCTCTTTTTTCACCTTCATCGCCTCCTACATTTATTTTAATCACAGGGGCAGCGGATAGATCCCGCTGCCCCTGTTCCTGCAAATAGTCTTTAACGTGCGTTATAACGATCAAGAGCATTCTGCTGTATCTGGATGCACTCTTCAATACCCATTTCAATAAGCTGTTCAGTAAACGCGTCCCATTCATCCATAGAGTTTGTTCCCACAATAAATTTAGCAATACTCTCATCAACAAAAGTTTCAATATCTGAATATAAAGCCGTGTAAGTTTCGCTTTCTTCTTCAGTCATGGTGATTTTAGATGAAAGATATTTCGATGTATCCTGATCCGTCCATATGTCCTCGATCACCAAATATTCCTCGTATCTTTCCTCTCCGTTTGTAAGCATGGAACCTTTCCAGTTTGACAGTCCAAATCTGAAATTCGCCACAGTCATAGAATACGCGTCTGATGGTGAATAGCCGTCTTCATTATTAAGGATAGCATCTGTAAATTCCACATTTCCATCCTCATCAACCGTGTAATCTTCACCTTCTACACCGTAACCCTGGAGCATGGCGCCCTCTTTAGAATACATAAAATTCAGCCATGCACCCAGGGCTTCCAGATTGTCACTGTCGGCTGATACATATAAAGGATCGGTCACGATACCGCTGGACAAGGGAAGCGCTTCCGGGGTATCTCCCTCATTTAAAACCGGATTAGCGACCGCAGTCAGTTCAAATTCATCATCGCTGACCAGTCCCTGCTCCTGCATACCATGTCCAACCATTCTATAAGAATGGGTAAAAGCACCGGTCATCCCTGTAGTCGTATATTCATGAGCAGGATAACGTTCCACATTGTTTGTCATAAAGTTCTGATCGATCAATCCTTCCGCATACCACTGCTGGAAAAGCTCTATAAAATCTCTGTATCCTTCCTCCATAGGTCCGAATTTCACAACGCCGTCCTCTTGATAAAATTCGGGCATCACCCCAAAGGCCGAAGTAAATGCACCGTTGATCAGCGTCCCTGTCGGACCGATCATCAATGGCGCCTCGGCTCCCATCTCATTTTTAAAAGCAGTTAGCACTTCGTACCAATCGTCAATAGTCACTGGAACATCCAATCCCAGTTCATCTAGCCAGTCCTGACGGATACAAAGGCCAAGAAATTCCTTTTCAGCCTCAAGACCATTCTCGGTACAGGCCAGCTGATAGAATGCTAAAAGGCGTCCGTCATCACTAGTCACGTCCTTCCGCACTTCCTCATTCGATTCAATTAATGCAATATAATTGGGCACATATGTTTCAGCAAACTCTGTCACATCCATAAAGACGCCATCCTCTACAGCCTGGAGTACGCCTCCCGGATATTCGCTGGTTTGCGCATAGACCAGATCCGGAATATCTCCGGAACTTAAAAGGATACCAAATTTTTCATCTCTCTCCCATGTGCTTGCCGTTGTCCAATCCACAGAAATGCCGGTAATCGCTTCAAGTTCTGCGACGATCTTAACGTCGGTAATAGAATCCAGATAATCGCTGGACCATACATGCCATACAGAAATCTCCCCTTCCTTAGGGTACCCCTGATTTTCTGACAAAGGCAAACCGGAAGCTTCATCGATTTCTACAGTTATTTCCTGTGTGGATCCACTGGAAGAACCGGTTTCTCCCTGTGCCTCCGATACGGCCTCCCCTGTTCCGCATCCGGCTGCCAAAGGCAGCGCCATAGAAAACATCAATGTTAGCGCCATCATTTTTTGTTTTTTCATATACTTCTCCTCCTTCCAATTCCAGGCAGCAATATTTTTTCATGATCTGCCGCCGGTTATTAGTCGCATTGGTACATTCTAGTCGCATTGGTACATTCAGGCATCCGGATCTTTTTGTGCTTTTAATATATCACACGTAATATATCACACGTAATATATCACACGAACCTCTCATGAAAAAGTTCAGTGATTTTATTAAAACTCTTTGTTTTCGCAATAAATTTACGGAATGTTTTAAAATTTAAGCTTCTAAAAAAATGAATCATATCCCGGATATTCGTAAGCTTCTCCTAAAACAGGTAATTTCCCCTTTTGATGATCCCAGCCTTTATAAAATCCACGGCATTTTTGAGCTTCAAATTTAAAGTTCCCCAGATAAGTCCCCGGCTCCCACCGGAAATCGTATAGCTTCCATATTCCCTGATCCTTAACAAAACGGTGATAATATTTATTTAAGGTCATATAATAGCGCGCCGGATCTTTTGGAAACTGAAAGGCGCCAGAAAAATCCGCAATAGCCACATCCGTCCATGCCGCCTCCGCCAGAGTCCCGTCTCGGAAAAATTCGATTACCGGAGACGCCAGAGTATGAAATACCGGATTTTCTTTATGGTCTTTTTCCGGTGGCCTTCCAAACCGATTCCGAATTTCTTCATGTCCCCAGATGCGCTTTTGCGTGGATCCGGCAACGAGCATGGAAATTTCCTTTTTGCTGTTCACCATAAAATGGTCCACAAAGTCCATGGAATTTCCGCCTCGAAGCCTTCCTGTCCACTGGGGCAGGATCATTTCTATGTCAAAAGCATCTGCCAGACAGAGATCTCCGGCTTTGGGGCCCGGAAGCCATGTGTTATCCCATAGAGCCTTTTCCCTCATACGATGTCGCAGTCCTTTTTCCGGATCATAAGGAAACGAAGAAATTTTATACTTTGCGCAATGACGGAATTTTAGGAAACGCCATTTTCCATCTGCTTTAACAAATTCCTGGACAAACCGCCCCAGGTTCATGGAAATTTCCCAAGGCGCTCCGTTTGGACCTTCAGGCCGTTTCTTCACCTCAATTCCCCATACCAGCCATTGCCCCCATCCGTTATTTCCACGGGTCCGGATCACAGGAGCGCAGATCACAGGCATAAAAACATAATTTTTTCTATTAAAGATCTCTTTGGCCCTTAAGTCTTCCAATCGTCTTTTCACGGCCTCAACCCCCAGGGCCGGGGCATCATACAGTGTCGGCAAATCTAAAATAGTATCCTTATCCGCAGCAAAATCCTTCCATGAGCGATCCGTTCCATCCTGAGTAAAACGTCCCTGAAGGTTCCGGATCTCCATATAATCTTCCGCAGAAGGCGTCTCCCTCCACGCCTTGTCCCATTCATCTTTTCGGGCTTTATTTCTATGATCCGATGCATGAGATTCCATATGACCCACCTGCAGCTTCCATGGACACAGTTCCAAAATTTCATTCCACCGCAGCCTTTGGATCAGCCACTCGCCACTTTGCTCTCGGATAAAAACACACTGCATATGCGTTAGGAAATACTGGACTTCTCCGAAGGCTTCACTGCGAAAAGAATATGTATCCCATTCCCCATAAAACATATTCTCCATGGGCTTTAAATAAATATCACATGGAAGGTAAATTTCCGGGATCATCCCTTCATCTATTTTTCGTTTAGCCGCTTTTCCAATCCAAAAGCCTTCAATATCCTTCCACCCCTGAAGCGTCCGCCTTTGATCCGGAAGCTGCAGCACCGCATCCCTGGCAAAAAGTTCCATGATCCCTGGCACATTATTTTCATAAAAGCAGTGAAACAATCTTCCTATCCGGTTTTCCAGCTGACACCATTCTTTTGCTTCCATAAAAATCTCCTTTCTCCCGTTTGGATAGATCTGTCCGGACACACTCCCGGTGTTACCGGTCAAACAGTGATCAATACCTCTGTATCTGTCTTACCTAAACAATAACAGATAAAAAAACAGCAGGAAAGTATACGTATTTTATACTTTCCTGCATAGTGAAGCATATTTTATAAAATATTTTATTATTTAACTCATAATGAAAAACAAGCGCACCCAAAATCTGCGGTCAAACCTCTGACCGGTTTTTGACCAGGGACCATCTAAGATTTTTTCTTCCGGCTCTCGCTGGGCGTCATGCCCTCAAACTGCCTGAACAGCCGACGCAAAGGCTGTGTTGTTGAATAGCCGGCTCTTGACGCCGCTTCCTGAATGGTCGCTCCCCCATCGATCATGGCCTTTGCTTTCGTGTATCGGATCTTATTCATATAATCCAGAAGTCCGATGCCTTTTTCTTTTTTAAAAATCTGGCTTAAATAGGAAAGGCTGACCTGATATTTTTCAGCAAACATTTTTCCCGAAAGCTGCCAGTCATCATAGTGCTTGTCAATATATTCCACGATTTCAGCCACCATCCGCTCCCTGCGCACACCCCCTTTGGAGGTTCCCTCAGAGCTTTCTTTTTTAGTAATCATGGACTGGAGCATTTCATCCACTTTATCATACTGGCCTTTTTTCATAAGTTGAAGCATCTCACGGTATTTATTGTAGTGATTGATGGATTCCTGCTCACTTTCATTTGGAAAATAAAAGCCGGAAGCTGTCCGTATACATACCTCATCCCTGGCTGACCAGTCCCGGTATTCCTGGAGCATTTTTATCTCATCAAATGAGCTGCCGATCCGACGGATATTCTTAGAAACACGGCTGATATTTACAGTCAGACGGATATGGTAAAACTGGTCGATATAATAAACGGCATATTCCAGACTTTGGATCAGCATATCCATAGGATCATTATCCTCTAAGATACCCAGAATAAAAACCAAAAATCCATCTGTCTCACCGGCAATAACAGAAAACTTACCAGACAAAACTTCTGTCAATATATTTTCTGTAATAAAACGATCCAGCTGGTCATCCGCATTTTCCTTGATCTGCTGGCGATTCTCTTCATGAACAATAAGAACCCCGAGCAAAATATACGCACTGCCCTCCAGCGCCTGCACGTCTTTGATCTTACTCAGTACATTTTCTGGGAATTTATCATAGCTGCTGTTCAGCAGCTTGGATAAACGGTTATTGCGCACTTCATTCCGGCTTTCTCTCAGCTCTTTTCTGGATGTTTGATAATCCTCCTTCACTGATGTATAGTAATCGGTGATGATCTGGTATTCATTGGCCCCGGGAGTACAGCTCATTTCCACGCCCTGCATAAGGGCTTTCACCGGTCGGTAATGATTTTTTGAAAATACCCCTGCGAATATCCCTCCCAAGATCAAAGATACGATCAAATACGCAAAAAGGATCCTGCTCATACCAGAAATCTCAGCCAAATACGCATCCTTATAAATATAGGTGGCCAGATAAACATCTCCATCATCCATCGACATTCCCATCCAATAGGCGTTATCAGTCACAAAAACATCCATTGAGGACAGATTTTCCGCTTCCCGGGTCAGCGCTTCCGGCAATACTTCTTCTGTATCACTTAGCCACAGCATTCGTCCCTCTATGATGAGACATACTCCTGTATCTTCAATATGAGCCATCTCCCTGAGTACATCCATAGCCAGAGGCATAAATACGGTTATCTTTCCATTAAACTGAGGACTCCTATACACATAAAACAAAGAGGGACTGCCGCTGTCCGGCTGCATGACTACCAGATGCCCGTTGCTTTCATTTTCTGAAAGCATGGTAAATTCCTGCTCCGAGATTCCTAAAAATCTTTCTGTATAATCCGCGATCTTTTCATATTTATAGGTCAGGGAATTTGTCAGCAGATAATCATTTTCCGGGAAATACATATAAATCCCGCTAATATTATTATTGGCCACGCTATAGGAGCCCATCGTCTTCTGCACCTGTGCTATACTTAAAGACTGGTAACTGCTGCTTTCATTACGCAGCACATAAATTCCGCTGCTATAAGCGCTGCTGGACAGAGCATAGCTGATCTTATACAAATTTTCCAGCATACTTTCAATATTATAATGAACCTGAGAAATGGCCTGCTGCTGAATGGTCTGCACATCTTTCTTTACTACGTACAATGCATACATGTAAATGACAACGCCAAACAGCAGTGGTATGATCATGATTGCCAGATACGAACTCACCCACCGCCAAAGAATCTTTCTCCTTGGTCTAATTATTTT
>CAZMGH010000016.1:0-16236 GCA_964565805.1 uncultured Lachnospiraceae bacterium
CTAAAGAAAAAGGGGGTTTTCCATTATGTTACTTACGGATAAATACGCGGATAAAATTTACGGCATCATTACTTGTTATGACTGCATCCAGAAGATCATTGCCGAAACAGGGAAAACAGAAGGACTGGTCCATACCTTCTCTGCTATGAAATGCTGTAATACCTACAAACCCTGGCATGATAAAACAACTTTATTGACAGGGACCCTGGCCTTTGCGATCTCCGTGTCCCCGTATGGCCGCCTTTCCGCCTGCAGTTTTACATGAACGGGCATAACCTGCTTGCCCACAAGCTGGATGAAAAGCAGATCCCTTACCGGATGCGGGACAATGCGTTCCTCCGATATTGAAACGGCGCAGAAACTTTCTGACCGTATCAACCCGGAAGGACTGTTTGTTTCATCATTTGATGACCATAGCAGCGGCAGAAAGAAACTGGATGATGTCAGCCACTCTCAGAAAGAAAAAGGCCGTTTTTATCGCGGGATCAACTTTTTTGATCTTCGCGGCCTATCCGTGCTGCCCCAGTCCGGCTCTAAGGAAACCCTGCGAAAGATCATTAACGACAGTCGTGGAAATATTATTTTCGTTGTCATCTGATCTTGACAGGACGAAGAGAAATTCTCATATTCTGATCATAGCCTGGCAATTGTCTGCTCATGCAAGCATGGCGGCCCCTTGCCAGGCGTATCGCGTAAATAAGCCAGGTCCTAGGAAAGGGCCTGACTTTTCCAGTCTTTAATAAAGTTTTCCACTGCAGGAGGCATATAGGACTGCTTTTGGGTGACAAAGCCGATCTTCCTCTTGTGAATGGGAAAACCAAGGGGGATTTCCACTAAAAGCCCCTGATCCAGTTCGTTTTTTACAAATTCCTTGATGACGCACCCGATACCAAGACCGATCTTGCTAAATTCGATCAGCAGGTCCATGGTTGTGACTACAAGGAGATTTTTGGTGATGATCTGATTTTTTTCCATGTGATCGTCAATGTACTGGCGGGTCATGTTGTGCTTGTCTAAAAGCATGACCGAGGCGTTTTCAAAAATTTCCCTGGTGGAAGCAAGTTCTCTTAAATGCATGTTTTCAATGTAATTCTCCGTGGCAACGAAAATGTCTTCGATTTCTCCCAGTTCAAAAAACCGGTATTTTTTCGGATCCTCCGGGGTGCCTACCAGGCCCACGTCAATCTGGTTTTGGTCCAGCAGTTCCATGGTCTGATTGGAAGACTGGCATAAAATAGAGATTCGGATGTTTGGGTGGCTGCCGATAAAGTTTTTTAAATAGGGCAGGAGCAGGTATTTGCACAAGGTGGTGCTGACGCCGATGCGAATATGGGACAGACCTTCTTCCCGGCGGTTTTTTAACTGCTCCTCACCCTGACGCAATGCCCCGAAGGCAGTGTGAACATGGCTGTATAAAAGCTTCCCTTCCTCTGTCAGTCGCACCCCCCGGGAAGTGCGGGTAAACAGCTGAGTGTTCAGCATGTTTTCCAGGCGGCTGATGGATTTGCTGATGGACGGTTGAGAAATAAACAGCTTCTTTGCCGCTTTAGAAATATTTCCCGTATTTGCCACCTCATAAAAGATACGATAAAGGTTCAGATGTTCCTCCATAAAGTCTCTCCTCATATTGTTATTCTTTCAGACTATAACAACTATTCTTAATATGTATTTCAATTATACCACGAAATATGCTATGATAACAAGCAGAAAGATTCACAGCAAGGAGGAATGTACGATGGGAATGACAATGAGCCAGAAGATTTTGGCACATGCTGCCGGCCTTGAAAGTGTTGCTGCCGGCGATTTGATCATGGCAAATCTGGATATGGTATTAGCCAATGATATTACCGGACCAGTATCTATCCAGGAAATGGATAAGTTTACAAAAAAGGGTGTGTTTGACAAAGATAAGATCGCTCTTGTGCCGGACCATTTTTCGCCCAATAAGGATATTAAATCTGCTCAGAACTGTAAATGTATGCGTGAATTTGCTTACGCCAATGATATTACTCATTTTTATGAGGTTGGCCAGATGGGGATCGAGCATGCCCTTCTGCCGGAGCAGGGCGTAGTGACCGCAGGAGATACAGTCATCGGTGCGGATTCCCACACATGTACTTACGGCGCTATCGGGGCGTTTTCCACAGGCGTTGGAAGTACCGATGCCGCTGTAGGTATGGCTTATGGAAAAGCATGGTTTAAGGTGCCTTCCGCATTAAAGTTTGTTCTTACAGGAAAGCCGGGACCATGGATTTCCGGAAAAGATATTATCCTGCATATTATCGGCATGATCGGTGTGGATGGAGCGCTCTATAAATCTATGGAATTTACAGGGGACGGCATCCAGTATCTTTCCATGGATGACCGATTTACTATTGCCAACATGGCTATTGAAGCTGGCGGCAAAAACGGTATTTTCCCGGTAGATGAAAAAGCCATCGCCTATATTGAAAGCCATATGAGCCCGGAGAAAAAGGCAGAGTATGAAAAGACCGGCAAAAAGCCTTATACCATTTATGAAGCTGACGCAGACGCGGTTTACGATGAAACTTATGTAATCGACTTAAGCACATTAAAATCGACAGTTTCTTTCCCTCATCTGCCGGAAAATACCCATACCATTGATGAGGCAGGTGACATTAAGATCGATCAGGTTGTTATCGGTTCCTGTACAAATGGCCGTCTTGAGGATCTGGAAATCGCGGCTAAAATCTTAAAAGGCCGCAAGGTTGCCAAAGGGCTTCGGGTGATCGTGATCCCTGCCACTCAGCAGGTTTATATGGATGCTATGGAAGCCGGATATTTAAAGATCTTTATTGAAGCGGGAGCTATTGTGAGCACACCTACCTGCGGACCATGTCTTGGGGGTTATATGGGTATCCTTGCAGAGCATGAGCGGTGCGTTTCAACGACAAACCGCAACTTTGTAGGCCGTATGGGCCATGTGACCAGTGAAATTTATCTGGCCAGCCCGGCAGTGGCAGCAGCCAGCGCAGTGACCGGAAAGATTTCCGGACCGGAAGAACTTGATTGGCCGGATCAACTGGATTAAATGGAAGTAGGAGGTATAAGACATATGAAAGCATGTGGACACGTTTTTAAATATGGCGATAATGTAGATACAGACGTGATCATCCCGGCACGGCATCTGGCAACGACTGATGCCAAGGGCCTGGCAGAACATTGTATGGAAGATATTGACGCAAACTTTGTGAAAAAAGTACAGCCTGGAGATATTATTGTGGCAAAGAAGAATTTCGGCTGCGGCTCTTCCAGAGAGCACGCGCCTATGGCTATTAAAGCTTCCGGCATCAGCTGTGTGATCGCTGAAACCTTTGCCAGGATCTTTTACCGCAATGCCATTAACATCGGGCTGCCGATTATTGAATGTAAGGAAGCCAGCGAGGGCATTGAAGCGGGAGATGAGGTTGAGATCGATTTTGATTCGGGAATGATCTACAACAAGACCAAAGGTGCCAGCTTTAAAGGCCAGGCCTTTCCTCCCTTTATGCAGGAGCTGATCGGAGCCGGCGGCCTGATCAATTATATGAATCAGCAGAATTCATGAATTGGTTGCGAGATACCAGCAAAAGGAGGAGAAACCCATGGAATTTAATATTGCAGTGATCCGGGGAGACGGGATTGGCCCGGAGATTGTAAATGAGGCTGTAAAAGTACTGGACCAGGTGGCTAAAAAGTTCGGACACCAGTTTAACTATACAGACGTACTGTTAGGAGGGGCATCCATTGATGCCACAGGCGTTCCTCTGACAGATGAAGCCATTGAAACGTGTAAAGCCAGCGATGCTGTGCTTATGGGCTCCATTGGCGGGGATACCACCACATCTCCCTGGTACAAGCTGCCCCCTGAACTTCGTCCGGAAGCAGGTCTTTTAAAGATCCGAAAGGCTCTGGGCCTCTTTGCCAATGTGCGGCCGGCTTATCTTTATAAAGAGTTAAAGGCAGCCTGCCCCTTAAAGGATGAGATTATTGGAGATGGCTTTGACCTGGTGATCATGCGGGAGCTTACCGGAGGCCTTTATTTTGGGGAACGTAAGACGGTTGAGGAAAACGGTGTCCTTAAGGCTTATGATTCCCTGACCTATGATGAAAATGAGATCCGCCGCATAGCCATTAAAGGGTTTGAGATGGCCATGAAGCGCCGCGGGATCTTAACCAGCGTGGATAAGGCCAATGTGCTGGATTCCTCCCGGTTATGGCGTAAGGTTGTAGATGAGGTGGCTAAGGATTATCCGGAAGTGACCTATTCTCATATGCTGGTGGACAACTGCGCTATGCAGCTTGTGAAAAATCCCCGCCAGTTTGACGTGGTGCTCACAGAAAACATGTTTGGGGATATTCTCTCAGACGAGGCCAGCGAGATTACAGGCTCTATCGGCATGCTGTCCTCAGCAAGCTTAAGCGCCACAAAGCTTGGCCTTTATGAGCCCAGCCACGGAAGCGCTCCGGATATTGCGGGACAAAATATTGCCAATCCTATTGCCACAATCCTTTCAGCTGCCATGCTCCTGCGCTATTCCCTGGACCTGGACGCAGAAGCGGACGCTGTGGAAAGGGCTGTACAAAAAGTTCTTGAAAAGGGACTGCGCACCGTGGATATTATGTCTGAGGGCATGACACAGATGAGCTGTTCAGACATGGGAAGCGCTATTGCCGCGGAAGTTTAAAAAGATCCGGAGTGACCGTTTAGCGCCATAATTGTCTGTCCGGCCAGACGGGCGGGACGCTAAACGGCGGTAATTTGAGCACAGATTGCCCGACCTAACCTGTTTTTTACCTGGGATTTAAAAAAAGTACATAAAATTTTTAATAAAGGATGGTATAAAAATGAAAAGTGATGCAGTTAAAACAGGCATGCAGCAGGCGCCCCATCGGTCCCTGTTTAATGCCCTTGGCATGACCAAAGAAGAATTAGAAAGACCATTAGTAGGTATCGTCAGCTCCTATAATGAGATCGTTCCGGGACACATGAATCTGGATAAGATCGTGGAAGCTGTAAAAATGGGCGTAGCCATGGCCGGCGGAACACCCATTGTATTTCCTGCCATTGCCGTATGCGACGGTATTGCCATGGGACATATCGGCATGAAGTATTCCCTTGTAACAAGAGATCTTATCGCTGATTCTACAGAAGCTATGGCTCTGGCCCATCAGTTTGACGCCCTTGTCATGGTGCCTAACTGTGATAAAAATGTTCCCGGCCTTTTAATGGCTGCCGCCCGTATTAACGTTCCTACAGTATTTGTATCCGGCGGTCCTATGCTGGCCGGACATGTAAAAGGCCGCAAGCGCAGCCTTTCCAGCATGTTTGAAGCTGTAGGCGCCTATGCTGCCGGCACCATGTCCGCAGAGGATGTGGAAGAGTTTGAAAATAAAGTCTGCCCAACCTGCGGTTCCTGCTCCGGTATGTACACTGCCAATTCCATGAACTGTCTGACAGAAGTTTTAGGCATGGGCCTTAAAGGCAATGGCACGATCCCGGCAGTTTATTCTGAACGTTTGAAGCTGGCAAAACATGCCGGTATGGCGGTTATGGAAATGTACAGAAAGAATATCCGTCCAAGAGATATTATGACAAAGGATGCCATTTTAAATGCCCTGACTGTGGACATGGCTCTGGGCTGCTCCACCAACAGTATGCTTCATCTTCCGGCCATTGCCCATGAGATCGGCTGGGATTTTGATATTACTTTTGCCAATGAAATCAGCGCAAAGACACCAAACCTTTGTCATCTGGCTCCTGCAGGTCCGACTTATATGGAAGATCTTAACGAGGCCGGTGGCGTTTACGCAGTAATGAATGAACTGTCCAAATTAAATCTTTTAAACCTGGACTGCATGACTGTTACAGGAAAGACCGTTGGAGAGAACATTAAAAACTGTGTAAACCAGAATCCTGAAGTGATCCGCCCGGTAGATCATCCTTATAGCGCAACCGGCGGTCTGGCTGTTCTTACAGGAAATCTGGCGCCTGACGGCAGCGTGGTAAAGCGCTCCGCAGTAGCAGAGGAAATGCTTGTCCATGCAGGCCCGGCAAGAGTCTTTGACTGTGAAGAGGATGCCATCGCTGCTATTAAAGGCGGCAAGATCGTTGCCGGTGATGTGGTAGTGATCCGCTATGAAGGACCAAAAGGCGGTCCGGGTATGAGAGAGATGCTAAATCCAACCTCAGCCATTGCAGGCATGGGCCTTGGTTCCAGCGTTGCCCTGATCACTGACGGCCGTTTCTCTGGCGCGTCCAGAGGCGCGTCCATCGGCCATGTTTCTCCGGAAGCTGCCGTAGGCGGTCCTATCGCCCTTGTTGAAGAAGGAGATATAATTAAGATCAATATTTTGGACAACTCCATTACCCTGGATATTTCTGATGAGGAAATGGCTGCGAGAAAAGCAAAATGGCAGCCAAGACAGCCCAAAGTCACCACCGGTTATTTAGCCCGCTACGCAGCCATGGTTACCAGCGGCAACCGGGGCGCTGTCCTTGAAATTCCGGGAAGCGGCAAATAATAATACGACGGAAAGGCAGGTGTGTTCATGGAATTAACTGGCGCTGAAATTGTTATTGAATGTTTAAAAGAGCAGGGCGTTGATACTGTGTTCGGCTATCCCGGCGGAACCATTTTAAACGTCTATGATGAATTATATAAACACAGGGATGAGATCACTCATATTTTAACTTCCCATGAGCAGGGCGCGGCTCATGCGGCGGACGGGTATGCCCGGGCGACGGGAAAGGTTGGGGTATGTATGGCCACCAGCGGACCTGGGGCAACCAACCTTGTTACCGGCATTGCCACTGCTTATATGGATTCCATTCCTATGGTAGCCATCACCTGTAATGTAGGTGTCAGCCTTTTAGGAAAGGACAGCTTCCAGGAAGTGGATATAAAAGGGGTGACTATGCCCATTACAAAGCATAATTATATTGTAAAGGATGTAAATCAGCTGGCGGCTACCATTCGCAAGTCCTTTACCATTGCCCGGACGGGACGCCCCGGCCCGGTGCATATAGATATTCCTAAAGATATTACGTCTTTAAAAGCAGAGTATGAATATAAAAAACCGGAAGAAATCCAGCGTCTTAGCAGTGAGATCCGGGAAGAGGATCTGGATGAAGTCATTAAATTAATTTTTCACTGTAAGCGCCCCTTTGTGTTTGTCGGCGGGGGAGCAGTACATTCTGACGCTTCAGAAGAATTAAAACGATTTGTGGATAAGATCCAGGCTCCTGTAGCGGATTCTCTTATGGGAAAAGGCGCGTTTGACGGCAATGATAAAAATTATACCGGTATGCTTGGCATGCATGGCACAAAAACCTCCAACTTTGGTGTTACAGAGTGTGACCTGTTGATCGTTGTAGGGGCCCGTTTCTCAGACCGTGTTATTGGAAATTCTTCCACTTTCGCGAAAAATGCCAAGATCATCCATATTGATGTGGATGCGGCAGAGATTAATAAAAATATCCAGTGCGATGTAAGTATTATCGGAGACGCAAAGGTTGTTTTAAGAAAACTTAATGCCCGTATTGACAAGCTGGATCATACGGAATGGCTGAACCGTATTTACAGCCTGAAGCGCAAGTATCCTCTCACTTACCGTAAAGATGTGCTTACCGGACCGGGCGTGGTGGAGAAAATTTACGAAATGACTGGCGGGGATGCCATCATCACCACGGAAGTGGGACAGAACCAAATGTGGGCGGCACAGTTTTTTAAATATGATAAACCGAGAAAATTGATCACCTCCGGCGGCCTGGGAACTATGGGCTTTGGCCTGGGCGCTTCCATTGGAGCAAAGCTTGGACAGCCGGATAAGCTGGTGTTTAATATTGCTGGAGACGGGTGTTTCCGCATGAATATGAACGAACTGGCCACAGCGTCCCGGTATAATATTCCTATTATTGAAGTGATCTTAAACAACCATGTACTGGGAATGGTCCGTCAGTGGCAGACGCTGTTCTACGGACAGCGTTATTCCAATACAATACTTAATGATAAAGTAGACTATGTAAAGGTGGCGGAAGCCCTGGGAGCCAAAGGCATCCGGGTTACGACGAATGAAGAGTTGGAGCCGGCCATAAAAATGGCCATGGAAGCCAAAGAGCCTGTGGTCATCGAGTGCGTGATCGATCCTGATGATAAAGTATGGCCTATGGTAGCACCAGGAGCTTCTATTTCTGAGGCCTTTGCTGAAGAGGATATGCAGGGAGGCAAGTAAAGATCCCCTGGGGATATGCTGTAAAGGTACAGCTTTGATATGGAAAGGTGATGTGAAAAATGAGTAGAGTATATAATTTTTCTGCCGGACCGGCTATGCTGCCGGTGGAGGTGCTTCAGGAAGCTGCGGATGAAATGCTGGATTACAGAGGCTGCGGCATGTCTGTTATGGAGATGAGCCACCGCTCCAAGGTTTACGAAACGATTATTACAGAGGCTGAAGCAGATCTTCGCACACTGCTTAATATTCCAGATAATTATAAGGTTCTGTTTTTACAGGGCGGGGCATCCACACAGTTTGCCATGATCCCTATGAACTTTATGAAGCACCGGAAGGCCGGATATATTGTTACAGGCCAGTGGGCCAAAAAGGCATTTACCGAAGGCAAGATTTTCGGCGAAGCGGTAGAGCTGGCCTCCTCCGCGGATAAAACATTTTCCTATATTCCTGACTGTTCGGATCTTCCCATTACAGAGGATATGGACTATGTTTACATTTGCGAAAATAATACTATTTACGGAACAAAGTTTAAGACACTGCCTAATACAAAGGGCAAAGATCTCATTGCTGATGTGTCCTCCTGCTTTTTATCTGAGCCGGTGGATGTGACCAAATATGCCATGCTTTATGCCGGAGCCCAGAAAAATGTAGGCCCTGCCGGTGTAACCATCTGTATCATCCGTGAGGATCTGATCACAGAAGATGTGCTTCCTGGTACACCTACCATGCTCCGCTATAAGATCCATAGGGATAACGGTTCCATGTATAATACACCGCCAGCATACGCCATCTATATTTGCGGTAAAGTGTTTAAATGGCTTTTAAAGACCGGCGGACTGGAAAAACGTAAGGAGATCAACGAAGAAAAAGCAAAGATCCTTTATGATTTCCTTGACAGCAGCCAGATGTTTAAAGGCACGGTAGAGCCGGACAGCCGTTCTTTAATGAACGTGCCCTTTATCACCGGCGATGCTGACCTAGATGCGAAGTTTATTAAAGAATCCAAGGCCGCAGGCTTTGAAAACCTGAAAGGCCACCGCACTGTGGGTGGTATGCGGGCTAGCATTTACAATGCGATGCCCATTGAAGGCGTCAAGGCATTAGTTGAGTTTATGAAAAAGTTTGAGGAAGAAAACCGATAATCGCACAAGTAGGGGGCTTTTAAAATGTATCAGATTAAATGCTTAAACCCCATTTCCCCTTTGGGAATGGAGCTGTTTTCAGATCAATATCAGGTAACCGAGGACGCAGGGGCGGCAAACGCTATTTTAGTCCGCAGTGCGTCCATGCATGACATGGAGCTGGGCGATGGCCTGGATGCTGTGGCCAGAGCCGGCGCAGGGGTCAATAATATTCCTCTGGATAAATGCGCTGAAAAAGGGATCGTTGTTTTTAATACGCCGGGAGCAAACGCCAACGGTGTTAAAGAGGCAGTGGTCGCCGGTCTTCTTATTGCAGCCAGGGATATTATCGGCGGCGTCAACTGGGTACAGTCTGTAAAGGATAACCCGGATGTAGCCAAGCTGGTAGAAAAAGGAAAAAAGCAGTTTGCCGGCAATGAAATCAAAGGCAAGAAGATGGGTGTTATCGGTCTCGGCGCCATCGGCGTTTTAGTGGCTAATGCCTGCAATCGGCTGGGTATGGAAGTTTACGGCTATGATCCGTTTATTTCCGTAGAAGCCGCCTGGAACCTGTCCAGAGACATCCATCATATCAGCAACCTGGATGATATTTACGCTAACTGTGATTATATTTCCATCCATGTACCCCTGATGGATTCTACGAAAAAGATGATCAACGAGGCCGCGTTTTATAAAATGAAGTCCGGTGTTGTTCTTCTTAATTTCGCAAGAGATCTTCTTGTGGACGAGGACGCCCTTGAGGCGGCCATTGCCCATGGAAAGATTAAAAAGTATGTAACGGATTTCCCCAATGGAAAAACCGCAAACATGGCCAATGTTATCGCCATTCCTCATCTGGGCGCTTCTACAGAGGAATCGGAAGATAACTGCGCTATGATGGCTGTTAAAGAACTGCGGGATTTCCTTGAAAATGGAAATATCACTCATTCCGTAAATTATCCGGACTGCTCTATGGGTATATGTACCTGCGCGGGACGTATTGCGGTAAACCACCGGAATATTCCTAATATGATCGCCCAGCTGACCAGCGTTTGCGCTGCGGATGGGGTGAATATTCAGGACATGATCAACAAGAGTAAGGGAGATTGGGCATATACCATGCTGGATCTTTCCGCGCCGGTATCTGAAAAAATGGTCAATTATATTCGCAGTATTCAAGGCATTGTGAAAGTCCGCGTGATAAAATAATTCGTTTCCGCCCCCGAACCGGGGAGAATGGAGGAAAAACATGGCAGATATTAAACCCTTTTGCGCAGTCCGTCCGGACAAAGTTTACGCATCCAAAATCGCGGCCCTTCCCTATGATGTTTACGACCGCCAGGGCGCCCTGGCCCAGGTAGAACGGGAACCATTATCTTTCTTGCATATTGACCGGCCTGAAACATGGTTTGATGATTCTGTAGACATTTATGACCCGCGGGTTTATGAAAAAGCGGGACAGGTCCTTGCCCAGTGGCAGGAGGAGGGCTATTTTATCCAGGATGAAAAGCCCTGCTATTATATTTACCAGCAGGTTCTTGACGGACGGGCCCAGACAGGGATCGTAACCTGCTCCAGTGTGAATGACTACGTAAATGGCATTATTAAAAAACACGAAAATACCCGTGAGTCCAAGGAGCAGGACCGTATCCGCCATATTCAGGCATGTCATGCCCAGACCGGTCCGATTTTCCTTGCTTACCGGGAAGATCCTGTGATCCGCCGGATTGTTGAAAAAAACATGGAAAAGCCGCCGGTCTATGATTTTTCCTCCCAGGACGGGGTGGAACACAGAGTTTGGATCGTTGACCGGGATGAGGATATTACAGCCATCAGCCAGGCATTTTCTAAAATCTCGGATATTTATATTGCCGACGGCCATCACCGGGCTGCCTCAGCAGTAAAGGTATCTTTAAAGCGCCGGGCAGAAATGGGCCATGAGCCGGATCAGGCCCTGGGCGATGAAAGCGATTATTTTCTTTCCGTTTTATTCCCGGATACAAATTTAAAGATCATGGCTTATAACCGGGTGGTTAAGGATCTTAACAGCATGACGCCGAAGGATTTTATCCGGGCTTTGGAAAAAAATTTTACTGTTCAGCCTTTAAGCGGCCGGCCGGAGGAAGGCCATTTCCCGCCGGAAAAGTTTACCTTTGGCATGTATCTGGAAGAAAAGTGGTATCAGCTCACGGTAAAGGAGGCTATTCGGTCGGAGGATGTGGTGGAAGGCCTGGATGTGTCTGTGCTTCAAAACCATGTGTTTGATCCTATTCTTGGGATCAACGATCCGAGAACCGATGAACGGATCGACTTTATAGGCGGCATTTCGGGCCTTTCAGGTCTGGAGTCCTATGTTCGTGAAAAAGACTGGGCCCTGGCCTTTGCCATGTATCCCACCTCCATTAAGGAGCTTTTTGCGGTAGCTGACAGCCATCGGCTTATGCCCCCAAAATCGACCTGGTTCGAGCCCAAACTCTATTCCGGGTTGTTCATCCATGAAATAGAAAGGTAGGATTTTTATGAAATGTATTTATAACTGTAGGATCCATGACGCAGTTCATCCTGAGGCTTATGCGGGAAAAATCCTTTTTGATCAGGGAAAGATCGTAGATATTGGAAATGTGGAAAATATTCCTGAAAATACAGAAATGATCAATGCCGAAGGTCTGGATGTGTATCCGGGCTTTGTAGACGCCCATTCTCATATTGGTCTGGACGGCTTTGGCATCGGCTATGAAGGCATGGATTATAATGAAATGAATGATATTGCCTGCCCGCAGCTGCGGGGAATCGATGGCGTTAAGGCTATGGATCAGGCCTTTGCCCGGGCTGTAAGAGGCGGCGTAACCTCTGTATGCACCGGACCCGGCAGCGCAAATGTGCTGGGCGGCACATTTACCACCATTAAAACTGTAGGTAAGAGGGTAGAAAACATGGTGATCAAGTCGGAGGTGGCCATGAAGTGCGCTTTTGGCGAAAACCCCAAGCGGTGTTACAGGGACAAGTCGGATTCCTGCCGTATGTCCACTGCGGGGATTTTAAGAAATATGCTGTTTAAGGCCAAAGAGTATATGGAGCGGAAAGCGGCTGCCGGGGATGATGTGTTTAAGCGCCCTGCCTTTGATATGAAGCTGGAGGCCCTGATTCCGGTGTTAAAACGAGAAATTCCCTTAAAGGCTCACGCCCATACCTCCGATGATCTGTTTACTGCTTTGCGTATTGCCAAAGAGTTCAATCTTCGCATTACCCTTGAGCATGTTACAGAAGGCCATCTGGTGGCAGATGAGCTGGCTAAAGAACATGTGCCTATGGCTGTAGGTCCTTCCTTAATCGGCGCGTCTAAGTATGAATTAAGAAATAAATCCTTCCGCACACCGGGAATCCTGGATAAGGCTGGCTGTCAGGTATCCATTATTACGGACACCCCGGCAATCCCGCAGGAATATCTTCCTCTGTGCGCCGGTCTGGCAGTAAAGTCCGGCATGGATCCTTTTAAGGCGCTCCAGGCCATTACCATTAACGCGGCTCGCCACGCAGAGATCGAGGACCGGGTAGGTTCTCTGGAAAAGGGCAAGGACGCGGACTTTGTCATTGTGGCAGGTGATCCTATGGAGGTTTCTTCAAAAATTCAATATGTATATATTAATGGGGAGCCTGTAGTCACTCCGGATCAGGAATGGGAATGATTTCAGGCAATTGAGGAGGTTGAAAAAGATGAAATGTCCCTATTGCGGAAGAGATGTTGCAGATTCCTCCCGATTTTGTACCTGGTGCGGCAATGAAATACATCACGACCAGCAAAAACAAGATGAAAGCTCACGGCGTGTTAAGCCCTATGGGATCATTTTGATCGTATTAGCAGTGGTCCTGATCCTGGCTATTTTGGCCGCGGTAGTGATCGTTGCTCTGGTGAGAGGAAACAGGACGATCAGGACAAACGCAGGATATGAGACAGACAGCTCCCTTATTACAGAGAGCACAAGCGGCATATACCTGCAGGGACAGGTAACCGATGGAGCCGGTCAGCCTTTGGAGGGTGTGCAAATTACCATTGTCACGTTAGGGGTTTCTCTGGAAAACGCTGAACAGATTGCGCGGGAGACGGGAATGGATCAGAATGATCTGATCAGCATGACGCAAAATGCCGAGGATATTACCGTGACATTAACAACAGATTCTAACGGAAGCTATACGGCCAATCTTCCTGAAGGCGTATATCAGATCACATATGAGTTGGAAGGCTATGGATCTGTTTCTCAGGTGCAAGTCGTAACTAAGGAAGAAAATACACCGGATCCGATCATTCTGACTAGTAATAGTATCATTACCGGAAACGCCTATTTTACAGAGGATGATGGTTCAGTAACTACGCTGGGCGGCGTTACGGTCACTGCAGCGGATGCTGACGGGAATATTATAGCGTCTGTAGTTACATCGGAAACAAGCGGCTATACTTTTGAGTTATCTCCCGGAACATATCAGATCACAGCGGAGGCAGATGGATTTGAAACGGTTGTTACAGAAGTTTCCCTGAACGAAAATGATGTGATCAACACAGACTTTGAGATGGTGGAAGCTGCGGACGAGCTTATTTATTACGGAGAAATCCTGGACTTGTTCTATTACAACATTTTATCTGACTGGGAAGGCTATGAGGCAACCGGTAATTATGGGGACTTAGACGATGTCTGCTATCTGTTTTACTGGGCTTATGCTGAGACGTTGGATATTAACAGCATTGGCTATTCTTTTGCCGACCTGGACGGCAATGGAATTTTGGAGCTGATCATTGGGATTGATAGCGGCGGAGAGAACAGATATACTGATGGCAGCTTGATTTATGACTTGTACACTTACGCGGATGGAAGGATCATACATCTTGCATCAAGCGGCGAAAGGTTTGGGTATGAATTGTGTGAGGATAACACGATTTATTACAATGGATCGGCAGGCGCCGCATCGGCACGATATGCCCGTTACAGCCTGACCGAAGGAGAAGATGAACTTACGATCCTGGAATGTGTGTGGAGCGACCCGGATGATAGCTGGGAAAATACATACTGGTATTACTCAACCTCAGACTTTTATGGTGATGATACAGTTCAAATTTCAGAAGCGGAAGCCTATGCGATCCTGGACAGCTGGCCCCAGACAGTTTCCTTAACATTAACGCCTTTTAGCAGCTATACGCCTGCAGACAGCTGATCACAATATAAAAAGAGACGATCCCAAAGAGATCCAAGGAAATAAGAAACCTGGATTTTTCAGATCGTCTCTTTTTTATTAATGCATCTTTTTTTATGCAATCGCTGTATTTTTACAGGAGCTTTTCAATCCTTTCCATAGCTTCCATGGTATTTTCTCTTGTGCCGAAGCCGGTGAGGCGGAAGAATCCCTGACCGTTTTCACCAAAGCCCGAACCGGGGGTACCTACAACCTGGGCATTATTCAGGAGATAGTCAAAAAATTCCCAGGAATCCATGCCATTAGGGCACTCAAACCAAATATAAGGAGAGTGGTCGCCGCCAAAATAGCGGATGCCCTTTTTAGCAAATACATCACAGATGATCCGGGCATTTTCTTTGTAATATTTAATGTTTTCCATACACTGAGCCATACCTTCTTCAGTAAATACAGCAGAAGCGCCTTTCTGGACAATATAAGATGTACCGTTAAACTTGGTAGTCTGGCGGCGGTTCCACATAGCGTTTAAGGAAACTTCACGGCCATCGGAGGCTTTAAATACAAGTTCCTTTGGAACAATGGTGTAGCCGCAGCGGGTTCCTGTGAATCCGGCAGTTTTTGATAAAGAGCAGAACTCAATGGCGCATTTTTTTGCTCCTTCAATGGCAAAGATACTTCTTGGCAGTTCAGGGTCTGAAATAAATGCTTCATAGGCAGCGTCAAAGAGGATGACTGCCTCGTTTTCAAGAGCGTAATCAACCCAGGCCTTCAGCTGCTCATGATTATATACAGCGCCTGTAGGATTATTTGGAGAGCAGATATAGATGAGATCTGCGTGGATGTTCTTATCCGGCAGAGGAAGGAAGCCGTTTTGGGCAGTTCCTGAAATATATGTGATCTTTCTGCCGCACATTACGTTAGAGTCTACGTAAACCGGGTAAACCGGATCCGGGATAAGGATCACGTTATCATCGCCGAAAATATCGGTAATATTTCCTGTGTCGCTTTTAGCTCCATCAGAAATAAAAACATCTCCGGGATCAATGGAAACACCGTGGTCGGCATAATATTTTGCTACAGCGTCTCTAAGAAACGCATACCCCTGCTCAGGGCCATAGCCTTTAAAGGTTTCCGCGCTGGCCATAGCGTCAACCCCTTCATGAAGGGCTTTGATCATATTGCTGCCAAGAGGGCGGGTCACATCGCCGATCCCCAGACGGATCACCTTCTTATCCGGGTGATTTTTTGTATACTCAGCAACTCTGTGATTGATTTCAGTGAACAGATAGCTTTCTTTAAGATTAAGATAATTCTCGTTGATCTTAGGCATCGTTTGCATCCTTTCTTTTATTTTTTCTATCCTGTGTAATTTTCTCACATATTTTACCAAATTTCATATACACTGTCAACGATGCCTGGCGCTTGAATTTCCAGAAGCGGCAGACCGCTGTCATTGCTCACACGGTACCCCGTACCCAACAGATCCGCCACATCCAAAGAAAAGTAATATACCCATAGCAATCCACCCCAAAAAGTGATATAATGTCCACGTAAGCAATGAGCCAGGCGCTATCAAAAATAAACAGCCGTTGGGAGCTTGCTCACAAAAGGCTGTTTATTTTTGATAGCATCGGGCGAAGCCCGTGACTGAGTGAGCGAAGCGAACGAAGTCAACCCTGGCGGGGCAGTGTAGGAC
>CAZMGH010000016.1:16336-56480 GCA_964565805.1 uncultured Lachnospiraceae bacterium
CCTGGCGGGGCAGTGTAGGACCCAACAGGAAACCACCTACAGCTGCTTACAGAAAGAAAATATATGAGAGGACACAGGAGGCTACTTTATTTATGGAAGCAAAACTATATTTAAAAATGCAATGGCCGGAAATTGAAGCATTGGTATACTCAGAACACGACCGTCCGCGCCAGATCCTAGGTCAGAAAGTTACAGAGGACGGTATTTTGATCGCGGCTTTTAACCCGGAAGCTGAAAGTATTACCGTAAAAAATACAGAAGATAACACGGAATACCCGATGGAAAAGGTGGATGAGGGCGGATATTTTGCCGTACTTGTCCAGGGCAGCAAAGCATTTCCTTACGTATATATTATTAATTACGGGGAAGATAATATGGTGGAGCAGGCGGATCCTTATGCCTTTGACTCGTTATTTACCGAAGAAGATCTTAAGAAATTTAAGTCAGGTATCCATTATCAGATCTATAACCTGCTGGGAGCCCATGTAACCAGTATTAACGGCGTCAAGGGCGTTCATTTTGCTGTATGGGCTCCGGAAGCGATCCGGGTCAGTGTTGTAGGAGATTTCTGTAACTGGGATGGCCGCAGGTATCCTATGCAGCGTCTGGGGGATTCCGGCGTTCATGAACTTTTTATCCCTGGACTGACAGAAGGGACGATCTATAAATACGAGGTAAAGATCAAAGGGAATACGGTTGTGTTAAAGTCCGACCCCTATGGTTTCTATACGGAAGTCCGTCCAAATACAGCGTCTATTGTCTATGATATTCATAAATATCCGTGGCATGATCAGGAATGGATGGACGGCCGGAATGCGGAAGCGACCAAATCCCAGCCTGTGTTAATTTATGAGCTTCATTTAGGCGGCTTTAAAAAGCCGGATGAAGAGGATGGCCGGTATTTTTACAATTATCGGGAACTGGCGCCTATGATTGCCGAGTATGTAAAAGATATGGGATATACTCACATTGAAGTGATGCCGGTGATGGAGCATCCTCTGGATGAGTCCTGGGGGTATCAGGTGACGGGATATTATGCGCCCACCTCCCGCTATGGAACGCCGGATGATTTTATGTATTTTATGGATTACATGCATCAGCAGGGCATCAGTGTGATCCTGGACTGGGTACCGGCCCATTTTCCAAGAGATCTTGGAGGTCTTGCCCGCTTTGATGGCAGCTGTGTTTATGAGCATCCGGATCCACGGAGAGGCACACATCCCCACTGGGGCACACTGATCTTTAATTATGGCCGTCCTCAGGTCAGCAACTTCCTGATCGCGAATGTCTTATACTGGGTAGAACAGTACCATGCAGACGGTATCCGTATGGATGCGGTAGCTTCCATGCTGTATCTGGATTACGGCAAGCAGGACGGAGAGTGGCTGCCCAATATTTACGGAAGCAATGAAAATCTTGAAGCCATCGAACTTTTAAAACACTTAAATTCCATTATGAAAAAGCGGAACCCGGGCGCGATCATGATTGCTGAGGAATCCACCGCATGGCCAAAGATCACCTATCCGGCAGAGGAAGACGGTCTGGGCTTTGATTACAAATGGAACATGGGCTGGATGAACGATTTTACCGGTTTTATGAAGCTGGACCCTATTTACCGTAAGCACCACTATGGCGAGCTGCTTTTCAGTATGGTTTACGCTTACAGTGAGGACTTTATCCTGGTGCTCTCCCATGATGAGGTGGTTCATGGCAAGTGCTCCATGATCGGAAAGATGCCTGGAGAAGGATCGGCAAAATTTGATAACCTTCGTGTGGCCTATGGATTTATGGCTGCCCATCCGGGAAAGAAGCTGCTGTTTATGGGTCAGGAGTATGCCCAGTTTACAGAGTTTAATGAGGCAAAGAGCCTGGAGTGGTTTATGCTTGACTTTGAGCAGCACAAACAGATGCAAAATTATGTGCGGGATTTGAACCATCTATATTTATCCCATCCGGCATTTTATCAGCTGGACACAAACCCGGACGGCTTTGAGTGGATCAACTGTATTTCCGCAGATGAAACCATGGTTGTCTTCTTAAGAAAGACAGAAGTTGAAGATGAAACGCTGCTGTTTGTTTGCAACTTTACCCCCGTGGTTCATGAAAATCACAAGATCGGCGTGCCTTTTACCGGAAAATATAAAGAAATCTTTAACAGTGACGCAAAGATCTACGGCGGCCAGGGATATATTAATTCCCGGGTGAAACAGTCCAAAAAAGATGAGTGCGACGACAGGGAAGATTCCATTTTTATTACCGTACCGCCTATGGGTATAGCAGTATTTAGCTGCACTCACGTTGAGCCTGTGAAAAAGACAGCAAAAAATGAAAACGGCGCAAAAACTGCCGCTGCCGGGAAAGCTTCTGCAGCTGGAAAAGCCTCTGCAAAAGGGAAAGCTGCCGCAACAAAAAAGACCGTAAAGAAGACAGCATCGAAAGCAGCCTCAACAGCGAAAGCGGCCGCGGCCAAAGCCAAAGGAAAAAAAGAGAATAAAGACGAGAAAATTACGGCAGCTGAACAAACCACGCAGCCAAAAACCCGTAAGACAAGCAAAAAGGATAATACATAAAAAGGACATGGATGATTCCTGATACGAAGGAGGATGCCTATGAATTTTTGGATTATGTGCAGCAGCCAGCTGGAAACCGGACTGGAGCAGCTGACTCAGGCAGGGGAGGTGATCCAGGAGGCTGGGGTAGATGCATCCACGATTTCTGTTTGGCTGGAACAGCTGGGAAATCTGGCCGCAGCCGCAGCCCTGACCCTTTTAAAGGCTGTGGTCGTTGCCGTTATTGGCTGGTACCTGATAAAATTTCTCTGCCGATGGGTACACAAATTGCTGATCAAGTCCAACTTGGATGACGGTATATCCGGATTCTTATCCTCAGTGATCAAGGCCATACTAACCTGTCTTTTGGTAGTGATCGTTATTGGGATTCTGGGGATTCCCATGTCATCGGTTGTAGCATTGGTAGGTTCCGCAGGTCTGGCCATTGGTCTTGCCCTTCAGGGCTGTCTGACCAATTTTTCCGGCGGCGTGCTCATACTCATTGTAAAGCCCTTTAAAGTAGGAGATTATATTATTGACGACAGCGGAAATGAAGGTACAGTAACCGCTATTGATATTATTTATACGAAACTTTTAACATCCGACAATCGGTCTGTGACTATACCTAACGGAACATTGGCCAACGCCACCATTATCAATACGACAAAAGAGCCTTTACGCCGTGTTGACTTTAATGTATCCATCAGCTATGATGAGGATATTGACCGGGTTAAGTCTGTTCTTTTAGAAACCGCTCACAAAAGCGGCTTCGTTTTAGAAGATAAGGACTGTATCGCCTTTGTGGCAAGCTTTGACCCCAGCGCCGTTAAAATCACATTGAGATTTTGGGTAAAGTCAGAGGAATACTGGAATACAAAGTGGTCCATGCAGGAGCTGATCAAAAAGCGTTTTGATGAGAATAAAATTTCCATTCCTTATGATCAGCTGGATGTTCATGTGGTAGACAAATAATGTGAAAGTCGGCAGCTGCCAGCCAGGCATTCATACAAATTTACTCATATTTATAGTACTACTCGATTTAGAAGTAACTAATTTACTTGTTTATAGTGCATGTTTTCGGATAAAATGTTGTACAATCAATTCATATAGAGCATGGGGAAAGGAGCAGGGCTAGATATGGATTTGGTAGAACGCATTATTGAACTGAGAAAAGAGAGGCAGTGGAGTGAGTACCATCTAGCCAAGGAAGCTGGAATTTCTCAGTCAACATTATCGAACCTGATTAATCGTGGTAATAACCCTTCCATTTATACGCTGGAAAAAATTGCTCATGCATTTGGATTAACTCTTTCACAATTTTTTAACACAGATGGTGAAGAAATGTATGTTACCGGTGAGCAGAAAGAGCTTCTGGAGTATTGGAACCGTATGGACAAGCTCCAGAGAGCTAAAACACTCAGCTATATTAAGGGATTGTTAAATATTTAAGAAACCAGGATCAAGAAAGCAGCACACAAAGATCAGATGTGCTGCTTTTTTTCGATACGCCTGGCAAGCGGCCGCCACGCTTGCATGAGGGGACATTTGTCAGGCAATTATGCAAAATACATAAAAAAGAAATGATAGGGGGATAGGATCATGGCAAAATGGATCTGGCGATTTGGAGAATTTGAGATTTATCACAATATGCTTGTCCACACACGGCGTCATCAGTACGGACATCCGGAGCCGGTTGTGTGGAAATTGTATACGCCGGAACCGGTGGTGGCTTTTCGGAAGCAGGTTATGACTCAGGGGGGCACATTTTACATTCATGCCTGCGGCAACCCGTCTGTGATCATTATTAAAGAGGACGGAACGGAAGTTAAGTACGGCGGCGAAAAGGAAATCTTTTTGGAGCCAGGCAAAGCGCTGGTGACTGTCCGGGTGGGAAATACAAAAACATTCCCAGCCCTGTATGTGGACGGGATCATTGAAACGGATGAAACCTGGATGACCGACGACATGACTCGGGACTGGACACCTGCCGGAACCTGGGACCTATTTAATGATCCGGAAAAAACTCCGGAAATCTTTCCCTTTGCCTATGAAAAGCTGGAAGAGGGCCGGGGAGAAGCTGTGGACAAAGGCGTACTTTTTGATTTTGCCAGAGAAACCTTTGCCAGAATAAAGATTACCGGTCTGACCTGTGAAAAAGTCCAGGTACGTTTTGGCGAATCCAGGGAAGAGGCCATGGATCCAGTATGGTGTGTGGTCCGTTTTGAAGATACGCCGGTTGGAGGAAAACTGTCCTATGAACCATATGCTTTCCGGTATATTTATGTCAGTGACCCGGGAGCCCGCATTGAGGCAGAGTATGAGTATCTGCCGTTAAAAGCGCCAGGCTCGTTTACATGCAATGATCCGGTGATTAACCAGGTGTGGGATACGGCCGCTTATACGTTTCACTTAAACTGCCGGGAATTTTTCCTGGACGGCATCAAGCGGGACCGGTGGGTCTGGTCCGCGGATGCTTATCAAAGCCTTTTTGTCAACCGGTATTTGTTTATGGATCCGGAAATTGAAAAGCGCACACTGATCGCCTTGGGAGGGAAACGTCCATTTAAGGTCCACATTAATACGATTATGGATTATACCTTTTTCTGGATCATCAGTTTATATGAATATTATAAAACCTATGGAGATAAAAAATTTCTGGAGCAGATCACCCCTCAAATGGAGGAGGTTATGGAATTTTGCCTGAGCCGCACAGATGGAGACGGGTTTATCCGAGGGCAGGAAGGGGACTGGATCTTTATTGACTGGGCGCCTATGGACAAAACCGGCGCCTTGTGCGGGGAACAGATTTTGTATGCCAAAGCCATGGAATGTTATGCCGCCATCTGCCATGTTACCGGCAAAGATGACCGAAGGCTTGGAGAAAAGGCAGATCAGCTTCAAAAGGCTGTTTTTGAAAAATTTTATGACCCCGGGCTTAAGGTATTTATTGACAGTTATGAATCCGGAAAGAAAAATATCAGCCGCCAGACCAATATTTTAGCTTACTTGTTCTTGCCATGTACAAAGGAGCAGAAAAAGGATATTTATGAGCAGGTCGTTTTAAATCCTAATGTGCGGCAGATCACAACGCCTTATTTTAAGTTTTACGAAAATCAGGTCCACTGTCAGGCCGGACAGTCGGGTATTTTGGAGGAATCCATTAAATCCTATTATGGCAGTATGCTGGAGACAGGGGCCACCACCCTTTATGAGGAATATGATCCGGATATGGAAGGCGTCCGGCATTATGCCATGTACGGTCATCCCTTTGAAAAATCCCTGTGCCATGCCTGGAGCGCCAGCCCGATCTATTTATTAGGCAGCTATCGCCTTGGGGTACAAAATACAGGGATTGCCTATGATACTTTCAAGGTCCGGCCAATGCTTGGACAGCTTAAGTCCTTTTCCGGCGCTGTGCCTGTTCCCGGGGGCGTTGTAAAGGTATCTGCCGATGAGAGACAGATATGGGTGTGCTCGGATATTCCCGGAGGCACCTTGTATATAGATGATCAGGCCTATCCATTAGAGCCGGGCGTACCTAAAGTAATTTCAAGATAAAACAGGAGGATGGATATGTTAAAAGCAGCAGAAATTTTTCAAAATAACATGATCATACAAAGGGACAAACCGGTGATCCTTTGGGGACAGGCGTCTCCTGGAGCAGAAGTCGCTGCCCGGATCCAGGGAAAAACAGGAGAAACAAAGACCGATCCCGATGGAAACTGGATGCTTTCTCTGCCATCCCTGGAAACGTCCTTACAGGAAACTCTGGTCATAAATTCCGGGGAGGATGTTCTTACGTTTGAAAATATCGCTGTTGGGGAAGTGTGGGTGGCTGCAGGCCAGTCTAACATGGAGTTTCACATGCGGTATGAAAAGCACAGAAAGGAAGAGTTTGCCCTGCCGCCAAATCCAAACCTGCGCTTTTTTGATGTGCCGGAAGTAAGTTATGACGGCCAGAAAGAAGATTTTGACTACAGCGCCATGGGTGTATGGCGTCAGGCCGGAGAAAAGGATGGGGACTATCTTTCTCTAGAATATTTTTCTGCTGTAGGCTATTACTTCCAGAAGGAGCTGGAGCAGGACCTTCATGTGCCTGTAGGCATTATTGGATGCAATTGGGGCGGAACCCCGTCCTGCGCCTGGATCAGCAAGGAGACGGTTGAAAAAGCCGGACATCCATGGATTCAGGATTATGAGGACCAGACCCGGGATATGGATATGGACAATTACTGGGAAATGCAGCGGACCAATCCTCTTAACGGGAGAGGCACCCCGTTTTCAGATCCTTTTGGGGAGTTTGCTCTTGCAGGAACCCCTTCCCAGGAAGAAATCAATGAAAAACTGGGTATTGACGGCGAAGAGGTTCCGGAATATTTCACAATGCTCCACAGTGAAAGTATGCCGGGGGCTTTGTACGAGCATATGGTGAAAACTATCGCGCCGTTTGGCATCCGAGGCGTTTTGTGGTATCAGGGGGAAAGCGATGATGTGCCGGGACGCCAAAGCTTATACAAGGATATGCTTTTAGGTTTGATGAAAGACTGGAGAGGACTGTGGGCAGATGAAAACCTGCCGTTTCTCATCGTACAGCTTCCCGGCTGGGATCACTGGCTTGGTTCTGTGAACCAGGACTATGCTGCCATCCGCCGGTGCCAGCAGCAGGCTGTAGACGCATCCGAAAATTCATGGCTGTGCTCCATATCGGATGGAGGACAGGAAGATGACATTCATCCTAAAGATAAAAAGATCGTTGGACATCGTCTGGCCCTTTTAGCCCGGGGACATATTTACGGGGAGGACGTTCTTTGCGATGCTCCAAAAGGTGTCAGCGCGGCCCTTCCAAATAACCGGCACATAGAGATCACTTTTGAAAATGCAGGAAACGGGTTAAATATCCGGACAGACACAGAAGACCATAAGGAGCTTTCCAAAGCATCTGATGCCACGGAAGATTCAGGAATCACGGAGTCCTCCGGGAAAATCGAAGGCCTGGAAGTTATAGTTGACGGCGTTCCGGCAGACTTTGACGCAAAAGTAATGAAAGATAAGCTGGTGCTTACGTTAAAGACGCCGGTAAAGGAGCAGGCGGTCATCCGCTTTGCCAAGGGGAAATGGTATAAGGTGAATTTATATAATTCCGCCCATATTCCGGCAGTACCATTTGAATTTACCATCCACTGCGTATAAAAACAGGGGAGAACAATGAAAACAATCCCAGCGGAAGCGACCTGGAGGACAGGGAGGAACAGACATGGCATTTACAGGAAAAATAAAACGAAAACGGACACTGTCTATCGCGTCTTTACTGGTGATATGCGTCATCTGCACCCTTGTCCCTTTGAATCTGTGGTTTATTTATTCCGCTTACCAGACTCAGGGTGTAGTTTTAGATAATGCCTATAATTCTATAAAAAATATCAGCACTATCCGAACAGGTGAGCTGTCTCAGCGGATCCGCAGCATTAATAATTATTGTTATGACCTTTATACTGACGGGGGAGCTATTTTTGAAATCGAGCAGATGGTGGGACAATCGGATTTCCGGCAAAGCGATCTGACCGTCATGCTCACGTATTTTTCCAGAGAGGTAAGGGAACATTTAAGCAATTATGAGGACGGGGATGTATTCTTTTTCTATTATCCGGAGTACAACGCCGGTTTTATACGCACTCGGGGCAATATGTCGGATTTTACAAATATTCTCACCGAGTGGTTTTCTAACGAGGAAAACCTGGATGCTGAAAAGGAAAACTCATGGAAGATCCAGTCCATAGGGGACAGTTTTTGGATCATGCATGTGAATTACTGGCAGGGCATGTATTTTGGCGGCTGTATTTCCATTGATGATTTTCTTAGCAGCATAAAAAATGACATCGGCTACGAATCTGCTGCAGTAAGCATGACGGCTCAGCCAAGATACGCAGACGATGGGGCCGGAGGTCTTTCCTTCCAGTGCAGCTACCATCCTTTGTATTTGAACATTACAGTAGACCAAAATGAAGTGCTGTCAGGGCTTCCTTTAATTCAGCGGTATAGCATTGCGTTTTCTTTATGCGCCCTGATATGTATTCCGATCCTGATTCTGATCCTTCATCTGTTTGTGCTCATGCCATTGAAAAGGGTGGTTTATGCCCTGAATCAGCTGAAATCCGATCCGGATACCCGGATTGACGGCTATGCTTATACGGAGGAATTTAGTGAGGTTTATGACTCCTTTAATGATATGGCTCAGGAGATCGTGACCTTAAAAATCCACAATTATGAACAGACCCTGGAACGGCAGAAACTGGAGATGACTAATCTCCAGCTTCAGATGAACCCACATTTTCTTATGAATACCTTTAACCTGATCTTTAATCTGGCTCAAATGAAAGATTTTAAAAATATTCAGACCATGGTACTGTATCTTTCCGATTATTTTCGGTATGTTAACACCAAAAACCGGACATTCACTACTGTGGAAGAGGAGATGGATCTGATCCGAAAATATCTGGAGGTGGCGTCCATACAGTATATTAATCGCTTTGAAACCCGGATTCAGGTGGATCCGGCTCTGTCAGAATATGAAATTCCGCCGCTGCTTTTGCATAATTTCGTGGAAAATTTTATAAAATACGGCATTTCTCTGTCAAAAACGGATCATTTGACCATTACCGGACGCTTTGCGGATCCAAAGACCGTTGAATTTGTCATCGATGATGATGGCCGAGGGATGTCCGCCGAGACAGCGGAAAAAATGAATCAGGGGATTTTTGAGTTTAAGGACGGAAAGGCCCATCTGGGTATAAAAAATAATATGCGGCGTATGAAATTTATCTATGGCGACAGCGGGTCCATATATATACGTTCGTCTCCGGGCAAGGGCATGACCATAACCATTCTGCTGCCGGTATTGGAGGGAAAATAAATGACATTATTAATTGTAAATGATCAGGTAATCGCTGTTCAGGGGATGCGCCAGGGAATCGACTGGCAGGCCCTTGGGATCGATGATGTAAAAGTGGCTTTTGAGGCCCAGTCAGCTCGGGAAATCATTTTAAACAATCCCATCGATATTATCCTGTGCGATATTGAAATGCCCGGGGAAAGCGGCATTGAGCTGCTTACATGGATCCGAGAAAATCATTATACTATGGAGTGTATTATCCTGACCTGTCATGCGGATTTTTCCTTTGCCCAGCAGGCTGTCAGCTTAAACTGCAGGGATTATATTCTTGTTCCCGCCAGCTTTAAGGCGATCTCTGAAAAGATCGTCGGGGCAGTGGCTGCCGTAAAGGAGCGGAGACAGACGGAGGAAAAGCTTCATTACGGTGAATTGTGGATGTCTGAGCGGATAAAGGATAAGCAGGAGCCTCAGTATAAAAAATCAGAAAAAGTAGTGGAAGATATTCGCCTTTATATTTGCGACCATCTGAATGACCCGGAGTTGTCGGTGAATCAGCTGGCTCAGCAGTTTTTCCTTAACCCGGATTATCTTAACCGGATCTTTAAAAAGCACCGGGGCTTAAGTCTGCGCCAGTTTATTATGGATGAGCGTATGCGCCTGGCTGCCCTGCTTTTGAAAGAAGAGGAGTGGACCTTTGCCCAGGTGGCCCAAATGGTAGGGTACGACAATTATCCCTCTTTTGGAGTGGCTTTTAAAAATTACTATGGCTATTCCCCCTCAGATTACATTTCCAAGTAAATTTTGTTTGCGGTAACGTTTTGGCCGGGACTCCCTGAAAACAGCGGGTCCCGGCCGATTTTTTCGTGTTTTTATGTGTCTCCGGCCCCGGACGGGGACTATTTTTGGGGTTAAATTCCCGGCAAAAACAGGTCGGATTTTTGAAATGATCGGTCGGATTATCGAATGGCTTTTGAACCTGGGAAGTTATATAATCAAAATCACTAAAAAACATGTGACATATATCTGACATATGCACAAAATCAATAAAAGGAAAGGGAGGATGTTTATGAGTGATAATGCTGCCGGTGCTGTGGCTGTGTCAGCGCCTAAGAAGAAAAAGAGACATCTGAAACGATACATACCCATCTACGTAATGGCTATTCCCGGGATCATTTACATGATCTGCAACAATTACCTGCCTATGTTTGGTATCATCATTGCATTTAAGCGGCTGAACTTCCAGCAGGGAATCTTTGGCAGCGACTGGTGCGGCCTGGACAACTTTGAGTTCCTGTTTAAGAGCAGCACCGCATTTACCATTATCCGAAACACACTGCTGTATAACATTGCATTTATTATTTTAGGTATGGTGGTCAGCGTGGCGGCGGCAATCTTCTTAAATGAGATCCGCAGCAAGATCCGGTCAAGAATTTATCAGACACTGATCCTGCTTCCTTACCTGATGAGCTGGGTTATTATCGGTTATCTGGTATATGCGTTTTTAAGCACAGATACAGGACTTTTAAATAACCTTTTAGGTCAAAAGATCAACTGGTACAACTCTCCGGGCTACTGGCCATTTATCCTGACCTTTGTAAACCTGTGGAAGGGCACCGGTTATTCCATGATCGTTTATTATGCCAGCATCGTAGGTATCAGCGATGAATATTATGAAGCAGCCATGATCGACGGAGCCACAAAGTGGCAGCAGATCCGAAAAATCACCATTCCTTTGTTGAAACCTACCATTATCACTTTGCTTATTTTAAGTGTAGGACGTATTTTCGCATCTGATTTCGGACTGTTTTATCAGGTTCCGAGAAATTCCGGAGTCCTTTACCCCACGACACAGACCATTGATGTGTATGTATACAATGCCTTAATGCAGAACAGCGATTACGGAATGTCTTCTGCGGCCAGTGTGTTCCAGTCCATCGTAGGTCTGATCCTTGTTGTATCTACAAACGCCATTGTACGTAAAATGAACAAAGAAAGCGCGCTTTTCTAGGAGGGAAGTATATGAAAGCAAAAGCATTTAATAACAGGACTGCCTGGTCCATCGGATCTAACACGGTCATGATCCTATTCTCTGTACTGGCGCTGGCGCCCTTTGTATTACTTCTCATCGCTTCCTTTACGGACAATGAATGGGCCACTGCCAACGGATTTACCTTTTTCCCTGTCAAGTGGAGTCTTGACGCCTATGCCTATATTGCCACCAGCTGGATCACTATCGGCCGGGCTTACTTAATGACCATTATTGTTACACTTATTGGTACCGTGGGAGCCATCCTTATTACTACATTGCTGGCATATGCATTATCCCACAGTCATTTGCCTGGAATCAAGCTTCTGAACTTCCTGACGATTTTTACTATGCTGTTTTCCGGCGGTATTGTAGCATCCTTCTATATTTGGGTGAATGTATTCCATATTAGAGATACTGTGTGGGCTTTGATCCTTCCAAACCTGTTTATGAACGCGTTTAATATTATCCTTGTAAAAAACTACTTTATCACAAGCGTTCCCGCATCCCTGACAGAGGCGGCACGGATCGACGGGGCAGGAGAGTTTCGTATCTTTTGGAAGATCGTATTTCCATTGTCCAAGCCCATTATCGCTACCATTGGTCTTATGACAGCCATTAACTACTGGAACGACTGGACCAACGGTCTTTATTATCTGACTCAAAGAGGCGGCGGAAAGTTATATACGATTCAGCTTGTATTAAACCAGATCAATGAAAACATTAACTTCCTTGCAACAAATTCAGAGGCCATAAGGACGACCATGACGCTGCCATCCACCACGGCGCGTATGGCTATTGCCGTGATCGGTATGCTTCCGGTAATCGTTGTCTATCCGTTTTTTCAGAAATTCTTTGCCAAAGGAATTACTCTGGGCGCGGTAAAAGGCTGATCATGAATTAGCAATCCGTATCCTGCGGATGTTAAGCAAAACCCTCTTCAGTCATCTGAGAGGGGAATAAAATAAGAGGAGGTTCCCAAAGGGGAAACCTGAACGGGCAGCTCCCCTGCCCTGAGATAGGAGGAATATTTTTATGAAAAGTAAGTTACTCTCTTTAATGCTTGCCAGCACGATGGTATTATCCATGGCCGCATGCGGCGGCGGAAACACAGACAGCGCCACATCCGGCGGCGCATCAGACAGCCAGGCCGCTGATGACAGCAGCACAGCAGACGACGAGGTTTGGGAGTGCGTTGTCCCATGGCCCAGTATCGGCGATTCTCCTGTAGGCCTTGAGGATGTTGAGGCAGCCATTAACGAGATCACTGTACCTGAAATTGGTGTTCAGGTAACTTTAAATCCTATTTACTGCTACGATCTTAACAGCCAGCAGACATTGATGATCTCCTCTGGGGACAAACTGGATCTGTGCCTGATCATGCTGGAGACAAACTCAAGCTATGTACGCAACGGTTCGATTATTGATTTAAATGACCTGTACGAACAGTATGGCTCTAATATTAAAAATTATCTTGGCGATGCTGTAGATGCATGCAGTGTCAACGGTACCATTTATTCCATCCCTGTAGGAAGTACTTTAGGTGAACAGTATGGCTTTCTGCTTCGTTCCGATCTTTTGGAAAAGTACGGCTTTGATTCATCAGACAGAGATGTGACCTATGATGAAATGACAGAAATCCTTGCAGCTATTAAAGAAGGCGAAGGCTCTGGTTTTTATCCTTTATACAGCGGCGGTTCTATTGACTGCTATGTAGCTTATGATGTGTTAGGTACCTCAGCTTCCAGTGGCGTTATTATGCTGGACGGGGATACAGATACTGTAGTCAACTTATATGCAACGGATGAATATGCTGAGTTTGCCCAGCTCATGTATGAGTGGGCTCAGGCCGGATATATTTCTCCCGATGCTTCTGCCAGCGATGCAGGCACAGACCTGGTTAAGGCAGGCATTAACGGCGGCCAGGCCAGCAGCACAAACCCGGGCCAGGGACAGTGGGCTGCTAACAATGCAGGCTATGCCATGACTGCATTGACAACGATCCCTGCTTATGCCGAGACAACAGCTCTGAGCAATGTTTCCTGGGGTATTACACCAAACTGCGATAATCCGGAAAAAGCCATGCAGTTTATTGACCTGATGTATGCGGATAATGATCTTGGTACAATTTTAAGCGCAGGTCTTGAAGGCCAGTCCTATGAAATCGTTGACCAGGATGATGAAGGCAATATGATCATCCAGTATCCGGACGGTGAGGATTCCAGCACTATTCCCTATTACAACATGTTTGGCGTATGGCCAAACAATAAGACGCAGATGGCTCCATTGACTCTGGACTATTTCACAGAGCTGGATGAGTTTAACGCAAATATTGAATATTCACCGGCTTTTGGTTTTACCTTTGACTCTGATGAATATGCTTCTCAGATTGCGGCTATTGATTCTGTCGTGGCTCAGTATCAGGAAGCGATCCAGGGCGGCAAGGTAGATCCTGCAGAACAGCTTCCCGCATTTTTACAGGCTCTTGAAGATGCCGGCATTAATGATGTTATTGCCGCTAAGCAGGCTCAGTATGACGAGTGGAGAGCAGCGCAGGAATAAAGATCTTTGGATCCGGATATATATGTTTTTTCAGGCGGCCCTGACCGGGCCGCCTCTTTTAAATATGTGGAGGTATGCTATGACATTTACATTTAAAAAGGCCGCCCCTGTATGGCTTCCGGGGTAGCCGAAGTTGGACTTTTTTAGTTTTCCTTTAAGTAATCCTCACATATGGAAATGACCTGAGCCATAGCTTCCTCACCGGGACCGCCGATGGTGTTGCGCATGTTGACGCAGGTTTTCAGGGAAATGGCATCGTAAATGTCCTCCTCAAACACCGGACAGATCTTTTTCAGTTCTTCCAATGACATATCTTCAATAGCAATGCCCTTGTCAATACAATATAAAACGATCTGGCCGATGATCCCGTGAGCGTCACGGAAGGCTACGCCGTGATTCACTAAGTAATCGGCAGCATCGGTAGCGTTGGTAAAGCCATTTTTCGCGCTTTGCTCCATGGCCTTCTCATTTACCTTCATAGTAGCGATCATGCCGTCAAAAAGTTTAATACAGCCTTTTACTGTGTCAATAGCGTCAAAGGTCAGCTCCTTGTCCTCCTGCATGTCCTTGTTGTAAGCTAAAGGCAGACCCTTCATGGTCGTGAGGAGAGAAGTCAGGGCCCCGTAAACACGGCCGGTCTTTCCGCGCACAAGCTCGGCAATATCCGGATTTTTCTTCTGAGGCATAATAGAGCTTCCTGTAGAGTAGGCGTCGTCCAGCTCAATAAACTGATATTCATTAGAGTTCCATATAATGATCTCTTCACAGAATCGGCTTAAATGCATCATAATGGTGGACAGGGCGCTTAACAGCTCGATCAGGTAATCCCGGTCAGATACAGAGTCCATGCTGTTTAATGTTGGACCGTCAAAGTCAAGAAGCCGGGCGGTCATGTTCCGGTCCAAAGGATAGGTGGTGCCTGCCAGAGCTCCGGCGCCAAGAGGGCAGTAGTTCATCCGGCGGTAAATATCGGAAAGACGGGAACGATCCCGCTTAAACATTTCAAAATAAGCGCCAAAGTGATGGGCCAGGGTTATCGGCTGAGCTTTTTGAAGATGCGTAAAGCCAGGCATATATGTATGAAGATGCTTTTTCATAATCGAAAGGATGGTGGCCAGCAGGTCTTTTAAAAGGCTGTCAATCTCTTTGATCTCATCCCGGGTGTACATTTTCATATCCAAAGCAACCTGGTCATTGCGGCTCCGGCCGGTATGGAGCTTTTTGCCTACATCTCCGGTACGATGGATCAGAGTAGCTTCCACGAAGCTGTGGATGTCTTCATATTCCGGGGAGATTTCCAGTGTTCCGTTAATCAGTTCTTCTTTAATGGATTTTAATGCGCTGATAATGGTATCTCTTTCTTCATCCGTAAGGATATGACATGCGGCAAGCATGGTCACATGGGCAATACTTCCATCTATATCCTGTCCGAAAAATTTCTGGTCAAAAGAGAGAGATGCGTTAAAATTATGTACAAGCTGGTTTGTTTCTTTGGTGAAACGTCCGCCCCAAAGCTTCATAGTTCATTCCTTCTTTCGTTATTTTATATAGATTCCCTTGCCGACAAATGTCTGAGCAGGCGTACGAGCAAGCTTGTCCGCCTGCTCAGACGCTTTCCGGGTTTTCCTCATTATCATATCGTGTTTTTGCGGGTTTGGCAAGAAAATTGTTTACAAGGATAACTTCATGTGCTATACTTAACAGACGTAAGCATTTTAACCTGTGTTCAGATACAGGAGTTCTCCAACCGTACCTTAGCACAAGGCATTTTTATTAATTTTAGGAGGAAAACAGAATGATCACAACTGAAATGAAAAAAGAAATCATTGCCAAGTATGGCAAAACCCCAGAAGACACAGGTTCACCTGAGGTTCAGATCGCTTTATTATCCGCACGTATCTCCGAGCTGACAGAGCATCTTAAGGTTCACAAAAAGGACCATCATTCCAGACGCGGTCTTTTAAAGATGGTTGGTCAGAGACGCGGTCTTCTTGACTATTTAAAGAGAAAAGACATCGAAAGATACAGAGCGATCATCGAAAAGCTTGGCTTAAGAAAGTAATGTGTTCAAACAGGCGCCGGATGAAGACGGTCATTCAACGCAAGTATATTTGCAAAGGATTAGGGATTCATTCTGCGTAAACATCACCAGGGTGGAGCAACCTCCACCCTGATTTGCTGTGACCACTTAACGAAGCCAAGCCAAAGGCGTATTTTAAAATTCAGGATGCGAATATTGCCGAGACCACTGAAAAGGCTATCAGCGAAAGATTGATGATGCTGCTTCCCACGTGAACAGTAACAGGCTGGTAGATTTTTCAGTAGTTTCGGAATCGCTCCTGAAAGAAAAGGAGTTTAATTTATGACAAAAGGAATGATCCGGAAAAAAGAATTTAAGACATTTTCCATGGAACTGGCAGGAAGAACACTGACAGTTGAAGTTGGAAGAGTAGCAGCCCAGGCTAATGGAGCTGCATTTATGCATTATGGCGATACTGTGGTTTTATCTACAGCTACAGCCAGTGAAAAACCAAGAGAAGGAATTGATTTCTTCCCATTAAGTGTTGAATATGAAGAAAAGATGTACGCTGTAGGAAAGATTCCCGGCGGCTTTAACAAGCGTGAAGGAAAGGCCAGTGAAAATGCTATCCTGACAGCCCGTGTTATTGACCGTCCTATGCGTCCATTATTCCCCAAAGATTACAGAAATGATGTAACTTTAAACAATCTTGTTATGTGCGTGGATCAGGACTGCTCACCAGAGCTGACCGCCATGCTTGGTTCTGCTATTGCCACAGCAATTTCTGATATTCCATTTGACGGTCCATGCGCTACAACACAGGTAGGTCTTGTAGACGGACAGTTTGTATTTAATCCGACCGCAGCTCAGAAGGCTGTATCTGATCTGGCTTTGACGGTTGCTTCCACAAGAGACAAGGTCATTATGATCGAAGCCGGTGCTAATGAAGTCCCAGAAGATAAGATGATCGAGGCAATTTTTGCCGCTCATGAAGTGAATCAGAAGATCATTGCGTTTATTGATACTATCGTTGCCGAGTGCGGCAAACCGAAACACAGCTACACAAGCTGCGCAGTATCTGAAGAGCTGAACGCTGCCATTAAGGAGATTGTTCCTCCGGAAGCTATGGAAGAGGCTGTATTTACAGATGAAAAACAGGTAAGAGAAGAAAATATCAGCAAGATCAAGGATATGCTGGCCGAAAAGTTTGCAGATAATGAAGAGTGGCTGGCTCAGTTAGATGATGCGGTTTATCAGTATCAGAAAAAGACCGTGCGTAAGATGATCCTGAAAGATCATAAACGTCCCGATGGCCGTGTCATTAATGAGATACGCCCATTATCCGCTGAGATTGATATTCTGCCAAGAACTCATGGTTCCGGTATGTTTACCCGTGGACAGACTCAGATCTGTACAGTGACAACTCTGGCTCCATTATCTGAAGCTCAGAGGCTGGACGGTCTGGATGAGGCAGAAACATCCAAGCGTTATATGCACCACTATAATTTCCCATCTTACTCTGTAGGTGAAACAAAGCCTTCCAGAGGACCAGGAAGACGAGAAATCGGTCACGGCGCCCTTGCTGAGAGAGCATTAGTGCCTGTACTGCCTAGTGTGGAAGATTTCCCTTACGCGATCCGCACGGTATCTGAGACTTTTGAGTCTAATGGCTCTACTTCTCAGGCAAGTATTTGCGCATCCACTCTGTCCCTTATGTCTGCAGGCGTGCCTATTAAAAAGCAGGTAGCAGGTATTTCCTGCGGTCTTGTAACCGGAGATACAGATGATGATTATCTTGTGCTCACAGATATTCAGGGTCTGGAAGATTTCTTTGGTGATATGGACTTTAAGGTGGCTGGTACTCATGATGGTATTACAGCGATTCAGATGGACATTAAGATCCATGGTCTGACCCGTCCGATTATTGAGGAAGCTATCGCGCGAGCTAAGGAAGCTCGTGAGTTTATTATTAACGAAGTGCTTACACCGGTAATCGCACAGCCAAGACCGGAGGTAGGTCCTTACGCTCCCAAGATTGTTCAGATCCAGATTGATCCGTCTAAGATCGGCGATGTTGTTGGTCAGAAGGGTAAGGTCATTAACCAGATCATTGAAGAAACCAATGTTAAGATTGATATTGAAGATGATGGCAGCGTATCTGTATGCGGTGTAAACAAAGACGATATTCAGAAGGCTGTAGACATTATCGAAATGATCGTTAATGAATTTGAAGAAGGCCGTATTTATGAAGGAAAGGTTGTCAGCATTAAAGACTTTGGCGCCTTTATCGAGTTTGCCCCAGGGAAAGACGGTATGGTCCATATTTCCAAGCTGGCAAACCACCGGGTAAATAAGGTGGAAGATGTTCTCCATATGGGGGACATTGTTAAAGCAAAATGCATGGGCAAGGATAAGATGGGAAGAGTAAGCTTCAGCATCAAAGACGCTCAGACAGAAAATAAAAAAGTGCGGCGTTGAGCTGCGCTCTCATAGAGTAATAGGAAATGAGCCGATGGGATTATTTTACATTCCCATCGGCTCAGTTTCATTCGTTCTGGTGATCTCCATATTTAAAGGCGTGTTTGTAATGCTCGTCAATAAAAATTGGAACAAAGTCAAAGGAAATCGTCAGAGGGAAAGCCACAAAGCTTCCGCCAGGGGCAAGAAGATCCATGGTGCGCTGCGTCTCCCGGCGGATTTCCTCCTCAGTCACTCCAGGACGGTCATAAACATTCTGGGTGTCATAGCCACCGACAAAGGTCAGACGATCTTGATACTTATCCTTTAATTCCCGGATCGGGTTGGTGATCTGAAGGGGATCAATGGCATCAATGCCCAGTTCCACCAGCTCATCAAAGATGGGGGCAATATAACCGCAGGAATGATGCTCATAGATCATGCCGATCTCATGGGCCGCATCAATGACCCGTTTTAAGGGCGCCTTGAAAAATTCCCGCCACAGGTCCGGTGACATAAGCATCCGGTCATTGGCGCCGTAATCATCGTGGAAGCAGATCACATCCGGCTTATAATACTTTCCGATTAGGCCAATAAGTTTTACCTTATAATCTGTAATGGCATCGACCAATGCCTGATATTCTTCCGGCTCATCATACATGGCCATAAACGCGTCCTCAAAGCCCATTAAGGCGTGAGTCCGCTCAAACATACCGTTAATAAGCATAAAATAGGTAATCTTATTTTCCCGGTCCGCGTCAGCTGTCTCCCTAGTGGTGTCAGCTTCCCAGTTGATACTGTCCAGATCCGGAAAATGAACCTGTTCCCGCCATTTTGTAATGTCTGTCAACGCCTTTGTCCCGGGCTTTACCATAGGTGCTTTTACCAGATCCACATATTCCCATTCCACCCCAAACCAGTCCTTTCCACTCCCCTGGGGACGCTCATTCACTGTTGCAGGCTGAAGAAAATTAAAATCCGTAAAAAAGTTTGGCACATACCCAATATTCTTATGGGCATAAACCTGAAGCAATTGTTCCCGTTTTGTCATTATAAATTCCTCCTATCTGTGATCGGTCTTTTTGTACAGAAACTGTCCGCTGAACGGTTTCTGTATGTGCATTTATTATAAATCGGAAATATAAGACTTGTAAAAAGCTTAAAAGCTATAAAGCTATACGGTTTTGGAATAGTTATTACCTATGACGCAGCGACCTTAAATGTGTAATAAATGATTGACATATTCCAGGAGGATAGGCAAGGCAAAGTTATTGTTTTCCGGATTCCAGGCAAGGACTTCCTCCATAGGGGGAAGTTCTGTAAGGGGATGGACCTTCATGGCCTCGGAATGAATCATGTTCATCCCATCATTTAACAGGGCACATTCCATTCCGGCCTCTACCCAAAGAAGGGCATCTTCCATGGTATCCACAAAATGAAATTTGGGAAAAAATCCCCCGTATTCCTCACAGGCTTTTATTACCAGAGACACACCGGAGCCGCAGTCGGTTGGATTTACAATCACAAGGGATTCATTGGCCATGTCCTTAAGGGTGATCTTTTGAGCGGATACCAGACTATGAGGTTTGGGATAATGATCACCGGATTCAGCTTTCGTATGGGCTGAAACTTAAGCCCTGGCCGGGATACCACATCAAAGTCATAAGTAATGATCCCGTCCAGTTTACAGTCATACAGCTGCTGAATAAGCTGGCTGAAGGAAAAACGGGCCTTCAATCCGTCAATCACTCCCATACTTAAGTGTCCGATCATGCCATAGCTGGCCTCCCTGGCCCGTTTAATACCGTTTTCGTAGCGTTGCATCAGCCCGGTAAATTCTTCCAAGAGGACAGTTCCCGCCGGTGTCAGCCGCAGGGATTTGTGGTCACGGATAAAAAGCTGCATGTTCAGCTCTGTTTCAATGGCTGTAATCTGTCGGCTCAGTGTCGGCTGAGTTACATAAAGGCGGGCCGCCGCCTCGGTAAAGTTCAGGCACCGGGCCACCTGGATAAAGTAGTTGATCTGAGTAAAGGTCATGATAATCCCCCTGATTCTTCTGCAGTGTTTTCTTTCAGTCTGCGCTTCCTGCGTTCAGACCGGTTATACTAAAATTATATCAAGCTGTCCGTCTGGGGGCTAGTGATAATTTTACCGTTTTTTGCGGCAGCTGCAGCGGGTTTGCCGTGGGTGCTGTTTATGATTTTTACTGAATATTATTTCACAAAATTTTATAAATTTTGAATGAGGATGAATCCCTTTTGAACTGGAACTACGATGTAACAGTTCTCTGGTGAAAAATATTGCGTTATTATTTAAAATAGCCTATAATATAGTGCTGAAAGAGGTCACTGTTCACCTAGGGGCAACTGCTGCTATGGTCGATCAAGGCTTTAACTAAATGCCAAAAGTTTTGTGCAGCCCTGCTTTGTAATTGGAAGAAGAGTTTATGCTGCTGGCGCAGGCTCGCGCCAACACCCTGTCCATATGCAGCCCTGTCATATATAAAAAATAGGAGAGTAAGCGATGAGAGATTTTATAATATCCACAGAAAGTAATTCCGATATGCCGAAGGAGTTTCTTAAGGAAAGTGAGATTTGTGTGATTCCCCACTATTACAGTGTGGATGATGAAGTTTATGGCGATGGAAAAGAGCTGACCATTAAAGAATTTTATGATGCCATGCGGGACAGAAAAAAGACAGCAACCATGGCCAGCAATCCGGCAGTGATCCTGGACAAGTTTACAGAGATTGCAAAGTCCGGGAAAGATATTCTTCATATCAGCTTTTCATCTGCTTTAAGCGGCGGCTATGGAAACATCGTATCCGGCGCCAATGAAGTGATGGAAGAGTTTCCGGAAATGAAAATAAAGGTTGTAGATACTTTAAGCGTGTCCCTGGCAGAGGGGATGCTGATCAAAGCGGCTGTAGATATGCGGGCTCAGGGAAAGTCTTTGGAAGAAACGACCCAGTATGTTCAGTCCCTTATTCCCCATTTATGCGTTCAGTTTACGGTAGATGATCTGAATCATTTATACCGGGGCGGACGTTTGTCAAAAACAACGGCTATTGTAGGAACATTAGCCAATATTAAGCCCATTTTATATGTGGACAATGACGGAAAACTGGTCGCGTTAGATAAGACCAGAGGCCGGAAAAAATCTTTAAATCTTCTTGTGAAAAACATGGCGGACCGTCTTGGAAGCTTTAAAGATAAGCAGATTTTTATTGGCATTGTCCACGGTGACTGTGAGGAGGACGCAAAATACCTGGCTGATCTGGTGAAAAAGGAATTTGGCTATGACAACATCCTGATCCAGCCGGTTGGGCCAAGTATTGGCGCCCATTCCGGTCCGGGAGCTATCGGCGTGTTGTTTTTAGGCGATCATCGATGATTTTTAAAGCCATTGATCCGGAGAATCTTCCGGAGATCTACGCGGTTCCTGAAACTATTGACGGAGAGCCGGTGACAGTGATCGGTGAGCGGTCATTTTACGGTTGTAAAGGTTTAAAGCAGGTGATCCTGCCTAAAACAGTGACAGTCGTGGAGGATTACGCTTTTGCCGAGTGCCGTCAGCTTCAAAAAATGATTTTCCCGGACAGCCTGGTATCTGTGGGAGACTACGCCTTTTATAATTGTATGGGCCTTCATGAGATCACCTTCGGGAAAAATATTTCCTCCATTGGATACGGAGCCTTTAAAAACTGTCTGGAGCTGAATAAAATCTCCATAGACATTGTCCAGGGGAAGAAAAACTGTCTGAATTCCATTTTACTGGATGAGTTTCAGGAAGTGGACGTGACCATCCGGTATTTGGATGACTCGGGAAATGTCCAGGATGTTTCCCGTCTGGTGTTTACAGATTATCAGTATGAATATGTTCCTGAGATCGAGGCCCGGCAGTTTAACTGGGAAACCTATGGCTCAGGGGATTCTTACCGGATCAGCATTAAAGATACAGGCATTGACTATGATAAGTATGATTCTGTTTTTTCCCTGGCCCAGGTGGAGGACGATGATGCTACTTTGCTAAAGATTGCCGCGTACCGGCTGTGCTGGCCCTATAAGCTGACTTTAGACAGCAGGGAAAAATATGAGATCTATGTTAAAAATCATATGACCGGAATCCTGGAAATCCTTATCCGGGGCAATGGGTCCGGTGACGTGGGGCCGCTGTTTGATTATATACTTAAGCGCCGTCTGCTTACATCAAAGGATGTGGAGACAGCTCTGGATCTGTGCAGCCGGTATGGCGAGGCATCCGTGACTGCCCAGCTTATGGATTATCAGGGGATTTCCAGGGCAAAAACGGCGGAAGGGATCCGTTCTCGTTTTGCCCTGTAACAGGAGGTTTTTCCCATGAATGATATAAAGGAACAGTTAAGCCGCATGGGGGTGAGAATCTTAAACTTATCCCGAAATGAGCTGTACATTTCCATGCGGTTTTTGGATATTGCCCTGGCCCGGCTGGATTATGCCATGAATCTGTCTACAAAGACCATTGGCACAGACGGGAAGTCCATTTTATATAATCCAAGGTATCTTATGGATACTTATACTGTGGGAAGAGTGTATGTCAACCGGGCCTATATGCATATGCTTATCCACAACCTGTTCTGCCATGATTTTTCCTGGAAAGGGAAAAATAAAGAAAACTGGAACCTGGCCTGTGATATTGCGGCAGAGTCTATCGTGGACAGCATAGACGCTGCTGCTGTTTTTGTCACTGTCAGCGATTACCGGGAATATGTTTACAGCCGTCTGAAAAAGGAGATGAAGGTATTAAATGCTCAGAGCATTTACCATTACCTGGAAAATACCTTTATTTCCCAGCGGGAGTTTGACCGGATGTGCCGGGCCTTTAAGGTGGATGACCACAGCTTTTGGGATCATGAGGATGAAAACCGTCAGGATCCCCGCCAGGAGGAAAATTATCAGGCTTGGCAGCGGATCAGCGAGAAAATGCAGACTAATATGGAAACCCTGTCTAAGGACTATGGGGACAGGGCAGGAGATCTTTTAGCCTGCTTAAAGCTTGAACACCGGGAACGGTATGACTACCGGGACTTTTTAAAACGTTTTGCTGTGTGGGGCGAGGAGATCGTGCCGGATGATGACAGCTTTGATTATATTTTTTATACTTACGGTATGGATCATTATAAAAATATGCCTCTGATTGAGCCTTTGGAATATAAAGACGTGAAAAAGATTGATGAATTTGTCATTGCCATTGACACGTCCCAGTCCTGTCCTCCGGAAATGGTTCGGGAATTTCTTAATGAGACTTTTTCCATGCTTTCCCAGCGGGAAAGCTTTTTTAAAAAGATCCACGTCCATATCCTTCAGTGTGACGCAGGCATTTCCTCAGACAGTTTGATTACCGGACCGGAGGATTTTTATCAATATATGGAGGATTTTCAGGTACAGGGCTTTGGCGGTACAGATTTTCGCCCGGTATTTGATTATACCAGGAAGCTTATGGATGAAGGAAAACTTTCCCATTTAAAGGGACTGATCTACTTTACTGACGGCTACGGAGAATTCCCCAAAAGTAAGCCGCCTTTTGAAACCGCCTTTGTATTTATTAGCGGAGAATATTCAGACAGAACGGTTCCTCCCTGGGCCATTAAGCTTGTGCTGAGCCGGGAGGATCTGGAGATGGAAGGAAATAAAACATGAACATTTTACAGGCAAAACAGGAAATAAAAAATGCCATTGAGGCCTATTTAATGACTGATGAAAACGGGGATTGCAGAATCCCGGTCATTGCCCAGAGGCCTATTTTACTCATGGGACCTCCGGGAATCGGAAAAACCGCTATTATGGAGCAGATCGCGGCAGAGTGCCAGATTGGCCTGGTGGCCTATACTATGACCCATCACACCCGGCAAAGCGCCATCGGCCTGCCTAGGATCGTTTCCCATACCTATGGGGGAAAAGAATACAGCGCCACAGAATATACCATGAGCGAGATTATCGGGGCTGTATATGATTACATGGCATCTACAAAAAAGGACCGGGGAATCCTGTTTCTTGATGAGATCAACTGTGTTTCCGAAACTTTGGTTCCCACCATGCTCCAGTTCCTTCAGAAGAAAACTTTTGGCACTCATAAGGTGCCGGACGGATGGATCATCGTGGCTGCGGGAAATCCGCCGGAATATAATAAATCCGTAAAGGAATTTGATATTGTGACCCTGGATCGGGTGCGGAAAATGACCATTACAGAGGATTTTTCCGTGTGGAAAAGCTATGCCTATGGGAGGGGCGTCCATCCGTCCATTATGACTTATCTGGAAATAAAAAAAGAAAATTTTTATCAGGTGGAAACAACAGCCTCCGGGAAGCGTTTTGTGACAGCCAGGGGTTGGGAAGACCTGTCTTACATGGTCTATGCCCAGGAGTTTTTAGGTCAGCCGGTGACAGAGATCATGATCGGCCAGTATGTGCAGCATCCGAAGATTGCCAGGGATTTTGCCAATTATTATGATCTTTACAACCAGTATAAGGATGACTATCATGTGGATGAGATCATAAACGGAAAGATCCGCCCGGAAACAGTGTCCCGGATCCGGGCGGCCCGCTTTGATGAAAAGCTGAGCCTGATCGGTCTTTTAATGGGCTGCCTGAATGAAGATTTTAAGACTCAGACAGAGAAAAACCATTTTGTAGAACAGCTTTATGACATTTTATTATCTATTCGGGAAATGTCTCCCGAAGCCGGAGCGGTCGCCTTAGAGGAGGCGATCCTGCCTTTGGATGAAAAGGCGGATCACCGGTTGATCCGAACACTGGATACCTACAAGAGCCGTCTTGAGGCTGGAGATGATTTTAATGCCCTAAAAAGGCTTTTTGAAAATGAAGTGACTGCTTTGGAGACATTGACCCAAAAGGCTGGGAAGCATCTGGAAGCTGCCTTTGATTTTATGGAAGCGGCCTTTGGAGAAAGCCAGGAAATGGTCATCTTTATTACAGAGCTGAATACAAGCCGTCCAGCGATGACTTACATTTCTGCTAACAAGTGTGAGCGGTATTACAAGTATAATGAAGGGCTCTTGTTTAGCTCTGGCAGGGATAAGATTCTGGAAGATATTGGACAGATCAACAGATATGCGGACTTTTTAGGCATTTAACAGCTTCCTTTAGAATAAGCAGATAGAGAGAAAAGGGGCGTGCCCGGCAGCATTGTATCCTTTTGCTCAACAGGGAGAATGTATAACACTTTGTGAAAATGTGTTGACTTTTCAAGAAAACCGTGATAAACTGAGTAAAAATAAGAATTATTCTTATTTTATTGTTAACGGTAGGAAATCCTCGAGAGGATACCCTTATGGGCAAGAAGATGCCCGGAAAAGGAGGAAAATATGGAGTTAAAAGGATCAAAAACTGAAGCGAATTTGTGGGCAGCGTTTGCTGGGGAATCACAGGCAAGAAACAAATATACTTTTTTTGCCAGCAAGGCGAAAAAGGAAGGCTTTGAGCAGATTGCGGCGCTTTTCCTGGAAACCGCAAATAATGAAAAGGAGCATGCAAAGATCTGGTTCAAGCTTCTTAATGGGATCAATGATACTGCTTCCAATTTGAAAGCAGCCGCAGAAGGGGAAAACTACGAGTGGACGGATATGTACGCTGAATTTGCCAAGGTTGCCAAAGAGGAAGGCTTTGACCATATTGCATATTTGTTTGAAGAGGTAGGTAAGATTGAGAAGGAGCATGAGGAAAGATATTTAAAGCTTCTTGAAAATGTGGAAGGCGGTCTTGTATTCTCCAGAGATGGAGATATGATCTGGCAGTGCGCAAACTGCGGACATATCCATGTAGGCAAGGAAGCTCCTGAAGTCTGTCCGGTATGTGCTCATCCAAAGGCTTATTTTCAGCTTCAGGCAAAAAATTATTGATCACTAGCATAAAGGCAAGGGAAATCCGTTACTGGTCACATGTAAGGGATTTCCCTTGCCTTTTTTCATAATAGCCGTTGAATTTCCGATAAATTATGGTAAAATATAACTTGGAGCGGGAAGACTCTAACCGGCAATCGGCCGGATGATAAAAACTATAAAGTATTCAGGAGGATAAAAGAATGAAGCTAGGTTTAGTAAGCGCCATCCTGGGAGATCTTTCATTTGAAGAGATGATCGATTTCCTTGCAGAAAACGGCTTTCAGTGTGTGGAAGTAGCATGCTGGCCCAAAGGTAAGGCCGTCCGCAGATATGCGGGCGTGACTCATATTAATGTGGACGAACTGACAGATGAAAAGATTGCCTATATTAAAAAGTATGTGGCTGACAGAGGAATCCAGATTTCCTCTCTGGCTTATTATCCAAATACTTTGGATCCGGATCTGGAAAAGAGAGCTGTTTATGTAGAGCATCTGAAAAAACTTATTGCAGCATCCGCCAAGCTTGGGGTAAACATGGTGACTACTTTTGTTGGACGTGTTCCTGATAAAACAGTGGCTCAAAACCTTGAGATCGTTAAGGAAGTATGGCCGCCGATTGTGAAGCTGGCTGAGGAACAGGGCGTTAAGATCGGTATTGAAAACTGCCCCATGTTATTTACCGACGATGAATGGCCGGGCGGACAGAATATTATGACAAGTCCTGCCAACTGGAGAAAGGTATTTGAGATCATTGACAGCCCTAATTTCGGCATTAACTATGATCCGTCTCATTTTGTATGGCAGCAGATTGATTATATTAAGCCGATTTATGAATTTAAAGATAAAATCTTCCATGTTCACTACAAGGATATTAAGGTTTACCAGGATAAACTGGCTGATGTTGGCGTTATGGCCACACCCCTTGAGTATATGTCTCCAAAGCTTCCGGGTCTGGGAGATGTGGATTGGGGTAAATATGTGTCTGCCCTTACGGATATTGGATTTGACGGCTGCACCTGCATTGAGGTTGAGGATAAAGCCTTTGAAGGCAGTCTGGAGGATATGAAAAAATCTATTATCTTAAGTAAGAGATACTTAGAACAATTTGTGATTTAACGTGATAACTTCTCCCGGGATATTTTCCCGGGAGCTTTTTTTGAGAAAAGCCAGCTGTATAAGGGAGTGGCTGAAGGAATAAAATACACCATTGAGAGGAGACTGCATTTATGAAAAAGATCATGAAATTGTTGTTAAGCCGCTTGTTTTTTGTTGGGATCCTCATTATCCTGCAGATTATATGGCTTTTTGTATTTTTTTTCCATCTGGGCAATTATTCTGCGGCCATCCGTATCTTTTTTACCGCAATAAGTATTATCGTTGCTTTATGGATCATTAATAAAAGAGACAATCCCGCGTATAAGCTGGCGTGGATCGTGCCGATCCTTCTGCTGCCTTTGCTGGGCGGCCTGATGTATCTGGTTTTTGGCAATAAAAATCCCAGCCGGGGCATGCGCCGGGTGCTGGAGCGGGAAAAGGCCAGGATATGGCCCCATGTCCGTCAGGATCCTAAGGTGATTGAAGATCTGGAAAATCTCAATATGAACGTGACCGGACAGGCCAGGTATCTGTGCCGCAGCGGCTTTCCCATTTATGAAAATTCAACAGCCCGCTATTTTCCTTCAGGGGAAGAATGTTACCCGGTTATGCTGGAAGAATTAAAGAAGGCCAAGCACTATATTTTTATGGAATATTTCATTGTGGGCGATGGTGTGATGTGGCAGGGGATTTTGGATATTCTAAGACAAAAAGTAAAAGAAGGCGTAGAAGTTCGCTTTATTTATGATGACGTGGGCTGTGTTTCCCTGCTTCCCATTCATTATTATAAGCAGATGGAGGCCATGGGAATCAAATGCATGGCATTTAATCCGTTTATCCCGCTTTTTTCCCTGGTCATGAACAACCGGGATCACCGGAAAATTCTTGTGATCGACGGTCATACGGCCTTTTCCGGCGGCATTAACCTGGCAGATGAATATATTAATCATATTGTCCGCTTTGGCTACTGGAAAGATACTGCCATTATGATCCGGGGCGAAGCCGTGTGGAATTTTACAGTTATGTTTTTACAAACATGGAATGCCTTTTATCATAAAAAGGATGAAGATTTTGAAGTATTTAAGCCAGACGTTTATATCCATAAAGATTATATGGATGGCTTTATCCAGCCTTATGGAGATTCTCCCCTGGATGATGAAGTAGTAGGAGAGAGTACCTACTTAAATATTATTAATCAAGCCACACGGTATGTTTATATTTTTACCCCGTACCTGATCATTGATAATGAAATGATGACTGCCTTGTGTCTCGCAGCTAAGCGAGGGGTGGATGTGCGCATTGTCACACCGGCGATCCCGGATAAAAAGATGATTTTTCTTCTTACTCAGTCTTACTATGAACAGCTGCTGGACAATGGTGTGCGCATTTATGAATATACTCCCGGTTTTATCCATGCAAAGAATTTTGTGGCTGATGATATTGTTGCCACGGTAGGCTCTATAAATCTGGATTTCAGGAGCCTGTACCTGCATTTTGAGTGCGGGGTATATATGTATCGCACCCGGGCTGTTCTTGACGCTAAAAGAGATGCCATTGAAACCATTAAGGAAAGCCGGGAGATTACCCTGGCAGATGCCCGGCCGGGATTTATGAAGGGACTGTTTCAGGCTGTGCTGAGGGTTTTCGCACCCCTACTATAGGGAAACCCTGCAAGGGAATACCCTTATGCTGTGAGGAACACGGCATAAATAGGAAAGGAGTTTCGGAAGATGTATGAGGAATTAACTATTGCCAGACTTTATGATTTAAAAGAAACCATTGCGGCTCGTTTGTTTGAGGGGCTGACTTACCCGTGGGAGGCCCTGCCAAAGATCGGCAGTTTTATTGTGGAGCTGGGAAAGACACTTTCTCCAGATGAGTATGTTCAGGTGGGAGAAAATATATGGATTGCCAGGGACGCTAAGGTTTATCCCTCTGCCCTGATCAACGGTCCTGCCATTATCGGCAAGGGGGCTGAAGTGCGCCACTGCGCTTTTATCCGGGGCAATGCTATCGTAGGGGAAGGGGCTGTGGTGGGAAATTCCACTGAGCTTAAAAATGTCATCCTTTTTAACAAGGTCCAGGTGCCCCACTACAATTATGTGGGCGATTCTATTTTAGGATACAAGGCCCACATGGGCGCCGGATCTATTACTTCCAATGTAAAGTCGGACAAGACACTGGTGGATGTTATTGTCGGCGGCGAGCGGATCCATACTGGTCTTAAAAAGTTTGGGGCAATGCTGGGAGATTGTGTAGAAGTCGGCTGCAATACAGTAATGAACCCGGGAACGGTCATTGGCTTCTGTTCAAATATATATCCTTTGTCCATGGTCCGGGGATTTGTTCCGGAAAAAAGTATTTATAAAAAAAGGGGAGAGGTTGTTAAAAAGGTATGAAAAAAATTTCATCTGCTCACATATTGCTTCTGGTGATCGCGGTAGTGCAGCTGGCAGCAGTCCTTGGTCTGTCTCTTCTGCTGATTTATGTTCCGGGATTTTATATTCCTATGTGGATGCAGCTTCTGCTTTCTCCGGTAACGATGCTTATTCCATTTGGAGTTTATTGTATTTGGACAAAAAGCAATCCCCTGACTGTGATCCGTTTAAAAAAGGTGAAGCCTGCCAGCATTATCCTGGCCATCCTGGTTATGATCTTTTCTTATCCTGTCATCATTGCGCTGAACTTTGTGTCTATGCTGTTTGTTGATAATGCCATGGAAAATGTGCTTCCCTCAGTTATAGAAATGGGATTGGTTCCGGCGCTGATCTTAATAGCGGTGATCCCTGCCATTATGGAGGAAACCATTTTCCGAGGGTGCCTGTATAATACATACAGCCGGGTCCGTCCCTTGGCAGGCATATTTTTAAGCGCCCTTTTGTTTGGCCTGATGCACATGAACTTTAACCAAATGCCCTATGCATTTTTCCTTGGAGTCATTATGGCTCTCATGCTGGAAGCCACAGACTCGATCCTGATCACAATGATCATGCATTTTTGTCTCAATGGATTTACTACAATGCTCAGCTACTTTACGATGGGATCTGCTCAAACGACGAGTGAATCTCTATCTTTATCAGAGACTTTGACTCAGACCTATAAGCAGGCTTTGTCCCAGGAAGGGCTGTATTCGTCCATGAGTGAAGCGCAGATCGATGCTATGGTTTCGGAGATGGTACCTCAAATGATCGGGATCTTTGTGGGTGTTTTGACAGTGATCGCATTCGTTGCTCTTGTGGTGGTACTGGCTTTGATCTATGCCACATTTGCTGTCAATGGACGCAAGCCGAAGGAAATCCTGCTGGCCCGTCCTGCAGGACAGGCCTATGTTAAAGGTTTTCATGGAAAGATGCGGAAAAACCCTATGATTGATGTGTTTGTGATCATTTTTATCATTTATGCCCTGGGGGAATGTATCCGAAGCGCCCTTACCTAATGATGGTAGGGTCAAATCTTTATTTGACTCTGGTATCACCATCGGATTATTGATAAAAATTTCCAAAAAGGTCTGGACGAAATGGCGAAAAAGTGAGAGAATAGTCGTGGGTGTGATTATATTTTAACAATCATACGCCTGTGCAAGGCAATATTTCATATTTTGAAAGGAGTCTCAAAATGATTTATTCACATGAAGTAGAAATGATGTGTCCTGTGGCCCAGGGTGTAAACCATGGCGCCGCGCCGATCCCAGAAGAAGCAAAATGGGTAAAAGCAAAAGAGATTAAAGATATTTCCGGTTTAACACATGGTGTTGGCTGGTGCGCTCCAGAGCAAGGCACCTGCAAACTGACACTGAACGTTAAAGAAGGTATTATCCAGGAAGCCCTGGTTGAGACTATCGGATGTTCAGGGATGACTCATTCCGCAGCTATGGCAGCTGAGATCCTTCCTGGCAGAACGATTCTTGAAGCTCTGAACACAGACCTTGTATGTGACGCCATTAATACAGCTATGAGAGAACTGTTCTTACAGATCGTTTACGGACGTTCCCAGTCCGCGTTTTCCGAGGACGGACTTCCGGTTGGCGCCGGTCTTGAGGACCTTGGAAAAGGCCTTCGTTCTCAGGTTGGTACCATGTATGGTACATTGAAGAAAGGCCCTCGTTACCTTGAGATGACAGAAGGCTATGTTACAGGTATCGCACTGGATGAAAACGATGAGATCATCGGATACCAGTATATCAGCTTTGGCAAGATGATGGATTTCATCAAAGCTGGCGATGACGCGAACACAGCTCTTGAAAAAGCTAGAGGACAGTATGGCCGTGTTGATGATGCAGTTAGGATCATTGACCCAAGAAAAGAATAATTCGTTCGGAGGTATAGAAAATGGCTTTATTTGAATCTTATGAAAGAAGAATTGATAAAATCAATGCCGTATTAAACAGCTATGGCATCGCTTCTATCGAAGAAGCAGAAAAGATCACAAAGGATGCCGGCCTTGATGTTTACAATCAGGTAAAGAAGATCCAGCCGATCTGCTTTGAAAATGCTTGCTGGGCATACACTGTAGGTGCTGCCATTGCAATTAAAAAAGGATGTACAAGAGCAGCCGATGCTGCCGCAGCTATTGGCGAAGGCCTTCAGGCTTTCTGTATCCCCGGATCTGTTGCCGACCAGCGTAAAGTAGGTCTTGGCCATGGTAATCTTGGAAAGATGCTTCTGGAAGAAGAGACAGACTGTTTCTGCTTCCTTGCTGGCCATGAGTCCTTTGCTGCTGCTGAGGGCGCTATCGGTATTGCCGAAAAGGCAAACAAGGTTCGTAAAAAACCTCTCCGTGTTATCCTTAACGGCTTAGGAAAAGATGCTGCTCAGATCATTTCCAGAATCAATGGTTTCACATACGTTGAGACAGAATATGATTATTACACAGGTGAATTAAAGGAAGTGTTCAGAAAGTCCTATTCTGACGGCCTTCGTTCCAAAGTAAACTGCTACGGCGCTAACGATGTTCGTGAAGGCGTTGCCATCATGTGGAAAGAGGGCGTAGATGTTTCTATTACTGGCAACTCTACAAACCCGACACGCTTCCAGCATCCGGTTGCAGGCACATACAAGAAAGAATGTATTGAAGCTGGCAAGAAGTATTTCTCCGTTGCTTCCGGCGGTGGTACAGGCCGTACACTTCATCCGGACAATATGGCAGCAGGTCCTGCTTCCTATGGTATGACAGACACTATGGGACGTATGCACTCTGATGCTCAGTTCGCTGGTTCTTCTTCCGTACCGGCTCACGTTGAGATGATGGGACTGATCGGTATGGGCAATAACCCAATGGTTGGCGCTACAGTTGCTGTCGCTGTTTCTGTTGAGGAAGCTGCGAAAGCAGGCAAGTTCTAAAGAATAGCGTAAAATCAAGGGTTATAGGCTCTTTTAGAATTAATAAAATATTTGAGAAAACGGTCTGTTACTACATTATTACTACACCGTATTCGTACACCGAACAGGTTATTTTATTTCAGTCTTTAACCAGTCAATATTTCGATGGGTGTAAACCCTCTCAGTGAAGTCAGTTATTTCGTGACCTACGATGCCTGTACTTATCGTAGGTCATGAAATAATTTTCACTCCATTTCTCATACAGTTCTTTGACGTTTATAAATTTGTCAATATCATAAGGATTTTCGTGGCATTATATTCTTAATTTCAACTAAGGTTCAGCGGATAGTAAAAAACTCGGGAGGATCTAAACGATGGGTTACTCTGAACCGATTAAAATGTGGTACTACTCCAGTTGGAGACTTGAGGGATGGCGTGGACCATGTTAAAATACAACAAAGGGGTGATATTTATGCCATTAGAACAGAAGAAGCAATATACTGTTGATGATATTTACGCATTGCCGGACGGTGTAAGGGCAGAACTTATTGACGGAGAAATGTATATGATGGCGCCGCCGGGGAGAACACATCAGCAAATTTCAATGTTTTTATCATCGAAAATTTATCAATATGTAAGTCATAAGAACGGAGACTGTGAAGTGTACCCAGCACCATTTGCCGTTTTTCTTAACAACGATGACAAACTTTATGTCGAGCCTGATATTTCTGTGATCTGCGATAAGTCAAAGCTGGATGAAAAAGGTTGCCACGGTGGCCCGGATTGGGTGATTGAAATCGTCTCTGCAAGCAGTCGGTCTATGGATTATTTAAAGAAACTGATCAAATATCAGACCGCTGGAGTAAGGGAATACTGGATTGTAGATCCTATGAGTAACCAAGTAATTGTATATCAGTTTGAAACCGAAAATGTAGCATCTTACTCATTCACTGATGAAATCCCGGTTGGAATTTATGATGGTGATTTGAAAATCCGGATAAAAACAGACGGATTTGGGCGAAGTCCTTATTAATGATATAAATATGATCATAAATATTAATAAGATTCAGCTGGATGATTTTTGTAAACTTGACATCCTTTCCAAGGATCTTATAAAGGGGTGCTGTTACCGGCACGGCTAAAAGCATCCCGGCAACACCGCCGACGCCGCCGACCAAAGTACCGGTCATACTGGCATAGGGAAATCTCAGGATAAATATGCCAATCGTACATAAAACGCCAAGGATCACTGCCTCGGTACACTGGCCGACGATAAATTAAGTGAAAGCATCGTGAGCTGTTTTAACTACAGGAATATAATGAGCGGGCGGACACGCTCATTGCAGGCGGCTCATGAATATATTTCTTACGTTACCGCTCCATAATGCTGATGGATTCGATGCCTACGCTGCCGCCTCGCACCACTTCAATGTTTTTAAATTCTTCCTTCATCAGCTTGACTACAGCATCATTTTTTGTGGCAGTCTGGACAAACTCCAAAAGCAGGCTGTCCCGACCATAGTCAATGACCTTAGCTTTAAAGGCTTCAGCAATCTGAAAAAGTGCGGTTTTATCCTCTAAGGTGCAGTCTCTGACTTTTACATATAAAATTTCTTTCATGCGGACAAAAATATCTGTAAAGTCAATGACTTTGATCACTTCGATCATACGGTTTAACTGTTTTTTGATCTGCTCAAAAGTTTCATCATCGCTGACTGTAGCAATGGTCATGCGGGATACAGTAGGATCTTCCGTCGTTCCCACCGTAAGGCTGTCCAGGTTATAGGATTTTCCAGAAAATAAACCGGAAATTTTTGAAAGCACGCCCACCTGGTTTTCTACATAAAGTGAGATCCATCTTTTTTTCATGCCTTTATCCATCAATACTTCCTCCTATTTTAGCAATCCATGATCATATCTTCCAAAGTTCCGCCGGGCTTGATCATCGGGTAAACCATTTCTTCAGGGCTGATGATAAACTCGATCAGAGTAGGGGTTTTTGTGTTTTTCCGGGCTTCCTCAAATGCGGCGGCAACCTCTTCTTTTTTAGTTACACGCATGCCTTTTGCGCCGTAGCTTTCGGCAAGATTTACAAAGTCCGGCGTGTACTCGGGATATTCTTCCCCATTGGTGCGGCGAGAGAGGGCGCCGGATCTTAAGTTGGTCATGGCGTAGCGCTTTCCATAGAAAAGTTTCTGCCACTGGCGGACCATGCCAAGATATTCATTGTTAAAAATACAGATGATAATAGGCAGTTCCTCTAAAACAGCAGTGGACATTTCCTGAATATTCATCTGCATGCCGCCATCTCCGGATACAACGATCACCGGCTTATCCGGATGACCAATCTTTGCCCCAATGCCGCCGGGAAGGCCGTACCCCATAGTTCCCAGGCCGCCGGACATTACCAGCTGTTTTTTCGGGGTGATCTGGGCATACTGGGTTACAAGCATCTGATGCTGGCCTACATCAGTAACAATAATGGCCTCGTCAAACTGCTCATTGATTTCATTAATAATATCCAGGGGACTTAAAGCATTAGTCTTGCTCCGCGCGGTGAGAGGATGCTCCTGGCCCCATTCCCAGATCTGTTTACGCCACTGTTTTGTGTCACAGAGCTGAACGTACTCATCCATTTTTGTCAGCGCTTCTTTCGCGTCAGCTACAATAGGCACATGAACATGGATATTTCTTGAAATAGAAGCTGTATCAATATCAATATGAACGATCTGGGCATGAGGGGCGAATTCATGGAGTTTTCCTGTGATCCGGTCATTAAACCGGGTGCCAATGGAAAACAGCAGATCACAGTTGCTTACTGCCATGTTTGCTCCATAAGCGCCGTGCATGCCAAGATCGCCTACAAAAAGGGGATGATCTGTGGAAATAGCCCCTCTCCCCATAATCGTTGTAACCACAGGCGCCTGAGTTTTTTCGGCAACCTTTGTAAAGATTTCCTGAGCATGAGCGATATTTACGCCGCCGCCGGCCAGCAGAAGGGGGCGTTTGGCAGAGTGAAGCATTTTAATGGCTTTTTTCAACTGGCCCACATGAACGCTGGTGTTTGGCTTATAGCCCCGGATATTTACAGTTTTCGGGTATTCCGGGCTGCCAAGTTCTGCCATAACATCTTTCGGAAGGTCGATAAGGACCGGGCCGGGCCGTCCGGTCCTTGCTATGTAAAAGGCGTCTTTGACAATACGTCCCAGATCCTCCCGGTTACGTACAGTAACGCTGTATTTTGTAATATTTCGTGTAATGCCTACAATATCCACTTCCTGGAAAGCGTCATTTCCAATCAGATACCGTGGAACCTGACCGGTAAAGCATACCAGAGGCACGCTGTCATAGTTGGCTGTAGCAAGACCGGTAACAACATTTGTGGCGCCCGGGCCGCTGGTCACAAGACATACTCCCACCTTTCCGGTAGTTCTGGCATAGGCATCCGCCTCATGGACAAGGGCCTGCTCATGTCTTGGCAGTATGATCTTAATAGAATCCTGGCGGTACAGCTCATCACTTAAATCAATGGTGGCGGCTCCAGGGTAGCCGAAAAGAACTTCCACGCCTTCTTCCTTCAAGGCTTTTACCAGCAATTTGTTTCCTGTAATTTGTTTCATTCAAAAATCCTCCTTTGGTCCATGTTTTACATTTTCCGGCGGCGGACTTAGCCGGAGATGAGGTATCACAAACCAGTTGGCCACACTGTTATGATGCGGCACATTTTAAACCAGCTAAAAAGCCCTAAGCATAAATGCTTAGGGCGAATGTTCATCCGTGGTACCACCTAAATTCAGAGCTTAAAGCTCTGCGCTCTGCCGATACGACTATCGATCCGGACTGACGGATAATAGGAATATCAGGCCCCTGTAACGTGGGGAAACGTTAAAACTTACTGAGCTGCCGGGACTTTTAAAGCTCCCTGATACTGCGGTTCGGCTTTACTGCTCAAAGGCTACTTCCATAAAAGTGTTTCAAAGATTTTCACCAGTCATCTTCTCTCTGAGGAAACGTCTTTTTATGTACTCCTCCTTGTCACTGCATTTAAATGAAGTGAAATTAGCGTTATTATAGTTGTTTTCAGGAAAAATGTCAAGCGATTTCCACAAAAAAGGTGATTTGTTGTAACAGTTTGTTGCATATCACACCCGAACCGCGTGCTTGCTCCGCGGTTGCGGATCTATATGATCCAATAGTTCACTACTATTTAAGAGTGGTAACATAATTTTTAAAAGTGATAACAAATTTTCACAATGCATTTTGGAAAATACAAAGAAATCCATTGTATTCTTACTAAAAAAAGTATAAAATAGGAGACGGAAAGTTACAAAATAAATTAAATCAGAAGGGAATCTTTATTATGTTTGGATTTAGTAATTTAATTGAAATTCTGAAGAAAAGTCCTAAAAAAATCGTGTTCACAGAAGGGACCGATGCACGTATCCTTGAGGCGTCCTCGCGGCTGTTAGCCAGCAATTTCCTTCATCCTATCCTTGTAGGCAATCAGGATGAGATCCAGGCAGCGGCAGAAGAGGCAGGGTTTAATATCCGCGGCGCCCAGATCGTTGATCCAAATAACTTTGACCGTATGGATGAGATGGTAGAGATGTTCTGTGAATTAAGAAAGAGTAAGGGTGTAACGCCGGAGCAGGCAAGAAAGACATTAGGCCAGGCCAACTACTTTGGAACCATGCTTGTAAAGATGGGTATTGCTGATGCGCTTCTTGGCGGCGCTACATATTCCACAGCAGATACAGTACGTCCGGCCCTCCAGCTAATCAAGACAAAACCAGGCAACAAGATCGTATCATCCTGCTTTATCATGGTCCGCCCGTCAGCTGTGGGTGATAATGAAGTTCTTGCTATGGGTGACTGCGCTATTAATATCAAGCCTACAGAAGATGAGCTTGTTGAGATTGCTATTGAGTGTGCTGGGTGCGCGAAAATTTTCGGAATTGATCCTAAGGTTGCTTTCTTAAGTTATTCAACTCTTGGCTCCGGAAAAGGCGAAGATGTGGATAAGATGCGCAATGCGGCAGAAAAAGCAAAACGTCTTGCGCCGGATCTGCCTATTGAAGGCGAGATCCAGTTTGACGCTGCCGTTGATCCCCGTGTGGCCCGGACAAAGTGTAAAGATTCTAGGGTTGCCGGACATGCCAATACCTTTATTTTCCCGGATATTAATGCAGGAAATATCGGCTATAAGATTGCTCAGCGCCTTGGTAATTTTGATGCCTACGGACCGATTCTTCTGGGACTGAACGCACCCATCAACGACCTGTCCAGAGGCTGCAACGCTCTGGAAGTTTATTCCATGGCTATTATCACTGCAGCTTTGGCATAAATACAAACGATTAAATAAAAAGCTTTGATCAATGCCAGAGGCGGGTCTTTACCTGTCTCTGGCATCTTTTCGGTAACAAATTCCGGTATCCTGGCAGTACTTGCAGTATCCGGACATAGGCTATGTCCTGTCTGTTCCGGTCTCTATTTTTTGCCGCCACCGAAAGCTTCTGATAAAACCGGCCAAAAGGATCTGTGTGGTTTCTCTGATCTTGATATACCGGCTGGCGCCGAAAACCTTTAAACTCAGGTAAACTTTAGGTTGAAATCTTCTTATTCCTATGATATAGTCATAGCTAGTAAATAACAGCAAAGTCAGAGGGCGGCCGCCCACCAAAATATAAAACGTCCAAAGGTCTTTAAGACCAGGGCGGGCCGCAGGCACTAACCCAGCCTCCCTCTAGCTTTGCTGTTTTATTATATTGCAATACTTTATGACGGCATATCTTCTCCCGCCGCCATGAACTGCTGCTTCATACTGAAAATTTTTATCGATAAGTGTACTATGGTTATTGATAAATGATAATTATTATCAGAAAGAGATACAGTAAAGGAGCAGCATATCTATGACACTTGCAGATGGAAATGCAGGAAGTACATACCAGGTGATCGGTCTGGATCTGGAGGAGAATACAGAGCGGCGCCTGGAAGCGCTGGGCCTGATCGAAGGCACAAATATAGAACTGCTTAACCGGAAGCGCAACGGCACCTCTATTTTTAATGTGCGGGGCACCCGTCTGGCGGTAGGCCGTCAGATCGCTCAGGGAATCACAGTAGATGGAGGGGTTAAGCAATGACAATGGAAAAAGAGACGATCAATGTGGGATTTATAGGGAATCCCAACTGTGGAAAGACCACATTATTTAACGCTTATACCGGGGCCCGGCTTAAGGTCGCCAACTGGCCCGGCGTTACTGTTGAAAAAAAGGAAGGGGCTATGCGGTTCCACAACCACAACTATAAACTGGTGGACCTTCCGGGAATTTACAGCCTGACCTGTTATTCTATGGAAGAGATCCTGTCCCGCCAGTGTATCCTTTCAGATGACGTGGACGTGATCGTGGACGTGGCGGATGCCTCCAATCTGGAAAGGAATCTTTATCTTACCCTTCAGCTTATTGAGCTGGGCAAGCCGGTAGTCCCTGCCTTAAATATGATGGATGTTGTTAATGAGCGGGGTGGATACTATTGAGCATCACCACTATAACACCAAGCCAAGCGCCCACCGCCACGACCATCATAAAGAATTTGCCATGGTCTACAGTGACGAGATCGAAGATAAGATCGATGGGGTGAAGGATCGCTTAGAGGAAAAATATCCTATTGAATATAAGGATATTATAGATAAAAACTATGAAAAAGAGATCATTAATCAAAAGTATGGTTTTATTGAGGAGATCATTGACGAGGTCCTTGTAAATAAAGACACAAAGACAGCCGATACCGATAAGATCGACCGCGTGCTGACTCACCGGATCTGGGGCATGCCCATTTTCTTGGGGATCATGGCCATTGTCTTTTTACTGACTTTTACTGTAGGAGATGCTATTGCCGGAGGTTTTGAAACACTGCTGGATTTTTTTTCTAATGGGGTTTCTTATCTTGTAGAAGCTGCAAATGCTTCCCCGGTAGTCCAGTCCCTGATCGTTGACGGAATTATTGCCGGGGTCGGCGGAATCCTTACCTTCCTGCCTAATATTTTCATCCTGTTCCTGGCACTGGGAATTTTGGAAGACAGCGGCTATATGTCCAGGGTCGCATACGTTATGGATGGTCTTATGGGAAAGATGGGGCTGTCCGGCCGGGCATTTATCCTTATGCTGTTAGGCTTTGGCTGTACCGTTCCGGCAATTATGTCTGCCAGAACCCTGGAGGATATGCATGACCGTAAACGAACGATTTTTATTGCATCCATTATTTTGTGGGTTGTTTTAAATTTTGGCTTCAATGGCATGGTGGACAATATGGCTGACAGCTTTGCCGCCTATATTGGCCGTTGGGTATCTC